>CAVFBA010000006.1:0-122409 GCA_963620665.1 bacterium
CAGTGGGGGGTGGCGGGTGGGTGACGCGGGGCATGTTTTTTGCTGATTGAACAATGAATCGCAGGGTGGGGGTATTCGTCACACTCACGGGCGTAAAGTGGGCGATGCGGGCGTGGCGGGAGTGTGGCGGATTTGCAGAAAGGGTGTAGGATTGGTGAAAAATCGGCGTTGAGGGATTTTTTTGGAGTTTCACGAGGAAATGGGATCGGGTCGTGATGCTTCGGGTATGCTTCATTTATGCTTCGTTGAATAATCGTTGGAGGAGTTTGGTGGAAGTTTGGTAGGAGTTGCGGCGATTTAGGGGCGGTTGTGGGTGGGAGAAGTTTGCAACCCAGTTGCACGTGGCGAACGCTTATTTCGCGTTGACGATAAAAGGAATAAAGTATGAAGAAGGATATCGTGCGGATAGTGGTCGCGGCGGTGTTGCTCGCTGTGGCGATGGTGGTGGACGGTGTGTGGCAGGTGCCGTTGTGGTTGTTGACGATGATCTATGCCATACCGTATCTCGTGGTGGGGGCTGAGGTTGTGGGCGAGGCCATCGCGAAGGCGGCGCATGGGGAGTTGTTTAGCGAGGATTTGCTGATGAGCATAGCCACGATTGGGGCGTTTGGCATATCGTATATGCCGGAGGGGTCGAACGAGATGCCAGAGGCGGTGTTCGTGATGTTGTTTTTCCGGATAGGGGAGTGCTTCGAGGAGTATGCGCAGGATCGTAGCCGCGACTCAATATCGCATTTGATGGAGATGAAGCCGGGGGTGGCTCACGTGGTGCGTGGCGACTCGCAAGAGGACGTGCCGCCCGAGGAGCTTAGTGTTGGCGACGTGGTGGTGGTGGAGCCTGGCGAGCGTGTGCCTACGGATGGGACGGTGGTTGCCGGGGTGTCGGCTCTTAACACTGTGGCGCTCACTGGGGAGAGCGAGCCGCGGAGCATAACCGTGGGGTCGCAGGCGTTGTCGGGGTGCATCAACACGAGCGGGGTGGTCAGGGTGCGTGTGGACAAGGTGTATGCGGACTCGACGGTGGCTAAGGTGATGCGTCTGGTGGAGGATGCCGACGGGCATAAGTCGCGCAGTGAGTCGTTCATAGCCCGCTTTGCGCACGTGTATACGCCGATAGTGGTGGGGTTGGCGTTGATTGTGGCATTCGTGCCGCCCTTGTTCTCGTCGGCGGGTTATGTGGCGACGCTTGCCACGTGGGTCGCTCGTGCGTTGACGTTCCTGATCATATCGTGCCCGTGCGCTCTTGTGATATCTGTGCCGTTGACCTTCTTTGCGGGTATAGGTGGCGCGAGCAGGAGGGGGATACTAATCAAGGGGTCGTCGTTTATAGACTCGCTTGCTAATCTGCATACGGTGGTGTTCGACAAGACCGGGACATTGACCCAAGGGTCGTTCGAGGTGACATTGGTCTGCCCGACATCGCTGACCGAGACGGAGCTGCTCGACATCGCGGCGCAAGTGGAACGGCACTCCACCCACCCCATAGCCACCGCGCTCGCCGAGGCTTGCCACACGCCACTATCGGCCGACAACATATCGGACCAACATGAACTCGCCGGACTCGGACTGACCGCCAATATCGACGGCGACACCATAGCCGTAGGAAACGACAAGCTAATGTCGCGCCTCGGCATACCCACCGACAACCACTCACACCACGGCACGATAGTACACATCGCCATCAACAACTCCTATGCCGGGCATATCGTGGTATCGGACACACTGAAGCCCGACGCTCGCGGCACCATAGCACAACTGAAGCAACTGGGCGTGGACCACACCGTCGTGCTCACCGGCGACCGACGACAAGTGGCCGACGATATAGCCCACACGCTGAACATCGACGAATGGCACGCCGACCTCATGCCTGCCGACAAACTCGCACACCTCGAACGGCTACTACACAAGGTGCCACGCCGCCGCACCCTCGCCTTCGTCGGCGACGGCATAAACGACACCCCCGTGCTCACCCGTGCCGACGTGGGTATAGCCATGGGAGCTATGGGCAGCGACGCGGCGATAGAGGCGGCCGACGTGGTGCTCATGGACGACGCCCCCTCGAAGGTGTCTCAAGCCATACGCATGGCACGACGCATCCTCGGCATAGCACGTCAGAACGTCGTATTCGCCATAGGCATCAAGGTTGTCGTGCTTATCCTCGCCACAATCGGCATAGCGGGCATGGGTCTGGCGGTGTTCGCCGATGTCGGGGTGACGATCCTCGCCGTGCTCAACGCCATGCGTGCGCTACGTGCCTGACGCCGCACGCCTAATCGCCCTTGGCCGCGCAATGGGGGCATACTCCTTTCACAATGTAGGTTATGCTCTCCATGGCGTAGCCCTCGGGCAGGCCTATCGCCGGTATCATGACTCCCGGCAGGCACTCCATACGGTGGCATCGTCGACAGTAGAAGTGAACGTGCAAGTCGTCGTCGTCGCCCTCGCCATGATGCGTGCACATCTCATAGTGAAGCACGCCCGTCTCGTCCTCTATCACGTGCACCAGCCGCCGCTCCCTGAACAACGTCAACGCTCGGAAAATGTTGCTCTTATCGACCGTCTCCAGCATACCCTCAATATCCCCCAGGCACAACGGACGCACAGCCTCGCTCAGCACACGCGCCACCATCAACCTGTTGCCCGTGGGCTTCACCCCGTGCTCCGCAAGAGCCCTCTCAATGTCTATCCGCCCCATGCCTCTACCCTACACTATTGGCATACTCGGTAGGAGTCAAACCCGTCTCCTTCTTGAAAAAACGTACAAAGTGCTGAGGATACTGAAAACCAAGTGAATAGGCCGTACCCTTCACCGTGGCCATCGGCTCCACCATCCGGCTCTTAGCCAAGGTCACAACCTTTCGGTTTATCAACTCCTTAGGGTTCAACCCGGTCTGTCGCTTCACCATGTCACCAAAGTAATTAGCCGTAAGGCATATCTTGTCAGCGAAATACGATACCGTCGGCAACCCCTCACTCTCCGCCCGTCCCTCCTCGAAATAACTGTCAAGCAACGTCTCAAACCTGCTCACCGCATCACGGTTCAACGTCTCACGACTCGCAAACTGACGCTCATAAAACCGCAAACAATAGTCCAGCAACACCTCGATATGCCCCACGATTATCCTCCGCGACACACGGTCATGCTCCCTCCCGGCCTCCTCCTCTATCGCGCCAAGACACTCACGTACCTTAGCTCGCTCCTCCGAGCTCGGATGCAACGCCTCGTTACTCGAATACGCAAAATAACCATACTCCCTCATCCGCCGCTCCAAATCCGTACCATGCAGCAAATCAGGGTGAAACAACAAACCCACCATACTCGGCCTGCTACCCGCCACAGGCGACACCGTGACCGTCTGACCAGGCGCGAAACTCGTTATCGCCCCCTCGTCATAGTCATACTCCGTACGCCCATAGTTTATCACGCAACTCTTCGTGTTCTTCAAAAACAACGCATAAAAACCATAATTCACCCTATACTCCTCTTCCTTCACACCTCCCATACCATCCGACCGAACCACCGCCACCAACGGGTCATGCGGCTTCCCATATCCCATGAACCCCATGAATTCCTCTATCCGCTTAGCATCCAACTCTTTCATGTCTTCTTCTATATTTTGCCCTAAAGATAACTCTTCTTCCCCAAGTAACACACACACCACAACTCCACTCAAAAAACATCCCACAAACACCTCACGTCTCACCTTTTATCCCTATCTTTGAACTACAACCCACAATACGCACCCACCATGAAATATATCGGAGCTCACGTCAGTGCCAACGGAGGCGTCCAATACGCCCCCATAAACGCCCACCAAATAAACGCCACCGCCTTCGCTCTATTCACCAAAAACCAACGTCAATGGCTCGCCAAAGACCTCGACCAACTCGAAATCCAAGCCTTCAAAGATAACTGCGCGCAATTCCACTTCTCCCCAAAACAAATACTCCCACACGACAGCTACCTAATCAACCTCGGCAACCCCGACAACCAAAAACGCCTTCAGTCCGTCAACTCCCTAATCCACGAGTCACGACGTTGCCACGCCCTCGGCCTCTCCATGCTCAACCTCCACCCAGGAAGCCACCTCAAAGAAACCGACCCGCACAACTGCCTCAACCTCATCGCCGATAGCCTCAACATCGTCCTGAGCGAGACCCAAGACGTCACTCTCGTCATCGAGAATACCGCCGGGCAAGGCTCCAACATGGGCTTCGCACTCTGGCATATAGCACACATCATCGAGAGGGTCAACGACACCTCACGCATCGGAGTATGTATCGACACCTGCCATACCTTCGCCGCCGGCTACAACATAGCGTCACCCGAGGGCTACAACGACTTCTGGTCCGAATTCGACTCCCTCATAGGCCCGCAATACCTGCGCGGCATGCACCTCAACGACTCCCTCAAACCACTCGCCTCTAAGGTCGACCGTCACGCACCACTCGGACAAGGCGCCATAGGCATCGACACATTCCGCCGACTAATACAAGACCCACGAACCGACAATATCCCACTCATCCTCGAAACCCCCGACGACTCCCTATGGCCCACCGAAATAAACACCCTCAAATCCTTTATCACACAATAACGCCATGCCTCGCGCAATCGCCTTCATAACTCTCCTCATAGCGGCATTCCTCATAGCTGGCCCCGCGGCGCATGCGCAAAACTCCCACCGCAACGTTCTCGTCCGTGCACATATCATCAATGGCGACACCATCCCCGACGTCCGCCTCGGCGAAGTCCAAATACTCGCTCGAGCCAAGTTCAAAAACGAACGACAGCGACGTAAATGGACCCGCTATGTCTACAACGTCAAAAAAGCTCTACCCTACGCCCGGCTTATAGCACGCGAGCTGACTTTCATCAACGACACCCTCGCCATGCTCCAAACCCCCGAAGAACAACAAGCCTTCATCGACCGTAAAGAGGTCTACCTCTTCAAAAAATACGAAACCCGGCTCAAACACCTCACCATAAAGCAAGGACGTATCCTAATCAAACTCGTCGACCGAGAGACAGGTCATACCAGCTACGAACTTATCCACACCCTCAAAGGCGGATTCAAAGCCTTCTGGTGGCAAGGAATAGCCTGCCTCTTCGGCTCTAACCTCAAGACGCACTACGACCCACTGGGCGAAGATAAAAACCTCGAGAACGTCGTCCTCCTAATCGACCAAGGCTACTACTAAACACATGCCCCGCCTGCTCGCTCTCCTAATCCTACTCCTCACACCCCTCCACGCCCGCCCACAGGCGCACGACACCATCCCACTGCCCCTACGCGCCGCCAACAACGTAATTCAACTGGCAGAGTCAATCCTCGACGCCCTGACCATCACACAACCCAAACTCTCACTCGCCCTATACCCCGCCGCCGCCTACTCCTCTCGCTCCGGACTCGCCATAGGCATAATGCCCATGCTCCAGCTACACACAGCTCGCCTGCCACGTCCCATAACCATAACCCCATCCGCCCTCGTCTCCACTAAACGCATGTTCCAAATACAATGCGACGCCGACCTGTTCTTCAACAATAACCTCGACCTGACCCTCAAATTCGAGTCCCAACACCAACCCGACGACCTCTACACCATCGGCAACCAATCTCACAAACTCCCCATAGCTCAATACAACTACCGACGACAACTACTCACCGCCGACCTCCTCAAAGGACTCAACCGCCTCCCGACTCTCCGACTCGGACTGTCACTCGACTTCGACCACTACTCATTCTCCAACATCTCCCCCACCCCATCCGACTCACTGACCGCCCTCTCCCTCACCACATCCTCCGCCGGCCATAACCTCGGCATAGGACTAACACTCGGCATAGACTCCCGCGACAATACCCTATCACCCTCACGAGGCTCATTCTCCCGTCTGCGGCTCCTCGCCTACTCCCGACTGTCCCACGCCTCACCCTACGCCGCGCTATCCCTCGACGCCCGACGCTACCTCCCCATACGCTCCTCAGTCCTCGCACTCCATGCCTTCGCCGACATCCGTCTCGGACACGACATACCCTTCCCAAAACTCGCCACATGCGCCGGCACACGACTCGGACGCGCCATAGGCCACAACCTCAAATACCTCGACCGCGCCGCCTGGCTCGCGCAAGCCGAGTTCCGCGCCCCACTGTTCTGGCGCATAGGCGGCACACTATTCACCGCCGTAGGCAACGTCACTCACACACCCGCCACCCTCATCTCACACGTCCACCTGATGTGCGGTGCCGGACTGCGCCTCGCCGTGTTCCCAGGCAAAGGCCTCAACCTACGACTCGACGCCGGACTGTCTCAACGCGGCGATAAGGCCATATACTTCAATATCCGCGAAGCATTCTAACCTCACCACCACGACAACCCCAAAATGGGGCTTATATGCTCCTTGCATGCTCCGTGCATGCTCCAACAATGCTACAACAATGCTCCGCGGATGCTACACAACTCAACACCGCTCTCTCGTAAAACAACAAATGGCTCTCCACGACAATGTTTATGCGCCATTTTTACCACCTTTCTCCAAATATCCCCACACAACACCCTCCCACAACGCCCATCATACCGTCGTATACCCCACAATCGCCCTTTTTCGTCTCTCCTTGAAGTATAAACAATTTTCCCGCTATTTTCGGTCAATGTCAATTCTCCAATTCCTTCCTCTTTCCGCAAATATCCCACCCCTCTCACCCTCCCGCAACGCCCATTCCACAGTCGTATGAGTGACGAACGCCATCTCCCGCCATCCCTTAGCCTTTCTCCAAACACGTCCCCTCTTGCGCATTCCGCCTTTAATCCCTATCTTTATTCCACACTAACCCCCACCCACAATGAAGAGCATCAAAGAGATTTTCCGCATCGGCAATGGCCCCTCAAGCAGCCACACCATGGGCCCACGTCGTGCCGCCGAGCTGTTCCTCGAACGCCACCCCGACGCCCGGCACTTCGAGGTGACCCTCTACGGCAGCCTCGCCGCGACAGGACGTGGACACCTCACCGACCGTGCCATCCTCGAAGCCCTGTCGCCCTCCGCCCCCACCAACATCCTATGGCACCCCGAGACAATCCTCCCATTCCACACCAACGGCATGGACTTCAAAGCCTTCGACGCCAATAACAACCCAATCGACTCATGGCGTGTATACAGCATCGGGGGCGGAGCTCTTAGCGACGGCTCCCAATCCGGTGGACAATGGCAACCACCCGACATATACCCTCTGACACACATGACCGACATCATCCACTGGTGCAGCCACACCGGCAAAAGTTACTGGGAGTACGTCAACGACTACGAAGACCACGACCTCTGGGACTACCTCGCACAAGTATGGGACGCCATGAAATCCGCCATACACAACGGCCTCGAGAACGAGGGCGTCCTCCCAGGCCCTCTCCACCTCCGACGCAAAGCCTCAGCCTACTTCTACCGCTCCAGCGGCTCCAAACCCAACCTCCAGAGCCGTGGCCTCGTCTTCGCCTACGCTCTCGCCGTGAGCGAGGAAAACGCCGGCGGTGGGCGCATCGTGACAGCACCAACATGCGGCTCTTGTGGCGTACTGCCCGCCGTACTCTACCACCTCGCCAAAACCCGCGACTTCTCCGACACCCGCATCATGCGAGCACTCGCCACCGCCGGACTAATAGGCAACATCGTCAAAGAAAATGCCTCAATAGCCGGTGCAGAAGTCGGATGCCAAGGCGAAGTGGGCGTAGCTTGCGCAATGGCCGCCGCAGCCGCCAACCAACTATTCGGTGGCAGCACAACGCAAATAGAATACGCCGCCGAGATGGGTCTCGAACACCACCTCGGCATGACCTGCGACCCCGTTTGCGGCATGGTCCAAATACCCTGCATCGAGCGCAACGCCTACGCCGCCGCTCGAGCCCTCGACGTCAACCTCTACTCCACATTCTCCGACGGACGGCACCGCATATCCTTCGACCATGTCGTAGAGGTTATGAAACAAACAGGCCACGACCTGCCCTCACTCTACAAAGAGACAAGCGAAGGAGGGCTCGCCAAAGTCGAAATAGACGACTGACACCCCACCACACTCCCCAATATCGCCTATTTCACACATATTTTCGTTAACTTTGCGTGTTTGGCATCGTCGCCAATCTCTCAACTTAACCAATGGATATCCTCGTCATAATCCTTCAGCTCCTCCTTAGCCTCTCCATCCTCGTCATAACCCACGAGGCAGGACACTTCACCTTCGCCAAACTCTTCGGCATTAAAGTCGAAAAGTTCTACCTCTTCTTCGACCCCTGGTTCTCGCTCTTCAAATTCAAAAAAGGCGACACCGAATACGGCATAGGATGGATCCCTCTCGGCGGATACGTCAAGATTGCTGGCATGGTCGACGAATCCATGGACACCGACCAACTCAAGCAACCTATGCAGCCATGGGAGTTCCGTGCCAAACCCGCTTGGCAACGACTGCTCGTCATGGTAGGTGGCGTGCTCGTCAACCTCATAACAGCGCCCATCATCTTCTGGCTCCTCGCCTACTCCTACGGCGACACCTACCTCCCCCTATCACAAGCACGCTACGGATTCGAATTCGGCGACGCCCTGAAATCAGTAGGATTCCACGATGGCGACTACATCGTCGGCATAAACGGAAACCCCGCCGAAGCCTACAAAGACGTGGCTAACCCCATTATCTTCGACGACACATGCTCCGTCGACATCATCCGCAACGGCAACCCTCTCTCCATAAAACTCCCACACGAGTTCTTCCGCACCATCCTCAAGGGCGACGGCAACCAGGCGCTGTTCTCGTTCCGCACCCCCGTCGTCGTCGACTCCATTCTCCCTGGCAGCCCCGCCGAGCAATACGGCCTACTACGAGGCGACTCCGTCACACAAGTGGCCAACATCCCCAACCCCTCATTCTCACGCTTCTTAGCCACCCTCGACAGCCTCAAAGGGCAGCCCACGCAAATAATCGTTGTCCGCGCCACAGGCAACACCGACACTCTCAACGTCAACGTCAGCAACTCCGGACGACTCGGTTTCTACGCATACCCTCCCTCACGATGGTTTCAGACCAAGACACGCCACTACTCCCTCCTCGAAGCCATCCCCGCCGGCATAACCAAGGGCAAAGACCTGCTCGTCAACTACTGCAAGCAGATCCCTATGCTCTTCACCCGCGAAGGAGCTACCAAAGTAGGCGGTTTCGGCACAATAGCCAAGATGTTCCCAACATCATGGAACTGGCAAGCCTTCTGGTTCAACACAGCTTTCCTCGCCATAATTCTCGCCGTGATGAACATCCTACCCATTCCAGCTCTCGACGGCGGCCACGTGCTCTTCCTCCTCATAGAGGTCATAACAGGACGAAAGGTCAGCGACAAAGTGCTCGAAGTGGCGCAAACAATAGGCATGATACTACTCCTCGCTCTCGTGCTATACGCCAACGGGGCGGACATCGTGCGAGCCCTAATCGACTAACAAACCGGCAATGACCCCCAAAGGCTCCTCACACTGGCATCTCTGCCTCCTCATGCTGGCGGGAGTCCTATTGCTGTCATCTCTACTCCCCACCACCGCCTCCGCGCAAGGACTCGGCACAAACCCCCAAGTGCCCGACTACATCTACGCGCGCCGCATGGAGAAGCTCGACCAGCAAAGCCCCATAACACTCGAGTACAACACCCAAGTAAGGGCATACATAGACGTCTACCTCGTCCGACGACGCGACCACCTCGCCAACATCATAGCCCGCTCCGAACTCTACTTCCCCATATTCGAGGAGTATCTCAGCAAATACAACCTGCCACAAGAACTTAAATACCTCGCCGTGATAGAAAGCGCGCTCGACCCAAAAGCCATATCCAAATCGGGAGCAATGGGGCTATGGCAGTTCCTCTACCACGCCGGGCTTATGATGGACCTCAACGTCACAAGCTACGAAGACGACCGTTGCGACGTGCGCAAGAGCACCGACGCCGCATGCCGCTACCTGAAATACCTCTACCAGAACCTCGGCGACTGGCAACTCGCGCTCGCCGCATACAACGGCGGTCTCGGACAAGTGCAAAAGGCACAGCAACGTGCCGGGGCAGACAAAAAAAACTTCTGGCAACTAAGCCCCTACCTCACCCCCGAGATGCGCTCCTACGTGCCTGCCTTCATCGCCGTGAACTACGTCATGAACTACTACAAGCTGCACAACATAACACCTGCCATCCCAACCTTCACTATCGACGACATAGACACCGTCTACGTCAACATGTCGCTCTCTTTCGACCAGATAAGCCGAGCCTCGGGCGTGAAACGAGACGTGCTGCAACAGCTCAACCCACAATACGTCAAGGACTTCATCCCCTACGACGACACCCCGCGCCGCCTGACACTGCCACGCGCCAACATCAGCCGATTCCTGCGCAATGAACGACAGCTGCGACCCGACACCGAGCCAGACCTCACAGGCTACTTCGGCAACGTCATAATACGACGCGACACCATAACACACCTCGTGGAGAAAGGAGACTACCTCCACAAGATAGCCATGCGCTACCACCTCACAGTGGCGCAAATCATGGAGTGGAACAACATGACGACTAAGGACGTCAAGATAGGCCAGCGGCTCACGATAATATTCGACCGCGAGATATCACCATTCTTCTTCGTGGTCAACGAATTGGCAATGAAATAACACAACAGAGAGAAATGTCTATACGCTACACACTCATGCTCGCCACCATGGCGGGACTCGCCACCCTCACGGGATGCAAGAAGACCCTCGACCAGGCCTTCAAGGCACAAGCCACAGGCCGTGCGGGCGAGATTCTCGTCGTGATGCAAGACGCGCACAAGACCGACACCGCGGGACTTTACATGGAGAGCATGTTTGGCGACACATACGCCGGGCTGCCCGCCGACGAGCCGATATTCGAGATGCACACCGTGGCACCCCCATTCTTCGACTACGAGATGCACAAGCTGCGCAACCTCGTCGTGGTCAGCATAGCCGACACCGTGACGACCGACACCGTGACTTTCGTGCGCGACGCATGGGCGCAGCCTCAGGCCGTGATGTACCTCAAAGCCAAGACACCACAGCGCGCAGCCGACGTGCTACGACGCAACCACATACGCGCCATATCCTATTTCGTGAAGGCGGAGCGCGACAGGCTGATAGGCTACTACACGAAGCATATCAACGCCAAGCTCATGGCACAGGTGCAGAAGCGGTGGGACGTGTCGATAACGATACCCAACGAGTATGACAAGTGCAACCCGGAGCATGCCGACAGCATCTCGTGGTTCTGCTGCGACACGCGCGAGTATCAGGATGGACTGATAATCTACACGTTCCCATATACCGGGGCGGAGTGCGTGAGCAAGGAGAGCTTGCTGAACAGGCGCGACGTGGTGCTGCGCGCTAACGTGGGCGGGCCGTTCAACTCGGTGATGTGCACAGAGCGCAGGCCGCCGATGGACGAGGAGATAGTGTTTCAGCAGGGGACGTACAAGGGAGCGTTTGTGAGCGAGTTGAGGGGATTATGGCGCATGGAGGGCGCGGCGATGGGAGGGCCGTTCCTTATGCGGGCCGTGGTGGATACGGCCAAGGCGCGTGTGATAGTGACCGACGGCTACGTGTTCTATCCCTCACGCGAGATGAAGAGAAACCATATACGGTCACTCGAGGCTATCATGTATACCCTCAACCTGACTAAGTAAATAACGATAAGCATCAGACAACATGAAGATTGGCATAACACAGGGCGACGTCAACGGCATCGGCTACGAGGTCATAATGAAAGCCCTTCAGGACATGGAGATACTCGAGGACTTCACGCCCATCATCTATGGGTCGCCCAAGGCCGCGGCGTATCACCGTAAGGCGTTGAACGTGGCACAATTCAGCCTTAACAACATCAACACACCCGACGAGGCGCACCCGAAGCGGATAAACATCATCTCGTGTGGCGACGACAACATCAAGGTGGAGCTGGGCAAATCGACGGAGGCGGCGGGCATGGCGGCGTTTCAGGCACTCGAGGCGGCTGTGCACGACCTGAGCGACGGGTTGATAGACGCGGTAGTGACGGCCCCTATCAACAAGAAGAACATCCAGAGCGAGGAGTTTCACTTCCCCGGGCATACGGAGTATTTGGAGCAGGCGGCACAGGCACCGGCGTTGATGCTGCTCGTGGCGGGCAAACTGCGTGTAGGCGTGGTGGCGGGTCATGTGCCGATCTGCCAAGTGGCGCAATATATCACAGAGGACAAGATATTGAGCAAGTTGCGCATACTGAACCGCTCGCTGCGTCAAGACTTCAACATAGACGGCCCACGCATTGCGGTGTTGGGGCTGAACCCTCACTCGGGCGACCATGGGTTGCTGGGTCAGGAGGAGGAGACGATCATCGGGCCTGCGATAGAGAAGGCTCAGGCGGAGGGTATATGCGCCATGGGCCCGTATCCTGCCGACGGGTTGTTCGGGTCGTCGGCGTTGGGCAAGTTTGACGCTATATTGGCGATGTACCATGACCAGGGGCTCGCGCCGTTCAAGGCGTTGGCGTTCACGTCGGGCGTCAACTTCACGGCTGGGCTGCCGATAATACGGACGTCGCCGGACCATGGCACGGCGTATGACATAGCGGGGCTTGACAAGGCGGACCCGACGTCTATGCGCGAGGCGATATATTTGGCTATGGATATTGTGCGCAACCGCGCGACGAACAAGGAGCTTGAGGCCAACAAGCTGACCACGAAGGTGGAGACCCGCGCGGAGCGCAACGCGTAGGGGATGGGTGTGGTAGGTCGCTTCGCGCCGTCGCCGAGCGGGCGTATGCACCTTGGTAACATATTTGCGGCATTGATGAGCTACGCCTCCGCCAAATCGAGGGGGGGGGCGTGGCTTGTGCGTATAGAGGATTTGGATCGTCAGCGATGCAAGGGGGAGTATGCGGAGCAGATAGTGGACGATTTGTTGTGGCTGGGGTTGAGGCCTGACGAGGGTGCGGGGGCGGAGAGTGAGGGGGCGCATGGGCCGTATTACCAGAGTCGGCGCGACGGGATATATGAGCGTGAGTTTGCGCGGTTGAGGGAGCTGGGACTTGTGTATGAGTGTTTTTGCCGGAGGCAGGATTTGACTGCCGCCTCGGCACCGCACGCGTCGGATGGGCACACGATATACGCGCGGACGTGCCTGGGGCTGTCGGAGTTGGAAAAGGAGGTGATGCGCGGGCGGAGGAGCCCGGCGTGGAGGATGTATCTGCCCGACGAGATGAGCTGTTTCTGCGACGGGCATTATGGGGAGCAGAGCGCGAATTTGGCGCGGGACCGTGGTGACTTCATTGTGCGGCGGGGTGATGGTAATTTCGCATATCAGCTGGCGGTGGTGGTGGACGACGCGTTGATGGGGGTGACGGAGGTGGTGAGGGGGAGGGACTTGATGTCGGCGAGCCATGAGCAGGGTTATTTGTTGCGCGCGTTGGGGTATGACGTGCCGCGTTATGCGCATTTCCCGTTGCTGTTGTCGCCAGACGGGGCGCGGTTGAGCAAGAGGGACAGGTCGTTGGCGATGGACGTCATCCGGAAGAAGTTGCGGCCAGAGGAGCTTGTGGGGCTTATGGCGTGGGCGGTGAAGATGGAGGGGCGTTGGCGGCCGATGAGCGTGGGGGAGTTTGTGGAGAGGTTTCGTTGGGAAGATATACCCAAGGGTGATATCACGATAGACGCGTCGAGTTTGTTTTAGAGAATATTAAAGGGCGGCCACCGGAGTGACTGCCCTTCGTTGTGTGTTAATATTCAGGGAGATCAGTTTTTATTGAGGAATAGCCCCGGGATGCTTGAGGCGAGGATGGCGTAGGCGCTGCCGAGCGCGACTTGTACGGGGAATGTCCATATATCGGCCGCCGGGATGAGGAGTGAGAGTAGCGCGACGGAGAGCGCGGGGGCGTAGGTTTTGCGGAATATGGCGAACATCAGCACCATTGCGATGAGGGTGAGCAGCCCCGCCCAGAAGAGGTTGAAGCCGAGGGATTGGCATATCACGGTGAACGCGGCTCCAGCTCCTGCGCCATAGAGGAGCATGAAGAGGACTTGCCAGGGGCGGTTGCGGAAGCCGCTTGCGCCGTGGGAGAACTCGAGGAGCGTCACGATGACCGGGGGTGCGACGAGATATATCCAGCTTGTGAGCCATCCTGCGGCGCATAGGGGGATGGTGCATAGGAAGAGGATGCCCATGCGCCGGAATCCCACGACCTCGTTTTTCTCGGCACGCGGCTTGACCATTGGGACGCGGAAGGAGCGCACGCGTGATAGCTCGAGGAGCCATTGCACGAGGAGGACGATGAAGACCATCAGGGCCACGACAAGGACGTAGCGCCAGTCGGCTATGCGGAGGATGACGGGGAGGAGCGCGGCGCCGAGGGCTGGGGGCAGCTGTGCGCGGAGCGAGACGAGCATCAGGCCGGAGACGAGCAGCGTGGCGGGGACGGTGAGCCAGACACCGAACGAGCCGAGATAGAGCTGCGCGGCGACACCTATGGCGGAGGCTAAGGACATGACGAACAGGCACATGAGCTTGCTGACGTGCCATACGTTTTTGTCCAAGACCAGCAGGCCAATGCAGAGTGCGCCAAGTTCGGGGAAGAGGATGAGTTCGTTGGCCGACGCTTGCCAAGCGACAAGCATCAGCACGACGACTATTATGGCGGTCAGTTCCCTGATATAATTTCCTTTAGAGCTCATAGCTGAATAGGGTTTAAGTGGGGCGGGGGGGGGTGCGCGGGGAGGGGCGCGGTTAGTGGGAGACGATGTCTATGAGCCTTTGTTTGAGCTCGTTGATGTCGGTTACTACGGGATGCGGTTAGTGGGAGACGATGTCTATGAGCCTTTGTTTGAGCTCGTTGATGTCGGTTACTACGGGATGCGGTTAGTGGGAGACGATGTCTATGAGCCTTTGTTTGAGCTCGTTGATGTCGGTTACTACGGGATGCGGTTAGTGGGAGACGATGTCTATGAGCCTTTGTTTGAGCTCGTTGATGTCGGTTACTACGGGATATTGTGGGTAGTCGGCCTTGACGTTGTCGGGTGGGCAGAAGAGGATGCCCTTGTCGGCGGCCTGGAGCATAGTGACGTCGTTGTAGGAGTCGCCGAATGCTACGACATTGTATTTGAGGCTTTTGAAGGCTTCGACGGTTTTGCGTTTGGGGTCGGGCTGTCGGAGTTTGTAGTTGGTGATGCGTCCGTTTTGGTCGGTTTCGAGGCTGTGGCAGAGGAGGAAGGGGTTTTCGAGTTTATCCATGAGTGGTTGCGCGAACTCGACGAAGGTGTCGCTGACGATGGCGAAGCGTGCGAGTTTGCGTATTTCGCGTACGAACTCGAGCGCACCGGGGAGGGGGTCGAGCGTGCCTATGACATCTTGGATGTCGTGGAGTGTGAGGTGATGCTCGTCGAGGATGCGGAGACGCATCTTCATGAGTTCGTCGTAGTCTTTAATGTCCCTGGTGGTGAGTTTAAGTTCCTCGATACCAGTCTTTTTCGCCACATTGACCCATATCTCTGGCACGAATACGCCCTCGAGGTCAGCGCAAATAATCCACATTTTTTTTATAATTATCGTGTTGTGGGGACAAATATAGGGTTTTTCGTCGGATAGTCAAGTGTGGAGGTGGGGGTGAGTGTGGAGAAAAGTGGGTCATGGGGTGGGAGGAATTGTTAAAATTGGGTATGGTTGTGGTTTGTAAGTATGTGTGAGATAGCGATTTGATGAGTATTTTTTTCTTGAAAATCGGGGTTTGATGCTTCTGTGATGCTTCAAGTATGCTTCATTTATGCACCTTTGAATAATGTTTGTAGGAGTTTGGTAGGAGTTAGGGAAGAGGGTGAGGGGAGAATGTGTGGGGGAGGGGTTGTTTTTTGCGGGTTTTTAGCGTAGCTTTGCGCATTTAGTGTGCGTTAAGCAGAATAACACAAAGATAATGGATTATAATACCTCACGCGAGAGGCTTCCGATGCCCGAGTATGGGCGCAACATACAGCAGATGGTGGATTATGCTCTGACGATTGAGGATCGCGACGAGCGTACGAACTGCGCGGCAACGATAGCGAATGTCATTTTGATACTGTTCCCACAGTTGAAGAACGATGCTAATTATGTTCAGAAGGTGTGGGACGGCATAGCGATGATGGCGAATTATCGTCTTGACGTGGACTCGCCATATCCGTTGCCGCAGCGTCAGGAGGCGACAGTGGCGCCGCAGAATCATATACCGTACCCTATGACGAGGATACGTTTGCGGTCGTATGGCATCATGGTGCAGAACATGTTGCGGTCGGCGGTCAATGCGGATAGCGAGGAGGAGCGGATGGCGACAACGGCGCTTACGGCCCTTTATATGAAGCGGCTTATATTGCAGAACGGCAAGGACAGCAATGTGGAGATGCGCGTGGCTAATGACATAGCGGATCTTACTGATGGCCAGCTTAATTATTCGTTCGAGGAGCTAATGGACTCGTTGCCAGACGACCAGACTTTGTATCCACGTCAGCAATGGGGCGACAGGCATCAGCAGCCGGAGCGGTTCCCACAGAATGACGGTCGGTATCAGCAGGGAGGGGGTAAGCAGCGTCATTTCCACTTCAATCAGAACCGTCAGGGTGGCGGTGGGAAGCAGCAGGGCGGGGGTAATTTCCGTTTCAATCGTAACAAGAAGAGATATTAACGGCGCCACACTGCACTATGAGCGGTACATTCATCATTGAGGGCGGTCGCCCGCTTAACGGCACGATAACGCCCCAGGGGGCTAAGAATGAGGCGTTGCAGGTGCTATGCGCCACGCTCTTGACTAAGGAGGAGGTTGTGATAGACAACATTCCGGACATACTGGACGTGAACAACCTGATAGACCTGCTTGGTTGCATGGGTGTCAAGGTGTGGCGCGAGGGACGTCATAAGTGCCATTTCCAGGCGGAGAACGTGGATATGGACTATCTGCAGTCGGACGATTTCAAGCGTCGGGCGTCGTCGTTGCGGGGGTCGATCATGATAGTGGGGCCGTTGTTGGCGCGGTTTGGGAGGGCCTACTTCCCGAAGCCTGGGGGGGATAAGATAGGTCGGCGTAGACTTGACACGCATTTCTATGGTTTTTCGAGGCTTGGGGCTAAGTTCGACTTTGACTTTGGCCAGTTCTTCTACTCGGTGTCGGCGGAGAATCTGCATGGGGAGTATATATTGCTGGATGAGGCGTCGGTGACTGGCACAGCCAATACGCTTATGGCGGCGGTGATGGCTAAGGGTACGACGACAATCTATAATGCGGCGTGCGAGCCATATTTGCAGCAGTTGTGCAAGATGTTGGTGTCGATGGGAGCGAAGATATCGGGTATAGGGTCGAACCTGTTGACTATAACCGGGGTGGAGTCGTTGGGTGGTTGCTGTCATAGTGTGTGGCCAGACATGATAGAGGTGGGGTCGTTCATTGGTATGGCCGCGATGACTGCCGGGGATGTCACGATACGCAATGCGGGGGTTGAGCAGTTGGGGATTATACCGCTTGCGTTCCGGCGTATGGGTATTGAGATGGAGATCAATGGTGACGACATACGCATACCGTCGCAGAAGCATTATACTATCGACTCGTTTATTGACGGGTCGATTATGACCGTCGCGGACGCTCCTTGGCCGGGTTTGACACCGGATTTGCTTAGTGTGTTCTTGGTTGTGGCGACTCAGGCGCGAGGGAGTGTGCTGATACATCAGAAGATGTTTGAGAGTCGGTTGTTCTTCGTGGATAAGCTCATTGATATGGGGGCGAAGATCATATTGTGCGATCCTCACCGTGCCACCGTCATAGGGCTTGACCGCGAGACGCAGTTGCGTGGGACGACTATGACATCGCCCGATATTCGTGCGGGTGTCGCCTTGCTCATTGCGGCGTTGTCGGCACAGGGGACGAGCACTATACATAATATCGAGCAGATAGACCGCGGGTATCAGTATATAGACAAGCGTCTGACAGACCTTGGCGCGGTAATATCTCGTCTGTAAAACAGCTTAACTATGAGCCATATAGCCAAATACGCCATAGAGGCCGCAGCGTTCATGTTTCTTGTGCTGACGGTAGTGCCGGCCATGGGGCAGAAGTATGACAAGAAGGCGGACGAATACTTTGAGCATCACTGTTTCGAGAAGGCTACGGAGCGGTATCTCAAGGTGTTCCAGTCTAACCCGTCGAACAAGGCTAATCCTAAGCTGCTGCGTCGTATAACGGAGTCGATACTCAACTCGGAGATGGTGCGCGACACGGCACGTTACTTTGCCGACCTGTATCTTCAGTTTGAGCCAGAGGATGCAGAGGCTTACTTCCTGGCTGCTGAGGCGCACTATCATGCCCACGACTTTGACATAGCGTTGCAACGACTTGACTCGTTCATGGTGCGTGCCACGAGTGAGCAGGATATTATTGACGCTGATTTGCTTAACTCGTGGATTCGCAATGCTAAGCGGATGCTACGTGACACGTTGCGCAACCCGATCATCAACCTTGGCGATGTCATAAACACACGTAATAACGAGATTAACCCATACATCGTCAATGATGGTCACAGCCTGGTGTTCTCGTGCGACAGCAAGTATGACCGTGAGGCTGGTATAACGGTGTTCAACATCATGTATGCCGACCAAACGGCGTTGTCGTGGAGCCCGGCCAAGAAGGTGTCGGGCATCAATACCCTTGCCGACGAGTATCCCACGGGTCCCGCACCTGATGGGTTCTTCTACTGCTCTAATAACTCGGGGTCGGAGTTCAGTCTCAACTATACTCAGTACACCACGGGGGGCAGGTGTAGTAATTCGCAGAAGATGTCTAAGCCCATCAATATGCCTGGCAGTGAGGTGGCCGGGTGCCTCTCGCCATCGGGCGACACGCTCTACTTCTCGGCCACTAACGGTTATGGCGACCTCGACATATACTACTCCATTCGCTCGTATAATGGCCAATGGATGACCCCGCGCCCTATACCTGGGCTCGTCAATCAAGAGGGGTTCAATGAGAATTACCCGTACGTGGCAAATGACGGCACTCGACTGTATTTCGCCTCGAACCGTGAGGGTACTATGGGTGGCTACGACATATACTACTCCGACTTTGACTTCCGCAAGTATGAGTGGAGCAAGCCCGTGCAATTGCCGTATCCCATAAACGACACGTATGACAATATGACCATCTCGTTCTCTCCCGACAACCGTTACGCATACGTCTCGTTGTTCCGTGGCGACAGTATGGGAGGGCGAGACATATATGCTATACTATTCGACCATGTTCTCCCGTCGTCGGCCATAGTCAAGTATAAGGTCGATGTGCGTAATGCGAAGCGTAAGTCGGTGAAGATAAGTTCACAGCCCCGTATTGAGATCCGCAACGACTATGGCGACTTGGTGGCCATAGAGCGTATCAATATGCGTACCAACTCGTTTGTAGTGGTGCTCGACCCTGGCACGTACATCATGACTATCGACCTCGAAGGTACTAAGCACTACGAGGAGACGATAGTCGTGGCTGAGCGCTCGTATGACGCAGTACCTACCGAAAAGTCTATAACCCTTGATGCCCTCTAACCATGAACATCAACCTCACTCGCCCCATAGTATTCTTCGACCTCGAGACGACAGGTCTCAATATTGGTCGTGACCATATCGTAGAGATATCGCTCGTGAAGCTCTTTCCCGACGGGTCTCGTGAAGAGTATACCCAGCGAGTCAACCCTGGTATGCCTATTCCGCCAGAGTCGACGGCTGTGCATGGCATATCGGACGCTGATGTGGCAGATAAGCCACGTTTCAAGGATATTGCCCATGATATAGCTAAGCGTATAGAGGGGTGCGACCTTGGCGGGTTCAATAGCAACAAGTTCGATATTCCCATGCTCGCCGAGGAGTTTCTCAACGCTGGCATGACGGATGTCGACCTGCGGCGCTCCAACTTCATCGATGTGCAGGTTATCTTCCACAAGAAGGAGCAGCGCACGCTGTCAGCCGCCTACAAGTTCTACTGTGATAAGGATCTTGAGGGTGCCCATAGCGCGAATGCCGATACCGAGGCTACGGTCGACGTGTTCCTTGCACAACTCGAGCGTTATGGTGACTTGCCTAAAGATGTCAGGCAGCTTGCCGAGTTCTCCCGTGTGTCTAATAACGTCGATTTTGCTGGTCGCTTCGTCTATGATGAGAGGGGGGGAGAGGTATTCAACTTCGGCAAGTATAAAGGTAGAAGCGTAGAGCAAGTGTTACGCACTGACCCAAGCTACTTCGACTGGATGATGAATGGCGACTTCCCGCAAGACACAAAACGTGTCCTGACTACTATACGCCTGCGCATGAACGGTCAGAACATACGCCGATGAAGATTATCTGCGTTGGCCTCAACTATCCACGACATGCCGACGAGATTGCCATGCGACCCGCCGATGCCGAGCCTACCATATTCCTGAAGCCCGACACAGCTCTACTACGCAATAACGACCCCTTCTATATCCCCGACTGGGCGCAACGCTTCGACTATGAGTGCGAACTGGTGTTCCGCATCTGCCGACTTGGACGTCATATCGAGAAGCGTTTCGCCCATCGCTATTATGACGCCGTGGGTCTGGGTATAGACTTCACGGCTCGTGATTTGCAGAATAGGCTCGTCAAGGATGGTCGCCCATGGGAGGTGTGCAAAGCCTTCGACTATTCTGCCGCCATATCCTCATTCATACCTCTGTCTGAACTGCCACCTATCCCCGACATACACTTCTCGCTCGATATCAACGGTGAACGCAGACAAGAGGCCACAGCCAACCAGATGATATTCTCTATCGACGATATCATAGCCTACGTATCACAATTCTTCTCCCTACGCATGGGCGATCTCATCTATACTGGTACTCCCACAGGCGTAGGGCCAGTCAAAGAGGGCGACCGTCTCGTGGCATCTCTCGAGGGCCGCACTCTTCTCGACTTCGAGATAAAGTAACCCACTCCATCCTCCCCCGCCATGCTCTCCTTATCCCAACCTATCCTCAAAGCCCTACGCACACCCGCCATAGCCCTGCTTGCGGCAGCCATACTCCTAACCCTCTACTCCTCCCTCGCCTCAGCACCGCAAGCCGCCGACACAGCTTCCGAAAGCCAACGTCTCAACTCCATAATGGCACGTCACGACCACGACATGTCACAATGGATCAACTCCCTCGCCGACACTCTCTCTAACCCCAATACACAAACCTTCCCACAACATCTCTCCCAATCCGACTACTCCCTCTACCTATTCGACAACAACAACCTACGCCTCTGGCACAACGCTTGCCTACCCAACCCCGATCTCCAACCATCAACCCTCAACCGCTCTATACTGACCGCCGACAACGGCTGGTATTACATCAAATCACTCCACCGAGACACCACCCACATCTACGCCCTACTACAACTCCGCAGCCACTCCCCCTACGACAACGAATACCTCGCCGACCGATTTCACCCCTCACTCGCCATCAACGACGACGCACACCTATCCGCCACCCCTACCAATGGCGTCAACGTCTCCGACACCAACGGTCACTTCCTCTTCTCCATAACTGGCGATACCGCCACACACCTCTCCCCCACCATAACCGTCATATCCATAGCCCTACTCTTCATCACCCTCGCACTTACCATCTGGGCCATATCATCCGCCACACTCCGCATCGCCCACCTCACACATCGCCATTGGCAACCTCTCGCACTATCTGCCATAATGCTCGCCACACTCTACATGGCTTCCCTCCTCATAACTCCTCCTGGTGGCGACGACTCATCAATCTTCTTCTCGCCCCTCGTCTTCTCCTACGACTGGTGGCTTCCCTCACTCGGCTATCTGCTCCTTGCCTCACTCCTGCTCCTCACGTGGAGCGTCATGTTCTTCCGCCTCACTAAGGTGCGCACCCGACGTCGACTCGCCATCTGCCTTGCCGCATTGATGCCCACGCTCTTCTTCCTCATTCTCTCATCCGCCATAGAGCTCATGGCACGCCACTCACAAGGTCTCGCCTTCTATGTCGGCTATTTAAGCCTATCCTCCGACTCACTTGCCAAGATAGCCATCCTCTCCCTACTCATAATGTCGCTCGTCCTAATCATCGAGCGATGCTACTCATCTCTCAACGGCAACCTCTCCTCTGCCGGTTTCTCCCTGCTCCTCATCGGCACAGCCCTACCTATACTCCTCATCGCACACCTCTCCGAATGGACACAACCATGGTCGCATACCCTCGCCTACATTGCCATCGGCACCATATACTACATCATGAAACGACGTTCACCAAACGTCCTACAATTCAGCCACTTCGTATGGACCATGATGCTGATGGCTCTCCTCACCACCCTACGGCTCACCATGCTCAATGCCGACAAGGAGATGTCCTACCGCAAACTCCTATCCGTCAACCTCTCCGTTCAGATAATGCGCGACGACGACCCCGTAGCCGAGCAACAACTCCCACTCGTACAGTCCACACTCATGGCCGATACCGCCGTACGACAAATGATGTCCGAACCTACCATACGACAAGACCAACTCTTCGGACACCTTCGAGGCGCTATCTTCGGCGGATACTTCACACGATATGACCTCCAGGTCGTCCCGTGCCGCGGCACAGGCAGCACCATACAAATGACTAACACAGGCGACGTGTACGACTGCGCACAATACTTCGAGCAACTCATCTACTGCCACGGCATACAAGTCCCCAACGCACGCAACTTCCACTGTATCAGCAACGGCGACGGACAACCATGCTACCTCGGCGTGTTCAACCTCGGCTCTCCCGACAACCCCAACAACCTCTTCGTTCAGATTACACGCAAGGTCTCAGCACAAGGTGTCGGTTATCCCGAACTCCTCACCAACAAGCGCGACCGTATGGACGAAGACCGACTACGTGGCTACTCCTACGCACGCTACGCCAACCGACACCTCATATCCCGATACGGCTCCTACGACTACCCCACAACTCTCGCCTCTTCCGACTCCACTACCTCTATAATCCAAACTAACGGATACTCCCACCTATCCACCGCACCCTCACACAACCAAACCATCGTTGTCAGCTACCCTCTGATGACCGCGCAAGACCTCATGACCACCTACTCCTACATCTTCCTCGGCATGCTCATAGTCTGCTCCGTCATCATGATTCTCGCCATACACCCCGACAAATCCATCTGGCGACACTCTTCCCTCAGCGAACGTCTCCACGCCTGCCTCGTCGCCTTCGTCCTCGTGCTATTCGTCATACTATGCCTCATATCCAGCCTACAATCCATCAACACCTTCGAGACTAAAAGCCGCTCCCATCTGTCCGAGGCCATGCAATCCGTCCTACTCTCACTGTCCGACCTCTTTGCCGACGCCTCACCCGACGATGTCGCCAAAGACACCCACAACTTCCAAACCGACAACATCCTACAACGCACCTCCGACGCCTTCAATGCCGACGCGCACCTATTCTCCGCCAACGGCATACTCCTCGGCACATCCCGACGCGAACTATTCATGAGCGGCACAACTGCTCCTCTAATGAACGACGAAGCACTCGCCATTATGCGCAGTGACAGCCGAGGTGAGGTGTTCGTGCAAGAACGGATAGGCTCCCTACTCCACTACTCCATCTACTCCCCACTATTCAATAACCGTGGCAACGTGCTCGGATATGTCAATGTGCCATATTTCAACGACGTGAGTGCTATGCGACGCCAGATGATGCAAACCCTCATGCCCATAACCAACTCCATGATGCTCATCATCTTCCTCGCCATAGTCTTCTCCTACCTCATGGCCTACGGCGTCACACGCTCCCTCGGACAACTACGCGACATGCTCCAATCCGCCGACATCGGTCAAGAACACCACCGACTTTCCTACCCCTATCAAGACGAGGTGGGCGAAATCGTCAAAGCCTACAACAAAATGACACGTCAACTCGAACTCTCCGCCAGCCGACTCGCCGCATCCGAGCGCGAAAGCACATGGCGCGAGATGGCCCGACAAGTCGCCCACGAAATAAAAAACCCCCTTACTCCCATGAAGCTCTCTGTCCAATACCTCCTACGCTCATGGGACACCCGACGCGACAACTTCGAACCTATGCTCAAGAAAACTTCACAAACACTTATAGACCAAATCGACCAACTCGCAGCCGTGGCTTCTCAATTCTCCGGCATCGCCAAGATGAAACAAGCCGAACCACAGCGCATGGATATTGCCGCACGCCTCACCTCAATATGCACCCTGTTCGCACGAGACGAAGAGTCCAACCTCTCCTACTCCGGCCCTAACTCCGACATATTCATCATGGCCGACCCCGACCTCATAACCAGCGTATTCAACAACCTTATCAAAAACGCACAACAAAGCACCGCCAACCACCGCACAGTCGACATCTCCGTCACTCTGACACCCGAACCTCATAACGCCCGCATCACCGTGACCGACAACGGCGACGGCATAGACGACAACATACGTGATAAAATCTTCCGACCCAACTTCACCACCAAAAGCTCCGGCATGGGTCTCGGTCTCGCCATATCTAAGACCATCATCGACAACTCACACGGCTCAATATCTTTCTCCACTCACCACAACTCAGGCACAACATTCACCATCCTACTCCCGCGTATACCAAACTAACCCAACTACAACTTAACCGCAAACTGAACCCTGACACCCCAACGTGGAGCATCAGCCCAACTATCACCAACCACCCTATACACCGCATCCACCCTGAAGAACCGCAAAATATTGTCAATCCCCACATTCACCTCCACGTATGGCTTAGTAGGACCACCCACACCCTCCGGCAAATCCAACATCTCCGCATGCCGCTTACCCAAACCACCATACATCATCTTCGCGCCAACCACCTCACGCAGACCCAACTTATACACCGCAGGCAACTTATGAAATAGCAAACCATCCAGCTGATAATCCGCATGCACATACACATACTTGTCACACACAAACTCCAAATAGTTCATCAAGTTGAAGTCATACCTGTAAAAACCATACGTCTTATTACCACGAGCTATGTTCAACGCCGAGTAAGGTAACTTCCCAAAGTATATGCCATCCTCAACCGCCACATCCAACTTCGTCTGACCCAAGTAAAACCTATGCTTCAACGTGGAGTGCAACCGCGCATACATACTACGCTTGTCCCCCACCTGAGTAGCCCCACCCGCCACAGTGAAATGTACTATCGGATGATACGTAGTCATATACATCCTCTGCAAACCATCGTCTATGAACTTCTCCCTCCACGACAACCTGAAATCCAACGACATCTCCTGCAAATGCACCTCACCAACCGACTCCCCACCCTGCGTGAACGGATAATACTTCGGACTCTCCTGACGCTGAGCTGTGAATTGCAACGTCGTCTGCATTCCCGTAAACCACTCATTGTTATAACGCAACTGTATCTTCTTGTTATAATACAACTCGTCTATCTCCTCCCTCTTGAATAGCTGAGCTATGATATTAGTCTCGCTCGTCGACAGCATATTCTCATACAAGTACAATATATTCTCATCCTCCCCAATCTTCATCAACCTGTCCGTATAATTAACCTCCAACGTCCTTCGCATCGGCGACTTGAACTTATAACCCACGCCAGCCCCATACGTCGGCCTCGAATTCCTAAACCCATACCCCACTATCCAGCTCAACACCCACTGCTCACTTATCTCCTTACTCGTCCTCAATCCCGCTCCAAGATGCAACCCCTCTATCTTGTTTGTGTTAAACATCTCTCCTATCGACCCTATCTCCACATTCCCAACATCCACATATCCCGTCATCGCTGCCTTAGCCAAATAGTTGAACATCTTAACCGAACGCACGTTATTCAGTGAGTCTATCGACTGACTCGCCTCCTGCTCCTCCTCACTCATCTCTCCATGCCTATGCGCCGCCCAATACTCATCGTCATGTAGCTTATACCCATCCATCTTGATAGTCTCTATCGCCAGCGCCCGCTTACTCAACTCCAACGGCTCCAACTCGTCCAACCGTACCTTGCTCTGCGAATTATACATCTTGCACAATATCTCCAAACGCTTCTTCTCCGAGTTAACAGGCATATAGTCAATATGCACCTCCATCTCGTTCGTACCAAAAAACGGTATACTGTCACCCACCAACTGATACGAACTGTTTATACTCAACTTCTTCACAAAGTTGATATTCGTCCCCTTGGGCATCACCGCTCGTATACGCAACGGCGAGTAATACCTCGTCTCAACATCCATCGTACCCTCAAACACCTTATCCCCACGATTCTTCGGCCTATACTTCACCGTATACACCTTGACACTATCACCCTCCATACCACAACCCACAGCAGTCATCACACTGTCCACAATGAAATAGTCATAATAGTGGAAACAATCACCCGCAATAGGACTCACAAAACCAACCCCAAGCATCTTAACCACATCATCATAGAAGTTCACCTCATTGTCCATAGCGTTCGAAAACCCGCCTATCTCATACTGCTTGAATATGTCAATACCACGCGTCCTATCCGCCACCACCGTCGTACGCGACTTAGTAGGATCCTTCTGCGTCTCATTCTCACTCAAAGTCTCCGAAAAATACACCGGCAAATACCGCATGCTATCCTCCGCACTCACCTTCATAAGCCCCGCGGCCCCCTTCAATATCAACCCCTTCTCCGCCGTACGGTCACTAATATTCGCCAAACTATACTCCCAACGTGTATACTTCTCATACTCCGCCCTCGTATGATTAGCCGGGTTATTCCTACCCTTATTACCTATAACCGCCATCAACAACCGCCTCGGAGCGTCATCCGGCCTCACCTCAATCTCCTCTATCGCTATGTTATCCGGACGCAACCTCACCACCACACTATCCAACCTCCCCCTAATCTCACTAACAACCCTATACTCCTCATCATAACCCATCGCTCCAAAACGCAACGTGTCGTACGCCGCCGGCACCAACAACTCATACCGACCATCCATATCCGTCTGAGTCCCCACCAACGTGCCCCTAACATACACATTCGAAAATGGCAAACCCTCACCAGTCTCACTATCCACAACAACACCTCCAACCCTGACATCCGGATGACGATCCCCACTCACCACACTCACCTTCCCTCCCTTGACACGCCTACGATGACTCTGACCTTCACACACCACCCCAACCGACAGCATCGCCATCAGCACGCAAAACACAACTCGTATCACTCGATCCATACTACACAAAGGTAAAACTACATCACCAATTATAGTTTCCTCACCATGTTAACATCCCATAAACTACCTCATCATATCCTCCATCTCCTCCCACATACACCATCAAAAACCACATATAACATTCTATACCCCTCACATAACATTTCATACCCCTCCGCTTAACATATCATACCCACACCCTCCCAACACCCTCCACAAATACTCCAAGATACTGACACTTCCACACCACAATACTGAAACGATACTGAACCCATTCTGTCACACACCCTCCCCAAATCACCCACTTCCCCTCCCCACAACAACCCCCTACTCGGTCCATATCCCCATCTCACACCGCCCGCAATCCACCCTCACCTCATAACGCTTCCCGTCACTGTCCACAATGCTCAACGGCAACAACCCAGCCCCCCCGCCGCTCCTCCTCACGCACATCCCCAACGAGTTCAATATGCAATGCCGAGTCGTCATAACCTTCACACCACGCTTCTCACCCTGACGCTCATATCCCCACTCCACCACCCTCGCCCCATGGCTCTCATAAAACCTCCTCGCCTCACCATTTATCACGTTCCCCTCACGACCAATCTCTCCCACAGGCCACATCGCCCCCTCCTCCTCCTCCCTCTCCACCTTCAACGCCCCATGCCGCGCCACCCTCGCCTCCGTATGCTCCTCAATAGCACGCCGACGCATCTCGTTCATCAACCCCATCGTCACAAATCGCCCCGCCGCCGAGTCTTCCACCACCACCCCAGTCGCCTCATACGCCGTACCTCCCAACTTCGTCAATGCGCCAGCCATCTGCCTTCCCATCATCTCCCGATTCCGCGCCGCCTCACTCCCCACTGCCATCACCGTCCGCGTCGCAATCCCCTCCTCGTCCCTCATCACAAGCTCAAAACTACCACCGCTATACCCCAACCGCATCTCCACGCCTATCTTCCGCTCCGTCCGGTCATGCCGCAACGTCTCTTCAAATGCCACATCCGCATTACGCCACACCACATCACCCTCCCTCACGCACCCCACATTCTGCGCCCCAATCCTCACCACATCTCTCCCCACCCTCTCTGCCGTATTGACCTTCAACCCCTCAAGCCCTCTCACCCCAAAATAGCACAGCCCGTCACCATTGGCAATCTCCGCCCCCGTCCGCACCTCAATCACGCCACCCTTACCCACTTTCACCACCTTCCCAATCTTCTCGCCAATCGACTTCGATGTCTTCGGCTGCCAAATATCGGCCCTCCGCCCATGAGCGAAATACTCCGTAAATCCCCTGTTGAAACTCTTCTCAGGCCGAGCCTCAAAACCCGCCACAACCCTCCCCGAAGACAGCCGCTCCAAATCCGGCCGCCGACTCAATATCTCGTCTATTATCTGCCTATAATACAACGTTATATTACTAACATACTCCACATCCTTCAACCGCCCCTCAATCTTGAACGACGACACGCCCGCATCTATCAACTCCTCTATATTCCCCGCCTGATTATTATCTTTCAACGACAACGCGTGCCCCCTCCGCATAAGCACCGTCCCATCCGCCCCAACCACGTCATAACCCAACCTGCACGGCTGAGCACACTCACCCCTGTTAGCCGACCTCCCACCCTTCAGCAAACTCATATAGCACTGACCACTATACGACACGCACAACGCCCCATGAACAAACGCCTCCAAACGCACTCTCGTACCACGCGCAATCGCCCCAATCTCCTCAATGCTCAATTCTCGCGCCAACACCACCTGACCCATCCCCACCTTCTCCCAAAAACGTACCTTCTCCAACGTCCTGTTATCACACTGAGTCGACGCATGCAACTCCATAGGAGGCATACCCCCACACAGCAACGACATATCCTGAACAATCAGCACATCCACGCCAACACCATACAACTCCCACGCCAACCGACGAGCCGCCGACACCTCCTCATCCCTCAACAACGTGTTCAACGCCACATGAACCCTCGCCCCATACAAATGAGCATAACGAACCAACCTCCCTATATCCTCCACACTATTACCCGCCGCCTTCCGCGCACTATAACACGGAGCTCCTATATACACCGCGTCCGCGCCATGCTCTATCGCCGCCATACCGCACTCCACATTCCTCGCCGGGCACAGCAACTCTATCCTATTCCTTTCCATATCATCTCTTTACAACACATCATTCTTAACCAAACACGCATGGGCGCACATGCCGAGACAACGCCTGCACCACCTCAAGGCCGCACCAGAGGCGCATAAAAAACCTAACGGCAACCTACCCACAACGGGGCGTAAAGACGCCGTCCACAACGTCTCTACACCCCGCCCCACATCATTCCACAACGTCTCTACGCCCAACCCTTCCGCTCAACCCACTCTAATCCGATTGCTTAAACCACTTGACTACCTCCCCAAACGTCACCTTCTTCCCATACATCAATATCCCTACCCTATATATCCTCCCGGCTATCCACGTGAACAACACAAACGTCCCCACCAATATCCCTATCGACAACGCTATCTCCCACGACGGCACTCCAAACGGTATACGAGCCATCATGATTATCGGCGACGTGAATGGGAACATCGACGACCAAAACGACAAACTGCTATACGGATCCTCCATAGTGTGAAACGATATATATATCGCCGCAAACAACGGTATCATCACTATCAAACTCAACTGCGAACCATCCTGAGGATTGTCCATCCCTGCCCCGCATATCGCAAACAAACTCGCATACAGCAGATAACCAAACAAAAAGTACACCACGAACAACACTAACAACTGCACAAAGTCTATCCCCGACAACATCGACATCACCCTCTGCACCATGTCAGGATCCGCCATCGCCGCCGCGTCACCTGCCATAGCACCCACAACCGCAGGATCTGGAGCAAAAAACGCCGATACACACATCACCAACACCACCCCAAACACTATCCATATCGCCAACTGTGTCAACGCCACCAACGCTATCCCCAATATCTTACCCATCATCAACTCAAACGGACGCACCGACGACACCAACACCTCCATTATCCTGTTCGTCTTCTCCTCCATGACCCCCTGCATCACCATCGACCCCGTAACCAACACAAACATATATATCAGCATCGCCGTAATCATCCCCACTATCGCGCCCACTGCCGCCGAATCCTCATTCTCACTACCGTCATCCTTGATGTTTATCGTCGTGATCTCAGCCTCCGCACCGCTCACACTCGCAAACAGACTGTCCAGCTCCGCCGTATGACCTCCATAACCCTCCATTATCTCGCTACGCAATGTCTCCCTCAGCAAATCCTCCGTATGCCCCACCGCCTCCATTGGCACCGTGACATTCGAATACATCCTCACACTATCCCTCTTGTCCGGCCTCCCCTCTATCACCATATACGCGTCATAACCACTACCAGCATACGTCTCCCGCAACTCCGTCTCGCTCGTCCCGCTCGGCAAACAATCATACGCCGCCGAACTGTCATCCGTTAAATACTGACCATAACGCTCCGTCCGATCCAACACCGCTATACGGGTCTGCTCCGTCTGACCCATCATAGCTATCAAAGTCGGCAACGCCATCAACAGCAACATCCCTATCGGCATCAACAACGACATGATGATGAAGCTCTTCTTCTTCACGCGGGTACTATACTCGCGCTCTATAATCAACGACAGTTTACTGCTCATTTGTCCTCTTTATTTTCGTTTCCTCCTACCACTCGCAGGAATATGTCATTCATACTCGGCAACAACTCCTCAAAGCTTGCCAACTCCACATGCTGAAGCAAATACCGTATCAAATCATTAGGCGTCATACCCGCGCCACCAGCCGCAGGACGCACCACGCACTCTCGATACATCCCCTCCTCGCGACGCTCACTGACACTCACCAACGACCCCTCCCCACACAACGACCCCTCTTCCCCAGTATAACGTATCCTGAACTTGTTCTCCTTAAACCGCTGACGCACCTCACGCACCGACCCCTGAAGCACCGCACGACTCTTATTTATCAACGTGATGTCATCACACACCTCCTCCACCGACGCCATATTATGAGTCGAGAATATCACCGTCGCCCCCTTCTTCTTCAACTCCAATATCTCTTTCTTCAATATATTGGCGTTCACTGGGTCAAAACCACTAAATGGCTCATCGAATATCAGCAGGCTCGGCTCATGTAGCACAGTCACGATAAACTGAACCTTCTGCTGCATACCCTTCGATAGCTGCTCCACCTTCTTATCCCACCAGCCCATAATATCAAACTTCTCAAACCACACTCGCAACCTCTTCCTCGCCTCCATCGCGCTCAATCCCTTCAACCGACCAAGATATATCGCCTCCTCCCCAACCTTCATCTTCTTATACAATCCCCTCTCCTCCGGCAAATACCCTATCCTCCCTATGTCCTTCTGACTCAACCTCTCACCGTCTATCAGCACCTCACCACTGTCAGGCCGTGTTATCTGGTTCAATATCCTGATGAATGTCGTCTTGCCCGCGCCATTAGGCCCCAACAGCCCATACACCGTGCCTCGTGGCACACTCAGGCTCAACCCGTCAAGCGCCCTGTGGCCCGAATACTCCTTCACCACATCATGCGCCTCAATAAAATCCATATTAATTCCGATTGTTAGTTATCTAATCCGTTACTCCTGTCGCACCACTAAGCGATCCTCGCTCATGCGCTCCATATATTGCTGTATTATCGCCTTCAACTCCCGCTCCATCTTCTCCCGCGTCTCACGCTCCTCCCCCTTAATGTCTCGTGTCAGCATCCAGTCTTTCTCAATATCATACATAGCCCTGCTCTCCGCCCCGTCAAACTGCAACATCCGCCCCCACTTCACATACTGATACAACCCGTTGTTATAGTTCACCGCCCACGTGTCCTCATCCGCCGTGTTGAACAAGTCCTTGCCAAACGCCACATACGGCTCGCCATACCCCAAGTAGTTCAATATCGTCGGCATAATGTCTATCTGCTGAGCTATGCAATGACGCCTGCCCGCCGCTATCTCCCCACTCGGGTCAAATATCAATATCGGCGACCCATAAAGCCCCAAATCCGTCTTATACTCCTCATGATCACCCATACTCGTATGGTCACTCGTCATCACGAATATCGTGTTGTCATACCACGCCTGCCTGCTCGCCGTCTCAAAGAAACGACGCAACGAGTGATCCGTATACCTGATACACTTATGCATCACGTTCCCTCCCTCCTCCGGGAATGTGTCCCTATACGCCTCCGGTATCACAAACGGATGATGACTCGACGCCGTGAACACCGCCGTCATGAATGGCTCCCTCATCTCGCTCATCTTCAAAGCGTAATATTGCAAAAATGGCTCATCCCATATAGCCCATGTACCGTCAAAATCCTCATCCCCACCAAACCGCTTATCCTCACCATACTCCGTCCTCCCATAATAAGCCCCGAATCCCGTGCTCCTCGCAAACGCCATAAAACCCATGCTCCCATTAGCCGCCCCATGAAAAAACGCCGTCTCATAACCCTTACCACCAAGACAACGCGCCATACCCCCCACATCATTCATCGCGGCTGGAGTCAAGAAAAACGGCTCCACGAACATAGGTATGCTGCTCAACACGCTCGGCATACCGTCTATGCTCTTCCGACCATTGCAAAACGTATAATCAAAACTCATGCTCCGAGCATACAGCGAGTCCACAAACGGCGCATACCCCACATAACGACCCCCATCCAACTTCTCATTATAACGACCTATAAACTCCCTCCCAAAACTCTCCACAATCAGCACCACCACATTCTTATTCCTCATCACAGCCGTGTCACAACCCTCATGCAACGCGCTATATATCCCCTCCATCTCCTCACGGCTCATATACCCCGGGTCCCTGAACGTCTTCTTCCCCGCAGTCCTGATCATCGAGAACGGCGTGTTCAATATCAACGCCGCCTCAGCCGGCCTGTCCACATACTGGTTAGCGTTGGTTATCGTTATAGGACGGGTCGCCGACGTCGCGCCACCCCTCATCCCGATAATACTAAGCCCCACGAATACCCCCATCAACACCACATGCTTCGCGTAATACCACACCCAACATCCCACCCCCGCAGGCCTCTCCTCCCCCTTTGGCACGACATACAACTTCCACATCCCCACCATTATCACCACAAACAACACCACCAGATACCAATGCTCCACAGCCTCCCGCGCCATCACCATCCCCACATTCCCGTCATTATCAAACTCCTGGAACACACTCGCCGTAGTCCTCCTCCCCGTAAACCTGAAATACACACTGTCACACAGGTTCACAAACACACACAACATATTCACCACCATATACTCCCACTTCGCCACCAACTGCCACACCCTCCCCTCCTTCAAATAGCACGGCACCAACATCAACACCAAATACAACACCCCGCAATACGCTATCGCCGACGTGTCAAACACCAAGCTCCCCTCAACCATCTCCCACGCCCCGCCCCACGACAACCCCTCACCTATCTCCTCCCAATTCTCCAGCAGATACTCCACCCTGCACAACATGAACACCACGTACGCCATCAGCATGTTCAGCACATACGCCACGAACGTCCGGCGCACACCCTTGCAGCTCTCTCCTTTGTTCATCTATACACTCGCAATATTCCTTGCGAATTTACACCTTTCTCCCTCCCTCCCACCACCCTCCCACTACATTCCCATTAATATTCTATCACACCATAACACCACCTCCACCCCATTCCACCATCACCCCCTCCCACATAAAATCTCCCCACATCTCCCCCAACGCCGAAGGCGTATTCTTAACGCGAAAGCGTAATGTAGAGACGTCCGCCCGCGGCGTCTCCCCAAACGCCGAAGGCCTACCATAACCCACCACTGCAACATGCCCATGTAGAGTGCGCATTCTCCCTCGCCCACACCCCGCACATGTTTGAGGCATCCTACTCCCCAAAAACTCCCTAACATTACCCATACCCCGCCTCTTAACAAAAAAACACTTCCCTATCTTGCTCTTGTGGCAACTTTAACCTACCTTTACCACGGTATTTAATCTTTCATAAAGACCGCACTTGCCTCGGCCGCCAAACAACCTAAAACAAAAAAAACGCAACTAAAGCTACATCTAACGACCTAACAGTCTGTATATGGCAAAAGAAATAGAACCCAAACTTCAAACCATTGGAGTTTATCTCAAAAAGACAGATACGTTTCGTATCCCCGAATACCAAAGAGCGTATTCCTGGACCATAGCCAACTGCGACAAACTTTGGCAAGACATTGAAGCCTACATCGCACAAGATGCCGAAGACCCTTATTTCTTCGGAACTATTATCATCGACTGCTCCAAAGATGGCTATCTCAACCTGATAGACGGACAACAGCGAACCACCACATTCCTGCTCCTCCTAAAGGCTATGCACCTGCGCATAACCGAAGTCTTAAAAGATATGGCCGACACAGAAGAAGCAAGAGGTCTCAAGAGAAGCCTTGAGCAGAGCTTAGATTCCATCTTCGAAATTCTATACCGCGCCGATGTGAGAAAACAAATAGAAATAATCAAAGACTGGAACAAGGCCAAAGACGTCACAATCCTGGAAAACGTCTCTATCAACGAACTTTACAAGGATGAGCTAAAGAAAATAATCGAAGCCCAATCTTTCGATGACGCCGAAAAAACCGCCCACAAGTTCCCTCGCAAGCAAAAGGACAACAAATACACCAACTTCTTCCGCAACTTCAAGTCCTTCTACGATAAACTTAGAGCCTATCAAGAATCCAAACTCGATGTGTTGGCAAATGGATTCCTCAACAAATGCCAAATTATCGAGATCAAGAGTTGGCAAATCGAGCAGGCCATAACCATGTTCAACTCTTTGAACTCCACAGGCATGCCTCTATCTGATGCCGACATCATCTCTGCACAACTTTTCTCTAAGGCTGCCGACGATATCGATTTCAAGAGCATTTGGGAGCCTATCATCCGGCAAGCCGATGAGTTGGCTCAAAGCAATGTCATCAACATCGACAATGTTCTTCAAGAATTCATGTACATCAACCGCTCTAAAAATCATGAGTACGAAGAAGGTCAACTGACAACTCCAGGCGTAAGAAAATACTACACGGTTTTACAACCATCCCTCTTGGACGACCCTGTCGGCATCTGCTCCAAATTCGACCGCATCCTGAAGATTTGGCTCAAGATTCAAGGCTACCCCATCACGAAGCTCCTGCTCAAGTTCAATGAGAACTTCAAACTCTTTCTCATCTCTTACCTCTTCAGAACTTCCAACGATGAGATATCCGAGAAAGATATCACCCCCATCATGGAGTGCCTGCTGCGCTTGTTCGCACTCCTCGAGGTTGGCGAATCTGGCTTCTCCTCTCGCTATTTCAAAACCTTCCTTTTCAACGAGAACTTCAAGTTGGTCAACCCAGAGTACACAATAAAAGACATCATTGCCGATTTCGACAGGCACATCCATGCCACATGGAAAAGAGATGAGGTTATTGCCGACCTGAAAGAGTATGACAAGAACATCCTCGTCTATCTCAACGAATACATCTATGCCAAAGAACATGGCAAACCCTTCGATTTCACCTCCGACAAGGTCAACGTGGAACACATCATGCCAGCAAGCGGCCACAACATCGAGTCCATACGCACCGATGCCGATATGACAAAAGAAGACTTCGACGTCATGGTCAACCTCCTCGGCAATAAAATCCTCCTTGAAGAAGACATCAACATACACATCGGGATGAACTGGTTCAAAACCAAGAAGGGAACACTTGTGCGAGACAAAAAAGGCTACGTCGGCAGTCAGTTCGCCATAGCCTCAGCCCTGTCTTCCTATCCTTCAGACAAATGGGGCAAGGATGATATCGAAGCCGCTAACGACAAGGCCGCAAACAGAATCTGCCGATTCATATTCAACGACTCGAATGTGCATAATGCCTGATTAACGGCCATAACGGCACTGCCACACCACATCAACCCTGGTGGTAGACTTCATTGTCCGCCACCAGGGTTGTTTAGCACCACCATCACCCCCTCCCACATAAAATCTCCCCACCAACCCACTCACCACTACTCCCCACTCGCCCCATAATTCGGCAACACACGAGCCGACGGGTCATTAACATCACAATGCTCCCACAACTTGTTCGGCATCCAATAATCCACTATCACGCCCGACCGCCCAGGATAATAACTCTCAAAGATCTCCCTATACAACAAACTCTCCTTGCTTATCGGCATCACATGACCATAACGCCTCCTTCGCTCCTCATACTCCGCGTCACTATAATAACCCTCCGCAAACGCCTTCAGATACTCCACCGAACTATGACCCACCGCATCCGAAAACGCCGCCTTCTCCCTATACAAAATATCCCTCGGCAACAAATCCCCCTCAAAACTCTTCCTCAACAACCGCTTACCTATCCCAACCTTGTTCAACTTCAACTCCGGGTCTATGCTCATCACATACCTCACAAACGCCAAGTCCCCAAACGGCACCCGAGCCTCAAGACTACACCCCGAAATACACCTGTCCGCCCTAAGCACATCATACATATACAACTCCCTAACCCTCTTCGCCGCCTCAGCCTGAAACGCCGCAGCCGACGGCGCATAGTCCGTATACTTATACCCAAACAACTCATCCGATATCTCCCCCGTAAGCAACACCTTGATATCCGTCTTCTCCCTGATATACTTGCACACCAAATACATCCCTATCGACGCCCTGATCGTCGTAATATCATACGTCTCCGTCAAGTATATCAAATGACTCAACGAGTTGAATATGTCATCCTTCGTAAACAACACCTCCGTATGCTCACTCCCAATATATTCCGCCACCTCACGGGCATACTTGATGTCAATAGGCCCATCCTCAATACCCACCGCAAACGTTCGTATCGGCCTGCACAAATGATGCGCCGCGATAGCGCACACCAAACTCGAATCCAACCCGCCCGACAACAAGAACCCAACAGGCACGTCACTCTGCAACCGCTTAACCACACCCTCCGTCAACAAACGCCTGATATTCGCGCATATCGTCGCCTCATCATCCTTCACATAACCACCCCTCACCTCCGTCACATCACTATACCGCACAAACCTCTCCCCATCATACACATGCCCCGGAGGAAACGGCATCACCCTCTCGCACAACACGCTCAAAGCCTTCATCTCCGACGCAAAACACATATCACCCTCCGCCGTCACACCATAAAACATCCCCCTTATCCCAATCGGGTCACGAGCCGCCATGAACTTGTCTCTCTTCGAGTCATATATCACCATCGCAAACTCACCATCCAACTCACGAGCCATCTCCACTAACCCCCTGTCCGCCAATAACGGCAATATGCACTCACAGTCACTCCCACTCCTGAACCCATAACCCCTATACCGCTCCCTCAACGCCACACTGTTATATATCTCACCATTGCACGTCAAATACACCCCCCCATCCACAAACGGCTGGTTCCCCGCGTCACTCGTGTCCATGATGCTCAACCGGTGGAACGCCATCCAACCCCTCGGCAAGTCCTGCATCAACGTGTTGTCCGGACCCCTATGCTTTATCGCGTACGCCTCATGGCCAAACTGCAACTTCTTCCTCAGGTCTTTCCCTGTATACACTGTAAATCCACACATATCTGATACTTTGTAATTGATTACTTCAGCAAAGTTACATATTATAATCAAACCGCCAAATAAAATATCAAATTATTACCACCAACCTCCCAAGCAACCCACATTCATCGCACACCCGCCGCCCACATTCCTCCTAACTTCTCCCCAGGAAGCTATAGGTCGAAACCCACCCTTGTAGAGACGTCCGCCCGCGGCGTCTCTACAAACGCCGTAAGGCGTAATGTACACCGCCGACCACATCGTCTCAAGGCCTGCGCCGCAGCAACATCTTTACCCCACACATCAACATTTACAAGATTTTTCCCTACCTTCGCCCAAAATCATCCCGCCTCCGTCAGACATGAAAATATCTTTCGCCGATGAAGCACTCGCCGAACTGTTTGAAACCGGCAAAACATCAAGCCGCAAATACAAGCAGGTGTGCAAAAGCAAAAACTGGTGAACGGATATATTTCGTGCCGTGAAACTGATGCAGGGACGTTCAATCAACAAGAGAACTATCCTCATTCAGTTTCCTGCACTACGAGAAACTCGCCCACGACCCAAGAAGCTCCGTGCGCATCGTCAACGGCATGGTCGAACGACTTCTCTTTCACGAAACTGACAACGGCATAGAAGTAGAACTGATAGAAATAAACAGCACGCACTATGGCAACAATAAATAACCAACCAATACCCGCAAGAGCAATTCACCCAGGAGAAATCCTGCGCCAAGAACTACGCGAACGTGGCATAAAGCAAAAGGAGTTCGCCCAAATGATAAATGTGACCCCGTCACACCTCAATGAGCTCATCAAAGGCAAACGCGACATGGACGAAAGACTGGCCTTGAAATTAGAAAGCCAACTGGGCATCCCCCACACCATCTGGATGAACCTGCAAAACAGCTACAACTACGACTCCAAAGCAATCAAAGAAAGAGCCTCAGAAAAGCACGAAGCCCACAACCTCGAGCAACACTGCTCCGACATCTTCAACATCAACATCGTCCACAAAGGCCGTAGCCTCCAATCTCTCCCTAACTAACTCTCAGCACCCCACAGCTACCTCTCCCCCCTTTCCCCTATCTTTACCCCCTGTAAACCAACCCCAACACACCATGCGACACATCCTCTTCCTGCTCCCACTCCTTCTACTCACACTCGCCTGCACCAACTCCATCGACATCCCCACCGAACCCGACGCCATCTTCGACGAGGACTACTGGGCCACATCCACCGATACCGCCGTCACCGGACAAGCCTCCAACATCACCTACTACTCCGCCACTCTCACAGGCAAACTCAACATCCGCTCCTTCAACTCCCTGCCCCAATACTCCACCTGGGGCATGCTCCTCTCCACCAACCCAACCCCCTCACCCGACGACCCCGACACACGAACCATAGCCAGCAAACGACAAGCCAAAATATTCACCGTCAACGCCACTTCCCTAACCATGGGAACACGATACTACTACCGTGCATACCTCCGCGAAAGCCGAGGCGCGACAATCCGACTCGGCCACACCATGTACTTCACCACTCTGACCTGCAACGTCACAACACTACCAGCCACACCCGTCTCTATATTCTCCGCCACACTCCGGGGCGAAAGCAGCGTCCACCTCAACGACACTAAGTTCCAAGGCGAAGCAGGATTCCTCTACACCACACGTCAAACCGACCGCCCAAACCCCTCCGTCGACACCTTCATCAAAGCACACGTATCCAACGGCGACTCCACTCACTTCGAAGCCTCTATCCCCAACCTCCAACCCTCACAAACCATCGTCTACCAAGCATACCTCAAAATCGACACCACCTACTACTACGGAACCCCACTCTCCCTCACCACATCTCCTCTCAACATCCAAGACTCCGACCTCCCCGTCGACCTCGGACTTACCACCCTCTGGTGCGCACGCAACGTAGGCGCCACATCTGCCGAACTCGCCGGCACCTATTTCGCTTGGGGCGACCCAACAGGCGAACTCACCGCATCCAACGCCGACAGCTACCCCTCCGAATCATCCATAGTCGCCACCCCCTACGATATGGCAACAGCCAACCTCGGCGCAGGATGGCAACTACCAACGTTCGAGCAACTCCAAGAACTCGTACAAAATTGCGACTGGGCTTGGACCACCTACCGCAACACCCAAGGCTACGCCATCGTCAGCCGAGTCAACGCCAACGCCATATTCCTCCCCGCCGCAGGCTACGCCAAACCTCTCGACAAGGATGGACGTGAAATACTCGCCGCCAACATCGCCGACCCCATCGGCTACTACTGGTCAGGATCACTCTCCAGCTTCTCACGATTCGCCTATAGCCTCAAAATATCCTCCTCCAAAATAGACCTACACCAACTCGATAATGAAAAATCCTACGCCTACACCGTCCGAGCCGTCCTCGCCAACGACTGACGTTCACACTTCTTAATGCTTACCTCCCACTTTCACACTTTTTTCTCCACTTTTCTTTTGCATCTTTAAATTATGTGTATAAATTTGCCACTGTCTACTACTTTTTTAAACCTGTGCGCATCTATCGTTTTCTATCGCTGCTTATAGCTCTATTCATCTCCACGGCCTGCTCCAAACAGCCCGACCGTCTCGTCACGTGCACTAACGAGCAATACCAACGCCTCGACCCAAAAAACGCTAAAACCATAACCCCCGACACCTCAACCACAACCACCATCAACGTCAACCCGCTCTTCAACATCAAAGAGTTCGACTTCCAGTCCGCCATCTCCAACATCCGCTTCATACCACTCCAGACTACCCCAGAGTCACACGTAGGACGCACCGACCGTCTCATCATCACCAACTCACACATCTACCTCTCCGACTCCAACTACCTCTTCATCTTCACCCATAGAGGTCAGTTCATCAACAAAATCCTATTCCCAAAAGGCGCATACCACGATTTCACATTCGACAACTCCCTATCCGAAATCGTCATCTGTGCCGATAATTTCGTAGGACACTACTACCCCGATGGCCAACTAAAATGGACCGAGCATCTCCCATTCCGCTTCTCCTCTATCGCTATCGCCAACAACCTCCTCGCCGTGCATTGCGACAGCAACTTCATGAACCCCCACTTCCCACCCGCCCTCGCCTCCTCTCCCTGCTTCTTCATCGACCGACAAGGCGAACTGACCTCCTACGTCACCCCCCTCTCCCACCGCCCCACATCCCCCATGGCGAGCCGCCGCTTCCAACCCACTCTCGCCGGCATAGCACTATGCCGTAGCTTCTGCGACACAATCCTCTATGTCATGTCCCCCACACATGTCGAGGCTCGCTACGTCCTCGACTACTCCTCCATGCGACTCCCCGACCCCGCAACAGAGCAAAACCTCAACGACATATTCGCCGGCCGCCACGACAAAGGGCTATACTACTTCGGCGGCGATTTCATCCCCTCCGCCAAAGGCTTCTTCTTCGTCCTGCGAACCGAGCGAGCCATGACCATCCGCGCCTTCTACGACGCTCGCACCAATAAACTCCTTGGCGGCATACAACCTCTCGCCGACTATTGCGAAATCCCACCTCTCTACAACCCCATCTCCTCCTACGGCGACTCCTACGCCTCTCTATTCCACCCCTATCAGACAGAAAGCGGACGCACCTTCCGCTTCCTCGGCAACTCAGTCCCCGAAAGCCAAAAAAATATACTCGACGGCGTCCGTCACGACGACAACCCCGTCGTAGCTCTATTCGACATCACCGTCAACTAACCTACTCCACCCTGAACTTCCAACTTATCTCACGCCGATTGCCACAACCATCCTCCACCACAGCCTCCAACGTGTGGCTCCCCTTCCCTATCCCCAAATAGCTCATCCGAGCCTTCAACCGCGTCTTCTTATAGTCATACTCAAACACCTCCCACCGCCCGTCTATCCTGACCTCATACCGCGCCACGCCACTCTTGTCATCCCCAACCCCAATATATATCCAACCCTCCTTCCCTACAACCGCACCCTTATTCCGCACCCCAACGCTCGGCGCCACCGTGTCCACATCCACCGTATACGTCCCAAACTGACCCACCTTTGCGCAAATCAAAGCCACATTACCCATCCCCACATCCTCACTCATCTCACCACCAGCATACACCACCCCCTTACCCACTACCCGCCCCACAAACACCTTCTTCCCAAACGACTTCCACTTCTCAGGCACACTCATCGTCACAACCATCTTCTTCTCCATTGGCTCCCTCACATCCCCAATGCTATAACCCGCCGGCAACGACACCCCCCTCTCCACCTTCTCCACGTTCACCCACGCATCCCTATACAAACTATGATGCGGTATCACAACGTCAACACCCAACGTGTCCTTAGCCCACGTCCTCTCCCACCGCACCAAATCCCCCTTGCCGTCTCTCTTCCTCCCCAACGCCGCGTTCCTGCGACCCCTGAGCGTGAACGCCACAGTGCTCTTATTCCCCGCAAAATCCAACACCTCATAGCGCATCTTGTGAGTCTCGCCCTCACCCACCACCATAGGCGTCTCACGCGTCACGTATATCGGCAACTTGTTCCCTGGCTCCACCCACGACTTCTGCACATATCGCTTGTTCACAACGCTCTCACCATAGTCTATATGGCTGTTCACATGCTTATTAAGACCAAAAGGAAAATGATCCACCCGCGACCGATACACCAACCGCTCCCCATCATACAGCCTCATCTCAACTATCCCACACGGCCTACCCCCCTTCTCCACATAGTCCGTACAATGCACCCCAACACCTATCTCCCCATACACGTCCACCGTCTTACCGCTTATCTGAGCCAACTTCATATACTTGTCCGTCTGCCCTCCCGCCACCTGCGCGTCTTCCCCCAAAGCGTATATCTTGACCCCATACACCGTCGGCGGCACATCATCTTTCTGTGTCGCTATAAATCGCATCGGGTTCAACGGCTCCTCCGTCTCCGTGTCCCTTACCTCAAAATGCAAATGCGGTCCCCCACTGCCCCCAGTGTTTCCCGAGTATGCCACCACCTCATCACGCTTGACTTCTATCCGACCCCTCTCCAAGAATATCTGCGCCTCAAACGACTCCTTCTCATACTGCTCCCGCCTTATCACGCTGTCTATCTTCGCCGCAAAACCATTCAGATGCCCATACACCGTCGTATGACCATCAGCATGGTCTATATACAACGCACGCCCATAGCCATACGCCCCAACCTTCACCCGGCTCACCCAACCATCCTCCGCCGCATGCACCTCCACATTCTCCTCTCCAAACGTGCTCATATCCAATCCCGCATGAAAATGCCCCCCGCGCAACTCCCCGTATGTACCGCTTATCCTATACGCCCCCTTCAACGGCACCGCATACTGCTCGTCTCGTGTCTGCGCACTAATCCCCGCTGCGACACATACCGCCACTATGACTGCTACTCTCTTTTTCATCTGTCTGTTGTCGTCTGTTGTCTATTGTTTTCCTCCCACACCCGCTTCCGCAACCCTGAGCTTCTCCACCGTCCCCACGTCATACCAATACCTCCCCTCCCCTATCCGCTCCCTCCCTATCCTAAACTCCCCAGCCGCACCCAAATAAGCATCCACAACCCCCAACTTCCTCACCTCGCCAAACGCCCTGACCAACCTCTGCTCCACAACGTGCAACCCGTTAAACGCCTCCCGCCACACCACATCCACCTCACGAGCAACACGCCTCCTGCCATTCTTCACATCCTCCCAACCACACAACAACCCGTCTCCCCCAAATAGCAAATGACGTGTCGACTCCCGCCCACTCGTCAGCAACGTGGCATCCCACCCATGCCGCCTATGAGCCTCTATCAACTCACACACCGGCGCATCCGTCACCACATCCGCATTGCCTATCACTATCGGCCCCGCTCCCTCCATAAGACCCAACGCCTTTATCAACCCACCACCAGTGTCCAGCAACTCCCCACGCTCATCCGAGATAACAACCTCCGCTCTCCACCGCCACCTGTTCTCCTCCACATAATCCATTATCTGCTCCCCAAAGTGATGCACGTTAATCACTATATGATCCACCCCGCCATCCATCAGATGCTCCACAGCACGCTCCAACAACGTCTTGCCGCACACCGTCACTAACGCCTTAGGCCGTGTGTCTGTCAGCGGAGCCAAACGCGTGCCAAGACCCGCAGCGAATATCATCCCGTTCATTGCTGCTCCACATGCTTGAGTTCAACCTCCACACCAGGCCACATCTCTCCTATCCACCGCGACACAACCTCAGCGCAATATACCGACCTGTGCTGACCTCCCGTACACCCAAAGCTCACCATCAAGTCCGTAAAACCTCGCTCCACATACCTCTGCACACTCATCCCCACAACCGTCTTCACCGCGTCCAAATAGCGCGTCATGACCTCCTCATGCCCCGCAAAATACTCTATCACGTCCATATCACGACCCGTGCTATGCCTATACCTCTCCTCCCTCCCAGGGTTAGGCAAAGCCCTGCAATCAAACACATGACCTCCACCATTGCCACTGACATCCGCCGGTATCCCATGCTTATACGAGAACGAGAACACACGCACCTTCAACTTGCCCCCCGCGCCTATCGCCTTCAACTTCTCCGATGTCACCACACTCTCCAACACCCGCATCAACTCCGGCACCTTGACGTCCGGCCTATGATTCTTCAATATATCCCCAAGGTTAGCCAACGCGAATGGTATGCTCTTCAAGAAGTGCTGCTTGCGCTCAAAATACCCCCTGTATCCATACGCCCCCATAGCCTGCATAATCCTTATCATGCAATAGCCATAGTAATGCCTGATGAACGCCTCCACCTCATTATTGCGTAGCCGGCTCGTGTAGAACGCCAACAACTCATTGCGTGCCGCACTCGGTATATCCGCCTTAGCGTCATACAGCAACGACGCCACGTCATACTGCCGCGCACCGCGCCGCCCACCCTGATAGTCTATAAACCACGGCTCTCCCTCCGAGTCTATCATGATATTGCGACTCTGAAAGTCCCTATACATGAAATACTTGCAATTAGCCTGAAGCAGATAGCTTATGAACACATCAAAATCCGCCTCAAGATTAGCCTCGTCAAAGGCTATCCCAGCCAACCGCAAGAAGTAGTATTTGAAGTACTGCAAGTCCCACATCATGCTCTGACGGTCAAAGTCCGACCGCGGGTAGCATAACCCAAAGTCCACATGCTGCCTCCCCTTAATCTGAAAATCTATAAGCGAGGCAAGCACCCTCTTATACGTCTCCTTCAGTCGTGGCGTGAACGCTCCCTCGTTCTCCCTGCGCTCACTGTTTATCAAGTCGAAAAGTGACACGCTCCCCAAGTCCTGCTGCAAATACACACCCGCACCCATATCCTCTCCATATATCTCCGGCACACGCAACCCCGCCTCACGCAATCCCTTGCTGAAACTCAAGAATGCCACATTCTCCCTGTCATTCTCACCCAACACGCCTATCGCCTTGCGCTCACCCGCACTCAGCCTATAATATGCCCTGTTCGACCCCGAGGGAGGCAACTTCTCCACCCTCGGCGTAACGTCACTACCAGCCCATGCGGCAAACAACCCGCACAGCCGCTCTATACGTTCTCTGTTTTCCATATCACTCCACGTTTTCCACACCCACAATATCCATCTCCCCTATCACTCTCCCACCACCACATATCTTCTCTATCACATACAGCACATAGCGTATGTCCACCGATATGTTCCGGCTCCGCGCAGCGTCAAACCTGTAGTCCGACGCTATGCCGTTCCATATCCTGTCAAAGTTCAACCCTATCAACTCCCCACTGCTGTTCAATGTCGGGCTGCCACTATTACCACCCGTTGTATGCACGCTCCCCACAAAACACGTGTGCAGCGTCCCGTCCTTGTCCGCCCAACGCCCATAGTCCCCACTCAACTTCTCCTTCACGCCCTCCGACAACGCATAGTCCTCTATCCCCGACTCATTCTTAGCCAATATCCCCTCCGCGGCGGTATAATATCTGTCCACAGCCTCTATCCCCGTCCGCGGCGCCTCCACCTTGCCGTATGCCACCCGCATCGTGAAGTTGGCATCGGGTGCTATAAGGCTGTCTGGCCTGAGCTCCATAAGCCGCTTTGTATACTGTCTCTTCAATTCGTGCAACTTGACCTCTGCCGCACTGTTGTCCTCCCTCTTCTCCCACATCACCTCCATTAACGCCTCCGCCAGCTTCACCGCCACGTCACCACTCACCCTATCCCTCGCGTCACGACTCCTCAACGCGCCAATCATTGCCTCCTCACTCGCAAACAACCCACTCGTGACCTCCATAGCCAACTTCGCCTCTCTCTTCCTCCTCACCATCCAGGGCAACTCCCTAACGCCACTCTCCTTCAACGCCTTGAGCCCAGCCTCCAGCGTCTCCCTCTCCGCCTGTATGTCTATATGACCAAAATGCTCCCTCACAGCCTCCTCTATATCACTGCGCCTCACGCCCCTCATCATCATACGCTTCACCTTCATGGCCATCATCAACGTCCTGCTGCCACGCCACGTGTCCTGCATCAACCGCCTTGTCAACTCCGCACCCACATAACGCTCATCATACACCTCGTCTATCGCTCCCAATATCGAGTCCATACGCACATCCTCTCGCAACACCCTCTGCTCCTCACGCATCCGCCTCACTATCTCCGCCCTGTCGGTGCAATCTATCTCTCCCGCCGTCCGCTTCTTGCCATTGGCTATGCTCGAGTAGTGGCTCGCATAGTCTATCGCCGTCTTGCGCTCCGCCTGCATCCTCGCCTCCAAAGCCGTCATCTCCGCCTGACGCAACGCCACGACACCCGGCCACACCTTCCCGCGCAACGCCTCGACAGCACCAGCCGTCAAATACTGGTTCGTAGTGCCAGGAAATCCCATAACCATGGCGAAGTCACCCTCCTCAACTCCACCAGCGTTTATCCTCAAACTCTTCTTTGGCCTATATGGCTTGTTATTCGCGCTATAATCCGCCGGCTCATTGTCCTCACCGGCATAAACCCTGAACAACGTGAAGTCCGCCGTATGACGCGGCCACACCCAGTTGTCAGTCTCCCCTCCAAAGCCACCCAAGTCCCCAGGAGGCGCCACAACCAACCTCACGTCCCGGAACACCTCATATACCATCAGTATAAACTGGTTGCCATAATACATCTCCTCCACCCCTGCCTCATATCGTCCCCTCTCTGCCGCCTTCCTGCATATCCCGTTCACCGCCGCCGTGTCGCCCATGCTCTTCACAATGTGGCTCACGTCCTCCATCCGCACCAAGTGCCTGACCTCCAGCCCCTCGCATGGCAACTCCTCGCCTAAGCTCTGCGCCGCGTACCCCTGCGCCATCAAATCCCTCTCGGGCGTGCTAAGCGCGCTCACCGCATCCTCACCACAATGATAGTTGGTCAATATCAACCCCGTCTCCGACACCATCTCGCCCGTACAGCCACCTCCGAATATCATCACCGCGTCCTTCAGGCTCGACCCGTTAGCACTGTATATCTGCTCGGCCGTGAGACGACCGCCCGCCGCCTGAATCTCCCCCATATTCGCCCCTATAAATATCGGCAGCCACATGCCAGGCCCCGCCAATGCCCCCACCGCTACCCCAACGATGCACCACACCAACATCAATGCTCTCTTCATCATAACCACGCCCTCCTATTTGCCTAATGCGCACAACTCAGCATAGAGCCGCTGCGTGGGCAGCCCCATGACGTTCTGATACGAACCCTCTATATAGTCTATCCCCACCAACCCTATCCACTCCTGTATGCCATACGCGCCCGCCTTGTCCAGCGGCCGGCACTCCTCAACATACCGCTCTATCTTCTCTTCACTCAACACCCGCATCGTAACCTTCGTCTCGACAGAGAAACTCACACGCCCACCACCCGTCACGATGCACACCCCGGTTATCACCTTATGCTTGCGCCCGCTCAGCAGCCTGAGCATCCTCTTGGCATCCTCCACATCGTGCGGCTTGCCCAATATCACCTTGTCCAGCACCACCGTGGTGTCGGCAGTAATCACCACGTCGCCCTCGCGCATCCCACCAACATACGCGTCTGCCTTCTCGTTGGCTATATATTCCGCCACGTCTTTCACGTTCATCGTCTCGGGATATGTCTCAGATATCCCATCCTTCACTTCCACCTCAAACTCCAATCCCATCTCCCGGAGCAACTCCTGCCGCCTCGGCGAGCCACTCGCCAATATCAAGCGCATGCCGTCTATAGTCTCTGTCATCTGCTTCATCCTGATAAGTTGTTTCTTCGCTATCTTAAATCCCGCAAAGATACGGTTTTATTCTCTTAGCCCCCTAAATACAACAACCCCTCTCACGCCCACCCGCTCCACTCCTACCCACCTCCTGATGTCTGCCTCTCTGTCACATAATATCACACTTGCGCACTCATTTCCGTCATATCGCGTCATCTCGTAGCCACCTTACCCTATCCATATCAGTTTTTGTTCCATACGACCACTGCCCCCCCCATTTTGTCGTTTATCACCTCAAAAGTGTCGTTCGTCACTTCTCAGATGTCATTTCGTCAAAAAATGAAATTTCCTTCACCACCATTCAAATATTTTACCATAACTTTGTCTCTGAAAGGATGGCGGATACTAATGTTCGTCACCTTAGTTAACTTTTTAACCCTTAATCTAACTAACGGAATGAAGAGAAACATTCTCTACGTGTCGCTTGCCGCAGCTATGGCAGCGACAAACCTCACCGGCTGTATCGATACCGACGAGCCGGAAGGCATCCTCGCCCTCCGCGAGGCCAAGGCTTCTTACATCAACGCACAGGCTGCCAACGAGACCACCATCGCCAACGCCAACGCTGCCCTCACCAACGCTCAGGCAGCAACCGAGAACGCCAGGGCTAAGCAGGAAGAGGCCCTCGTCAAGCAGCGCGAGTATGAGGCTGCACTCGCTGAATACGACGTTAAGATGGCCGAGCTCACTTACCAAAAAGAGCAGGCTCTCGACGCTCTCGAGATCGCCCAGGCTCAAGCCGACGCTCAGACCAAGCTCCAAGAGGCAGCTAACGAACTCGCTAAAGCTAAGGCCGACGCAGAGCAGGCAGCTCAAGAGGCCGAGACCGCACTCAACAAGCTCAAGGCAGAGTACAACAATGGCCTCGCAGCTCTCGAAGCATCTACCGTAGCCTACGAGAACGCAGTCAAGGCAAACAAGTCCAACCAGACTTTCCTCGACACCAAGACTGGCAAGTACCTCACCATCACCAGCATCAAGGCAAACTACGACGCTGCTAAGAGCGACTACAAGAAAGCAAGCAACGATGTTATCGATTACACTGAGACACTCATTAAGGTCACCAAGAACAGCGCAAGCGATGGATACGCCACTTCTATCGACTCCATCGGATCCATCTTCGACCTCAACAAGGATCTCAACGACGCCGAGCTCGCTCTCGTAGAGGAAGAGAAGGAGCTTGAGGTTGTCAACAAAGAGCTTGAGGACGCTAAGGCCAACGTCATCACCTCTGAGGAGGAATATGACGCCAAGGTCGCTGACTACGAGAACCAGATAGCCATCCTCGACTCCAAGATCGCCGAGAACAATGTAGCACAGGCTGAGTTCGCAGTAGAGCCCGAGAAGCAGAAGGTAGAGCTCGAAAAGCAGATTGACGCACTCGAGGAGCAGATTGACGCACTCAACGAGCAAATCACTCCCGATTATGATGCTGATTACAACACAATCTACCCCTACAACGAGACCCTCAACGCAATCCAGGCTAAGATCAATGAGGCAAACGACAGCATCACTCTGCTCAGCGATGAGTATAATGAGAAAGTACAAGCCATCAATGATGAGCAGAACTACTGGCTCAAGCGAATCCAGACGTGGAAAGAGATCGCAGTCGCCAACTATAGCGAGATTGATGGTATACTCAATTATGCCCTCAACTACAACTCTATGTTCGAAATGAATGATGACAACAGCAAGATTGTCATCAAAAATAGCAAGTTGGATGAATACACCAACGGCAGCATAATCACTACCGGTGGGACGGGCAGTACTTGGGGTAACTTCACAGACAGCGAAAGCAACACAGTGAACATTGAGTTCCGCTATCCTTATGACTTCTTCTACGACTTTAACGGATCTTTCTACGCTTTGCGCGCCACCATCGACAATGCAGTGCAGGCATACAAAGATGCCACTCTCACTGAAGCGAAAGCATACAAAGCTCTCGCTTCTCTCAAAACAGCCATCGATGAGATCTACACTCCCGCCGAGAAAAAGGTTAAGGAGGTTAACGACAAGATCCTCGCTCTCGATGTCGACTTCAAGACCAACAAGTCTGATAAGATCATAACTCTCACCTACAAGACCATCCCAGCCCTCGAAGACGAACTTGACGCGGCTAAGGAGCCTATCAACGACGAGATTACCGCTCTGAGCAACCAGAGGCTCGACCTCCAGCGTGAGAAGAACGACATCAAGACCACCGATGCTACCCTCGAGAAAGAGGCCGCTCTCCTCAATGCGGAGAAGAACGCTCTCGAGACTGTCAAGGACGCTTATGAGTGGAACACTGAATACACATCCGACTACACCATCGAGTCTCTCGAGGATGCTGTAATAGCACAAGAGAACGCTGTCACCAAAGCTAAGAACAACATCGAGATTGCCAAGCTCAACATCGAGAAGTTCTACGATCTCGCCGACTACGACGCTGCGCTCGCCGCATTCAACGTAGCCCGCGCTCAGAACAACCTCGACGAAGCTACCGAGGAGCTCGAAGAGGCCGAGGAGCTTCTCAAGCACTACGAGGCTCTCCTCCAGACTTCTCTTGAATCTCTCACCTCAACCGAAGAGTAATCCTTTAACCCGACCAGCATGATTAGAAGTTTTTGCGCTTCAGCACTGCTTCTCGCCCTTATAGCCGCTCCTGCCACAGCGCAGGAGCAGGCCAAGGACGCCGCCGGTCAGTTTCAAGTATCTCTCGTCCTGGGCAACAACACTATGTTCAACCAGAACACCAGTGAATACCTCTTGCCCGAATACTACGACGGGACGACAACACCAAGCATCGGCATCGGTGGCGACGACGTCACCTCGTCCGACCCTGGCCTGTACTTGAACCTCGGCGACCTCGGAAGCAACAGCCTTCTCAACATGGTCGGTGTCCAAGGACGCTATTTCATCACCTCTAATCTCGATGTCAACCTCATGTTCGCCGCCAATATAGCAGCGACTCCCAAGAAAGACTACATCGAGGGTGATAATACTATCTCGGACATGGCCATACCGGCCTCCCGCGCCATAGAGGGCCGCCTCAAGACTAACATGACGGCCACGATAGGCGCCAACTGGCACTTCAGCACGAAGTCTGACAAGATATCTCTCTATGCCGGCATCGCCGTTGGCGGGCAGTTCGGCAAGATCGTCACCACACGTCCCTATACCGACAACGACGAGGTAGCCATACTGACCCCCTCGACCCGCGCGGGACGCATCTGGGCTCTCCAAGGCTCGTTGGTGGGTGGCGTAGAGTTCCTCCCTATACCATGCCTCGCACTCGGCATCGAGGTCGCCCCGGCGGCCTACCAATACAGCCAACTCGAGGTATACCCCAAGGGCTACGAGACGTATGTCGCGCAACATCACGACATCAAGTTCTTCGCCACGCCGAACCTCAAAATCGGCTTCCGCTTCTAAGAACCCGTAACCTGAGGAGGAGCACTCTTCCTTCAGACTACATAACCCCATAGTATCGAATCCCGAGGCATCCCCTCGGGATTCTTTTTTATGCCCCACCCCACAGTAAAGACGTTGCCAGAGCGTCTCGTCAACTGCCGCAAACTACATACGTAGAGACGATGCCCGAATCGGCTTTATATGCGCAGATTAGGGGTGTGGGGAGGGTGAAAAATATTTGTTGATTATAAGTTCTTATTAATCAGCACATTACAGCATCAAACACTGCCAGGCTGGTCTATTTAACATTTTATTTTTGCGCATTAACATGAAAATCGTGAAGTGGGGGTATTCGTCACACTTACGACTGAAAAATGGGCGATGCGGTAGGGGGATGGGGGGCGGAATTTTGAAGAATGGGTGTGGTTTTGGTTGTTGAACATCGTCCGAAAAAACTATTTGTTTTCTTACGAGGAAATGAAATCGGAGCGCGGAGCATCTGGCATGCATCCGCGGAGCATCTTTGGAGCATCCATGGAGCATCCATGGAGCATTTAGAGAGGTTGGAGGGGTGGTTTTGAGGGGTCGTGGGGCGACGCGCCCATCAGCCTCCCAAATTTTCGCTATATTTGCCTAAGAATCGACATTAAGTTCCAAGTGCCACAAGCCCGACTTCAGAAATCACACGACAGCAAGCCCCGCCGAAGACGCTGGGCGGCGGTGCTTATCGGCATTGCCATTGTCGGCATCGTCATGATGGCCTTGCTGTTCTGCACCCCGCAAGGGCGGCACATTGTGCGACATATTCCCATCCTGAACCGCGTAGCACTTCATTTCCTTGACCGCCCCGTGATGCCCAAGGCCGATGCTTTCGGCATCGACATTTCGCGCTACCAGGGCGATATTGACTGGGAGAAGCTGGGGGTGATACCGTATGGCGCCTCGTTGCGCAAGCAGTCGCTCTATGCCACGTCGTCGGCGCCCATAGCCTTCATTTTCGCCAAAGCGACGGAGGGCGCGGACTATGTGGACCCCAACGCCGCGAAGAACCTGCCCGCCATACGCAAGCGCGGCATACCCTGCGGCGCGTATCACGTCATGACGCTTGCCAACACCGCCAAGCAGGCACGCAACTTCATCAACAACGCCAAGCTGAGACGGGGCGACCTCGTGCCGGTCATAGATATTGAGGATCAGATATTTGGCACTAAACCCGTCGAGCAGGTGATAGACTCGCTTACTAACTTGTCGCGCCATCTGCGGCGGAAATATAACCGCCACCCCATCATCTACTCGTCGGTCAACCTTGCCGAGAAGCTGCGGCTGCGAGCCAAGTTGCCCAACAGCCCTTTGTGGATTGCACGATATAACGCCACGATGAGGCCCGAGGGTGCCGATATATGGCAATTTTCGGACATTGGGCTCGTGCCGGGCATTGACGCCCCGGTGGATCTTAACGCCTTCTACGCATCACGGTACAAGCTGTCGAGCCTCACCATCAAATAATTTTTCTTCCTTTTGGGACGCTCATCACTGCATATCACAAAAATTAGCACTACCTTTGGCTCGCGTGCCACGTTAGGCACCACCACAAACTCTTGCCAATGCGATACCTGCTAATTCGCAATACGCGCCTGGCCAACCTACCACCCGACCAGAAACCAACATCCGTTCTCCTATGTGACGACCGTATCGTCGGCATAGGTGCCAATCTTCAGCACCCCCTCATCGACACCGACACTATCGATGCCGATGGACTGTATACCATCCCCGCGATAGTCGACCTCTGCAAGCCGCAGCCTGAGCGTTTCACGCCCGACCACTGCAAGAGTCTTAATTTTGAGAACATTACGGCTGGCGTCACTTCGATCATGACGCTCTCGAAAGATATTGAGGAGAATATTGCCGACTTCCAGATGGCCAACTGCAAGCTCCTCAACTATGCCTTCCACTTTCCTTTGAGGCAGGTCACGGAGGCCAACCAACGGCATTTCCGTCGCCTGATGATTACCCACGGCATTGCCACGGCTATGCTGCGGTTTGGTGACGACGCTAATGCGGATGTGGCTAACCTTCAGCAGAATATAGACGTGGCACGGGCGCTCAACCTCATGGTACTCTACGACTTCCGCAGTCTGCCCGACCCGCTTGACCGTCTTGTGCATTTGCAGACCCTTGCCGACTTGTTGCGCGAGAATCCTACGAACCGCGCCTTCATACTTGGCGTTGAGACGGAGCGCGAGCTGCAAGTGATATGCGAGCTGCGTAAGACCGTCGACGCTAAGGCGCAGCTGTGTCTTAACCCGTTCGACCCTCCTACGCCCGACGTGCCGCGCTTGAGCCATGACCAGATAGCCGACACTCTGCGTAGTGCCCGATGGTCGTCGTTGGGTCTTGGGTTCAGCGCCTCGCGTGCCGTGAAAGAGGGATGGCCCGATACGGCGTTGGAGATTGTGTCGCGTAACCGTTTGTCTCTCATAAACTCGCTTGCCTCAAGTCGGCCGCTCACGCCAGCCGAGCTTGCCGAGTTTGTCATAGAGCGTCCTGCCTCGTTCGTGGGGCTGCGTAATCCTATGGCTAATGTCTCGGAGGGCATGTCGGCCAATCTCATACTGTGGAACGCTGATTTTCACGATGAGGCGACGATAGCTCCGCCGGGGTCTGAGCCTGTTCACCTGAAGTTCTCCGGGCATATCGACTATGTCATAATGAACGGGCAGCTTGTCATGGGCGAGCGTCTGATACCCAAGCGTATTTGCGGCACGCCGCTCTATGCGCGCCTCGTGTAGGGTTCTTCGCATTATACGAATTTCTCCAAAGTTTAACACTCGACATATCCCTCATTATCAGCTGCTTAGAGTTACTATTCCTCTCGTTCAACACTTTTATTCCTCTTTTAACGCCTTTCTTTGCTCCATTCTGCGCAAGGTGCATAATTTCGCGTCGTTCAACTTCTTCTGCCATGCCCATCAGGCGGCTCCCCTAAGGCGTAGAGCCTCACCGCCCCGATGATTCGCAACGGCTGCTCCCCAGGCGATGCGTCTACGATGGTCACTCCTCCCCGGCTTTCGACACGGCAGAAGAGAAATAATTCCTAATGACAAAGAACAGTTTAATTTGCACAACTCTGCTCGCCGCCGCAACACTTATCTTCACGTCGAGCAAAAAGGAAAACGAGGAAAACTTCTACATCGATGAGCTTCAGACTCTCGCGCACGAGTCGCTCGTGGCAGGGCAAGAGCTCAACCCCGACTCTCTCGAGGACAACATGGTCATCGTCAGTTTCTGGGCTTCGTACGATCCCGCATCGCGCATCAACAACTACGACCTGCTCCAACTATCCGACAAGTTTGCCGACACCCGCTTCGACAACTCCAAGGGGCTCAAGGTTATCTGCGTCTCACTCGACACGTTCCGCTCCCCTCTGCTTCACGCCATTAAGGCCGACGGCACAGACTGCTTCTCGCATATCTGCGACCTCCAGGGCGAAGACTCTCCCCTTGCGCACAACTTCGACGTCAACCGCCCCGTCAACCTGCTCTTAAGTCCTGACGGACGCATCCTGGCACGCGACTTCGGCACGTCAATCATCGCCTCCACACTCGAGATGCTACGGCAATAGCCCATCTCGCTCCACAACAAACACCTAACAGTCAAACACCATGACCAAGTCACTCACAATCGTTCTCTACCTTCTCACCACGCTGCTCCTACTTGCCTCGCCTGCGCTATCGCAACCCAACGCACTCGTGGGTAAGCATGCCCCAGCCATATCCGCCACGTCGCCCAAGGGTCAGTCACTCTCACTCGATGACCTCCGCGGCAAGGTGGTACTTGTTGACTTTTGGGCCTCATGGTGTGGTCCATGTCGGGCGGAGAATCCCACGCTCGTCAAGGCTTATAAGGACTTCCACAATAAGGTGTCCCCTAAGGGTGACGGGTTTGAGATATTCAGTGTGTCGCTCGATGTCAATAATGACCGATGGTCAAATGCCATATCTGCCGACCATCTGTCGTGGCCTTACCATGTCAGCGACTTCAAGGGTTGGCGTAGCGCGCCTGCCGCGGCGTATGGCGTGCGGCAAATACCATCTAACTTCGTCATCGACAAAGACGGCAAAGTCCTCGCTGCCAATCTGCGTGGCGACGAGCTCATCCAGTTTCTTAAAGCCATCTTCGACTGACATTTTGTCACATTAGATATCACTCATTCTGGGCGACCACTTAGGCCGCCCATCTTCGTATGTCAATTATTCCCATTCTCTGACAAATAGGCGCAACGCTACACTTTGGCAACTATTTTGCCCTACCCCACAACGGTTTTCATTGCCCTTTAACTCTCTATACGATTATGGATAACACACAAGATAAACAGCCCGAGGCTAAGCCCGAAGACGCTAACCAAGCTCAGAACACTCAAGAGCAAGAGCAGCCCCAACCAGAGCAACAGTCGGAGCAACCTCAAGCCGAGCAACCACAGCCCGAGCAGCCTAAAGCAGACGAGTCGGATGAACTCAAAAAGCAACTCGACGAGATTAACGACAAGTATCTCCGCATCCGCGCCGAGTACGACAACTATCGCAAGCGCACGGCACGTGAGAAGGCCGACCTCATAAAGAGCGCAGGCTCTGATATCATCACAGGTCTCCTCCCCGTCATTGACGACTTCGAGCGCGCCCTTGCCCATATGAGCGACGCTTCGGACGTGGCGGCCGTCAAGGATGGCGTGAGCCTCATCCTCAAGAAGTTCAACGACTATCTCGCAAAGCGCGGTGTTACGGTCATCGAGACTAAAGAGCTGCCCCTCGACACCAACGTCCACGAGGCGATAACCATGGTGCCAGCTCCCACGCCAGAGATGAAAGGCAAAATACTCGACTGCGTAGAGAAGGGTTATATGCTCGGCGACAAGGTGTTGCGTTTTGCCAAAGTCGTCGTCTGCCAATAGTTCACTCTCAGAAAGGAGATCCGTTGCTTTATGGCAAAAAGAGATTACTACGAAGTACTTGGCGTATCTAAGACCGCCACGGCCGACGAGATAAAAAAGGCCTACCGTCAGCTGGCCATCAAATATCACCCCGACAGGAATCCCGACAACAAGGAGGCCGAGGAGAAGTTCAAGGAGGCCGCCGAGGCATACGATGTCCTCTCCGACAAGGATAAGCGTGCCAAGTATGACCAGTTTGGCCATGCCGCGTTCGACGGTGGCGCAGGTGGTGGCTACTACGGTGGTGGCATGTCGATGGATGATATCTTCTCTCACTTCGGCGACATATTCGAGGGTATGGGCTTCGGCGGTGGCAGTTTCCACTTTGGCGGTAGCTCGTCTCGTAGCCGTGGCTCACGTGGCTCCGATCTGCGTGTCCGTGTGACGTTGTCGCTCAAAGACTGCGCCACGGGTGTCGAGAAGAAGCTCAAGGTACGCAAGCAAGTGCCATGTAGGACGTGCTCCGGCACAGGCGCCAAGGATAGCAGTTCCATAAAGACTTGTCAGCAGTGTAAGGGCGTAGGCTACGTCACTCAGGTCGTCAACTCCTTCTTCGGGCGCATGCAACAGCAGTCCGTATGCCCGACTTGTGGTGGCAAGGGTAAGACTATAACCGACAAGTGTCCCAAGTGCGGTGGTACAGGCACTATGGCCGACGAGGCTATCGTCACTGTCAAGATACCCGCAGGTGTCGAGGATGGCATGCAACTCAAAGTCACAGGTGCCGGTAATGCGGCTCCTAATGGTGGCACACCTGGCGACCTTCTCGTCCTTATCAGTGTCCAGGAGGATGACGTTCTCCAGCGCGACGGGTCAAACCTCATCTACCACCTCTACCTCACCGTCCCCGAGGCTATCCTTGGCACAGAGGCGGAGATTCCCACTGCCGACGGCAAGGTCAAGATAAGCGTCGAGCCAGGCACACAACCTGGTAAGGTGCTACGACTCAAAGGTAAAGGTCTGCCCGAGATAAACCGCACCACACGTGGCGACCTCCTCATTCGTATCGACGTATACATCCCGCAGAAACTCTCGTCCGACGACAAGAAGCTTGTGGAGAAACTCGCCGACAGCCCAACATTCAAACCCTCTGCTCAAGAGAAGGCCTCCTTCTTCCAACGTGTCAAGCAGATGTTCAGCTAACCCCGACTGTTAGCTAACCCATATTAGCCGTGTCATTACCCAATGGCGCGGCTTTCTCTTTGTCCACACTCGCCCTTTTCGTCAAATAAAATCCTCACTATTTTCCTCATTCCCCACATTTTCCCTCTGTTGAAATTTCAATACAGACAAATATAAATTAACTTTGCAACCACATTAGCCACGTGCTAATATCACAACACATTCACGACAATCAGGCTCAGCCCACGACATTCTCGTTCGCCAAGCCCCCTAAAATACAACTGAGTTACATGGCTCAATTCAATCTCCAGGGCTCTATTGCCGCCCTCGTGACGCCATTCAAGAAAGATGGCTCCATAGACTACGAAGCCTACGACCGTCTCCTCGACTTCCACCTTGCCAACGGTACTGCTGGCGTAGTCGTCTGCGGCACATCGGGCGAGACACCAACTCTCTCCGAAGAGGAGGATGCGCAGATGTTCCGGCACTCCGTCGAGTATATCAACCATCGCATGGTCGTCATCGGAGGCACGGGTTCCAATAGCACCGAGAGTTGCGTCAAATACACCCGTAACGCGGCCGAGGCAGGTGTCGATGCCGTCCTCACCGTAGGCCCCTACTACAACAAGCCTACCTCCGCTGGCATGTATCTCCACTTCGCCACAGTCGCCAAGGCCGTAAATATCCCCATAATTCTCTACAACGTCCCCGGGCGCACTGGCTCAGCCATCAAACCCGACGTTGCCCTCCGCCTGGCACACGACTTCCCCAACATCGTCGGCATTAAGGAGGCCACAGGCAACCTCATGAACATTGCCACACTCATAGCAGGACGTCCCGAAGGATTCAAGGTTTACAGCGGCGACGATAACATCTCCATGCTCTCTAACCTTCTCGGTGGCGACGGTTGCATATCCGTCCTCGCCAATGTAGTCCCTAATGATTTCGCCCAGCTCATGACTCTCTCCATGCAGGGCAACGCCATAGAAGCACGTAAACTCTTCTACAAATATCACCGACTCATGGATCTCCTATTCATCGAGTCCAACCCCATCCCCGTCAAGGCAGCCCTCGCCGCCATGGGCATGATGAACGAGACCTACCGCTCTCCACTCTGCCCCATGGAACCACAGAACCGCCAAACCCTAATAGACGAGCTGCATAAACTCGCCATAATCTAACCTGCCAACCACGCCACACGGCAACCCCGTGCCAAGGTGATATTACCCGTAGAGACGTTGTTTGCGACGTCTCTGCTTTTTTGTCCCCTACCCTCCCCTCCTATTTTATACCCATTCTTTCCCTTTTTCTCTCTAATTTTATAATCAACAAACCAACAACACACCAATGGCAGAATACAACCTATCCGGCCTCACTGAGGAAGAAGTCCTCAGCAGCCGCCAACAGCACGGCACCAACGTCCTCACACCGCCCAAGAAAGAACCACTCTGGAAAAAGTTCCTCGAGAAATTCCAAGACCACCTCATCATCATCCTCCTCGTCGCAGGATGTCTCTCCGTCGGCATATCTTTCTACGAGTATTTCGGTCTCGGCAAAGATGCCACAGTCTTCTTTGAGCCAATAGGCATTTTCGTTGCCATACTCCTTGCCACCGGGCTCGCCTTCATCTTCGAGCTCAAAGCCGACCGTGAGTTCGCCATCCTCAACCAAGTCAACGACGACGAGCCAGTCGAGGTCATACGCTCCGGCTCGGCGTGCAAAGTGCCAAAGCGTGACATCGTTGTGGGCGACATCATCATCATTGCCACAGGCGACGAAATCCCAGCCGATGCCGAATTAATCGATGCCACACACCTAAAGGTCGACGAGAGCAGCCTAACAGGCGAACCCGTATGCGACAAAACCACAGACAAGGCACAGTTCGACCCACAAGCCACCTTCCCCTCCAACCACGTCATGCGCGGCACAAAGGTCATGGAAGGTCACGCCATAGCACGTGTCTTCGCCGTAGGAGACAAGACAGAGAACGGCAAGGTCTTCGAGGCGGCACAAATCGACAACTCCATACGCACCCCACTCAATGAGCAACTCGACGGACTTAGCGACCTCGTAACCAAACTCAGCTACACCATAGCCGCACTCGTCGTAGTAGGCCGCATACTCGTATACTTCCTCGGAGACAACTCCCTCGCTTGGGTCGACATCACCGCCTACCTCCTCCAGACCGTCATGATTGCCGTGACACTCATCGTCGTAGCAGTCCCCGAAGGCCTACCTATGGCTGTGACCCTCGCCCTCGCCTACAGCATGCGCTCCATGCTAAAAACCAACAACCTCGTCCGCAAGATGCACGCCTGCGAGACCATGGGAGCCACAACCGTCATCTGCACCGACAAGACCGGCACCCTCACTCAAAACCAAATGCGAGTGAGCCAAGCCGTATTTGACGACCCGCAATCTGAACTCGTGGCCGAAGCTCTCGCCGTGAACTCTACCGCCGAACTCGACACCTCCAACCCCGACAAACCTACCGTCGTAGGCAACCCCACCGAAGGCGCGCTGCTCCTCTACCTCTACGACAACAAACGCAACTACCGCGATATACGTGCCTCAATATCCCGTGTCGAGGAACTCCCCTTCTCCACCGAACGCAAATACATGGCCACGGAGATTCTCAACCACGACAACCAACACATCCTGCACGTCAAGGGCGCACCCGAGATTGTCCTCTCCCTATGCCAAATCGACTCACAAGAACAGCGCGACGCCATATTCTCGCAACTCGCCACATTCCAAAAGCAAGGCATGCGCACCCTCGCCTTCGCCTACAAGAACCTCGAGATTAACGAGAAGGTTATTACCGACGGACGAATCACTACCAACGACCTCAAATTCCTCGGCATAGTAGCCATCGCCGACCCCGTACGTGCCGACGTGCCAGACGCCATCAAGCAGTGCATCAACGCCGGCATACAAGTCAAGATGGTCACAGGCGACACCGCCAACACTGCCAAAGAAATAGCACGTCAGATAGGCCTCTGGAACCCACTCACCGACACCGATGCCAACAACATCATCACCGGTCCCGAACTTGCCGACATGAGCGAAGACAACCTCGACGCCAACGTGGAACACTTCAAGATCATAGCCCGCGCCCGCCCTATGGACAAGAAGAAACTCGTCGAGAGCCTGCAACGCAAGAACGAGATAGTGGCTGTCACAGGCGATGGCACAAACGACGCACCCGCACTCAAAGCAGCCCACGTAGGACTCTCCATGGGCGACGGCACATCCGTAGCTAAAGAGGTGAGCGACATCACCATCATCGACAACTCCTTCAGCAGCATCTGCCGTGCCGTACTCTGGGGACGTTCCCTCTACCAGAATATCCAACGCTTCCTCCTGTTCCAGCTCACCGTCAACGTCTCCGCTTGCCTCATCGTGCTCGTCGGTGCGTTCATGGGCATTCAATCACCGCTCACAGTGACCCAAATGCTCTGGGTGAACCTCATCATGGATACCTTCGGAGCTATGGCTCTCGCCTCACTCCCACCCTCACCCTCCGTAATGAACGATAAGCCGCGCAACCGCAACGCCTTCATCATCGACCGCCACATGGCAACAGAGATATTCTCCATAGGCGGCATATTCTTCCTCATCATGCTCGCCATGGTCTACGTCTGCGAACATGCCAACATCACCAGTATGACCGACTTCCTCTCGCCCAACATAGGCGCAGCCAATGGACTGACACCCTACGAGCAGACCCTCATCTTCTCCGTATTCGTCATGACGCACTTCTGGTACATGTTCGACACCCGCGGCTATAAGACCAGCCGTAGCGGCCTACTCCTGCGCCACTGCAAAGGTTTCGGCTTGATCGCACTAATCATCTTCATCGGACAAATCCTCATCGTCGAATGTCTCTACCACTTCTTCGATGTCATCCCAATGAAGATTAGCGACTGGATTATCATAACCCTAATCTCCTCCCTCGTCCTCTGGGTGCGCGAGCTGAAAGTGCTCTTCATCAGACACAAGGCATAACACCCGCACCACCCGACAAGCCCCATAAAAAAGGCTTGCTCCAGTAATTCGTCAAGGCTAATTTCTTTTTTTAAGAATTTATCCATATCTTAGCGCATCGGAAGGTCAGGATGAACACGCCAGTGTCACCGACCTTCCGATTTTCTATGTCTGATTATTTTATAAGTCCCTATCTATAATGAAAGTAGACGTTCTCCTGGGCCTCCAATGGGGCGACGAGGGCAAGGGTAAGGTCGTTGATGTCCTGACCCCTAACTATGCCGCCGTCACACGTTTCCAAGGTGGCCCTAATGCCGGTCATACGCTCGAGTTTGAAGGCCAGAAATACGTACTCCGCTCAGTACCCTCAGGTATCTTCCAAGGCGACAAGGTAAACATCATCGGTAACGGCGTAGTACTCGACCCCGCCCTCTTCAAAGCCGAAATAGAGCAACTCGAAGCCACTGGCCACGACCTCAAGAGCCGACTATTCATATCTCGCAAAGCACACCTCATCCTCCCAACACACCGCCTCCTCGACGCCGCATACGAGAGCGCTAAAGGTGCAGGCAAGATAGGTACAACAGGCAAGGGCATCGGCCCCACATATACCGACAAGATCAGCCGCAACGGCCTACGTGTAGGCGACCTCGAGAATAACTTCGAAGCCAAATACAAAGCCGCAACCGACCGTCACAAAACCATCCTCGGACACTACAACTACCCCACCGATAAACTCGCCGAAATAGAGAAGGACTGGTTCGCTGGTGTCGAGAAGCTGCGCCAATTCACCTTCATCGACAGCGAATTCTACATCAACGGCCTCCTCGCCGATGGCAAACGTGTCCTCGCCGAAGGCGCACAGGGCACAATGCTCGACGTCGACTTCGGCTCATACCCCTTCGTGACATCATCCAACACCGTAGCAGCCGGCTCATGCACAGGACTCGGCGTAGCCCCAAGCAAGATAGGCGAAGTATTCGGCATATTCAAAGCCTACTGCACTCGCGTCGGAAGCGGCCCTTTCCCAACAGAACTATTCGACAAGACAGGCGAAGAAATACGCAAACTCGGACATGAGTTCGGCGCCGTCACAGGACGCGCACGACGTTGTGGTTGGATCGACCTCGTAGCTCTCCGCTACGCAGTAATGATCAACGGCGTGACACAGCTCATCATGATGAAAAGCGACATCCTCGACGCCTTCAAAACCATCAAGGCTTGCGTCGCCTATAAGGTCGGCAACCGTGAGACAGACGAAATGCCCTTCGACATCAACGAGGAAGTAGAGCCTATCTACATGGAGTTCGACGGCTGGAACACTCCCATGGATAAGATGACCTCCGAAGACCAGTTCCCCCAAAAGTTCATCGACTACGTCAAGTTCATCGAGAGCTACCTCGGCGTACCAGTCAAGATCGTCTCCGTAGGACCCGACCGCGACCAAACCATAACCCGCAAATAACCCACTGACCATCACACACATACCCACCCCTCCGTGTAGCCACGGCTAACGGAGGGGTTACTTTTAGCCAAGCGTGACACAATGGACTACAATACAACCCCCTCCAAAAAAGCCCTACGCCACCAAATACGTCTCCTCAAAGACTCACTCACAACCCTGCAACGTGAGCAAGCCGCCACACGACTCACCTCTCTCGCCCTATCCCACCCAACCATTTCCTCCACTCACACAATAATCTCCTTCTGGCCCATGCCCGACGAGATAAACACCGCTCCCCTTAACATCTCACTCGCCACACAAGGACACGACCTATACCTCCCCCTAATGGTCGACAACTCCCTACATTTCCACCTCTTCCAAGGTACCGACTCCCTTACTCCCGACCCCCTATACGGCATCCTCCAACCTCCCCCCGACTCCCCCACCCTGCCACACGACATCCTCTCCTCTGGCGGCTCAAACACCGTCATAATTACCCCAGGCATGGCTTTCACCTCCGACGGACGCCGTCTCGGACGAGGACGAGGTTTCTACGACCGTGCCTTCTCAACCCTGCCCAACGCCATTCGCATCGGTGTAGGATTCCAATGCCAACTCCTCGACAACCTGCCCACCGAGCCGCACGACGCCACCCTACACCACATCATTCTCGCTTAACCCTATAACTCCCACCATAACAATGCTAAACCCTATATTCCCATCCCTCATAGCCAAACAGCTAAACCTCCGCACTCAACAGGTGCAAAACACCATCAAACTCCTCGACGACGGCGCTACCGTACCCTTCATCAGCCGATACCGTAAGGAAGCCACATCCAACCTCGATGAAGTCCAAATAGCCAACATCGCACAAGCCTACGATAAACTCAAGGAACTCGAATCTCGCAAAGAGACTATCATCTCTACCATCGACTCCCAAGGAAAACTGACCGACAACCTCCGACAACTTATCACCGACACTTGGGACCCTACCCGTCTCGAGGACCTATACCAACCCTACAAGCCAAAACGTAAGACACGTGCCGCCAAAGCCCGTGAACTCGGACTCGAACCGCTTGCACAAATACTCCTCAACGGAAACTGCCAAGATATCGACCTGACCGCCGAAAAGTTCCTCTCCGACAACGTCAAAACCATCGACGACGCCCTGCAAGGCGCTCGCGATATAATCGCCGAATACGTGGCCGACCAACCCGAATCACGCGAAACAGCACGCAACATATTCCGCTGTGACGGCATAATCTCTACCAAACTCGTCAAAGGTAAAGAAGCCGACGCCGAGAAATACCGCGACTATATAGACCGACACGAAAACCTCTCCAAATGCCCCTCACACCGCGTCCTCGCCATGATGCGCGCAGAAGACGAAGGTGTCCTCAAACTCTCCGTCGACCCTAAAGACTCCAACGTCATCCTCGACCGACTCGAACGCCGTTTCATCAAAAACCAACGCACAGCACATCATCTACAATCCGCCATTGCCGACGGCTACAAACGGCTCCTCGCTCCAGCAATGCAGACCGAAATGCAAGCCGAAGCCAAACAACGTGCCGACACAGATGCCATAAATGTCTTCGAGACTAACCTCCGACAACTCCTCCTCGCCCCACCACTCGGCCGACACCGTGTTCTCGCGCTCGACCCAGGTTTCCGCACCGGCTGCAAAGTGGTATGCCTCGATGAACAGGGCAATATGCTATGCCACTCCGTCATATTCCCTCACCCACCAGCCAACAAGCCACAAGAAGCACAAGCCGAACTCCAACACCTCATCGACAAGTACCACATCGAGGCTGTCGCAATAGGCAACGGCACAGCAAGCCGCGAGACAGAAGCCTTCGTACGCAACTTCGACCCCAACCACCATCTACGCATATTCGTCGTCTCCGAAGACGGCGCCTCTATCTACTCCGCCTCCGCAACAGCACGCGAAGAGTTCCCAAACGAGGACGTCACAGTCCGCGGCGCCGTATCCATAGGCCGACGTCTCATGGACCCCCTCGCCGAACTCGTCAAAATCGACCCCAAATCCCTCGGCATAGGCCAATACCAACACGACGTCGACCAAAACCGACTCAAGGACTCTCTCGACTCCGTGGTCATAAGCTGCGTCAACCAAGTAGGAGTCGAGGTCAACACCGCAAGCCGACATCTCCTGACCTACGTCTCAGGACTCGGCCCTCAGCTCGCGCAAAACATCGTCGACTACCGAACCGAACACGGCCCCTTCGCCTCACGAGCCGACCTCAAGAAAGTCCCACGACTCGGCCCTAAAGCCTACGAGCAATGCGCCGGCTTCCTTCGTATCGCCGGAGCTAAAAACCCCCTCGACACCTCGGCCGTGCACCCCGAACGATACCACATAGTGGCTCAAATGGCTCACGACGCCAACTGCTCCGTCCAAGAACTAATCTCCAACCCAACTAAGCGCCAGCAAGTTAAGCTCGAGAACTACGTCACCAACGAGGTCGGTCTCCCCACCCTACGCGACATAATGGCCGAACTCGAAAAACCTGGCCGAGACCCACGTGAACAACTCCAAGATTTCGCCTTCGACCCCTCCGTACATACCATCAACGACCTCGCCATCGGCATGCGTCTGCCTGGCATCGTCACCAACATCACCGCCTTCGGGGCTTTCGTCGACCTCGGCGTCAAAACCGACGGACTCGTACACATTAGCCAACTATCCGACCATTTTGTCAAGAATGTATCCGACGTGGTCTCGCTACACCAACAAGTCATAGTCCGAGTTGTCGAAGTCGACCTCGACCGCAACCGCATCGGACTGAGCATGAAAGGTGAATAAATCCTAATTCACCCCTCCACACCACAATGGGGGAGTATATGTCGCACCCTCCACTCCCGCAACCGCCATACTCCCTCCATTATTCCAATATCTTACCCAAATTCTCCAAGATACTGATAATATACTGATAAAACTGCACCACGGATACACAACAATACTGAACCCAATGCTACCCCAACCTTCCCCATCTCAACTCCACACCCCAAAAATAACAATTTGTCCCCCATAAAATAACGATTTGTCATACATATACAAATCACGCGAATAGCATACACAAATCTTGCAAAACCGTCCACCAACCCTTTTCCCCTACACACCCCCTCCTTTTTATATACCGCTATGTTAAATATCCTTATAATTCAATTATACAATTTTTAACGTCACCCGCGCCAACTTGTATGCCTTTTTGACGTACCTTTAGCTCGCAACACCAACACTTTGCCATTAACTTCTAACCCTATATTTCACAATGTCTAAACTTCTCAAAATCATCGCAGGCGTCATAGGAGGCCTCCTACTCCTGGTCATCCTCGCCCTCATCATCGTCCCAACCTTCTTCTCCGACGAGGTCGAATCCTTCGCCAAGAAGACGGCTAACCAATACGTAAAAAACGCCACTGTCGATTTCGGCGACTTCTCCCTCTCCATCTTCAGCAGCTTCCCCGACCTCCGAGCCGGCATAGGTAATATCAACATCATCGGTCAAGGCCGTTTCGAAGGCGACACCCTCCTCCATGTCGGCAAACTCTTCGCCGATGTCGATGTCATGAAAGCCATAAGCGGCGATATCCAATTAAACGCCGTCGCACTCGACGATGTCCTCGCGCAAGGCATCATCACCTCCGACAGCCTCGCCAACTGGGACATCGTCAACATCGCCTCCGACACCACAGCCAACACCACAGCCAACACCGACACCACAGCCTCCGCCCCCCTCAAACTCTCACTCCAAGAGGTCACACTCTCCAACGTCCGACTCGCCTACCTCGACTCCACCTCCAACACTTCCGCCTCCATCGCCGGCCTTAATGCCAACATGAACGGCAACATGAACGGCAACGTCATGGCCCTCAAACTCAAACTCGCCATCAACGCCATAAACGCCGCACTCAGTGGCGTCTCCTACGTCAACAACACCGCGCTCAACTTCAACGCCGATGCCGTCGCCGACCTCGACTCCATGAAGTTCACCTTCAACGACAACAGCCTAACCTTCGGCGGGCTCCCTCTACGCTTCGACGGATGGGCGCAACTCAAAGACTCCAACGCCATCGCCCTCGACATGCGGCTTGCCGCCATACAGACAACTTTCGAGTCCATCATTAAACTCCTCCCCGAAGACATCCTCAAGAGCGTTGATGGCATCAAGACTTCCGGCTCCTTCGACCTCTACGCCATGGCCAAAGGCGAATACCGCGACATGGACAACATCCCCGCTCTCAATGCCGCACTCAAAGTCAACAACGGATACGTCAAATACCCCGACCTCCCCGAATCACTCTCCGACATCAACGTCTCCGTCCTCGTCAACAACCCAGGCGGTAGCGCCGACCTCACCACAGTCGCCATCGACACCTTCCACTTCGCCCTCGCCGGCAACCCCTTCGACATCCGTGCCAACGTAAAAACTCCTATATCTAATATCTCGTTCGACGCCCTCGCGCTCGGCAAGGTCGACCTCACCAAACTCAAAAACGCCCTCCCCCTCGACGACATGGAGCTTTCCGGCCTCATCGACGCCAACCTCAAAGTCACCGCCGACCTCGCCAGCATCGACAACCAGCAATACGACAAGGTCATAGCCGATGGCAAAGTCGGTCTCTCCAAATTCATTTTCAAAGGCTCCGCACTCCCACAAGGCCTCGAAGTGTCCGAAGCCCTACTCTCCTTCTCCCCAAAAGCCGTCAGCCTCGACCCCCTCAACATCCTAATCGGCAAGAGCGATATAAACCTTAAAGGCAATGTCGAAAACTACCTACCCTACCTCCTCAAAGACGATGTCATACGCGGCACAGTCACTGTCAACTCCAACCTCCTCGACTGCAACGAGCTTCTCGCCATGACATCCTCCTCCTCGGCCGATACCACCTCTACCACCACAACCACCTCCAACGCCCAGCCCGAGCCCCTCCAGCTCCCCACCAATATCAACTTCCACTTCACAACCGACATCGACAAACTCCTCTACGACCGTCTCGAACTCACCAACATTAACGGCCGCATAGCCCTCGCCAACGGCGTGGCAGACCTCACCAACCTCTCCACAGACCTCTGCGACGGCGAACTCGTCCTCAACGGCAAATTCCAAACCCCTAAAGGCAAGAACAGCAAGGCCGACATGAATGTCGGGTTCAACAACGTCAACATCAACAAACTAACCAACTCCTTCAGCGTCATCGACAGCCTGCTCCCTATCGCACACAACGCCTACGGCAACGTCACTATCGGTCTCGACATAACCACAGAAATAGACAACGCTCTAAGCCCAGTCCTCAAGTCCGTCAACGGCAAAGGCAACTTCGCCTCTGCCAACCTCCAACTTAAAAACAGCGACTTCCAAAAAAACCTCTCCAAACTCCTCAGCAACGACAAATACAACGACCTCCAACTCAAAGACACCAAGTTCAACTACACCATCAAAGACGGCAACATCGTCGTCGAACCCTTCAAGGTTAATGTCTTCGGGCGCAAAGCCGACTTCAGCGGTAAGCAAGGCCTCGACCAGTCCATGGACTACGAACTTAAACTCCCCGTAGCCCGCTCCGAGATAGCTACACTCATCAGCAAGACCGGCGCCTCCGTCTCCGCCCTCTCCACTGGTGCCGACCTCCCCGTAGGTATACAAATCACTGGCAAACTCACCAAGCCCAACCTCAAACTCGACCTCTCCGAAGCCACCAAAACCCTCGCATCCGAAGCCACCGACAAGGCCAAAGACAAACTCACCAACGCCGCCGACAAGGCCATCGACAACATCAAAGACGAGAAAACAAAAGAGAAGGTCAATCAAGCCAAAGACGCTCTCAACAACCTCTTCAAGAAAAAGAAATAACCCACCACGTACACCCGCCATCCACATCACCTCCCCAAACGCCAAAGGCGTACCACCCCACGGTCGCACCTACGCATGTAGGGACGTCCGCCCGCGGCGTCTCCCCTAAACGCCGCAAGGCGTACCACCCCACACAGTCCCGACACCCACCGTGCCGGGACTTCTCTTTCATTTACCCCACACACTTGGGTAACGCACGTACACCCACCATCCACATCACCTCCCCCTAAACGCCGCAAGGCGTACCCCCAAAAACGCCGAAGGCGTACCACCTAACACCGCAAAACGCACTCCACACCCCACCCCGACACCCCACACCCCAAATGTTAAATCTCCTACCCGACACCCCATGATTATCAACAAATTGCATTTTCATCCCAATCAAATGTGTATAAAAGTGGGGCAAAGTGGTTGCAAGTGGTTTGTTTTGGAGGTAAATTTACAACCTGAAAATGGATAATAGGCACTTTTCGTTCATAGGCGACTTCGACAGTCGTGCCGATGCCAAAAACCGCATCGTCCTCCCTGCCGCCTTCAAGCGCGAGTTTGATGGCTTGGAGGTCGTGCGCCTCGTCATCCGAAAAGACATCTACGAAGATTGCCTCGTCATCTACCCCTACGACGTCTGGCAATCCATGATGACCGACCTCCGCTCCCGACTAAACCCCTACAACCGACTTCACGCACAGTTCCTCCGCGAATGGCAAAGCGGCACCGCCGAAGCACAACTCGACGCCAACGGACGACTCCTACTCCCACAACGTCTCCTCGACCTCATAGCCGCCAACAAAGAGCTTACACTCCTCGGCGTAGACAACCATATCGAGCTATGGGACAAGCAGAAACGCCTCGCCACATCCCTCTCGGGCAACCAACTCGGGGCTCTCTCCGACCAAATATTCAACAGCTGACGCCCTATGCCGCATATCGATTCCTACCATGTCCCGGTCTTGCTCCACGAGTCGGTCGACGCCCTCAACATCCAACCCGACGGCCTCTACGTCGATGTCACATTCGGCGGCGGTGGGCATAGCCGTGAAATACTCTCCCGACTCGGCCCCAACGGTCAACTCATAGCTTTCGACCAAGATGCCGATGCCATGGCCAATGTCCCAAACGACCCACGATTCACCCTCGTACGACACAACTTCCGCTTCCTGGCCGACTTCCTCGACTTCATGGGCGCGCTACCAGTCAACGGCATACTCGGCGACCTCGGCGTATCTTCCCATCACTTCGACGACGGCTCACGTGGATTCTCCTTCCGTCAAGATGGCCCCCTCGATATGCGCATGAACCGCTCCGCCACACACACCGCGGCCGACATCGTCAACTCCTACTCCCCCGACAACCTCGCCCGCATCCTCGGCTCATGGGGCGAAGTCGATAAACCCTTCAAGATTGTCAACGCCATAACTCGCTCACGCAACGACAACCCCATAACCACCACCTCCTCCCTACGCCAACTTGTCGAGTCCGTAACACCTAAAAACGACCAGAACAAAACCCTCACCAAAGTATTCCAAGCCCTACGCATAGAGGTCAATCACGAAATGGACGCCCTCGACTCCATGCTCCGCGCCTGCGCCTCCACCCTCGCCCCAGGTGGACGAATGGTAATGATAGCCTATCATAGCCTGGAAGACCGCATGGTGAAGAATATCATGAAAAGCGGCAACCCACAAAAGGCACAAGCCGAACAAGACATGGTATTCGGCACCGTCAACGTCCCCTTCCGCGTCACTCAACGCAAACCCACTCTCCCCTCGCCCGACGAGGTGGATCGCAACCCTCGTGCCCGCTCCGCCAAAATGCGATGGGCCATAAAGTGCTAACTCATGGCCAAGTCTGTCGATAATAGCGATTCCTGGCTCAAAAAACTGACCAACGGGCGTATATCTCTACCCCTCGGCATATCCCCTCTCTTCCTCCTGTTCGTGGGAGTCCTAATCTTTATCTACATAACCAACCACCTCGACACCGAGAAACAACTACGACGCATCAACGACCTCAACGCCGAGATCAAACAAATGCGCTACGAACACATAACTACGCAAAGCCAACTCATGAACATGAGCAAGCAGAGCGAAGTCCTCCGACGTGTCGAGGCCGAAGGCCTCCAACTTAAAGAACTGACCGAACCCCCTCGCATCATTGAGCCATAACACCCTATCTTACCTTGGCAACGAAAAACAACAACGGCTTCAAGGTGACTTATCGCCTGATGGGCGTCACGCTAATCATCGTGGCGCTCGCCTTCGTCGTTGTACTTGCCAAAGCTCTCGAACTTCAGCTCGTCGACGGCGACAAGTACCGTAAACTCATTGCCGAGAAGTCCGACAAACGCTCCAGCCTGCCCGCCAAACGTGGCGACATTCTCGCCCGCGACGGCCGTGTACTCGCATGCTCCGTGCCTATCTACCGCATCGCTATGGACCCCTGTGCCGATGGTCTCAAAGACTCCACCTTCAACAAGGAAATCTCAAAACTCTCACTGCAACTGGCCAACCTCTTCGGCGATAAGTCCGCCGATAAGTACCGTGAGCAGATAGAGTCCGCACGCCGCAAACGCCAACGCTACATACGACTCGGCAACCGCCGTGTCTCACATGCCGAGTTCCAGCAAGTCAAGCAGTTCGCCATATTCAAACGCGGCAAGAATAAGGGCGGATTCCTGTTCGAACAGAGCGACGAGCGCAAGCTCCCCTTTGGCCTCCTCGCCGCACGCACCATCGGCAAAATCTCACAAGACAATCAAGGCACGGTAGGCATAGAGAACTCCTACGATAAGATCCTGCGCGGCAAAGACGGCGTATGCAACCGCCTAAAAATGACCGGCCAATGGATAGAGCGTGAAGTGACTGCGCCAGTCGACGGCCGCAGCATCGTCACGACTATCGACATAGATATTCAAGACGTGGCCGAGAACTCCATGATCCGCCAACTCAGCGACCATAATGCCGACCACGGCGTTGCCATGCTCATGGAGGTCAAGACAGGTGCCATACGCGCCATAGTCAACCTACACCGCCAAGCCGATGGCTCCTACGCCGAAGACTACAACTACGCCATAGGCGAACTCGCCGAACCAGGCTCCACTTTCAAACTCGCCTCACTGATAGCATGTATCGAGGAGGGTGGCGTCACCCTCAACGACACCATCAACACCTACGACGGCGAATACCGCATCTACGACCGCACAATGCGCGACAGCAAGAAGGACGGACACGGCAACATAAGCGTGCTGCGGGCTTTCGAAGTGTCAAGCAACATCGGCATGTCACGCCTCGTCATGAAATGCTTCGACAAGAAACGCGACTCCTTCATAGAATGCCTGAAGGATATGGGCCTCGCCGACAGCCTCACCATAGACATCAAGGGCGAACGCTCATCAGAGATAAAATCCCCAGCCGACCCCACATGGAGCGGCACAACACTGCCCTGGATGTCAATAGGCTACGAGGTACGGCTCACACCACTCCAACTGCTCACATTCTACAACGCCGTGGCTAACAATGGCACCATGATGCGCCCCATGTTCGTCGAGTGCCAACTCGAGGAGGGCAAGCGCATAGCAGACGTCAAACCGCAGGTCATGCGCAACTCCATAGCCACCACACGCACCATACGCCAAGTGCAAGACGCCCTCAAAGCCGTAGTCGCCAACGGCACAGCCAAGAATATCAGCAAAACCCCCTACAAGATAGCCGGTAAGACAGGCACAGCCCAAATAGCCCACGACGGCCGCGGTTACGCCAAAGATGGCGGCCACAGCTACCTCGCCTCGTTCGCCGGCTACTTCCCCGCCGACGAACCCCTATACTCCGTCGTCGTGATGGTCTACGGCCCAAGCAACAACGTCTACTACGGCAATGTCGTGGCTGGCAACGTCGTCAAGGACATAGCCGACCGTGTATACGCCGCCGAGTTCCGCAAAGGCTCAGGCAAAATCAAACCACAAGTCCCCTCATCCAACCTCATGCCATACAGCAAAGGCGGATGGGCTCCCGACCTCGTCAAGTCGCTCTCCGAACTCAAAATCCCCAACACCGTATCCTCCACAGCCTCCAACTGGGTATCTGCCACAGCCAACAAGGACGGCGTCACCATACGCCCCAGCTTCTACACCGACGGCATAGTGCCAAGTGTCATAGGCATGGGTGCCTCCGACGCCGTGTGCCTGCTTGAGCAGAAAGGACTGAAAGTCTCGGTAGAGGGTGTCGGCCGTGTCGTATCACAAAGCCTTGCCCAAGGTTCGAGGTTCAACAAGGGCGCTACCATAACCCTGACCCTCGACAATTAGACTCGAACAAACATTCATATTCCCAACTATGAAGCTTAAAGATATTATCTCTGGCGCCAACCTCAAGGAGGTCACCCTCCATGGCCCCGCAGAGCAAGAGGTCACTTCCATCACCCTCGACAGCCGCAAGGCTGCCGCAGGCTCGCTATTCGTGGCACAGAAGGGCGAGAAGGTCGACGGCCACACCTTCATACCCAAGGCCATAGAGGGCGGCTGCCGTGCCATAGCCTGCGAAGTCATGCCCGACAGCATACCCGACGACTGCGCCATAATCCTCGTCCCCGACACGCACCAGGCACTTGGCCGCCTCGCCTCAGCTTTCTACGGCAACCCGTCGCACAGCCTCAAACTCGTAGGCGTAACAGGCACCAACGGCAAGACAACCATCGCCACGCTCCTATACCGCCTGACGACAGCCCTCGGACATAAGAGCGGCCTGTTCTCAACCGTCGCCAACTACGTCGGCACAGAGCGCACCACAGCCATGCAAACCACCCCCGACGCCATAACACTCCAAAAGACAATGAGAAGGATGGTAGACGAGGGGTGCGAGTATTGCTTTATGGAGGTCAGCTCACACAGCGTGGTGCAGAAGCGCATCGAGGGACTTGACTTCGACGGTGGCATATTCACCAACATCACACACGACCACCTCGATTTCCATAAGACTTTCGCCAACTACATCGAGGCCAAGAAGGGTTTCTTCGATAGCCTGAAGAAAGACGCCTTCGCCCTGACCAACATAGACGACAAGAACGGGACGCGCATGCTCCAAAACACAGCCGCCTCTCGCAAGACATATTCCCTCCAGACAATAGCCAACTTCCGCTCTCGTGTTGTCGAGGACAGCATGGACGGCATGCTCATACGCTTTGACGACCGTGAGGACGCTTTTATGCAATTCGTTGGCCGTTTTAACGCCTACAACCTCACTGCCATATACGGGGCGGCATGTCTACTGGGCTTCGACCCACACCAGGTTCTCGTAGCCCTCAGCGGTCTCAAACCCGTCGACGGCCGTTTCCAAACCGTGAAACTCTCCTCTGGCGCCACAGCCATCGTAGACTACGCCCACACCCCCGACGCCCTGCTCAACGTGCTGACCACCTTGCACGAGGTGCGACGCGACGGACAGGATATAATCTGCGTCGTGGGATGCGGCGGCGACCGCGACAAGACCAAGCGCCCCGAGATGGCACAAGAAGCCGTCAAAGACGCCGATAAGGTCATCCTGACAAGCGACAACCCGCGCACAGAAAACCCGCTCGCCATACTCGACGACATGAAAGCCGGACTGACTCCCGAACAGCTGACACAAACCCTCACCATACCCGACCGACATGAGGCCATAAAGACCGCCGCCGCCATAGCCAAGAAGGGCGACATCATACTCGTGGCTGGCAAAGGTCATGAGGACTATCAAGAGATAAACGGAGTGAAACACCACTTTAGCGACCTCGAAGAGCTACAAAAACTATAACCTCTCACTTCACAAACAATGCTCTACTACATCTTCCATATCCTCGACGAGGTCGGCATGAAGGGCGCAAGCCTATTCCAATACATCTCGTTCCGAGCCTCACTCGCACTGATTATTTCTCTCATATTCGCCACCATCATCGGCCGACGCATCATCAACATCCTCCAACGTCAACAGATTGGCGAGACAGTGCGCGACCTGGGCCTCGAGGGTCAACTCCAGAAAAAAGGCACACCCACCATGGGCGGCATCATAATTCTCTTCTCCATACTCGTGCCTGTCCTTCTGCTATGCCGTCTCGACAACGTCTACGTCATCCTGATGATTGTCACCACGGTATGGCTCGGACTAATAGGATTCATCGACGACTACATCAAGGTGTTCCGCAAGAACAAGGAGGGTATGCCCGGCCGTGCCAAGATCGTAGGGCAAGTGGGACTCGGCATAATCGTGGCCGCCACCCTCTATTTCAACGACGACGTGGTAATCCGCACTGGCTCAGCGCCCATAGCGCAAGATAACGCCATTGAGCAAGTAGACGCGGCTGCCCCCATCACCACCGAGCAACACATCACCAAAGCCCCCATCACCACCATCCCATTCGTCAAGAACCACGAGTTCGACTACCGTTGGCTCGCCTCATGGGCTGGCGAGTATTCCGACGCCATAGGTTGGGTCATTTTCGCCCTAATCGTGATATTCATCATCACGGCCGTAAGCAATGGTGCCAACCTCACCGACGGCCTTGACGGCTTGGCGGCTGGCACATCGTCTATCATAGGCGCCGCACTAATGGTTTTCGCCTACGTATCAAGCCACTACGCCTTCGCAGGCTACCTCAACATCATGTTCGTGCCTAACTCTGCCGAGCTTGTGGTGTTCATGGCGGCATTCGTCGGCGCAACAATTGGCTTCTTGTGGTACAACGCCTACCCCGCCCAAGTGTTCATGGGCGATACAGGCTCACTCATGATAGGCGGCATCATAGCCGTTTTCGCCATTCTTGTGCATGTAGAGCTGCTCATACCAGTGCTTTGCGGCATATTCGTCGTCGAGAACGTGTCGGTCATAATGCAAGTGAGCTACTTCAAATACACGAAGAAGAAATATGGCGCAGGTCGTAGGATTTTCCTCATGACGCCTCTACATCATCATTTTCAGAAAAAGGGCATACCCGAGCCTAAAATCGTCTCCCGCTTTTGGCTCGTGGGCATAGTCCTTGCAATTATTACCATCGTGACGCTCAAAATCAGATAATTATCATGGAGAAACTGGTTGTACTTGGTGGCGGAGAGAGTGGCGTAGGTGCCGCTATTCTCGGCAAGGTTAAAGGCTTTGAGGTGCTCGTGTCAGACAGCGGCACGCTCAAGCAGAACTACCGTGACGAGCTCAAAGCTGAGTCTATTGAGTTCGAGGAGGGCGGGCACACAGAGTCACGCGTCATGGCCGCCACACTTGTAGTGAAAAGCCCTGGCATTCCCGAGACCGCCCCACTCGTTGTCAAACTACGTGAGCAAGGCACGCCCGTCATATCCGAGATAGAGTTCGCAGGCCGATACAGCAAGGCCAAGTTCATCGGCATAACAGGTGCCAACGGCAAAACCACCACTACCCTACTCACCCACCACCTCCTCACCACGGCTGGTTTCAACGCCTCCCTGGCTGGCAATGTGGGCGTCAGCATGGCACGTCAGGTGGCACGTGGCAATGAACCCGACTGGTACGTCATAGAGCTTAGCAGCTTCCAACTTGACGACATGTACGACTTCCGATGCGATATAGCCGTGCTATGCAACATCACGCCCGACCATCTGGACCGCTACGACCACGACTTCGGCAACTATGCACGCGCCAAATACCGCATAACACAGAATATGGGGCCTGAGCAACTGTTCATCTACAACGCCGACGACAAAGGCACTCTCGCCTACTTCAACAACCCCGCCGCGGCATCATTCCCCGTATCAACCATAGGACGCTCCGATTGTGTCAACGCCTATCAGGACACCATACAGATAGCCGTGGCGCAACGCCCATTCTACTTCAACGTGGATGAACTGCCCATAAAGGGTCTCCACAACATATACAACTCCATGATGGCCATGACCGCCGCCTTGCTCGCCGGCGCAGAGCCGCAGAAGGTGGCAGAGGGTATGCGCACATTCCGCAACGCCCCACATCGCCTTGAGATTGTGCGCACACTCAACGGCGTGGACTACATAAACGACTCTAAGGCCACTAATGTCGATGCCGCATGGTACGCCCTCGACGCTCAGACTCGCCCTGTCGTATGGATAGCGGGCGGCAAGGACAAGGGCAACGATTATAGCGTGCTCTTCGACCTGTGCCGCGCCAAGGTCAAAGCTCTGGTATGCCTGGGCAAGGACAATCAGAAGCTGCTCGACAACTTCAAGGGCGTCATTCCTACCATTATCGACACTCACTCACTTACCGACTGTGTGGCGGCATGTCATGACTTGGCTAAGGCTGGCGATGTGGTGCTTCTCTCGCCATGCTGCGCCAGCTTCGACCTCTTCACAAGCTACGAGAACCGTGGCGACCTGTTCCGTCAGGAAGTATTGAACATCAAGTAGCAGCACCTCACGACCATGAATATCGTAGCACAACTCTTCAAGAGGGCGTTCCGTGGCGATAAGTATATGATTACCGCCATACTCTTCCTCATGGTCGTCTCAATCCTCGCGGTATACAGTTCTGCGAGTGTCCTTGCCTATCAAAAGTGGGGAGGTGACGTGGGGCGTGTGCTGCTCCGCCACTGCGTCATGCTTATAGGTGGCATCGTCATAATGTGCTTCACAAGCCGCATAAAACCCGGCATCTGGAGCGGTCTGGCGTGGCCATTATTGATACTCGCCCTGACATTGCAAGTGCTTACGCTTGTGGCAGGCACGAGTATCAACGGCTCGTCACGTTGGTTGACCGTGGCAGGCTTCCAGTTTCAGCCATCAGAGATATCAAAGGTCGCCCTTATGGTCTTTGTGGCTAAACAGTTGTCAGTCAACACCACCAACAAGAGCCGCGCCTTCTGGATGATATTCATCGCCACGGGTGCTGTATGCTCACTGATATTGCTTGAGAACCTCTCAACGTGCGTGCTCATAGCCTTCTCCGTTTGGGTCGTCATGTTTGTGGCCCGTGTGCCGTTCATGTATCTTGGTGGCTCGGCGGCTGTGATAGGATGCCTTGTGGCGTTGCTCATCTATTTCGCCCCCCAGCTTTCGGGTGTCAGCCATGCCTTCGACCGTGCACTGACGTGGCGTGCGCGTGTTGAACGTTTCATATCAGACGATGACAGCCGTAGTGAGGCTGCGGCGGGCAACTACCAAGCGGAGCAAGCTAAAATAGCGGTCAGCACAGGTGGCATAATATTCGGCAAAGGCCCTGGCAACAGCTACATGAAGAACTTCTTGCCTATGGCCTTCTCCGACTTCATATTCTCAATCATCATCGAAGAGTATGGCATATTCCCGGGATGCATAGCCATACTGTTGGCATATCTCGTGATTATGGCCCGGGCTGTCTATGTGGCGCGCCACACACGAGTGCCATTCCGCATATTCCTTGTCTTTGGGCTAGGGTTCATGTTCACAATGCAAGCGTTGGTCAACATGGCTGTCGGAGTGAGCCTGATACCCGTGACAGGACAAACATTGCCATTGGTCAGCATGGGCGGCTCGTCAATATTCGTGATGGGCATGGTCTATGGCATCATGCTGTCGATAAGCTCACGAATGGAGGAGACATCCTCTGCCAAACAGGCACAAGCAACTGAAAGTTAAACCGAAACTCTATAATATACCATGAAAGTGATAATTTGCGGTGGCGGCACTGGTGGACATATCTTCCCCGCCATATCTATTGCAAACGCAGTCCGCAAAGCCGACCCGCAAGCGGAGATTCTCTTCGTTGGCGCGCTTGGCAAGATGGAGATGGAGAAGGTGCCACAGGCTGGCTACGAGATAGTAGGTCTGCCCGTGGCTGGTTTCCATCGCGCGCTCACGCTTCGCAATGTGGGTCGCAACCTTCTATTCCCTTTCAAACTAATCAGCAGTCTCTATAAAGCATCGTCCATCGTAAAGAAGTTCAAGCCCGATGTGGCTGTGGGCGTAGGCGGCTATGCGAGTGGGCCTGTGGTCTATCTTGCCGCACGCCGCAAAGTGCCTTGCCTCATACAAGAGCAGAACTCATTCCCGGGTGTCACAAACCGTATACTTGCACCCCGCGTCGAGAAGGTGTGCGTGGCATACCCCAACATGGAGCGGTTTTTCCCAAAGGAGAAAATCATTCTCACGGGCAACCCGGTGCGTCAGTCTCTTCTGGCGGAGGTGACACGCAAGGAGGCGGCTAAGACCTTCGGCCTCGACCCCAATAGACCCGTCATACTCGTGATTGGCGGCAGCCTTGGAGCTCGCTCAATTAACAACGGCGTGATGAGTTCGCTCAGCGACTTGCAGAATGGCGTACAGCTACTTTGGCAGACAGGCTCTTTCTACTACGACAACATCAAGGCCAACCTCGACGCCAATCCCCATGCCGACGTCAAGGCTATGGCCTTCATACGACAGATGGACATGGCCTACGCCCTTGCGGATATCGTCGTCTCACGAGCTGGCGCAAGCTCAATATCCGAACTCGCGCTGCTGGGCAAACCCGCCATACTTGTGCCTTCCCCCAACGTCAGCGAGGATCATCAGACGAAGAACGCCCTTGCGCTCGAGAATCAAGGCGCGGCAATCATGGTGGCCGACTCTAAGACCGACACCCTCATCAAGACAGCGCAAGAAGCCCTTAGCGACTCCTCACGACTCACGACTCTCGGCGACAATATCACCACTTTCGCACGCCCTAACGCGGCAGACGACATAGCACGCGAAGTCATAGCCCTCGCCCAACATAAACAATAACCCGCCATGGACGACACCAAGAGCAGAAGAGTATATTTTGTAGGCATTGGCGGCATAGGCATGAGCGCCATAGCACGCCACTATAACCTCATGGGAGCTAAGGTTGCGGGATATGACCGCACGCCATCAGACATAACACGCGCACTTGAGGCCGAGGGCATCAACGTGACGTACTCAGACGACGCAGAGACCATACCCGAAACGTTCCGCAACCCAGCAGAGACACTCGTAGTACTGACCCCAGCCATCCCACACGACAGCCAGATATGGGCATACTTCCGCAATGGAGGCTTCCGTATCGTCAAAAGGTCAGTAGCCCTTGGCGAATTGACAGATGCCTACAAGACGTATTGCGTGGCAGGCACACATGGCAAGACCACCACATCAACCCTTGCGGCACATATATTGCGGCACTCACACGTGGGATGCTCGGCTTTCCTCGGGGGAATATCCGTCAACTACGACACGAACTATTGGACCGACCCTAACTCGGAAGCGGTAGTGACGGAGGCTGACGAGTTTGACCGCTCTTTCCTTCAACTACATCCCACGGGGGCAGTCATAACCGCCATGGACGCTGACCATTTGGACATCTATGGCACTCATGCGGAGGTGATACGTGCGTTCCTTGAGTTCGCGTCGCAAGTACGCCCTGGCGGCACACTTATCATCAAGAAAGGGCTGCCCGTTGGTGGTGAGGACGTGGCAGAGGGTGTCAAGATAGTGACATACGCCATGCTCGACCCACTTGCCGACTATTATGCCGAGAATGTGCGCATTGACGAGTCGCGCTATGTGTTTGACATACATACACCCAAGGGCATCATAACCGATGTGCGTCTTGGCGTGCCTGCAATACACAATGTGGAGAATTGCGTAGCGGCAGCCGCCCTTGCATTATCGGCGGGAGCCACATCTGAGGAGATAGCCGAGGCTTGCGCCACGTTCAGGGGAGACAAGCGCCGCTTTGAGCTGATGTTAGAGACTCCCCACGCAGTGGTTGTGGACGACTATGCGCATCACCCGCAGGAGATACTCACTACCCTTCGCTCGGCAAGGGCGTTGTATCCCGGCAGGAATTTGACTGTGGCGTTTCAGCCTCACCTATACACACGCACACGCGATTTGGCAGACGACTTTGCCGCGGCTTTGAGCCTTGCCGACCGTGTGTGGCTCATACCTATCTATCCAGCCCGAGAGGAGCCTATACCCGGAGTATCGTCGGCCATGTTGCTCGACAAAATGAAAGAGGGCGTGGGCAGACTATCAAGCAAGGAAGAGTTAGCAGAAAACATTGTCAGTGAGGAATTTGACGTAGTGATAATCATGGGAGCAGGCAATATAGCCGACCTTGTGCCAACGGTGGTATCGAAAGTCAAGAAGACGCTTGCTTGAAATGCTTTGACTATATTTGTTGGAAACCGACGATAGCTGATGACGACAAAAGGGACACATAGAGTAGTCAGATGGTTCAACTTTGCCAAGTTGGCCGGGTGGGCGCTTATGCTCGCCTACTTCCCTGTGTCGTTCTTCTTCGTGTCGCATGCCAAGTCAGAGATACGTTGCCAAGCGATAAAGCCAGGTGTGCATTCCGATGGCGACAATGTGCTCATCACGAGCAGCGACCTCTTGGATATCGTAAAGAGCAAGCACCCCGAGATGATTGGCACTTTGCTGTCGGACATTGACTATGCGACACTTGAGGAAGAGGTGGAATCGTTACCTGCCGTGCAACGATGCGAGGCGTATCCAACGGTTGGTGGCTCAATACACGTCAACATATACCAGCGGCATCCGATAATGCGGGTGTTTGCCAGCGGAGGGTCATACTATATGGACGAGGAGGGGTATAAGGTCACAGCCACTCGCGCAATGCGGTCGCATACGCTTGTGGTGAACGGGCACGTCAACTCGATGCTGTCGCACGAAGACCTCATAGCCTTGTGTCACTACATCAGTGACGACCCGTTTTGGAAAGCCATGATAGAGCAAGTGTACGTCACGCGGCGACACGAGTTCGTCTTGGTGCCACGTGTGGGCAATCACATAGTGGAGTTCGGGGGAATAGAGGACATGAAGCGCAAGTTTAACGACCTGAGCATACTCTACAAGTCAGGTTGGGACAAGCGCGAATGGAACGTCTACAAAAAAGTGAGTCTGAAATATTCGGGACAAATCGTCTGCACACGCAGATGATTGGCCACATCTAAATATTATATACATGCAAACGGAAAATTACATTATCGCCATCGACCTCGGCACATATCAGTCGCGCATTGTGGCTGGCTATCCTGACGAGACCAGGCCTTACGGTCTTAACATCGTTTATGCCGAATCCCAACGCTCCCAGGGGATTAAGAGGGGTGCTGTATATAATAAAGAGGATGCCAACAAGGTGGTGCGCAACCTTATCACTGGAGCCGAGAAAAAAGTCAATGTAGGCTCAAAACGTAAGACGTCCGCAGCCACGCAACCACAGCGCACAGTGTGCGTCAACATAGGTGGTTATAACTTCTTGACGACGATTATCCGCGAGAAGATAGACCTGAACAACCAAAAGGTGACGCAGGGAACGTTGAAACTGATTGAGGATAAAGCAAAGAGCAACCAGCAGCAGTATTCGGAAGAGGACAGTGTGACACGACTTGTATCGCTGGGCTACTCAATAGACAATGAGCCATTTACGGATGACGTTATTGGGCGGTCGGGGAGCTTGTTTGAAGCGAGTTTTTTGTGCTTCAAGAGTAAGCGCAAGACGTTGGAACTCATCAACTCAGCCTTCCCTCCCAACTCGCAACCAAAGATATATTACACATCGACCTTTGCCAGGGCGGCTGTTGAGTTGCAACCGACATTGAAGCGCGACGGTGTTGTGTTTGTCGACCTTGGCAGCGGCTCTACGGGGGTGGCGGTATTTCATCGTGACGCATTGCGCTATGAGATAGAGATACCAATAGGGTCAGACACTATAACAAATGACATTGCAGCGGCGCTGAACACCACGACAAGCAATGCCGAGTTCATCAAGCAACGCTTAGGCATCATAGACGATACTATGTCGCGTAGGGATTACGAGGTAGAGATGCCCGACGACGACAAAATAACCTTTGACGGTTCTTTTTATAACTTCGTGGTAAAGGCTCGTGTGGAAGAGTTGGCGGCCTACATCATCTCTGCCATTGGCGAGGCGGAGAAGAAGAGCTGCCGTAAGCAGGGTTTGCGCATAGTCCTCACGGGCGGTGGCGCTCAACTAAAGAACATAGGGGCCATCATCAAGGAGAAAACCGAGATGGAGGTTGTGGAGGTGCAGCACCCGGAGATTGCGCCCGACATTGACTCGGTGTCATTCGCGGCGGCTGTGGGTATGGCATCGATGACAGCAAGGGCATTGTTGTCGGAAATCCATACGAGCCAGTTGCCCATTGACGAACCTCAGACGACCGACAATGAGTCGGAGCAACCAGCAGAGGAGCCAGTGGCAGAGGAGGAAACGGAAACTGCAAAGAAAAAGAAGAGGCATTGGTACGACTATATACCCGATTTGTTTAACGACGATAAATAGCACTTATCAACTACATGACTATGGAAAACTTCGAGAACGGCATACACGACAACTTCGTTGTTCCACAGGAGGGCGAGAAGTCGGAGATAATCAAGATAATAGGCGTGGGCGGCGCTGGCAGCAATGCTGTCAACAATATGGTCAACATGGATGTGCGTGGTGTGAACCTTGTGGTTTGCAACACGGATTTACAGGCGTTGAACAATAGCCCTGTGCACCGTAAGATACAGTTGGGCAAAATGCTGACGTGCGGCCTTGGCGCAGGCAACAACCCGTCGCAAGGACGTGATAGCGCAATAGAGGCAATGGACGACATTCAGGCTGTGCTGGAGGACAACACCAAGATGGTGTTCGTGACGGCGGGCATGGGTGGCGGCACCGGCACGGGCGCTGCACCAGTGATAGCCAAGAAGGCGAAGGATATGGGCCTTCTGACGATAGGCATCGTCAACATACCCTACGGTTGTGAGGGCAAACCTCGGCTGCGTCAGGCGATAAAAGGCGCAAAAGAGATGAGCGAATGCGTAGACTCACTACTTGTGGTGAACACGGACAGGGTGTTGGAGATGTGCGGTGAGACGGGGGATCTGCCACTCGTGGAGACATTCAACCGATGCGACAAGGTGATGAGTGACGCCGCACGTGCGATAGCCGAGATGATACAGAAACACAACAGGATCAACATTGACTTTGCGGACGTGCAGACGGCCATGTCGGACAGCGGTTGCGCACTTATGGGCATTGCCGAGGCAAGCGGTGAGGACAGGGCAAAAGAGGCCATAGAGAAAGCATTAGACTCGCCATTGCTGAACAACAACGACATCACGGGGGCTAAATATGTGCTTGTGAACATCACGACTAAGTCGGAGAGCGACCTCAAGACATCGGAGTTCAAAGCCATCACGGCGATAGCATACGAGCGTGCGGGCGGTGAGCATAACGATTTGTGCCAGGTGATATACGGCGCAGGTTCGGACGACACCCTCGAGGAGGGTATGATCCGCGTGGTAGTGGTGGCCACAGGATTCACTTCGGACTGTTTTGAGCCAGTGAAGAAGATGGATGTCGTGACCATCAAGAAGGGTGAAGACAAAGCCTCGACGGCGGGAACGGACGATGAGCCATCGCCTGTCGTAGAGTTTCATGACCCCCAGATGATGACGACAGACAAGATCATCAACGACATCTATGGTGGTGGTTCGGGGGTCAAGCGAACCTATAACACCTCCAATCTTGCTGACGCCACGAGCATACCCCTCGACAAGCTGACCGAGGAGGAGTTGCTGAACATTGAGCAACACGCGGCATACGTCAGGCGTGCCAGTAGTGCGAGATAATAACGTAAAACACAAACAGATATGACATTCATTGAAAAGATTACCGACGACATCAAGTCGGCCATGAAAGCTCACGACCATACTCGTCTGGAGGCGGTGCGCGGGATAAAGAAGGAGTTGCTTGAGGCTATGACAGCCAAGGGTGCGAGTGGTGAGTTGGCAGACGCTGATGTGTTCAAGATACTTCAGAAGATGGTGAAGCAGCGCAGGGAGTCGGCCCAGATTTACGTGGACCAGAACCGTGCCGACCTTGCCGAGACGGAGACCGCCCAGGCAGACATCATCGCATCATATCTACCTGCCACGATGACGGCAGAGGAACTTGAGGCTGCCGTGTCGGCCATCATAGCCAAGGTAGGCGCCACATCGCCCAAGGATATGGGCAAGGTGATGGGCACAGCGTCGAAGGAGCTTGCCGGCAAGGCAGAAGGCAAAGCCATCTCGGACTGCGTCAAGAAGCTGCTTGCGGCTATGGCATAAGACATTAGAGATTACCAAACACACACAATGAGCCGCCTCGGGACATGAGCCTGGGGCGGCATTTTTTATTCTATGAAGTCGTTGAGGTTGCGGAGTGTGTTGTGGGTCTTGAAGGCAATGAGATGGTCGTAGGTGTCGCCTGGCCGCCGTGCGTAGATGGCGATGTGGTAGTCGTTTTCGGTCAGTCCATAGCAACCTTCAGAGTCGGTCATTTGCGGTGCGTCATGTCGGGCTGATTTGGGTCGTGCCACGTAGAGGTAGTTGTGCAGACCTTGTTTGACGAGTTGCTGGCCGATGAGTTGTTGCCCGTTGGGTGTGAGTCTGTTGGCAGGTGTTGGAAACCATCCTGTGGCGTCGCCTATGACGAAGAAGTCGTGCGATTGGAGTAGTGAGGGGTCGTAGGGGGTAAAGGAGAAGTGGGCCATGGCGTAGTCGGCTACAATGTCGGGGTCATCGTCTCGTCGGTCACGAGACTCGATCCATTGTCCACCGTTGAAATCCTCACGGTAGCTGTAAGCACGGTCGGGGCGGTCGGGTGCCATTTCGTAGTGGTAGATGTCGCCTATAAAGTCAATTTTGGAGTCGCTTATGCCGAGTAGTCGGATGCTTCGGGTGTCGAGCCATCGCCATTCACGTCCACCGCAGAAGGAAAAATCGGGTAGTTGCTGGTAAGTGATGTCGTCGGGTCGGATGAATGTTGGAGCTTCGGCATATCGGATGTCGTCAAGTCGTTTGTTTTGCCATACGGAGACGTGAAGTTCGGTCTCGGGCCGTGTTAGGCCGTGGTTGGGCCATCGTATGGCGAGGCTGACGAGTTGGTCGGCTTCGCCTTTGTCTACGTTGACACTTAGCCCGCATTTGTCTTCGGTCAGCCAGAGGGGTTCGGAGAGTATCAGGTGGTCGTCGGTAGCGTCGTGTATTTCGACCATGAAGTTACCCGAGGCGGTCAGGGGAGAGGTGTCGATGGTCATGGAGTAGTGGATGTAGGGCATAGTGGTGTTGAAGGAGAGTTGCGCGCGTTCTGCGGCGTAGACTTTGTTGAGGCCTTGCACGAATTCCATTTCCATGAGTTCGGATGGTTGCCAGTCGGCGTCGTAGTGGGAGAAGGAGTAGTAGAGGGATTCTTGGTCAGCGTCTAAGATGTCGAAGTTGAGGGTCAGTTGCTCGTTTCCGTCGAGTTTACATACCACGCATGCGGGGATTCGGGAGTCACGTCGGTCGTCAAGGCCGTCGTGTCGGAGTTCTACGCTTCGGACACCAGAGGCACGGTAGGGCGTGGGTTGAGCGTATGAAGTCGTGGCGCAGAGCAGGCATGCGAGGGTTATGGGGAGGATTGATGTTTTCATGACATGAAATGATTTGTGCAAATATAGCAGATATGGGAGTATTTGGGGCTGTTGGATTGAGCCGTTATATTAATCCTAAAAAACACTAAACATCTCGCAATTAAGCGTAATAATCACTTTCTTTGCAACAGCAAAAACCGTGGCCTTGCGCCACCTAAAACAAAGCCAAAGAAACTCAAACAACACAGCTGGTCTTGCCGCCAGCGTTCACAAATACAAACTTTACACACACAATGTCTGACGTAATAAAACTCAGGAAAGGTCTCGACATACCACTAAAAGGCAAAGCCGAAACAGTGTATGCCCAAGCCGCCGAGCCCGAACTTTACGCCATCAAACCTACCGACTTCTTTGGGTTGAAGCCAAAGATGGCGGTGAAGGAAGGCGACAACGTACAGGCCGGAGACACGCTCTTCTTTGACAAGCAGCAACCCGACGTCAAATTCACCTCGCCCGTGACTGGCACAGTCAACGCTATCGTGCGTGGCGAGCGTCGAGCAATCCTCGCTGTTGTTATCAAGTCATCATCCGCACCGCAGCCTGTCGAAGTAGGCAAGCTCGACATCAGCGCGGCCTCACGTGATGAGATCATCAAGAAACTCCTTGAGACGGGCGCATGGACCTACTTCCGTCAGCGTCCGTATAACATCATCGCCGACCCCACGGCTTCGCACAAAGCCATCTTCATCTCGACATTCGACACTGCCCCCCTGGCTCCCGACTACGACCACATCATCCGTGGCAACGAGGAGGATTTCCAGGCTGGCGTATCAGTGCTCGCCAAGATAGCTCCCGTATTCATCGGTGCACGCTCCAATGGCGCATCTAAAGCCTTCACTCAGGCTAAGGATGCTAAGGTGACCCTATTCCAGGGCAAGCACCCCGCCGGTTGCGTAGGCGTGCAAATCAACCATGTCCAGCCAATCAACACGGGCGACAAGGTACTGACCATCCAGCCACAAGAGGTCGTAGCAATCGGCAAGATATTCGCACAGGGCAAACTCGACTACTCGCGCGTCATAGTGCTTGACGGCTCACAGGTCAAGAAACCCGCATATTACCGCACCACCTTGGGCGCACAGCTTAAGAACATCCTTGAGTCGAACGCCAACACCGAGGGCGCACGCATCATCTCGGGCAACGTCCTCACTGGCACGCAGATCCAGGCTGACGGATTCCTTGGCTACTACGACAGTCAGGTAACCGTCATCCCTGAGGGTGACAAGCCTGAGGCGTTTGGTTGGATCAACCCAGGCCTCAACAAGTTCTCCGCCAGCCGCACTCTCCTCTCATGGTTCCTCCCGAAGAAGGAGTACACGCTCGACACCAATACACACGGTGAGCCACGTGCCATCGTAGTATCGGGAGAGATGGAGAATGTGTTCCCCATGGACATCTACCCGGAGCACCTCGTCAAGGCGATTCTTGCGCAGGACATCGACAAGATGATAAACCTGGGCATCTACGAAGTTGTCGAGGAGGATATGGCTCTCTGCGAGTTCGTCTCCACGTCGAAGCTCCCGGTGCAGAAGATACTCCGCAACGGTCTCAACCTCATGATTCAAGAAGTAGGCTAACCTCGGTCACGCCAAGTGACACAAATACAACGAAAATTGAAAGCCTTAAGAAATTACTTAGATAGCGTAAAGCCCAACTTCCAGAAGGGCGGCAAATACGAGAAGCTCCAATCTACTTTCGAGGCATTCGAAAGCTTCCTCTTTGCCCCTGGCACCACCAATCAGGGGGGTGTCCACGTACGCGACGGAGTTGACCTGAAGCGTGTCATCTCCATGGTGATCCTTGCCCTTATTCCCGCCACAATCTTTGGTATCTGGAACTCGGGCTATCAGTATTACAATCTTCTCGGCCAGCAAGCCTCCACGCTCGACTGCTTCCTCCATGGACTTTACATCTTCCTGCCCATGGTCGTCGTGTCGTATGTAGTGGGTCTTGCCATTGAGTTTGCCACGGCTCAGATACGCCATGAGCAAGTCAATGAGGGTTTCCTTGCCACTGGTCTCCTTATTCCCCTTGTACTTCCCGCAGGTGTGCCCCTGTGGATGGTTGCCGTGGCTACCGCCTTCTCTGTCATCTTTGCCAAGGAGGTGTTTGGTGGCACGGGCATGAACATCTGGAATCCTGCGCTCATAGCACGTGCGTTCCTCTTCTTCGCCTATCCGTCGAAGATGTCGGGCGACGCTGTGTGGTACTACGGCGATGGCATTGACGGCATGACTGGCGCAACTGCGCTATCCGACGCTGCCAACGGTGTCTACACCCCATTCCTTGACGCATTCCTTGGTGCTATACCTGGTTCTATCGGTGAGACCTCATCACTCTGCATAATCATTGGCGGTCTCTTCCTGCTCATCACTGGCGTGGCAAGTTGGAAGGTTATGCTCTCCGTCTTTGTGGGTGGCGCGCTCACGGCCTTCTGCTTCAACGAGTTTGGCCCAGAGACGGGCATTGCTCAGTTGCCATGGTACGACCACCTTGTCTACGGCGGCTTCTGCTTCGGCGCAGTCTTCATGGCTACCGACCCTGTAACGTCGAGCCGTACAGAGCTTGGCAAATTCATCTACGGTTTCCTGATTGGCTTCATGGCGATTGTGGTACGCGTGCTGAACCCTGGCTATCCCGAGGGCATGATGCTCGCCATCCTGTTCATGAACACCTTGGCACCGCTCATCGACTACTGCATTGTCGAGTCGAACGTCAGCCGTAGGAAGAAACGCGCAATAGCAAAATAACATACAGACGAAAATGGCAAACGAACAAAAGAAGGGCTTGTCTACCAATAGCAACGCCTACACACTCATATACTCCGCCGTCCTCGTCATCATCGTGGCATTCCTACTCTCGTTCGTGGCAAGCACGTTGCGCGAGCGTCAGGAGGCTAACGAGAAGAACGACAAGAAATCGCAGATTCTTGCGGCTATCAACGTCAAGGACGCAGAGAACGTCGAGGCCAACTTCGCCAGATACGTCAAGCCTGTGGTGGTTGACGCTCAGGGCAATGCCGTAGAGGGCAAGGATGGTTTCGAGATTGACTTCAACAAAGCAGCCGATGCTGACAACCTGCCAGTGTACATCTGCGACGTTGAGGGTCAGACCAAGTATGTCATCCCCGTCAAGGGTAACGGCCTGTGGGGTCCCGTCTGGGGCTATGTAGGCTTAAACGACGACAAGAGCACGGTCTACGGCATCTACTTCAACCATGAGGGTGAGACCCCGGGTTTGGGTGCCGAGATATCGACAGAGGGCTTCCAGGCGCCATTTATTGGCAAGCATATCAAGAATGCCGAGGGTCAGGTAGTCTCCATAGCCGTCCTGAAGAAAGGGCTCAAGGCTGAGGAGGGACAGGATCAGGTTGATGCCATCTCGGGTGGCACAATCACCTCGAACGGCGTGAATGACATGCTCAAGAACAGCCTCAAAAACTACGACCAATTCCTAACCAAGTAAACAGGAGGTAAAAGAAATGAGCGAACTCTTTTCTAAGAAGAATACTGAGGCCTTCACACTCCCATTGGCCAAAGACAACCCTGTGACTGTCCAGGTGCTCGGCATTTGCTCGGCACTTGCCGTAACGGCGCAGTTGCAGCCCGCTATCGTGATGGGTCTGTCCGTGACCATCATCGTGGCGTTCTCTAACGTTATCATCTCGCTTATGCGCAAGACTATCCCTATGCGCATACGTATCATCGTGCAGTTGGTGGTTGTGGCCGCTTTGGTGACCATTGTCAACCAGATACTCAAGGCATTCGCATACGACGTGGCTCAGACGCTGTCGGTCTATGTGGGTCTTATCATCACGAACTGTATCCTTATGGGTCGTCTTGAGGCGTTTGCGATGACCAATAAGCCGTGGCCTTCGTTCCTTGATGGCCTGGGCAACGGCTTGGGCTATGCCAAGATACTCGTCATTGTGGCGTTCTTCCGCGAGTTGTTAGGTTCTGGCACGCTCTTCGGGTTCAACATTTTGAACTACGACTGCGTCAAGGAGGCAGGCTACGTGAACAACGGCATGATGCTTATGCCTGCCATGGCTCTTATCGTTGTCGCCTGCATCGTATGGTGGCAGCGGGCGCATGACAAAGACCTACAAGAAAAATAATTCCACTCATCGAGAATACTTAAATGGAAAACGCAAGTTTACTTAGCCTGTTCGTCCGCTCGATATTTGTGGACAACATGATTTTCGCGCTGTTCCTTGGCATGTGCTCGTACCTTGCCGTGTCGAAGAGCGTGAAGACCGCCCTTGGTCTTGGCGTGGCCGTGACATTCGTGCTCGTCGTGACCCTTCCTATCAACTACTTGTTGCAGACGAAGGTTTTGGCCAATGGCGCGATTATAGAGGGTGTAGACCTCTCATTTCTCAGTTTCATCTTGTTCATTGCGGTCATTGCGGGCATCACCCAGTTGGTGGAGATGTTCATAGAGAAGTTCAGCCCTGCGTTGTATTCGCAGTTGGGAATCTTCTTGCCTCTTATCGCTGTGAACTGCGCCATCATGGGTGGCTCGTTGTTCATGCAGCAGCGCATAGGCCTTGATGCGGCAGACCCGAAGTTTATCGGCTCGTTGCTTGACGCTGTGATATACGCTCTTGGCTCGGGTATTGGTTGGCTTGTCGCCATAGTCAGCTTCGCCGCCATACGCGAGAAGATGGCTTATAGCAATGTGCCTGCGGCCTTGAAGGGTCTGGGCATCGCCTTCATCACGGTAGGTCTTATGGCCATGTCGTTCATGTGCTTCTCTGGCCTGAAAATCTAACTTAGAAAAAGAGTTATATAATGGACTACAATTTGATATTGGCGAGCATCGGGGTGTTCCTCGTAATCATCATGTTGCTTGTCATCATCCTGTTGGTGGCTAAGCGTTTTCTCGTCGCCTCGGGATCAGTCAACATTAACATTAACGACAAGGACAACCTCACGGTAGAGTCTGGCAACTCGTTGCTATCGACATTGACATCGAATGGTGTCTTCTTGCCATCGGCATGTGGTGGTAAGGGTTCGTGCGGCCAGTGCAAGTGCCAGGTGCTTGAGGGCGGTGGCGACATACTGCCGTCGGAGAAGGGACACTTCTCGCGTAAGCAGCAGCAGGATCATTGGCGTCTGGGTTGCCAGGTGAAGGTTAAGAACGACTTGAAGGTCAAGGTGCCCGAGTCTGTTCTTGGTGTCAAGGAGTATGAGTGCACGGTCATCTCGAACTCGAACGTCGCCACGTTCATCAAGGAGTTCAAGGTGCAGCTGCCAGAGGGTGCGCACATGGACTTCTTGCCAGGCTCGTATTCGCAGATACGTATCCCGAAGTTCGACGCTATACGCTACTCAGACTTCGACAAGGAGCTTATTGGATCTGAGTATCTGCCATCGTGGGAGCGTTTCAAGATGTTCGACCTTGTATGTAAGAATCCCGAGGATACTATCCGCGCATACTCTATGGCCAACTACCCAGCAGAGGGCAATGTCTTCATGCTTACGGTACGTATTGCCACACCGCCGTTCAAGCCCGACCGTAGCGGCTTCATGGAGGTGAACCCTGGTATCGCATCGTCGTATATCTTCTCGCTCAAGCCGGGTGACAAGGTTATGATGAGTGGCCCGTATGGTGATTTCCACCCGAACTTCAACTCGAAGAAGGAGATGATATGGGTAGGCGGTGGCGCAGGCATGGCACCACTTCGTGCGCAGATTATGCACATGACGAAGACCCTCCACACGACAGACCGCGAGATGCACTATTTCTATGGCGCACGCGCGCTGAACGAGGTGTTCTACTTGCAGGACTTCTTGGAGATAGAGAAGGAGTATCCGAACTTCCACTTCCACTTGGCATTGGACCGTCCAGATCCCGCAGCCGATGCAGCTGGCGTGAAGTACACCCCGGGCTTCGTGCATAAGGTGATGTACGAGACATACCTGAAGGATCATGAGGCACCCGAGGATATCGAGTACTACATGTGTGGACCTGGCCCGATGTCGAAGAGCGTCGTGGCTATGCTGACTGACCTCGGTGTTGAGGAGAGCAGCATCCTGTATGATAACTTCGGAGGTTAGTCTATCGAAGGGCAATAGATAGAAAGAGGCGCATCCTGCTGTGGGGTGCGCCTCTTATTTTGTGGGGGAAGGGGGAATTATTAGTTGGGTTAGGCGAAGGCGAGGTTCATGTTGAAGGCGGCATGGCTGGAGTTGATGTGACGTGAGGGGCCGGGGGAAAATAAAAGAGGCGCATCCGGAGTGTGGGTGCGCCTCGTTGTGAGTGGGTGATGGTGGCTACTGGAGAGCCTGCTGGAGGTCGTTGATGATGTCGTCGACGTGCTCAATGCCTACGGAGAGGCGGATGAGGTCGGGGGCCACGCCTGCCTCACGTAGTTGCTGGTCGGAGAGCTGACGGTGCGTGTGGCTTGCCGGGTGGAGGACACATGTGCGGGCATCGGCCACGTGAGTCACTATGGCGATGAACTTGAGGCGGTCCATGAACTTAATAGCATCTTCGCGAGATCCTTTGAGGCCGAAGGCTATGACTCCGCAGGAGCCGTTGGGGAGGTATTTCTGTTGGAGGTTGTGGTATTTATCGCCATCGAGGTCTGGGTAGTTGACCCATGCCACTTCGGGGCGTGCTTTGAGCCACTTGGCTACGGCGAGTGCGTTCTCGCAGTGGCGCTGCATGCGTAGGTGGAGGGTTTCGAGTCCGAGGTTGAGGAGGAAAGAGTTTTGTGGTGCCGGGATGGATCCGAGGTCGCGCATGAGCTGTGAGATGAGCTTGGTGGTGTAGGCCTTTTTGCCGAAGGCTTTGGTGTAGGTCAGGCCGTGGTAGCTTTCGTCGGGGGTTGTCAGTCCGGGGAACTTATCGTGGTATGCTTCCCAGTCGAAGTTGCCGCTGTCGCATACGGCGCCACCTACTTGTGTGGCATGGCCGTCCATGTATTTTGTGGTGGAGTGTGTGACGATGTCGGCTCCCCATTCGAAAGGGCGGCAGTTGATGGGAGTTGCGAATGTGTTGTCGACGATGAGTGGGACTCCGTGCTTGTGTGCCATTTTGGCGAAGCGTTCGATGTCGAATACGGCGCAGCCTGGGTTGGATATTGTCTCGCCGAAGAATAGTTTGGTGTTTGGTTGGAAAGTGGCCTCAATTTTCTCGTCGGGCCAGTCTGGGTCGATGAAGGTGCACTCTATGCCGAGTTTTTTCATTGTGACGCCAAAGAGGTTGTAGGTGCCGCCGTAGATGTTGTTGGAGGTGATGAAGTGGTCGCCGGCTTGGCAGATGTTGAACACGGCGTAGAAGTTGGCGGCTTGTCCGGAGGATGTGAGGAGGCATCCTACACCGCCCTCGAGCTCGTTGATTTTATCGGCCACGGCGTCGTTGGTAGGGTTTTGGAGGCGAGTGTAGAAGTAGCCGGAGGCTTTGAGGTCGAAGAGGTCGGCCATGTCCTCGGAGGAGTCGTATTTGAAGGTAGTGCTCTGGATGATGGGGAGTACGCGGCTCTCTCCATTTTTGGGTTGCCATCCGCCTTGAACGCAGATGGTAGCGGGTTTACGTTTTGTCATTTGTGTGTGTATTGTTGAAGGGTTTGGGTGGGGATATGAGGCAAAGGTAGTGAAAAAAAGGTGGATGGCGGGAGGTGGTTGGTCAATGTGGAAAGTTTGGCTATTCTAAATGGTGGGTGTTATGGGGCGTGAATTGGAATGATGGTAAAATATATGGGTGTTGTATGGTTATATTTTCTGAATATTGGGAAATGCTTGGTAAGGATATGGGGATTAGTATAACTTTGTGGTGTCAGAAAGAAAGATGGTAAGTCTGGGATACTGGCGATGAATAGAATAATAACATATAAAACTGATTGTATTATGGTAGAGAAGAGACTACACTTTGAGACGTTGCAGGTGCATGCGGGACAAGAGGAGGCTGACGTGGCTACGGGTGCGCGGGCGGTGCCTATCTATCAGACGACGTCGTATGTGTTCAGGGATTCGCAGCATGCGGCGGACAGGTTTGGTCTGCGTGACTCGGGGAATATTTATGGTCGTTTGACTAACTCGACGCAGGGTGTGTTCGAGGAGAGGGTGGCGGCGTTGGAGGGTGGGGTTGCGGGGTTGGCTGTGGCGTCGGGCGCGGCGGCTATCACGTACGCCTTGGAGAATATATTGCTGCCAGGGGATCATGTGGTGGCGGCGAATAATTTGTATGGGGGGTCGTATAACCTGATTGTGCATACGTTGGCGTCGAGGGGTGTGGATTATACGATAGTTGACGTGAACGATCTGGAGGCGTTGGAGGGTGCGATAAGGGAGGAGACGAAGGTGGTGTATGCGGAGACGTTTGGCAATCCGAATTCTGACGTGACGGATTTGGATGGCGTGGCGGAGGTGGCGCATAGGCATGGTGTGGTGTTCATTGTGGATAACACGTTTGGGACTCCGTATTTGATACGGCCTATTGAGCATGGCGCGGATGTGGTGGTGCATTCGGCGACGAAGTTTATAGGAGGTCATGGGTCGAGTTTGGGTGGTGTGATTGTTGATGGTGGGACGTTTGACTGGAAGAGGAATGCTGACAGGTATCCGACATTGGGGAAGGCGGACGCGTCGTATCATGGGGCGGTGTTTGCGGATGTGGCGGGTCGTGCCGCGTTTGTGACGAGGGTGAGGGCGGTGTTGTTGCGAGACACTGGGGCTACGATATCGCCGTTTAACGCGTTTTTGTTGTTGCAGGGGTTGGAGACGTTGTCGTTGAGGGTGGAGAGGCATGTGTATAACGCGCTGCGTGTGGTGGAGTATCTGGCGGGTCATCCGAAGGTGTCGAGGGTGAATCATCCGGCGTTGGCGACGCATAGGGGTCATGTGTTGTATGAGAAGTATTATCCTCATGGGGCGGGGTCGATATTCACGTTTGAGATAAGGGGGGGGCGTGAGGCGGCGTGGAGGTTTATTGATTCGCTGAGGATATTCTCGTTGTTGGCGAATGTGGCGGATGTGAAGAGCCTGGCGATACATCCGGCGACGACGACTCATTCGCAGTTGAGCGAGTCGGAGTTGGCGTCGCAGCATATCACGGAGTCGACGGTGCGGTTGTCGATTGGGACGGAGCATGTGGATGATATTATAGGGGATTTGGCTCAGGCGTTTGAGGTGGTGTAGTTGGGAGTGGGTGTGTGGGTGTGGAGCTTCATCTTCTTGCGGTGGTGAGCCGTGAGGGGGTGGAGTTTTGGTGTGTTTGTGGTGCATTGGTGTCAGTATTGTTTCAGTATGTTGGAGTATTGGGGGAGGAGTTTTGTCAGTATGTTGTCAGTATGTTGGAGTATTCTCGTAGAAGTTTTGGAGGATATTGGAATAGTGTCGTTGGGGGGTGGTTGTGGGCGGGGATATGGAACGTGCAAAGGTGGTGGATGGAATGGTCAAAAGGGTGTGTGTTGGGGGATAGGAAAGGGAAAATGCTTAACTTAGCATCGGTGAAGGTGTGAGGGTTAAAGATAAAAGGAAAGCGATGGAGCAGATACAGAGGTCTGGCGGCAGGTCGATGCGTCGGAAGACGAAGGAGCCTGACAAGCGTCGTGTGGTGTTGCATAATGACGACATCACGACGTTTGAGTTTGTGATCAGGATGTTGATGGAGATATTCTTTTATGAGGAGGATGAGGCGTGGCGGTTGGCGGATCGTATAGACCGTGAGGGTCGTGGTGTGGCCGGGGTGTATACGAAGGATGTGGCGGAGAGCAAGGCTGAGGCTGGCATAGCTATGGCGAGAGCGGAGAATTTTCCATTACGAATAACAACAGAAGATGTCTAATAGTAAGATTAGTGACGTGGGTTTGGAGACCCCGATGATGCCCTCTATAGAGTTTTTGGAGATATATAAGGGGATGGTGGACTACACGGAGGAGCACCGGTTTCAGTTCATGCTGCCCGAGGTGTTGCTTTTGAAGATGTTGGAGGATGGTGCTATGGGTTCGACGATGCGCAGTTGCGGTGTTGACGTTGGGAAGATGAAGGCTGAGATTGAGTCGTATTTGGACAAGGTGGAGAAGGTGCCAGGGAAGCGTCAGGTGAAGTGCAAGCCGTCGGTTGGTTTTCAGGCGGTGATGCGTGATATAATGAGTTTCTTGGAGGGGGAGCCTGAGCCGTTGAATCCGACGCATTTGCTGGACGCGTTGTATGAGGTGGATGGGACGGAGGCTCACAGGATATTGCATAAGTATATGAGTGTGGCTAAGTGGGACTTGGTGGCGGAGGGGACTACGAAGTTGTATGATGAGTCGTATCAGGAGCAGGAGCAGATATTCGGTGGTTATCCGTTGGGGGAGATGGGTGGTGGTAGGGGGAAGAGGTCGAGTGGGGAGATTGAGGGGGAAGTGGGGGATGAGGTGGATGGGGAGTTTGAGGAGGATAGGGCATGTGTGCGGATAGATGAGGATAAGGCGTATGACGGTAGTCATTTTTGTGGGCGTGAGGATGACGTGCGCAAGGCGGTCATGACGTTGTTGAAGAGCAGGAGGGGGAATATTGTGTTCGTCGGGGACAGGGGTGTGGGCAAGTCGGCGATGGTGGAGGGGTTGATCAAGGCGTGCAAGGGTGATTATGCGAAGGGGTCGAGGTATGGGGAGGCTCGGTTCTATAAGCTTAATCCGTCGGCGATAGTGACTGGGGTGTCGTATACGGATGAGATAGAGAACCATGTTCAGGATATAGTGGATGACATTAGCGCAGGTGGTAAGGGTAAGAAGGGGTGTGGAGGTATGGCTGTGTTGTTTGTGGACAATATGGCGGAGCTTATGCCTCAGAATCAGAATGACAATACGCCTGACACGTTGCGGTTGTTGACGTCGCTTGTGGAGGGTGAGGATATACATATTGTGACGACTGCCACGTTTGAGCAGTATAAGCGGTTGTCGCAGCATAACCAGTATATAGAGAAGACGTTCACTCGTATAGATTTGGCGGAGCCTAAGGTAGACCCTGATTGTCGCGAGATGGTGAAGGCTGTTCATTCGGATATAGCCACGGGTCATGGGTTGAGCTACTCGTCGACTGTGGCGGACTATGTGGTGGATATGGCTGTGGGGTCGTATAGTAAGGATTGCGCTATGCCTGGTCGTGCGATAGACTTGTTTGACAGTGTGTGCGCGTATGTGGAGATGAGGGCGAGCAAGCGTAGCGAGGCTGGGGATAAGATGGTGACTAATGTGAGCGTGGATGAGTATTTGAAGGCCATGGGGTATGACAATATCAGTTCACGTGAGGGGAAGGAGGAGAGGTTGCGAGAGTTGGAGCCTAATATGCTGAGGAAGATATTTGGTCAGGACGAGGCGGTGCATGGGGTGTCGCAGAGCGTATTGTTGGCCAAGGCGGGTTTGAGTGATGACAGTAAGCCGTTGGCGTCGTACTTGTTTGTAGGGCCTACGGGCGTGGGCAAGACGGAGTTGGCTAAGGTGTTGGCGCAGGAGCTTGGCACGAAGCTTATACGGTTTGACATGAGTGAGTATTCGGAGCAGCATACGGTGTCGAAGCTTGTGGGTTCGCCAGCTGGGTATGTGGGGTATGATGATGGTGGGTTGCTTACGGACGCGGTGCGTAAGAATCCGAACTGTGTATTGCTGTTTGACGAGATAGAGAAGGCGCACTCGGCGGTGTTCAACCTGCTACTTCAGGTGTTGGACTATGCGAAGTTGACTGATAATAAGGGTCAGAAGGCGGACTTCAGTGGTACGATAATTATTATGACATCGAATGCCGGGGCGAGGTTTGCCAATGGTAATGGGTTGGGTTATGGAGCTAAGAGTGAGAAGAGTGAGGTGATGAGTGGTGAGTTGAAGAGGGTGTTCTCGCCTGAGTTTTTGAACAGGTTGACGCAGATAGTGGCGTTCCATGACATGAGCCGTGCTATGGCGGAGAAGATACTTGACCGTAAGGTTGAGGAGTTGCGCAGTATGCTTGGCAAGCGGAGGGGCGTCACGTTTGAGTTGACGGGAGAGGCGCGGGAGCTGTTGTTGAAGGAGGGGTTCTCGTCGCACTATGGGGCGCGGGAGATGGACAGGGCGATAGGGAGGCTACTCAAGCCGGCTCTTATGGAGGCCTTGCTGTTTGGCGGGGTCGAGGAGGGTGCCAGGTTGAAGGTGGAGAAGGAAGGGGAGAGGATGAAGGCGCAATAGGAGACATCAAACATAGATATAAACATGAAACCTACATTGTTTGTACTTGCCGCCGGCATGGGTAGCCGCTATGGTGGCTTGAAACAGTTGGATGGTCTTGGCCCGAATGGGGAGACTATCATGGACTACTCGATATTTGACGCCATACGTGGCGGCTTTGGTAAAGTGGTGTTCGTGATCCGAAAGGATTTTGAGGACGCATTCAGGGAGAAGGTTCTCTCGAAGTATGAGGGTCATATCCCGACGGAGCTTGTGTTCCAGAGCATCGATGACTTGCCAGCGGGGTTCAAGTGCCCTGAGGGCAGGCAGAAGCCGTGGGGTACGAATCATGCGGTGTTGATGGGTAAGGACGTCATCAAGGAGCCGTTTGCGGTGATTAACGCTGACGATTTTTATGGTCGAGACACGTTTGCGGTGATAGGGAAGTATTTGTCGAACTTGGCCGAGGGTTCGAAGAATGATTATTGCATGGTTGGATTCCGCGTGGGGAACACATTGAGTGAGAGCGGGACGGTGGCGCGTGGTATATGCTCGACGGATGCTGAGGGTCACTTGACGACAGTGGTGGAGCGTACGGAGATAATGCGTGTGGATGGGCCTGTGTGCTATAAGGACGAGGCTGGCAAGTGGGTGTCTGTGGCGGATAACACGCCGGTGTCGATGAACGTGTGGGGTTTTACGCCTGATTATTTTGAGTATAGCGAGGCGTATTTCAAGGAGTTCTTGTCGGATCCGAAGAATATGGAGAATCTTAAGGCGGAGTTCTTCATACCGCTCATGGTGAACAAGCTCATCAATGATAAGAGAGCCACGGTCAAAGTGCTTGACACGACGAGTCATTGGTTTGGCGTGACGTATGCGGCGGATCGTCAGGGCGTGGTGGACAAGATACAGGCCTTGGTGGACAAGGGAGAGTATCCGGCTAAGCTCTTTTAGGGGTGTAGGCTGAAGAAGCATTGAGGTCGGCGGGGTAAGAGCTGCCGGCCTCAATTATTATGGATAGCAGCATGGAAGATAGGAAGATATGCGTGTTTGTGGGTCGTGGGGGTATGGTGGTGAAGATGGTTGGGGGGAGGCCTACGTTGCCGTTGCGTGGTGAGGTAGAGGGGAAGATAGGGAGCGGAGGTGAGGTGGTGAGGGTTCATGCGGGGGGCAGGGAGTTGGAGGCGGTGAATGTGGGGAGTTGGGAGTGTGATGGGGAGTATAGGGTAGCGGATTTCAGGCCGTTGTATTTCAGTATGGAGAGGTGTGAGTTTGAGGGTGCGTGCAAGGCTAAGCAGATGGCGTATTGGGAGCGGGTGAGCAGGTATTGCCCGGAGTGTGGAGCGCGGATGGAGGGGTATACGGACATAGCGCGGCGTTGCGTGCGTTGTGGTCATGAGAGTTACCCACCGATAGCGACGGCTATAATAGTGAGGGTGGAGAGGGGCGAGGATGAGATATTAATGGTGAGGGCTCGTAATTTCAGGGGGGATCATTATGGGTTGGTGGCTGGTTTTGTGGAGACTAATGAGACGTTGGAGGAGTGCGTGAGGCGTGAGGTTAGGGAGGAGACTGGTTTGGAGATAGGTGATATACGATATGCGGGCAGTCAGCCGTGGCCGTTTCCGTCGGGGTTGATGGTTGGATTTGTGGCACGTTATGTGTCGGGGGAGATACGAGTGCAGGAGGAGGAGCTGCTGGACGCTGGTTTTTTCAGGCGCGGGGCATTGCCCAAGTTGCCTGACGAGATGAGCATAGCCAGGCGGTTGATAGACGAGTGGTCAGGTCGGGGGTAGTTGTCAGAGGTCGATAATGTTGTTTCGTATGCCGAAGCGGATGATGTCGACAGTGGTTTTGAGGTTAAGCTTCTGCATGATATGGTTTTTGTGGCTTTCGACAGTGCGTACGCTAAGGAAGAGCTTGTCGGCTATGTCCTTGTTGCTCATATTGTTGCCCCACAGTTTGAGTATTTCTATTTGTCGTGCGCTCAGGGCGTCGATGGCTGGAGCTGGTCGTGTTTTGGACTGGAGGTCGCCGCTTACAACACCGTCGACGTATTTGACGACGAGGACATCTGTAATGGCCTTGCTGAAATATTCGAAGCCGCCCCTCACGGTCATTATGGCGAGTCGTAGTTCTTTGACATCGACGTTGGGCGCGAGCACGCCTTTGGCGCCGCATTTTATGGCGCGTGTGACGATGTGTGCGGATGGTTCCATGAGGATGACTATGCAGCGTAGCCGTTCGAAGCGTTGTGTGAGGAGCTTGACGAAATCGAGTGGTGCGTCTTCGGCGTGGTGGACGCAAGCGAGGACGATGTTGATGCCGTCGGATTTAATTGAGGCGACGGCTACTGGGGTATCGAGGTTGAGAGGTTGTGCCTGGAAATCGTCGTCGGCGTTGCCGATAAGCGAGGTCAGGGCTTGGCTTAGGAGGGGATGTGAGTCGTAGACACCGATATTAATCATGTTGGAAAGCTGTTACAAGTCACGTCAATATTGGCAAATATAGGGAAAATTGGGGGAAAAGGGATTGGTGAGAGGGAGTAGTTTTGGCTATGGGGTTGAAATAGATTATATTTGCGGTGTTAAGAAACAGGAAATAAAGAAAGATGCAAGAGAAGCTGATAATCCTTGATTTTGGCTCTCAGTATACGCAGCTTATAGGTCGTCGTATACGCGAGCAGAATGTGTATTGCGAGATACATCCATATAATAAGTGTCCGGAGATAGACGGTTCGGTGCGCGGCGTTGTATTGTCGGGGAGTCCGTCGTCGGTGCGTCAGGAAGGCTCGCCGAAGATAGATTTGAGCGGCATACGAGGCAAGGTGCCTGTGTTGGGCATTTGTTATGGTGCGCAGTATTTGGTTCACTCGAACGGTGGGGAGGTTGAGCCGAGCGCGACCCGCGAGTATGGTCGTGCGATATTGACGGTGGGAGCTCCAGGGAGCCCGTTGTTTGTCGGGGTATCGTTGCAGAGCCAGGTTTGGATGTCGCATGGTGACACGATAGTGAAGTTGCCGTCGGGGTTCCGGCTATTGGCGTCGACGGAGACTGTGTCTAACGCGGCGTTCAAGATAGATAATGAGGAGACGTATGGGATACAGTTTCACCCTGAGGTGTACCACTCGGTTGAGGGGTCGAAGATATTGAAGAACTTCGTGGTGAATATTTGCGGGTGTCATCAGGACTGGACACCGGTATCGTTTATTGAGAGCACGGTGGCTGAGATACGCCGTAAGGTGGGTCAGGACAGGGTGATATTGGGTTTGTCGGGGGGTGTGGACTCGACTGTTGCGGCGGTGTTGCTGCATAAGGCGGTGGGTAAGAATCTGACGTGCATCTTTGTGAATAACGGGTTGCTGCGGAAGAATGAGTTTGAGGGAGTCATGGCGCAGTATAAGGGGATGGATTTGAACGTGATAGGAGTGGATGCCACGGACAGGTTTATGAATGACTTGGCTGGGGTGGTTGAGCCTGAGAAGAAGCGTAAGATTATAGGTGGGGATTTTATTGAGGTGTTCAACGCTGAGGCGATGAAGATTAAGGATGCCCGTTGGCTGGGTCAGGGGACTATCTATCCGGACGTGATAGAGTCTACTTCGGTTAACGGGCCGTCGTGCAAGATAAAGAGCCACCACAATGTGGGTGGTTTGCCGGAGAAGATGAATTTGAAGCTTGTGGAGCCGTTGCGTTTGTTGTTTAAGGACGAGGTTCGGAGGGTTGGGGCGGCGTTGGAGATAGCTCCTGAGTTGCTGGGTCGTCATCCGTTCCCGGGGCCTGGCTTGGGGATACGTATTTTGGGGGATGTGACTCGGGAGAAGGTTCGCGTGTTGCAGGAGGCGGATGATATATTCATCTCGGCGTTGCGTAGTGAGGGGTTGTATGACAAGGTGTGGCAGGCGGGCGTGATATTGCTGCCAGTGCAGAGTGTGGGCGTGATGGGTGATGAGCGTACGTATGAGAATGCGGTTGCGTTGCGTGCCGTGGCATCGACGGACGGGATGACGGCGGACTGGGTGCACCTGCCATACGAGTTTTTGGCGAAGGTGTCGAATGATATTATAAATAAGGTTCGCGGGGTGAACCGCGTGGTTTATGATATCAGTTCAAAGCCGCCTGCTACGATTGAGTGGGAGTAGGAGATAAGCGAATGTATCGGCAGGCTCACCGCCTGCCGATTTTTTTTATGGTCGGGGGTGCCGATATGGGTGGTTTTGGGATGGGATGGGGAGCATTTGTTTCAGTATTGTTTCAGTATGTTGGAGCATTGGGGGAGCAGTTTTGTCAGTATATTGTCAGTATCTTGGAGTGTTCTCGTATAAGTTTTGGAGGATATGTAGATATTGCGAAAAGGGTGTTAGAAATGCAGGAGGTCGGAGGGTAGGTATTGGTTGACGATGGTGTCGGGGATGAAACGCCATTGGTTGAGCGGTTGGAGGTCGAGGTTTAAGTCGGGGTTTTGTGCGGCTTGCTCGGATAGGTCGTGTATGACGAGGGCTCGGAGGTCGGTGAGTATGGTAGTTATGACGCGGTTAGGGAGTTCGTTGAAAGGTATTTTTGCGCCGAACTCGAGGTGCCCGCCACCACCGTTGGCTCGGTAGCTGTTGAGTGCGACTCGGTAGGATTGGGATTGGGAGAAGTGGGAGCCATCGGCCATGGATATGACGGAGATGCGTTGTCCGGCAGGTTTGGTGACGTCGACTGTGTAGATGATACCGGCGGCGGAGTCGAGGGTGTAGTAGTTGTTGCGCATACGTCCTGGTCGGGAGAGGAGGAGGATATGGCCGGAAGTGGAGGGGTTTTGGATCCATTTGTCGTAGCTGTATTCGAGGTAGTCGATGATTTCACGGCCGGTCATGCGTAGGACTGTGAGCATGTTTTCGTATTTGTAGAGAGCGAACATGCGTCCGATGTTGAGGTCGCCTTGAGGGAGTAGCGCGTTGATTTGGAGCGGTGCGGACATGCTGATATCGGCGCCGGTGTGTTTGAGCATTGTTTGGTGTATGACATCGACGAATGCGGAGGGTCCGGCGAGTGCGTCGACGGCATTGACGTCGTGTGTGAGGTGTCCGATGAGCTTACGGGTGTAGGCTTTCACGGCGAGTTGCTGAGGTTTGAAGGTGTTATCGTAGAGTGGTGAGGGGGTAGTGTTGGCGAGTGCGATGATGGATGTTTTGCATTGTTTTGAGCCGTCGGGTTTGAAGTTGATGGATAGGAGCCCGATGTTGCGTGCAGCTGTGCCGACGTCGAGGATTTTGACGGGACGGCCTGAGGGGGAGGTGGCGTCTTGGTTGTAGAGTTTGTGGTCGTGGCCGATGAGGATGGCGTCGAATCCGTCGACCTGTTGCGCTACAAGGATTGGGGCGTTCTCGTTCTTGTAGGTTTGAGCGTTTTGGTTGCCGTAGTTATAGTCGTAGCCAGCGTGGAATAGACCGATGATGGCGTCGGGGGCCTCGTTGTCCTTGATTTGCTTAACCCAGTGGCGAGCGGACTCAATCATGTCGTCGAATTCCATTCCACTCCAGAATGTTTCGGGGAGCCAGTGGGGGATATATGGCGTTATCAGGCCGAGCACGGCGATGCGTTTGCCGTAGCGGGAGAAGACCTTGTAGGGCATGAAATAGGGTTTTCCGGTGGCAACATTGCGTACATTGGCGGCGAGGATGGGCATATCGAGTTGAGATGCGAATTTATCGTAGACACGATGTTGGGCTTCTATGTCGTGGTTTCCGAGACCTATGGCGTCGTATTTCATGAAGTTGAAGATACGTGCGACGACATTTACGGCAGCGGTGTCGACGTTATTGTAGTAGTAGACGACGGGCGTGCCTTGGAGGTAGTCGCCGTTGTCGAGTAGGAGGATGTCGGAGGTGTCGCGTACACTGGAGATGTAGGAGTAGGCGTTGGCGAGGCTATAGTCGGCGATGGTGTCGCGTATGAAGTCGTAGTTGAATAGGGCGCCGTGTACATCGGTGGTGTATAGGACATTGACTGTCTGTGCATTAGCGAGGGGGGGGAGGGCGAGTGCGAGGAGTAGGGAGAGGTTGGATGTAAGTTTTTGGAGGGTCATGGGAAAGGTATTAGAAGTGTGTTAATGAGTGTCGGAAGGGGTTGTCCAGGGCCAGTCGAGGCAGGTGTGTTCAATCAGGGAGTCGCCTTTGGCCATTATGGAGCGAGTGAGGGATATGGAGTTGTTGAATTGTGTTGCAATTTTTTGGGGTATGATGGTAGAGTCGGCTCCAGCTGGGAAGGCGGTGTAGTTCTTGAGTCCTGAGTTTATGGGCTTTGCCACGTGATAGGCGACCCACCAAGCGCTATCGGCGGTGAGGTTGTAGTTGGAGTTGTCGAGGGTTAGTCCGAGTAGGATGCCGCCATCGTTGCCCTTGCTTTTCATGTTGGAGATGACATTGCCGAGGGAGTATATGACGATGTGACGATGCCCGTCTGGGGTAGAGATGACCTCGGCGGGTTGAACTACGTGGGGGTGTGCGCCTATGACGTGGTCTACGCCGTGTGATATGAGCCACTTGGCGAGGGATTTTTGGGAGTTGTTGGGCGTGAATACGTTTTCTATGCCCCAGTGTATGCAGGCGATTATGAAGTGAGGGTTGAGGGATTGTGCTTTGAGTATGTCGGCTGCTATTATGGTGGTATCGATGTAGTTGACGACATTTCCGGCTGAGGGTTTAAGGCCGTTGGTGCCGTAGGTGTAGTTGAGGAGGACTATTTTCTGTCCGTTGACGTTGAGGGTGTCGGGGTATCGGAGGGCACGGTCGAGTGAGTCTTCGTAGGTGCCTAGTTGGGTCAGGTGAGAGTCGCGAAGGCGTGCGATGGTACGTTCGAGGCCTTTGTTGCCGCGGTCGAGGCAGTGGTTGTTGGCAGTGAGGAATACGTCGTAGCCTGCGTTGGCTATGGCGGCGAGGTAGTCGTCGGGGGCGCTGAATGTTGGGTATCCGGAGTAGGGTGCGCCTGCGAGTGTTACTTCGAGGTTGCAGATGGCGAGGTCGGCGTATAGGCTTGGGTCGTTGAGGTGTTGGAAGTAGGGGGAGTAGTCGTAGCGTGCGGAGTCGTGGATTAGCGCGGCACGTATTTGTGGGCCGTGTTGCATCATGTCGCCGGCGAAGAGGAGTCGTGCGGGTCGGACGCGTGGTTGAGTGGGGATGGTGTCGGAGGGGTTGAGTTGAGGGTTGCCGGGCCTTGTGGAGGAGGTGCACAGGGTGAGGAGGAGTAGTCCTGCGAGGGCGAGGAGAGTCAGGAGTAGGGATTTGGAGGGGGACATGATGTGTGTGTGGGGTGTTAGAAGTGGAACATGAAACCGGGTCGGAGTGTGACTATCATGCTATCCTCGATGACTTCGTAGCCTATGAGCATGGATTTGATAGTCTTGGTCATGGTATTGGAGGAGGGGTTGTAGAGCCAGTTCTCACGGAATTGTATGCAAGCTACTTTGTCGCGAGAGAAGTTTGGGTTTTCCACCTCACGCTGTTTGACATCGTCGATGGTCATGGGGTTGCCGTTCATGTCGGTCACTTTGACGCCTTTGGAGTATACGGCGGAGAACAGTGAGTCGACGAAAGAGGCACGGTCGAAGTTTTGGTAGAGTTCTGGGGCGTATGGGTCGCGGAGGTCTTGTGGTTTGAGGTAGACGTTGTAGACTATTTCGTTGGGGGTGGTGGTGTTAGTTGTTGTTGTGGAGGGGGTATTGTTGGCGCATGAGGCGAGGAGAGTTGTGGCGAGCGCGAGGGGTAGGATGTGGTTCATGACGGGTGTTAACGTTTAGGTGTGAAGGATAGTGGCATGGCGTTTGAGGCGAGTATGTTGCCGTTGGATGCCACGAGGGTACCGTTGAGGAATACCTTGTCGACTTGGTAGTTGAGTTTTGTGCCGTTTAGGGGTGACCATTGGCACTTGTAGGCTACGTTGGAGACGGTATGTTCGTGGCGTGAGACGAGTGTGATGTCGGCCCATTGGCCTATGGCTATGTGGCCACGGTCGTTAATGCCGTATATATCGGCTACGGATTCGGCGAGGGCACGTGATATGGTGGGGAGTGATATGGTGCCGTTGTCGGCCAGTTGGAGTAGGACAGGTAGGGAGTGTTGGACCATAGGCATGCCCGAAGGTGTTTGCCAGTAGGGGTGACAAAGCTTCTCGGAGAGTGTATGTGGAGCATGGTCGGAGCCGACGGTTTGTATGAGTCCGGAGTCAAGAGCATGGCGTAGGGCTTGCATGTCGTCGGGCGATTTGATGGAGGGGTTGCACTTGATGAGAGGGCCGTAGTTGTTGTAGTCGAGGTCGTTGAACCAGAGGTATGCGGGGCAGGTCTCGGAAGTGACGAGGTTTGTAGGGGTATGTGAGAGGGTGTCGACTTCTTGTTTGGTTGACACGTGGAGTATGTGTAGGCGTTTTTGGTATTGCAGGGCGAGGGAGATGGCTTCGTTGGTGGCTTCTACGCATGCCTGAGTGGAACGTATGTCGCGGTGAGCTTGCCATGGTACGCGGTCGGCGTAGGTTAGTCGTGCTTGGGTCTCGTTGTTCTTGATGATGGATTGTCGTTCGCAGTGTCCGACGAGTAGTGCGGGAGCTTCGGCGAAGAGGTGTGCGAGGGTGTTGTCATCGTCGATGAGCATGCCTCCTGTTGAGGAGCCCATGAAGAACTTTATGGCACATACTTGGGAGAAGTCGGCATGTAGGAGTTCTGGCAGGTTGTTGTTTGTAGCGCCGAGGTAGAAGGCGTAGTTGGTGAGCATCTTGGCCTTGGCAGTTGCCATTTTGTCGTGCCAGGCGTTGATGGTGATGGTTTGTGGTAGGACGTTGGGCATGTCCATGACGGATGTTATGCCGCCGAGTAGGGCAGCCGCGGACTCTGTGGCCATGTCGGCTTTATGGGTCAGTCCGGGGTCGCGGAAGTGGACGTGTTCGTCGATGCCGCCTGGGAAGAGGAGGTTGTTGGAGGCGTCGATTATGGTGTCGGCGTCGGGTTTAGGTGCGCCGTCGGAGATTATATCGTCGATGTGGGAGTCGCGTATGAGTATTGAGGCACGGCGTGTTGAGCCGTTGGCGACTACCTGAGCGTCGTCAATTCTTGTTGTCATTCTTCGTCAAACGTTTGAATGGGTGGAACCAACTACGGATTTTCATGCCTATGACACCCCATACGGCCTCGTTGAATATGCCACCTGACATTTTGGATTTACCTTGCTTGCGGTCGGTAAAGATGATGGGTACTTCGACGACCTTAAATCCGAGCTTGGTGGCGGTAAACTTCATCTCTATTTGGAAACCGTAGCCTTTGAGCCGGACGTGTTCGAGGTCGATAGCTTCGAGGACTTTGCGGCTATAGCACTTGAAACCGGCGGTAGTGTCCATAATCTTCATGCCGGTTATGAAACGGACGTAGACGGAGGCGAAGTAGGACATGAGGACGCGTCCCATAGGCCAGTTGACCACGTTGACACCAGATATGTAGCGTGAGCCGATAGCGAGGTCAGCGCCATCTTCTACACAGGCGTCGAGGAGCCGGTCGAGGTCGTCGGGAGAGTGGGAGAAGTCGGCATCCATCTCGAATATATAGTCGTAGCCATGTTCGAGGGCCCATTTGAAACCTGTGAGGTAGGCTGTGCCGAGGCCCATTTTACATGGTCGCTCTATGAGGTGCAGTTCCTCGGAGTATTTGGTCATGAGGTCTTTGACGATGTCGGCAGTGCCGTCGGGTGAGCCGTCGTCGATGATGAGGATGTGGTAGTCGTGTTGTTGGGAGAATACGGCACTTATTATGGCTGTGATATTCTCCTTCTCGTTATATGTGGGGATTATGACAATGTCTTTGGTCATGTGGAGTGTATGTTTTGGAAAGGGTGAAGAGGCATGACCTCCCCACCCTTATAAGAAGTTCAATGGGCTTGTGTAGTGTTGCGTCTCAATGTTAGTAGGTCTCGTTGGTAAGGAAGTTGAGCGTTACCTCGGCAGAGGTGAGACCGTCGGAGGAGGCTACGAGACGTGCGTTGCCTGGGTTACCGTTGCTACGTAGCACGACCATGCATTTGCCGTAGAAGGCTTTTCGGCAGGAGGCCTTAAATCGTTCGTGGCTGAAGGGTGAGCCGTTGTCGACGCCTTCGACTGTGGCTGTACCTTCGACTGAGAAGTTGACGAGGTTTTGGGCGTTGGGGCATAGGTTGCCGTCCTTGTCGACTACCTCGACGGTCACGAAGCATAGGTCGTCGCCATCGGAGTGCATACGAGTGCGGTCGGGGGTCAGGCGTATGGCGGCGGGTTGGTCGGCGGTGTTGATGGTCTGCTCGGCTACCTGTTTGCCGTCTTTGCGGCTTACTACACGGAGTTGTCCTGGTTCGAAGTTGAGTCGCCAATAGGCATGTAGGATATTATCGCTCTTCTTGCTGATGCCTTGAGATTGACCGTTGAGGTAGAGTTCGACCTCGTCGGCGTTATTGTAGTAGCACCAGATGTCGACCTCCTCGCCTGGTTTCCAGTTCCAGTGTGGGAAGAGGTGTAGGACGGTCTTGTCGGATTGCCATTCAGATTGGTAGAGGTAGTAGACATCCTTGGGTAATCCAGCGAGGTCGACTATACCGAAGTATGAGGATCGAGCAGGCCATGAGTAGGGGGTAGGCTCGCCTATGTAGTCGAAGCCCGTCCATACGAATTGGCCTGATATGAAGTCGTTGTCGCGTACTTGGATGAGGGTACGTTCGTGGCTCGAACCCCAGGGTACGTGGCAGTTGTCGTAGGAGGAGCAGGATACGCTCGGGTCGTCGCTGGAGAACATCCAATCTTTGGGCATGATGTAAGTCTTGGTGCTTGGCATCTTGTAGTAGCCGCGTGTCATAAGCGCAGAGTTGCTCTCGGAGACGTAGAAAGGTTTGTTCTTGTAGATGTATGGGACGGAGTCGAAGTTATCGTTGTGATAGTTGAAGCCTATGAGGTCGAGGGCATTAGCCTTGAATAGGTTATTGGTGGGTTCTACGGCGTTGCAACCAGCAGTGACGAAGCGGGTATGGTCGACTTTGCGGACAATGTCGACAAGCTGTCGGCAGAGTAGCGCACCAGGTGTTAGTTGGTTGCCAGAGGAGTTCTTGGCACCACGTCCCATAGCTACATCGATGTTTGCTTGTTGGGCATCGGCAGTCTCGGTGGAGGTCTCGTCCCACTGCTCGAGGACTTCGTTGCCAATGCTCCAGGCAATAATTGAGGGGTGGTTGCGGTCGCGACGTATGAGGTCGATGAGGTCACGCTCATGCCAATCGTCGAAGAAACGTGCGTAGTCGCGCTCTGTCTTGGGGCGTCGCCACATGTCGAAGGACTCATCTATGACGAGGAGACCCATCTTGTCGCACAGGTCAAGGAGTTCGGGAGCGGGTGGATTGTGGGTGCAGCGTATGGCGTTACATCCCATCTCTTGCATCATCTGAAGTTGCCGCTCTATGGCACGGGTGTTGACGGCAGCACCGAGACATCCGAGGTCATGATGGAGACATACGCCATTGAGTTTAAGGTTCCTATCATTGAGGATAAAACCAGATGAGGGGTCGAAATAGAAACTACGTACGCCGAAGGTGGTCTCACAGTTATCGAGGCTATTGCCACTCTCCTTGAGAACAGTGGAGGCAGTATAGAGAGCAGGGTTGTTGACATCCCAGAGGAGAGGGTTAGCAATACGGATGTTCTGGTCAATGTCGGCGGAGGATTGCGCCTCGACGTGGAGTGTGCCGACTTCGCTTGCTACTTGTCGACCGTTATTGTCACGTATGGTGGTGCACACATCAACATCTACGCCAAAGTCGTTGCTATTTTGTACGGTTGTAGTGACAAGGACATCAGCTTTGGACTTATTGACGAGGGGAGTGCGTACCCATACACCGTAGGGCGCTACATGTATCCTGTTAGTCTTGGTGAGCCATACATTGCGGTATATGCCACAACCGCTGTACCATCGGGAGTTGGGTTGGTCAGTATTGTCCACACGTACGGCAATGACGTTGTCACCTACTTTGAGGTCGGGTGTGACATCGTATATCACTGAGGTATAACCGTAAGGACGTTGACCTTCCTTGATGCCGTTGACGAAGACTGTGCCATTCATGTATATGCCATCGAACTGGAGGAATACACGTCCTTTGAGGTCTGCCTCGGTCATGGTGATAGTCTTACGGTACCAGCCCATGCCTCCTGGAAGTGCGCCACCTCCTACACCGGAGGGGTTGTCTTGCGAGAAGTCGCCCTCGATAGCCCAATCGTGTGGCAGATTGAGCACACGCCAGTTGGAGTCGTCGAAGTCAATTTCGTATGCGTCGATGGTGTCGGTCAAGGCAAAGGACCAATCATTGACGAGTCGTTCATGGTAGCGTGTCTCAACGTAGCTGGAGCACGACATGAAAGTGGACGACAGGGTAATTGACGCAAGTATAGAGCGGAATGTGGTGATCATGGGGGCTAAGGGGAATGGGGTTATAAAATAGGAGTGACGCCATTTAAGCGTCAATGGCTACAATCTCGAAGGGTATGACATCGGCCATGAGGTCGCGGTAGTCCTCACCTGCCTCTTCAATATCAGGGCAGCTCTCTGGATAGCACCACTCGATGCGTACATGCTTACCGTCACGGTTCATCCTCTCGAACGCCCTGAAGAGCTCGAGGAGGCACTTGGAACTACTGGTGTTGAAGTAATCGAGTTGAACAGACACACAGAACTCGTTAATATTCAAATTGGACACATTAGCTATGACGTTGCGGTAAAATTCCGCTGCGTCATCCATGTATGAGCGTCCTTGGATGGTAAGAGTCTGCCCGTCGAATGTGACGAGCGGTGTGCGCTCTGTTTGTTCGAATAGGATTATCATTAGTCAGTGTGTGTTCAGCGTGTTTGAGTCGGCGTGCGCATTGGCGACACGGAGAGGGATTGATTTAGTCGTCAATCTCCTCAAGCTCAACGGGCACGTGGCGTAGGACATCTCGGAATTCCTCGGCGGAATCCTTCATATCCTCATCGTCAGCTTTGTAGCTCCAACGAATCTTGCAATCGATGCCTGAGACGCACTTTTTATCTACAACAGTCAACAAATCCATGAGGCATTTAGAACTGCTGGTGTTGAAGAAATCGAGACCAATCTCCACATTTATAGGGCCATTGAACTCATCAACGAGTTTCTTGATTGGCGCATAGAACTCTACTGAATTCTCCATGTATGAACGTCCCGATATGGCAAGATTGCCGTTCTGGAAAGAGATTGTCGGGGTCCTATTGGTACCTGGTATTAGAGTATTCATGCCGAGAATGATATTGAGGCGTCAGAAAGCCCACTAAGAGCAGGTTCGTTGCCGAAGCGTTTCACGCCCGAATTGCTTTCTGACAAAGTTAGTTAAAAATGAAGAGCCGTCAAAGGGGAACCTGAGGTTATCTCCATCAGACATGATAAAAAATCATCCCTCACAAGACAAAAGAAGTCCCCCTCTGTGCATTTCTACGCATAAGGGGGACTATTTGTTATACTTTTAATACAATTCTTTCTTTGCGCCCACGTGACAAGGCTCTACTTCATAGTATTCCTCGATGTGTAATGAGACAGAGAATCCGCCTACTACATCCTTGCGGGCACCTCAATTCCAAGCGTCCACAACGCATTCTTGATGACCTTGGCGACAACCTTACACAGCAGAAGCCTATTAGCCTGACGAGCCTTATCCTCCTCACGCAAGATAGGACAATCGTGGTAAAACTGGTTGAAGCACTTGGCTATCTCGAAGGCGTAGTTGGCAACAAGGGCAGGGCTGTAATCCTTACCAGCCTGCTCAATGACTATCGGCAGTTGCTCAATCTGACGTATTACCTCAAGCTCCTTGACATCGAGAGCATCGGCCACAAGCTTAGACGACACAGCCACACCCGCTTCGGCAGCCTTACGGAGCACTGACTGCGCTCGTGCGTATGAGTATTGCACGAAGGGGCCTGTATTACCATTGAAGTCGATAGACTCTGCTGGGTTGAATGTCATGTTCTTACGAGGGTCGACCTTGAGCAAGAAGTACTTCAATGCGCCAAGACCAAGTATGCGATGTACATCGGCAGCCTCTTCTTTAGACAATCCGTCGAGCTTGCCCACAGAGTCACTCATCTCACGAGCCGTCTCAATCATGCTGGCAACCAAATCGTCAGCATCAACCACTGTACCCTCACGGCTCTTCATACGACCATTTGGCAATTCCACCATGCCATACGAGAAGTGCACAAGGCTCTTGCCCCACTTGAACCCAAGACGGTCAAGAAGTATAGACAGCACCTGGAAGTGGTAGTTCTGCTCATTGCCCACGACATATATCATCTTGTCGATAGGATACTCGTCATAACGTATCCGAGCCGTGCCAATATCCTGGGTCATGTAGACACTCGTACCATCCTTACGGAGTAAGAGCTTCTCGTCAAGCCCATCGGCAGAGAGGTCAGCCCATACCGAACCATCATCACGGCGGTAGAACTTACCCTCATCAAGACCTTTCAACACAAGTCCCTTACCAACCTTATATGTCTCACTCTCGTAATATATCTTGTCAAAGTCTACACCGAGAGCCTTATACGTCTCATCAAAACCCGCATAGACCCACTCATTCATCTTACGCCACAAGGCACGCACCTCAGGATCTTCGGCCTCCCACTTGCGAAGCATCTCACGAGCCTCCTGCATAAGCGGTGACTTTTCCTCTGCTTCTTCCTCGGAGAGTCCCTCGGCACGAAGTCTCTCAAGCTCCGCCTTATACTCCTTATCAAATCTGACGTAGTAGTCGCCCACAAGGTGGTCACCTTTCTGCTTGAGCGTCTCAGGTGTCGCGCCATTGCCCCACTTCTTCCAGGCAAGCATACTCTTGCAGATATGTATGCCACGGTCGTTGACGATATTCGTCTTAACCACCTTGTTGCCACACACTTGCAGAAGTCTCGACAACGAGTAACCCAACAGGTTATTACGCACGTGACCCAAGTGCAACGGCTTATTAGTGTTGGGCGACGAGTACTCTATCATGACGAGCGGAGAGTTCTCTGTGGCACGCACATAGCCATAGTCGTCATCAGCGTCAGCCGTTTCTACCACCCTTGCCCAAAAGCTATTGGATAGCGTCAAGTTTAAGAATCCCTTGATAGGCTCTGCCTCTGCTACATCTGGCACATTAGCCACGAGATATTGTCCAATCTCCGCACCAGTCTCCTCTGGCCTCTTATGCGATATCTTGAGCAGTGGGAATACCACCACCGTATAATCGCCTTTTTGGTCTTTACGTGTGACTGTCACCTGTATGCTGTCTGCCGCAACTTCCGCTCCATAAAGGCTCTTAAGGGCATCTGCCACGGCCTGTTGTAGTCTGTTCTCTGTCTTCATCATTGAAGAATATGGGGTATGTTAGTTTTATCTTACGTCGTAACCGAACTGCTTGAGAGTGGCATCCTTATCGCGCCAATCTTTCGTGACCTTGACAAAGAGCCGCAAGTCTACTTTCTTACCGAGGAACTTCTCTATGTCCCTCCTTGAGACAATGCCGAGCTTCTTTATAGCCACGCCGCCCTTGCCAATGATTATGCCCTTCTGACTCTCACGAGCCACATGGATGACTGCATGTATCTCGGCCATCTCGGGCGTGTCATGATACTCATCTATGGCAATCTCCACCGAATAAGGTATCTCCTTGGCATAATATAGCAAGACCTTCTCTCGTATTATCTCTGTGACGAAGAACCGTTCACTCTTGTCGGTCAACTGGTCACGATCGAAGTAAGGAGGCGCCTCAGGCAAAAGGTCAACTATATGGTTTATGATGATTTTAGTATTGAACCCATGAAGAGCCGAGACAGGTATTATCTCCGCATTGGGCAACTGCTCATGCCAATACTCCACCTTCTTCTCTAACTCTTCCTGCGTCGTCAAGTCTATCTTATTGATAATAACGATGACAGGCACCTCAAGTCCCTCTACCGACTTCAAAAAATCGTCATACTTATCAGGCTTCTCCACAACGTCCGTCACGTAGATAAGCACATCCGCATCACGCAACGCCTCCTTCGAGTAGTCGAGCATAGTCTCCTGAAGCCTATAGTTAGGTTTCAAGACACCTGGCGTATCAGAGAACACCACCTGATAATCATCACCATTGACTATGCCCATGATACGCTTACGTGTCGTCTGAGCCTTCGACGTGATGATGGACAACCGCTCACCTACCAATGTGTTGCTAAGCGTCGACTTGCCCACATTAGGGTTGCCTACTATATTTACGAAGCCTGATTTCATGATTATCTTCTATCGGCTATTTCATCATCTTCTTCAACACAGGGCACAAGGCGAACAACAATACTGCCGCAACACCCGACATCACTGCGAAGAGTATGAAGAAGTCATTAAGAGTGGCCACCTCAAAGCCCAAGAAACTCTTTGGCTCACCCCCCGTTGGCAACAATGCCGCAAGGTTACCTGCCAATATGTTCGACGCCGCATTACTCATGAACCATACACCCATAAGCAACGTGGCAAACCTCGCAGGACTCAACTGGTTCACCATCGACATACCGATAGGCGACAATGACAACTCGCCCAACGTGTGGATGAAGTACAAAGCCAGCAACCAGAACATCGACACCTTGACACCATCCGACACCCCCGCCGTAGCATACGCTATGACGACATAGCCCAACGACAAGAACGCCAAGCCCAACGCCTGCTTAGCCAAACTCGACGGCTCCTTGCCATGACGTCCCAAGAACGACCACAAACCCGCCATGACAGGCGCAAAGCATACCACGACTACTGGGTTGACCGACTGGAACCACGTGGTCTTGAACTCAAAGCCTCCCAACGTGCGATCCACATTCTTATCGGCAAATATCGTCAACGACGACCCCGCCTGCTCAAACGCCGACCAGAAGAATATCACAAACACCGCCATGACATATATCACGCCTATATGTTTCTTCTCCCTGACCGTCAACCCCCTATCCGTGATAATGAATATAGGCAGCACAATCGAGAATGAGTATACCAATGCCGATATGTAGTCATTAGCCGTCAAGCCACTAAATCCGTTAGGCACAGCCGTGAACAAGAAGAACAACGCCACAAGCCCTACCACGCAAGCCCACATCCTGACGGGCGAGTTTGCATGAACCTCCTTAACCTCTTCCTTGGCCTCAGCCTGCTCCTCCTGACGACGTGCCTTGAGCAGCTCCGACTTCGACGGCGCCAAGCCCAACTCATAGCCCTCTGGCGATACCAGATATTTCTTCCTGAACGCCACAAACAACACCAACGACAATATCATCGATATGCCAGCGCAGAAGAAGCCCCACTTGAACGGCGACAAGTTGCACCACGAACCCTCTCCCAACGTGCCACATATAATCGGCGCTATAAAGGCACCCACATTGATTCCCATGTAGAAGATGGTGAATGCCGCATCTTTACGACTGTCACCACGAGAATAGAGGTCACCTACCATAGTCGTGATGTTGGGTTTGAAGAAACCATTGCCAATGATTAGCCCAGCCAAGCCGGCAAAGAGCAAGAATAGCGACAAACCATTGTCAACACTCGTGTCTATCATGCCTCCCTCCTCGTATATCGTCTGGTTGACGGTGCAGGCCGAGGCAAACAACAAGAACTGCCCTATCGCCATAGCTACACCACCGAACAATATCGACTTGTTGTTACCCCAATACCGGTCGGCCACATATCCGCCAATAAGAGGTGTGAGATACACAAGACCAGTATATGAGCCATATATCTGCGATGCCGTGGCACTGTCGAAGAATGCCGCTACCAAGTAAAGAACAAACAGAGCGCGCATTCCATAGTAACTGAATCGCTCTGCCATGCCTGTCGCGAATATCAAATACAATCCGCGAGGATGCGATTGACTTGCCATATTTTGTGGTTTTATTTATTCCGTCTGTGATAAGTATCTACTCTCGCTTAGGCAAGGTGGCCAACTCCTCTGCCGTAGCCCGACGCCTGCCCACCTCACGGTCTGCCGGCACGTCATCTCTCTTCTCCATATATGGGAAAAAATCCATTATCGACGACTCATTGACCGCCTTGACCACAAAGTCCGGAGTGTCGTTCAATGCGTCCTGTGTCCTGTCTATGGCATCCTTGATGTCCTCTGCCAACACCAACACCACCTGGTTGACCCTCTTCTCCTTACCGCTATTCTCATCCACCAAGATGAACGATATCTTCACCTTATACCAATATCCCCCCTCTTCACACGGTATCACCTCAGCATATCGCGCCTTCCTGATACCCGTAACCTGAAACTCCCCACTGATATACTCCGGCATAGTCTCATACGCTCGCTTCTCCGCCTCCGTATATGTCAATGCGTCAAACAAATACACTTCGCTCACCCGCTTCTGCTGGTCACTACCCTCAACAGGCTTGCTATATCTTACCGTACATTCAAACAGTGTCTGCATCTCGTATATTTTTTAGCCCGCAAATTTACTAATTATCCCACACCATCCCAACCCTCTCTACTCCCAAAAGACTCCCTCTACTCCCCCACCCTCTCAAGCAACGCCTCCACCTCTAATGTCTGACTCCTGTTCAAACCCTCCGTCGAAACCTCCACCCTCTTATTCGCATAACCCGCACCACCACACAGCATTATATACCTCACGTCCTTATCTGCCACGAAACTTACCCTACCATCCGCACCACACTTCAACTTCTCATTAGTCCCATCGCTCCCCACTACTCTCACAAACGCCCCCTCCACTGCCTTGAACTGCTTCTTCTTTCCCGTCTTAGTGCCTTGACTCTTCGTCACATTGTTCTTACCCGCACCACTCTTTGTCCCCTGTGCCTTCTTCGTGCCTTGCTGATTCTTGCCGGTCTGCTGCTTCTTGCCTTGCGTCTGTTGTTTCTTCTTGCCCGTGTCTACCTTCTTATCTCCTCCGCTCACATTCTTCCCCTGCTCCACACTGCCATCCTTAGTCTCACTCACACCCGCCTTATCAAACGCTCTCATACCGCTATCCCCCACTCTCACCTCCACACTCAGCACCACAGGAGGCAGACAGAACGAGTATATATCGTCATACCCCTTACCATTCCCCCTATTACTCGACAACAACCCCTCCTCTGCATTCCCCATGAAGGCTATCCCAAAATCATCCCCGGCACTATTGATAGGCACTCCCATATTCACCACCTCATAACGCCCATCCTCTCGCACTATGGCCTTATATATATCCAAACCACCATAACCCTTATGCCCATTACTGCTGAAGTACAACGTCCCATCATGCCTCACATACGGAAACATCTCATCACCCCTACTGTTCACTATCGCACCCATATTCTGGGCAGGCCCCCACGTTCCTCCCACATTCCTCAGACTCTTCCATATATCCAGCCCACCGACACCACCTTCCTCCCTGTCACTTACGAAATACAACACCTGACCATCAGGACTCAACGTCGGATGAGCCACCATCATCGTAGAGTCACCCCCTGGAGTTATCCTCACAGGATCCGACCACCGGCCACCTTCCCTCTTCACCTCATACGCCTGAGCAGCATTACCCTCCGAACCAGTCAACGGGCAACGAGTGAACAACATCGTCCGGCCATCGTCCGACACGTATGCCACACCGTCATCATTACCCTTCCCTCCAAACGGCTCCTCCATAGGCTCAGGCTCAGTCCACTTGCCACGGGCATCTACCCTGCTCATATACAACGCCGAGTTACCCTGACCCGTTATCCTATTCGCCTTCTTTTTCTTCTTCTGAAAACGCATCGAACTGAAATACACCACGTCATACCCATCTCCCACAAACGCCGGACAAAAGTCCGAATATTTACTGTTCAACTCCGTAAACGGCTTCACCACATACCCACTATCCACTCCCCTACCCTTGCCACTTATCTCACTCCACTGACCACGTGCCATCTTGGCCGACTCTCTCCCCACCCCAACACGCAAGTCCGTCCTATGCTTCTCCGCATACAGGTCATACGCCGCGGTAGCCTCGTCGAACTTACCCAGCGCACGATAGCAATCCGCCAACCTCAACAACGCTATGTCATCCTCATAACGCATCTTGACCGCACGCTGATACGCACTCGCAGCCTTCCCCACTCTTCCCAACCTCCGATAACACTCCCCTATATAAAAACACTCCTCAGCCCTTCGCGACTTGTTCTCCTCTCCCTTCTGAACCCCCTCAAAGAGCTTCGCCGCCTTCTCATACTCCCCAAGGTTATACGACTTGACCGCCGAGTCATACCCTTTGCACGACGTCACAACCACCACGCACACCAACAACAACACGACCCATAAACTCTTCTTCATCGCTTCTCTATTAACTGTTCTGCAAGTCGTTGAGCTTCTTATAGTAACCGTCCTTTGCCATCAACTCCTCATGCGTCCCTCGCTCCACTATCCTTCCCTCATTAAACACACATATCATGTCCGCATGACGTATCGTGCTGAGCCTATGCGCCACCACTATGCACGTCCTGTCCTTAAGCAAATGATCAAGGGCGTCCTGCACCAATCGCTCACTCTCAGTATCCAACGCCGACGTAGCCTCATCCAATATCAATATGTCCGGATTGCGCAATATAGCCCGAGCTATGCTTATCCTCTGTCGCTGTCCTCCCGACAAGTTACCACCACGATCCCCAACGATCGTATCATACCCACTCTCCTGCTGCACTATGAACTCATGGGCGTTCGCCACCCGAGCCGCACGCTCCACATCCTCATCACTCACCCCCTCCACGCCAAACGCTATATTATTGCGTATCGTGTCATTAAACAATATAGGATCCTGGCTCACTATACCCATCCTGCCTCGCAAGTCATGTAACCGATAATCCCTTATATCCACACCGTCTACCTTTATCGACCCCTCATCAACATCCCAAAACCTCGGCAACAAGTCCACAAATGTCGACTTGCCACCTCCACTCTGACCCACCAATGCCAGCATCTGGCCCTTATCTATCCTCACATTGACATCCTTCAACACCTGCAAACCCTTCTCATACGAGAACCCAACATGACTATACTCAATGCTCTCCCTGAATTCCTCCAACCTCTTCCCGTCAGCCCTCTCGAATATCCGGTCATCCGCCAGCAATATCTTATCTATCCTCTCCATAGCCGCCATGCCCTTCTGTATATTGAAGAATGCCGACGAGAACGCCTTAGCCGGATTTATTATCTGATAGAATATCCCCAAGTACGCTAGGAACTTAGCCACCGACAACGTACTCTCCCCACTCAATATCAACGTCCCTCCAAACCACACAACCACTATCACCAACAACGTGCCAAGCATCTCCGATATAGGATGCGCCAACTCCCTCCTTCGCATGATCCTCTTCGCTATACGGCAATACTCCTGCGACATCCCCGCATAACGCTCATTCATCTGCCCCTCAGCATTAAACGCCTTGACTATCCTTAGCCCTCCCAACGTCTCCTCAAGCATACCCAACAGCTCGCCCAACTTCGCCTGACCCTCGCTACTCTGACGCTTAAGATTCTTACCTATACGCCCGATAATAGTCCCAGCTATCGGCAACATTATCAAGGCAAACAACGTCAACTGCGGACTCATCACTATCATCGCCACAAAATACACGATAATCAGCACCGGGTTCTTCAAAAACATATCTATCGACGCCATGACACTCCCCTCAACCTCCGCCACGTCACCAGTAGCCCTCTGCATGATATCACCCTTCTTCTCCCGCTGAAAAAAACCGACAGGCAGACTCACTATCTTCCCGTATATCTCCTTCCGTATATCCCTTATCACATTATTCCGCAACCCGACACTCGTATACGACGACATATACGCCGACGAACACTTCAACACCGTGCCCAACACCATGAACAAACCCGAATACAACAACGCGTATCCCGCTCCATAATCCAACTTCACCACCGTGACATAATAATAAAAGTTATTCACCAACACCTTGTTATCCAACGCCCACGGCATAAGCTCCATAACCTCGCTCTCCTGCTGGAATATTATCTCCAACACAGGTATCATCAACGCCATACTCAACACCGAGAACAACGCCGACATGATGTTGAACACAAAACTCAACACCACCTGATGCCAATATGGCGGCACATAACGACCCACAACCTCGAAGAAGTACCTCATCGCTCCTGATATATATAAGACGGCACACCCAAGGTCCCCCCCGGCATGCCGCATCCCTTGACTATTTCTTGTATATTCCCGTATACGTCTGAGGTGTGATAGCCCTCAACTCCGCCTTCACGCTCTCACCAACGTTCAACGTCTCTATAAACTCCGACATCGCCTCATGGTCAATATGCTTGTTCGTCCTCGTCAACGCCTTCAACGTCTCATACGGGTTCGCATAACCCTCCCTCCGCAATATCGTCTGAATCCCCTCTGCCACCACCGCCCAGTTATTCTCCAAATCACGAGCTATCGCCTCAGAATTCAATATCACCTTCCCCAACCCCTTCATGATGCTCTCTATCGCTATGACCGAGTGCGCCAACGGCACCCCTATATTCCTCAACACTGTCGAGTCCGTCAAATCCCTCTGCAACCTGCTCACCGGCAACTTGTTCGACAAATGATCCAAAATAGCGTCCGCAATCCCAAGATTCCCCTCCGCATTCTCATAGTCTATCGGGTTAACCTTATGTGGCATCGCGCTCGACCCCACCTCGCCAGCCTTAATCTTCTGCTTGAAATACTCCATCATGATATACATCCAGAAATCCCTGCACAAGTCAAGCATCACCACATTAACACGCCTGACATTGTCAAACACCGCCGACAAGTCATCATAATTAGATATCTGCGTCGTATACGGCTCCCTACGCAACCCCAACTTCTCCCCCACAAAACGATCCCCAAACTCCACCCAGTCTATCCCAGGATACGCCACATGATGAGCATTGAAATTACCCGTCGCGCCGCCAAACTTAGCCGGCAACTCCAAACCCTTCAACTCCACAACCTGACGCTCCAACCGCGACACGAACACCATGACCTCCTTGCCAAGACGTGTCGGGCTCGCCGGCTGACCATGAGTACGCGCCAGCATGGCAATATCACCCCACTCCTCCGCAAGCCCCCTCAACCGCGCAATCAATCCCTCTACCTTCGGAATGAACACCTCCCCCAACGCCTCCTTCACACTCAGCGGCACCGACGTGTTATTAATATCCTGCGACGTCAACCCAAAATGTATGAACTCCTTAACTCCACACAACCCCATCTCGTCAAACTTCTCCTTCAAGAAATACTCCACAGCCTTCACGTCATGATTCGTCACACTCTCAATCTCCTTGACGTGCTTAGCCTCGCTCACCGTCATACCCCTGTATATCCCCCTCAACCGCTCCTTCTGCTCCACGCTCAACTCACCCACCTGCGCCAACGGTATCTCGCTCAACGCAATAAAATACTCCACCTCCACGCGCACCCTATATCTAATCAACGCAAACTCCGAGAAGTAACCTGCCAACTCCTCCGCCTTGCCACGATAACGACCGTCAATAGGCGATATCGCCGTCAATGTCTCTAATTCCATTATATCTATATGTTTATTATCAATTCCATACCACACCAAACCCCTCCCCACCAACAAACCGCAAATATAACACATTCCCGCCAACATTCACCACTCCCACACCCCTCCTCCCCACATCCTCCACAAACCCCACCCCCACACTCCAACATACTGACAATATACTGACAAAA
>CAVFBA010000007.1:0-118636 GCA_963620665.1 bacterium
ACATCCCCCCGCCCCCATCGTCTCCCAAAATGCCGCAAGGCGTAATAAGGCATTCAAGGGAGAAATGCCATATTAACATTCAAATTTCAAAGGTTTTGGAATTCTCGGACAGTCTCCCCCCCCTTCACCTCACTCCATACCCTCAAATACCTCCAACCCAACATCAATTTATATCTTCATCATCTAACCCAACCCCTTGCTTTTCTCGCCAAAATCTTCTTACTTTGTCCCCTGCAACAGAAAATTCGCCCAAGTAATGACCTTCGACGAACTCAATATCAAGAAATACTTCAAAACCAACCTCCGTGAGCTCGGACTCAAAGACCTCACGCTAATCCAGCAACGCGCATTCCCGGCCATAATGTCCGGACGAGACGTCATGGGGATCGCGCAAACAGGTACCGGCAAAACCATCGCCTACCTCCTCCCTTCACTCAACCTCTGGAAATTCACACCTAAGCACGAACCTCAAATCATAATCCTCGTACCCACACGAGAACTCGTCCTCCAAGTCGAACAACAAGCACAAAAACTCGCCGCCGACTCCGGCATAATGGTCGTAGGCGTATTCGGCGGAGCCGGCATACAACCACAAGCCGCACGTATCCGACAAGGTGCCGACGTAGTAGTAGGCACTCCAGGACGAATCCTCGACATAGCACTCCAAGGCCTACTCCGATTCGGCGCCGTACGACGACTAATCCTCGACGAAGTCGACGAAATGCTCGAACAAGGTTTCCGTACACAAATATCACGAGTCCTCGACCTCCTCCCTCGCAAACGGCAGAACCTCATGTTCTCCGCCACAATGACCAACGAAATCGAGCAACTCGCCGACACCTTCTTCAACGGACCACTGAAAATCGAAGCCGCGCCCATGGGCACCCCTCTCGACAACATCCACCAGTCCGTAATACACGTCCCAAACTTCAACACCAAAATAAACCTACTCACTCACCTCCTCTCCTCTCAACCCGACATGAACCGCGTCATGGTCTTCGTCAGCACCATCGCACTCGCCGACAACGTCTATGAAATAATGTCACAACGCCTCGCCAACACCAACATATCCATCGACTACCTCCACTCCCGACGAACCCAAAGCCAACGCTTCGCCACACTACGCAACTTCCGCGACGGACAAACTAACGTCCTCATCGCAACCGACCTCATCGCACGAGGCATCGACATCGAAGGCGTCAGCCACGTCCTATGCTTCGACCTCCCCTTCGAACCCGAACAATACATCCACCGAATCGGACGCACCGGACGAGTCCGACTCGCACACCCCGACGACCAAAACGACTCCTCCATAATCGTCGAGGAAGGACACGCACTATCCTTCTGCACCCCCACCGAAACAACCGCGCTCCTCAACATCGAGGGACTAATGAAAACAACCATCCCCTCACAACCACTACCCCCAGAAGTCGAAATATCCACCATCCTGACCGACGCCGAAATGCCACAAGTCAGAATGCGAAACACCCTCACAGACCTCGACTCCACACCAGGCAAAGCCTTCCACGAACGTAGCGAGAAAAACCAAAAAACCAACCACAGAGTCTCACATCGTACACTCATGAAACAAAAATACGGCAAGCCCATCAAGCGACGCCCCAAAAAATAAAAACACCTACAACAATGGCAAACAAACTCGACAAAATCGACTACATGATCCTCAGCGCACTCCAGCGCAACGGACATCTCACAACCAAAGAACTCTCTCAGCAAGTCAACCTCTCCACCACACCCGTATTCGAACGTATCAAGCGTATGGAAAAAGACGGCATAATCAAAAAATATGTCGCCGTACTCAACATGGAGAAAATAAACTACGGCTTCCTCGTATTCTGCAACGTCAAACTCAAACACATCAACCACCAAATAGCCAACGACTTCACCTCTGCCATAAACGCACTCCCGCAAGTCGCCGAATGCTACAACATATCCGGCGAGTTCGACTACCTCCTCAAAGTCCATGCCGCCAACATGAAAGACTACCAACACTTCATCCTCAACGTCCTCGGACGACTCGACTCCGTCGGCGACATCCAAAGCACCTTCGTCCTCGACACCTCTAAAGAAGAAGTAGGATACCAACTCCCCATGGGCGAATAAAACCATGATCATCATCGCCAAACACACCAACCAACTCTGCAACAGGCTCTTCACCTACCTCCCCATCCTCTCCTACGCCCTCGAGGCTCAACAGCCCGTCCGCTTCCTCTTCCAATACCGACCCTACGACAACCTCTTCCCTAACCTCCACAAAGCCGGCTTCCGCTCATACCTCACTTCCTCACACCTCCGCAGCATACGCGCCACGGTCCTCTACGCTCTCATCCGTATCCTCGACCACGCACTCCACATCGTCCTCCACCCAAACGAACCCATCCCCATCCACGCCCCGCTCGGCGTACTCTTCGCCCCCCGATGGCGAGAAATACGCTACGACAAAGCCTACATCCCTAAGCACGCCGACACACTCCGACACCTCTTCGCTCCCAGCGAGGAGGTATCACGTACCATCGCCCAACATATCCAAAAGGGTAGAGGAGTACTCACCATCGGCGTCCACATCCGACGCGGCGACTACGCCCAATATCGACCCGAACTACTATTCCCTCCCGACGTCTACGCCAACTACATGCAGCAAATACAACAACTGCTCGCCTCACAACCACAACCCATACAATTCCTACTCTGCTCCAACGAACCAGTCAACCCCGCCAACTTCCCAAACCTCACAGCACTCACCATCCCCTCCGCCACGCCAATCGTCGACCTCTACGCCCTCGCCGCCTGCGACTACATCATCGGAGTCCCCAGCACATTCTCCCTATGGGCCTCATTCTACGGCAAAGTACCTCTATTCCACTTCGACTCCCCCAACACCTCCCTATCCCTCAGCGACTTCCACGTCTGCCACACCCTCACCCCCTAATCCCCGACTCCCCTGCCCACGCACACCACCGAATACTCCTCAGGCCTGAACCACTTCGCCGAAATATCCCTAATCTCATCCGCCGTAATATCACGAGCCATCTCAAACAAATCCCTGATATAATCCGTCGTCATCCCATCCAGCAACAACGTGAACACCGTGTCCGCCGACGTCATAATCGTCTCAAAATAATGCAACACCTCTCCCATCATATCCCCCCTTAACGTCTCCATCTCCTTGTCACTCAACAAACTCTCACCCATACGCCCCATCTCCCGGAATACCTCCTCCACCACACGCTCATGACTCCCCGTCTTCACCTCCGACGATATCGTGTGAGTACCACGAAACCTGTTCGCGCTAGCCGCCGAGTAAATCCCATACGTCAACCCCAAACGCTCACGAACATTCTGCATCAACCGCGACCCGAAATATCCACCCAACGCCGCATTCGCCATCTGCAACGGCAAATTATCACTATGACCACGAGTGAACGTGCTCCGCGCCATCTTCACCGACGTCTGCTCACTGTCATACTCTATCATCCTCCGACCCGGACACTCATTATACTCCGGAGCCGCAGCCTCCCACAACTCACCTGCCTCCCAATCCATGCCACCAAAAACCTTCGCTATATAATCAACATCCTCATCCGTAGGACGCCCCGACACGAATATATGAGTCCCGTTTGGCCTATACGCCACACCATGATACCTCCGCAACACTTCCGGACACAACGCCTCATAATCCTCACGCGTCGCATAACGCCTATACCGACTCCCAGGAGCATACAGCAACTCCAGCAACGCACGCGACGCCAAAAACGGAGTCCGCATCATCTTCATCTCAAACGCCTGCAACTCCTGACCCTTATACAACCCAACCTCACGCTCCGGAAACGACGGCTCTCGCAACACCTCACTCACCACGTCCACCACCGCACGCAAATCCTTCTCCAACGACACCGCCGCAAACGACACCGCCGCTATCGTCGACTCCGCCCACGTGTGAGCACCATAAAAATCCACAACCTCCGCTATCTCCCGCGCACTATGACGCCTCGTGCCTCCCGACAATAATTCCGCCGTCGCCGACGCCACCAACGCACGATCCGCACGCAACGAACCAGCAGCTAAACTGATGTCCACCTTCACTATCGGCTGATGACCCCCGCGCATCACGTGCATCACCACTCCGTTGGCAAGACGCTCACTCTCATACAACGGCATCTCAGGCATCCGGATGTTACCCCACGCCGGCGCCGCCACTCTAAATCTATTATCCACTGCCTATGCTATTTATGTCGATATATCATCGTCGAGCTGTTCTCACGTGTGCACACCCTCCGCGCCATCTCACGCACATCATCAGGCGTCACGTCGTCATACCCGTGGGGCTCCGTATTGATTAACCCCGCGTCACCAAGCATCTCATACATCGACAAACTCTGTGCCAACGCCTGAGTCGCCGTCTCCGCAAACACCTGCTCCGACAACTGCCTGTTACGCGCCTTCCGCAACTCATATTCCGTAGGCCCCGCACTCTGCATCGACTCTATCTCCCCCCATATCTCCTCCTCCACACGCTCAGGCTCCACACCATCCGCCACCTGACCCGTGAACACTATCGTCCCAGGATCCACCGACCCCGAAATGAACGCGTTAACATCCGTGCAACTCCCGCTACCCTTTATCAAATGCTGTATCAAACGCGACGAATCACCATCCGCCAACACGTCAGTCATCAAATCCCCCAACTTCGTGTCCCGATGCAACCGACCCCCAGTGTGAAACGCTATCGACACACGCGTCGCCGGCACATCACGCACCACCTCAAGCCTGCGCGACTCCCTCTGCTCCGGCTCCACATCTGGCATCACGTCCACACCCCCCCTCGAAATCCCACCAAACCACTTCTCCGCAAGCCCAAATATCTCCTCCGCCCTGACATCACCGCACACCGACAATATCGCGTGCCCCGGCGTATAAAGTCTATAAAAAAAATCCTTCACCTCCTCAAGTGTCGCATCCGCTATCTGCTCCACACTCCTCCCTATCGTCGGCCACCTATACGGATGCACCTTATACACCAAATCCCTGAACAAATGCTGACAGTCACCATACGGCGTGTTCAAATATCGCTGCCGAAACTCCTCTATAACCACCCTCCTCTGTACGTCAAGCGTCTCCTGCGAAAACACCGGACTCAACAAACGGTCACTCTCCAACCAAAACGCAGTCTCTATATTGTCCGCTGGCAACGTCATGTAATAGTTTGTCACGTCATTCGTCGTAAACGCGTTAGCGTCACCGCCAACCCTCTGCACCTCATAGTCAAAATCCGGCACGTTCGCCGAACCTCCAAACATCAGGTGCTCAAACAAATGTGCAAAACCAGTCCGCTCAGGACGCTCATGACGAGCACCAACCGCATACAGCATGTTGAACGTCGCCAACGGCGCATACCTATCCTCGCACACGATAACACGCATGCCGTTTGCCATCCTATGGCGTGAGAATTCTATCATCTACTCAAAATACAATACAAGCCCCCACCAACGAGACTTCAACTTGCTGATGGCTTGCTGATACGGTATATCCTCCAACTCCTCCGACAACGTGCTGTCATATACGTTCGACAACCCAAAATCACAACGTATCTCAACCGATAGCCTGAAATATGTCAAATAAAAATCCATCCCTGCGCCAGCATCCGCATACATGTCCAACGAGCGCATCCGCAAATGACTCTGCTTATCTTTCGCAAGGTCAAACCGTGGAGTCACACCACCCACCACATACGGCCGCACATTAAACAACCGCTTCGCCGCATACTTCAACAAAAAAGGACACTCCACAAAGGTCGATTTAATCTTCAACGGCTCATCATCTATCGCCTCGCCATCCTCATCCACAAAAAGCAAATTCCTCTGACCAAACGATATCCCAGGCAATATCCTGAAACTCAAATTATCCCGTATCCTGAAATCCGTCACTATCCCCAACACCAACCCTGGCTTAAGCTCCGTGACATCCGCATACCTCGCCATACCACCATTCTCATACGTCCGCAACCCCGTGTTATACACATTGTAATCCAATACATTGAAACCCAACAAAAAACCAAAATGTACCGCCCGCTTGTCAAACCTCGGCAAATTTGGCACCCCCTTCGCCGTAGTGAACTCCGACGCCGACGTATACTGAGCCCTCGCGCCCTCACTCATAAGAGCAAGAACCATCATCGCTAACACGACCACTAACGAGTGCCTCAACTCACAAAAACGCATCTCCCGAATCTTACGTCCCATATACGCGTATCATCACATTTTATTGCCAACAATCCTTAACTTCCCCCTAATCCTTCTCCGCCAAGTAAGCCGTCGCTATACCGCACGTTAGCAATGTCGACGACACAGGACGCAAACCCACAACACGCAAATGCTCCTCAAACTCCACCCCAGACGGAAACGCCATCGCCGAACGACACAAATACCTGTAAGCCTCACGGTCATGCGATATCGCACCACCTATCAAAGGCAATATATTCCGAAAATAAAAATTATACAAACCCCTGAAAACCACATTCGGCGGTGTCGAAAACTCCAACACCACAAGACGACCACCACGCTTTAACACCCTCCGCATCTCACACAAACCCTTATCCAAATCCGCAAAATTCCTAACCCCAAACGCCACAGTCACCGCCGAAAAACTATCCGACGCAAACGGCAACAACTCCGAATCGCCCACCTCCAACCTAATCCACTCCCCAAAACCCAACTTCTCCACCTTCTTCCGACCAACCTCAACCATCTTCGGCGATATATCACAACCCACCACCTTCACTCCCAATCGCCTATGCAACGCAATAGCCATATCCCCAGTCCCCGTCGCCACATCTAGCACCTCCTCATCCCCACTCTGGCGCACATCACCCAGCAACCCAATCGCACGCCTCCGCCAACCCTTGTCCACACCAAACGACAGCACATGGTTCAGCAAGTCATAGCTCGGCGCTATACCATCAAACATGCGCTCCACCTGCGCACGCTTCCCCTCACCACCCTCGTATGGCTTAATCTCAGGCGTCACCTCAGACCTCGTATCAGGCTTACTTTCAGGCTTCATAACTTTGACATCACGCGAATTTACTAAATCTCCACCAACTACTCATTATATCACTAACAACCCTTAACACCAAAGGCGTATCCCCAAACGCCGAAACACGTAATCTACAGGCGACACCTGCGTCATCTCAAGGCCACCGCATGAAAAACAGCCAACACTAAGCCCGAACCCGCTCTACACCACCCCTGAATATAGCCGTGCCAACAATAACAACAAGCGTCAAAAACTCAGAAACAGGAACAGTAAGCCACAAACCAATCTCACCAAAAAGGTGAGGCATGACAAGGCTGAGCACAAAAACAAAAACAAAACCGCGGAGAAACATATATATCGACGCCGACTTACTCCTCTCAATACTCTGCAGATAACCTATCAAGACAATATTGAGCGTCAAAAACACAAAAGCCAAGGCAAATATCGGCAAACCCTCTTTCGCAAGAGCGTAGGCCGGCGTCGAAATGTCAAGAAACACCGACGACATAGCCCCGCCAAAAAACACCGTGACAAGCGACACAAGAAGCCCCGTCACAATCGCCACCACTACATCAAGCCTGAACATCTGACGCACACGCCCCGTACGACCGCTACCGTGGTTATAACTGACTATCGGCATCGACGATTGCGCTATCGAGTTGGCAAACATGAACACCATAGGCATAAGATAGCATGCCACACTGAATGCCGCCACACCATCCTCGCCAAGCATACTGATAAACATATAGTTGCCAACAATGAGCATAAACGATATGGCAAAATCGCCAATGAGCGCGGGTGCCCCTATCTTGGCCATGGTGAAAATGTCGTGCAACGTCTGGCTCAGATGATGACGCAGGTCGGGCAACACGAGTCTGACATCCTTAGCGAAAAACATGAAATATATAAACGCGAGAATGACACCCACAAAACCAGATATCGACGTGGCAAGAGCCGCTCCCCCAATTCCCCAGCCAAAGGGAAACACAAAAAGATAGTCAAGGAGTATATTGAGCAGCGATGGCACCACATTAGTCATCATGGCATAGCGAGGCGAACCGTCAAGACGTATCAAGAATATACCCGCCACCATCGGTGCAAAGCAGAGCATGGCGATAGATAACCACTGGAGATAGTCGGTCACGTAAGGCAAAAGCACGTCAGAACCACCAAAAACATAGCACAACTGCCGCGGGAAAAACAGCACGCCGACACCTATCACCGCACCCACGGAAAAAGAAGTCAGGAGCGTCTGAGTGGCGCATAACGACGCCTTATGCCTATTGCCATGAGAGAGGGCTATAGCCCCCACAACCGACGCACCGCCACCCATCATCAGCCCCACACCCGTGGCAAGCATAAACACAGGGGCGGCCACATTCACAGCAGCCAAAGCGTCCGAACCAACACCATGACCCACAAAAGCACCATCCGCCACATTAAGTATGGCAGAAAACATAAGGCTCAGAAGAGTAGGTACGAAATATTCCACAAAGAGGCCGCCAATAGGCGTCTGGCCAAGGTCGAGAGTCTTCTTTCCCATAATCACAAGGGTTAAAAAGTTATACATCCCACCGCCTCCCGCAGGGCCAGTGTGCAAAATCCTAAGTGCCGCAAAGGTATATCTTAATTCCAAGATGGCAAATTTTCAATATCCGACAAGACAACGCGCAACGTCACCATATCCATGTGCCGTTCGCACTCAAAAGCCAAAAAAAGTTTAATAGACGCTGAGATTAGGATTAATATAGTAATTTTGAGGTGTTATGAGTGCGCCATGAGAGAATATGGCGCACGAGACGAACGGAAACCTTAAACTAATAATACAATGGTCAATTTCAAGGATCTTGGTCTCGTGAACACCCGTGAGATGTTCAAGAGGGCAATTAACGGCGGTTGGGCTGTGCCAGCTTTCAACTTCAACAACCTCGAGCAGCTTCAGGCAATCATCACCGCATCTTCGAAACTCAAGTCGCCTGTCATCCTTCAGGTATCAAAAGGCGCTCGCAACTACGCCAACGCTACTCTCCTGCGCTACCTCGCCGAGGGCGCCGTGGCTTACGCTAAAGAACTCGGCTGCGAACATCCCGAGATCGTTCTCCACCTTGACCATGGTGACAGCTTCGAACTCTGCAAGAACTGCGTCGACATGGGCTTCTCTTCCGTCATGATCGACGGCTCCGCTCTCCCCTACGAGAAGAACATTGAACTCACAAAGCAGGTCGTCGAGTACGCTCACAAATACGACGTGACCGTCGAGGGTGAGCTCGGCGTCCTCGCTGGCGTCGAGGATGAGGTCCAGGCCGAGGAAAGCCACTACACCAAACCCGAGGAGGTCATCGACTTCACCTCTAAGACTGGTGTCGACTCACTCGCCATCTCCATCGGAACAAGCCACGGCGCCTACAAGTTCAAGCCCGAGCAGTGCACACGCGATCCCAAAACCGGCCGTCTCGTCCCTCCCCCATTGGCATTCGACGTCCTCGACGCTATCATGAAGCAGCTCCCCGGATTCCCCATCGTCCTCCACGGCTCATCTTCCGTACCACAGAAGTACGTCGACATCATCAACCAGTATGGCGGCAAGCTCCCCGACGCCGTCGGCATCCCCGAGGAGCAACTCCGCAAGGCCGCCAAGAGCGCCGTCTGCAAGATCAACATCGACTCCGACAGCCGCCTCGCCTTTACCGCTGGCGTCCGCAAGACCCTCGCTGAAAAGCCCGCTGAGTTCGACCCGCGTAAGTACTGCGGCCCCGCTCGCGATATGATGGTCGAAATGTACAGCGAGAAAATCACCGACGTGCTCGGCTCCGACAACAAACTCGCACAGCTTTAGCAACTTTGCCCCATAAAGGCATATAAATAACGCCCGTCTGGCCTCAGCCCGACGGGCGCTTATTTTTTCCCCTCCCCAAACTCCGAAGGTGCACTCCCAACGCCGCAAAGCGTATCCGCAATAACCAGAGGTACCCGCCGCCCACATTCCCCCAACGCCGCCGCCATGGCACACCAAAACCCTCCCGTTATGGCTCATACCATAGACGGGAGGGCCTGTAATTACACGTATATGCTACTTCTGCGCGGAAAAAGCGTAAACGCAGACGTGGGAGTAGGTCTCACCAGGGTTGAGACGTACAGAGGGAAAGGCGGGAATATTGGGACTGTTGGGAAAATGCTGCGTCTCAAGACAAAGGGCGGAGCGGTACTGGTAGAAGATGCCAGTCTTACCCTTCTGAGTGCCGTTGATGAAATTACCAGCGTAGAACTGAAGACCAGGCTCCGTGGTGTAGACGGTCATGACGCGCCCCGACTGCGGGTCGGTCACTTGTGCCGCTATACGTAAGCCATTAGCACCAGGCTGGCTGGAAAGAACGAAATTGTGGTCGTAGCCATTGCCAAGCTTGATCTGCGGGTGCTGGCTGGCAAGACTGTCGCCAATGGCATGCGCTGCGCGGAAATCAAAAGGAGTAGCGTCAACGGGCATAAGCTCGCCTGTGGGAATGAGCTTGTCATCAACAGGAGTTATGGCATCAGCCCAAATGCGTATGGACTCGTCGTTGATTGTGGAGTCTCCCTCGCCAGCAAGGTTAAAGAAAGAGTGGTTGGTGAGGTTGACAATGGTGGGCTTATCGGTCGTGGCCTTATAGGTGATGACTACGCTGTTGGAATCAGTGAGGGTATAGGTGACAGACATGTCAAGGTTGCCAGGATAACCCATCTCGCCATCCGGAGAGACGCGCGAGAAGATGATGGCACTATCGCCCTGCTGCTTAGCTTCGAACACCTGCGAATAGAAACCGCGATTCCCACCATGGAGCGAGTTCTCGCCCTCATTCTGACACAACTGATACTCCGTGCCGTCAATAGAGAATTTACCACCAGCAATGCGGTTGCCGTAGCGCCCAATGGTAGCACCGAAAAATGGCTCGCCCTTAGCCGCTGCATTGTCGCATGCGGCATACTCGGCAGCTGTGGCATATCCGAGAACTACATCAGCCATTTCCCCCTGGGCATCCGGCACATAGAGAGAGACGAGTTTAGCACCAAGGTTGGTGAACTGTGCCACCATGCCATTAGCGTTGCGGAGTGTGAAGAGTGATATCTGCTTGCCATCGACTGTGTCAGTGCCAAAAGCGTCAGGACAGAGACCGAGAGACTTATCCTGCTTCTGCGCAGGTTGGCACGCCGCAAGCGCTATAACCGAAATGGCGGCAAGTGCCAAAGATTGATATTTCATTGTTAGTGAATTATTTGGTGAGACTTACTTCTTGACCTCTACGGCCTTCTTCTCAATGTCGAGACCAGACTTGTATGCCTTGATATACTCGTTGAAGCCTTCGACATCCTCAGGTGTCGGGGCAATCTCTGTGCCAGTATTGCCCGCAAAGACCTTCTTATCAAGGAAGTCGGGCAAAGTGAGTTTTTGGCCGTTGTTGACAACGTATGACGCAAGAAGAGCAATACCCCATGCTCCACCCTCGCCTGCCGTCTCCATGACGGATATGGGCGAGTTGAGCGCCGCGGCGAGGATACGTTGACCAACGCCCTTGGTTCGGAACAGGCCGCCATGACCAGTGATGCGGTCAATCTTAATATTCTCCTCCTTGAGCAGAATATCGTTGCCAATCTTGAGAACACCAATGGAACCGTAGAGATGCACGCGGATGAAGTTGGCAAGGGTGAACTTATCGTTGGCTGAGCGCACAAAAAGCGGGCGCCCATCTGCCAGACCAGTCACAGGCTCGCCCGAAATGTAGTTGTACGAGAGGAGACCTCCGCAGTTGGCATTGCCCGTGAGCGCATTGTTATAGAGCTTCCCATAGAGGTCGTCCATATCGACTTTCTGACCCATAAGCTCAAGAGCCTCACGGAAAAGACCTACCCATGCGTTGAGATCCGAAGTGCAGTTGTTGCAGTGAACCATGGCTACAAGTGAGCCATCTGGGGTCGTGACCATGTCAATGGCCTCGTAGGGCTTAGAAAGCTCTTTCTCCAAAACAATCATGGAGAAAGATGAAGTGCCGGCAGATACGTTGCCCGTGCGCTGCTTCACAGCGTTAGTGGCTGCCATGCCAGTGCCCGCGTCTCCCTCAGGAGGACACAGCTTAGCTCCAGCCTTAAGATGGCCAGAGACATCAAGACGCTTAGCTCCCTCAGCCGTGAGTAACCCCGCATCCTCGCCTGCCACAAGCACCTTTGGAAATATATCGAGGAGCTTCCACCCAAAATTGTAAGGCGCGACGAGCTTATCGAACTTCTGCACCATGGCGGCGTTGTATGTCTTAGTCTCTGGGTCGACAGGTATCATACCCGAGGCGTCACCCACACCGATAACCTTCTGACCCGTGAGCTGCCAATGCACATAGCCCGCAAGTGTCGTCTGGAACTTGATGTCCTTGACGTGTGGCTCGCCGTCGAGAATGCACTGGTAGAGATGAGAGATGCTCCAACGCAAAGGAATGTTGTAGACGAAGAGTTTGGATAGCTCCGCCGCGGCCTTACCTGTGTTGGTGTTGCGCCAAGTGCGGAAGGGCACGAGTATCTCCTCCTTGTCGTTGAAGGCCATATAGCCGTGCATCATCGCGCTAATCCCTATCGCGGCAAGGTTCTCTATCTCTACATCGAAATCCTTACGTACGTTATTGCGCAAGTCGGCATAACAGTCTTGCAGGCCATACCATATAGCCTCGACGCTGTATGTCCACAGACCGTCAACGAGTTGATTCTCCCAGGCGTGGCTGCCTTGTGCGATAGGATTGTTCTCCTGGTCGATGAGTACCGCCTTGATGCGGGTCGAGCCAAACTCTATGCCGAGGATGGCTTTGCCCTGCTGTATAGTTTCTTTAGCTGTCATTTGCTTATATATGAGATTAAAAGAAGAGCCAAGAGACCTGTCGCCATGGCATGGTTCTCTTGGCTCATTGGTTATGGATGCCGCCTACTTGAGTGCTTTGTTGAGCATGAAGTAAACCTCGTTGTTACGTAGTTGCTGCTTGAAGTCGGCAAGGTTTGTCTGCTTGTTGATGCGGACGTGCTCTATACCGAGCATCTCAGCGAAGTCCTCCCAATAGTCCTCATTGATGTCGTACGAGAACGCGCTGTGGTGCGTGCCACCAGCGAGAATCCATGCGGCAGCGCCAACCTCAAATGTAGGTTGGGGAACCCAAAGCGCGGAAGCCACAGGAAGGTTAGGCATAGGCTTCGGCTCGATGCACTCAACCTCTTGCGAGATGAGGCGGAAACGGTTGCCGAGGTCAACAACAGTGGCCTTGATGCCAGCGCCAGTCTTAGATGTGAAGACAAGACGTGCCGTCTGCTGCTTGCGTATGCCGATGCCAAGAAAGTGAACCTCAAGTTTCGGCTTGTCCGTAGCAATCAGAGGACATACCTCAAGCATGTGGCTCTGGAGGCATGAACTGCGGTCGCCAGCAAAGTTGAGTGTGTAGTCCTCAAGGAACGAGCATCCCACGGGCATACCCTGCTGCATAACCCAAAGGGTGCGGAACAAACAAGCGGTCTTCCAGTCGCCCTCAGCACCAAAACCATAGCCCTCGGCCATGAGACGTTGCGATGCAAGACCAGGAATCTGGTCGAAGCCTACGAAGTTAGGATCGTTGATGTCGGCATCACCAAGGTCATCAAAGTTAGTGGTGAACGCCGTGGCTCCCTCATCCTTGAGCACTCGGCGGAGGGCTATCTCTGCCTTAGCGGCATTCTTGACCTTCTCCCAATATACTTCCTCGCCCGACTCGTCAATCTTGATGGTATACTCCTTCTTGTATTGTTCAACAAGCTCATCTGCCTCAGCATCGGTGACCTTCTTGAAGTAGTCCATGAGAGAGGATACTGGGTAGTAGTCAACATGGTAGCCGAGTCGTTGCTCGAACTCTACGCGGTCACCATCGGTCACAGCCACATTGTTCATGTTCATGCCGAACATGAGGCAACGTACGTTATGAGCGTCAGCCACGGCGGCAGCTACACGTGCCCATACCGCTATCTTCTTCTGTGCCTCTTCGCTCTTCCAGTAGCCTACAACAACCTTACGCGGTACGCGCATGCGTGTGCAGATGTGACCAAACTCGATATCACCGTGCGCACTCTGGTTGAGGTTCATGAAGTCCATGTCCATGGTAGACCAGGGTATCTCGGCATTATATTGGGTGTGGAAGTGGAGAAGTGGCTTCTCAAGTGTCTGAAGTCCCTTAATCCACATCTTGGCGGGCGAGAAGGTGTGCATCCATGTGATGACGCCGACACACTTGTCTTCGTTGTTGGCAGCCTTCATGAGGGCTTCAACCTCGTTAGAAGAGTTAGCGGTGCCCTTGTAGACGATCTTAACGGGAATATTGCCGTTCTTGTTGAGACCTTCGACCATCTCCTTAGAGTGGCCATCGACAGCTACGACAGCGTCACCGCCGTAGAGAAGTTGTGCACCGGTTATCCACCAGATCTCGGAGTTATCAAATGTTTTTGCCATATACATGTTTTTTATGAGCCAGGCACGAGGCGAGGCCTGATTGTTATTCTTGTGGTTATTACTTCTTCTTCTGACCGTAGTAGGCGTTAGGGCCGTGCTTGCGCATATAGTGCTTCTCAACGAGGAGAGGGTTCATGGTGGTGTCAGGATTGACTACGAAAGATATGAAAGCCATCTTGGCACACTGCTCCATGACCTTGGCGTTGTAGACGGCGTTGTCAGGAGAAGTGCCCCATGCAAACGGGCCATGGTTCTTGACAAGTACGCCAGGGGTGTGATCGGGGTTGATGTTCTTGAACGTCTCGACAATGACATTGCCCGTCTCGAGCTCATAGTCGCCCTTGACCTCCTGCTCGGTCATGCTGCGTGTGCAAGGAATATCCTTGTAGAAGTAGTCAGCGTGGGTCGTGCCGATATTGGGAATGTCCTTGCCTGCCTGAGCCCATGCCGTGGCGTATGTGGAGTGGGTGTGCACAACACCCTGAATATTGGGAAATGCACGGTAGAGGGCAAGGTGCGTGGAAGTGTCGGATGAGGGATTGAGGTCTCCTTCGACAACTTTGCTTGTGTTGAGGTCAACGACAACCATATCGGAAGCCTTCATATCGTCGTACGAGACACCAGAGGGCTTGATTACAACGAGACCTTTCTCTCGGTCAATGCCAGAAACATTGCCCCAAGTGAAGATGACGAGACCCTGCTTGACCAAGTCAAGGTTGGCCTTAAGCACCTTCTCTTTTAAACTATTAAGCATTTGAGTGTAGTTTTCAGTTTAAAATGCGTGTGGTGAAGTGTCTCACCACACGCGTCAGTATCTATAATCGTTAGAAGAAGTACCAGTAGAAGGCAGCGCAAAGACCGATGACGACAAGCGAGCCAACAATATCCCAAACACCCCAGCTGTCGCGGATAGACTTGCGGAAGTCAGATGTGAATGTTATGGCGTCGACCTGCTCCTTAGACGGCGCGGGAGTGAAGAAGGAGATGACAACCATCAGGACAACGATGAACACGAGAAGCCATATCTCGAATACGAGCCAGTTGGTCTGCCAGAACCATGCCGTGGCATCCCAGAAGGTACCGGTCATGACGGCATTGCCCGAGTCGGTGATGACATTGGTGACGAGACGAAGCATACCGACGATGAAACCACCAATAAGACCCCATTCACCGGCCTTAGGTGTAATCTTCTTGGAGAAGATGCCAAGGGTGAATACGGCAACCATGGCAGGAGCAAGGAGTGACTGTATGCCCTGAAGATAAGTATAGAGGGTATCCATGCTCATCATGACAGGCATCCACAGAAGGCCAAGGAGGACAACCACGACGGTAGCCATACGACCAATGAAGACATAATGAGCCTCAGTCTTGCCAGGCTTGAGAGGCTTGTAGAAGTCCTCGGTGAAGAGTGTGGCGCAGCTATTGAAGAATGCGGCGAGGGAGGCTACAAGAGCGCATACAAAGCCGATAGTGACGATACCCTTGATGCCTGCCGGAAGGACATTCTTGACCATGACAGCGTAGGCAGCATCGGTATTATCGAGGGTCAGGGCTCCCTTGTTTGCGAGAGCTATGCAAATCATGCCAGGAATCAGGAACATGAAGCATGGGAGAACTTTGAAGAAGCCTGCGGCAATAGTGCCACGGCGTGCGCGTGCCATGACTGCCTCATTCGTCTCGCCCTTAGTCTGACCAAGCACACGCTGTACGATATGCTGGTCGGTACACCAATACCAGAAGCCAATGATAGAAGCACCAATGAACACTACGAAACCAGGGTACTCATGATACATAGGGTCGGCCTCGTCCCAGTGGAACATGTGGTTGATACCGAAACCGTCGTGCATGCCGTTGGCGTTCTCCATCATGGCAGTCCAACCCGCGGCGATGCTGCCGTCTCCGAGATAGTTAAGACCGAGGAAGAGGACAAGGAAGGAGCCAATAATAAGGATTGGGGTCTGTATGGTGGAGAGGGTCATGACACCCTTCATGCCGCCGAAAACCGTGAACACAGCCGTTATAGCTATAAGGCCGATAGCACCAACCCAGAAGTTTATGCCGAGGAGGAACTCGAAGAAGATGCCTCCCGTGAAAGCCGTGACGGAAACCTTGGTGAGTATGTAGGCCACAAGGGTGATAATGGAGAGCCAACTGCCAGTGCGCCTGGTGTAGCGGAATTTTAGGAAGTCGGGCATGGTGATAATTTTGCCCATCTTGTTGATGAGAAGCTGATAGAAGGGAACGAAGAGCCATCCGAGGATGAGAATCATCCAACCTTGCATCTCCCAGTGCGCCATACCGACACCATCTTTAGCACCTGTTCCGGCAAGACCTACAAGGTGCTCTGAGCCAATATTGGCGGCGAAGATGGCCATGCCGATGACGTACCAAGGCTCGCCCTTGCCAAAGAGATAGTCAGATGAGCTTTCGCCTTTGGAAGCTCTTTTGTCTTTTACAATGGCTCTCCAAACGGCCCATACAACAGCGAGAATGCCGATGCCGAGGACGGACCAGTCGAGCCAGTTGAATTCTTTTGCCCAGAAATCCATAATAATTTATTTGGCGTATTAAAGGTTTGAATGTTGTGACGAGCGGAGGGAGAATTCCGCACTAATTGTTATGCAAATATAGATTAGTTGTGTTATTAAGTGAGAAAATAGCTTACATAAAAGGTGGACAAAAATCCAATGGGACGATTTTGACGTGTTTTTAGCGATTATTATCACCATTTGTTAACGGACATGGTGGAGAGGAAGAAATGAGTGAGGAAAACGGTCTAAGTCATTGCGTGGCGATATGAGGGTGATAATGCCGCAAGATTTGCGGTGATATAGGGGATGAAGAGGGAGAACTGGGCGCTACTCGGGAATGGACTTGTAGTTGTTGTAGCGGTCGATGACGTTTTTAACGTAGGAGACGGTCTCCGTGCCTCGACAGAAGCCATGTTGTACGGTGGGGTCGGAGTAGTAAGTGGGATTGGCTTTGAGAAGGAGAGCCGTCTCGACATTATCGTGCCAGGTTTGTGGGTCGCGGTTGAACTTTCGTGCAAGGCGTATGGCATCCATGATATGTCCGAGTCCTACATTGTAGGCGGCGAGGGTGAACTTGACACGTTCGGTTGGTGAAGGCACGAGTGAAACGAGTCGATTGTCGAGCCATAGGAGAAACTCGTAGCCAGCCTGAATATTCTGTGTGGGGTTGGTGGGGTCAACAGCACCAAATCGGGCGGCAGTCTCGGGCATAAGTTGCATGAGACCTGTGGCTCCCGCCCAGCTCGTGGCCTGAGGATTGAAGTGCGACTCCTGGTAGATGATGGAAGTCAGCAGACGCCAGTTGTAGCGCGGGTCGGTGGCAGTTTGCATGATGATGTCGTGAAAGTCGGACTGGTAGGTGTCGGCCTTAGTGCTTTGGGCGGAGTTGTGGTGCTCGCGTGGGTCGATGACGTATTTACGGTATATGCGCTTGAAGAGTGATGTGCGACGGAATGATTTCATCCATTGCGAAATGTCGGTTTGGAGCTTTTGGGCATCTGGGAGCACGGCCCACGACATGTTAGTCTGTGGGGTCAGTGCGGGTCCTATTTGGAGACTGTCGTAATACCATTGTGAAGCACGCGCGATACTCTCGAGGCAGAGAGTCTGCTTTATCTCCTGCTCGGCCACGAGGCCAACGAGTTGTTCCGCATCGTAGTGTTTGACGGGGATGACGTGGATGTCGAAGCTGGCGGTGTCGAGGATGTTGTCGAGAGCCTTGGAGTAGAATGATTCTGACATGAGGTATATGGTGTCGCCTTGCAGTTGGGCAAGGTCGGAGGGTATGGGGGCTGGGGCGTGGTTGACGAGTACTATGCGGCTCTGTCCGTAAGGTTCGCAGAGGGCGAGGGGAGGAAGAAGGGCGGAGTCGGCGAGAAGAGTGGAGGCGATGATGTTGGCCTTGCCAGACTGTAGTTTCTGGTATGCGCCCTGGAGGGTATTGTCGGGGATGATTTGTAGTTTCAGGTTGTGGTATTGGGCGTATTGGGAGAGCAACTCGTATTGGTAGCCAACGGGGACACCTTTGTGGAAGAAGTAGTTGACGGTGTTATAGTCGCATACGGCACGCAGGACGCCATGCGCAAGGATGGTGTCAAGGTCATTGATGGGGGTGTTAGTGTTGGAGGATGTGGTGTCGGAGCGTTGACAGGAGAGACTCAGGAGGAGGATTAGGAGCGTGGGGAGGAGATGGTGATGGCGTTTCATGTGGAAAGGGGAATAAGTTTGTATGTTGGTGACATCACGGTGATTATACGGATATGTTGGTTGATGGTTACGGGGAATTATGGGGAAAAGAGGGGGACATTGCGGGTGACAGTTCCTTAGGTGAGGTGGAACGCCTGAGGGTAGGAGGATGAGGAGTGTAGAGATAAGAAATCCCGCTCGAGTGAACGAGCGGGATGAGGTTATGGATGCCCAAAGAATGTGCGTGGCTTATTTAGTGGAGAATTTGTAGATGGTGGTTTGGGTGTAAGTTTCACCGGGCTTGAGGAGAGTGGAGGGGAAGTTGGGTTTGTTGGGTGAGTCGGGGTAGTGCTGCGCTTCGAGGCAGAAGGCGGCGAAGCGGTCGAAGGGATGGCCGGCTCGGTTGTAGTGACCGTCGAGGTAGTAGGCGGTGTAGAGCTGGAAGGCCGGCTCGGTGGTGAGGAATGTGAGTGTGCGCCCAGAGCGTGGGTCGTAGGCTTCGGCTGCTGGGCGTAGTGTGCCCTCCGTGCCATCGATGATGAGGTTGTGGTCGTAGCCATCGTCGAAGTGGTTGATGCGCTCGCCTATCTTATGGGGGAAGAGGAAATCGAGTGCGGTGCCTTTGACGGAGTCTATCACGCCCGTGGGGATATTATTCTCGTCGCGTACGGTGTAGCGTGTGGCATGTGTGGTGAGCTCGGTGCCCAGAACGTTGCCCTCCGCCGCAAGGTTGAAGTAGGAGTGGTTGGTGAGGTTGAGGACGGTTTTCTTGTCGGTCGTGGCCTGGTAGTTGATGGTTAGTTGGTTGTCGTTGTCGAGGCAGAAGGTGACGGTCACGGTGAGGTTGCCGGGGTAGCCGTTCTCCATGTTGGGGGAGAGATATTGCATCTTGACGCCTGTGCGGCTGTCGCCATCGAAAGGCTGGGAGTCCCAAATCTTGGTGTTGAATGAGCCTGTGCCGCCGTGAAGGTGGTTGGGGCCGTTATTGATCTCGAGGTTGTATGTCTTGCTGTCGATGGTGAACTTGCCGAGGGCTATGCGGTTGGCGTAGCGCCCGACGGTGGCGCCGAGGAAGAAACCGCGTGACAGATATTCGGGGTCGAGATACTGGAGAGGGTCGTCGAAGCCGAGGACGCACTCACCTGGTTTGCCGTCGCGGTCGGGTGTGATGATGCTGGTTATCGTGGCACCTATGCTGGTGACCTTGACAGACATACCCTTGTCGTTGGAGAGGGTATAGAGGAATACGTCTTTGCCGTCGAGAGTGGCGGTCTTAGTTTGGTCTGTCTTCATTGTAGTATGGATTAAGGGTTTTTGTGGTTGACGTGTATGGGGGATACACAGGTGCTTACAAATGTATAAGATTAGGGGGAGAAATCAAAGGTTTTGGGTGTCGATTATATTATCGTTGTTAGTTCTTTCGGAGCTTGGGGTATGGCCGAAGAACGTTTTGAACAGTTTACTGAAATACCTGACGTCGTTGTAGCCTATCTCCGAGGCCACCTCAGAGACGTTGTGGCCATTGCGGAGCAGGTCGGCAGCGACTTGAAGTTTAGCCTGTCGGAGTATGTCGATTGGCGTGCGACCTGTGATGGCACGCACACGGGCGTAGAATGCGGAGCGGCTCATGTTGAAGTGCTCGGCAACCTGCTCGATATTCATATTGTATTGGTGGTTATCGTAGGCGTATTTGAATACGTCGTTGATGAATTGCGCATCACGGTTTTGTTCGGCATCTATGGCTTTCATGGCTTCGGGGCTTGGTGAATCGGAGTTATCGTGGGCTTCGGGGTCGTATGTCTGAATGTTGGTAGCGAGTTGTGAGGTTGGGAAGCAGATGAGATCCTCGAGGTCGGATAGTAGTCGACGGTATAGCGCGAGCCGGCGGTAGACAAGGAGTACCGCTATGGCGAGGGCGCAGGCGAGGATGATGTATATGGCGATGGCCCAGGGTGTGGCGTAGAATGGCGGGAGAATGACGATGTTGAGTTGGCGTGAGCCTTCGCTCCATCGGCCATCGAACTTCTGGTGACGGATTTGCAGGACGTGCTTTCCCGAGGAGAGGTTGTCGAGGGTGAGGTAGGGTTTGTTGCCTTGTGGATGCCACTCGTCGCCCTGCTCGAGGAGTCGGTAGGCATAATTGATGGTCTTGGGGTCGGAGAGGTCGGTCGTGGTGAACTCTATGGAGATGGTATTTTGCGAGTAGGGGAGTTTAATGAGCGAGGCGTAGGCTATGGCAGTGTCGAGTATGGCACTGGAGGAGGGGTTTTGCAGGATGTCGTTAATCCACAGGTTTGTGAGGATTACGGGTTGGTCTTGCTTAGGTTTATTGAGGAGGAGAGGGTTGACATCGATGAAGCCGTTTTGACCGCCGGCGAGGATGTGGCCTTGGCGTGTGGCAATCATGACGGACTCGGCGAAGTTGGTTATGGGCAGTCCATCGTTCTTGTTGAAACGCTCGACGGTGTTATTGACGGGCGACAGTCGGTTGAGGCCTTTCTCGGTAGACACCCAGAGGTTGGCTTGCTGGTCTTCGGCGGCGGCGTAGACGGAGTTGTCGCATAGTCCGTCGTGCGTGGAGAGTGTTGCGATGGTGGTGTCGTTGCCGTGAGGGGTGAGGATGGTCAGGCCTTTGCCGATAGAGGAGAGGATGATGTCGCCACGAGAAGACTCGAGGATGTGGCACACGTCGGCCTTGAGGTCTGTGGAGTGGAATTTGGGTTTGGGCAGAGAGAGCTCGTCGTGCTTGATGATGTTGACGCCGCTAAGGGTGGCTATCCATAGGTTGCCGTTATGGTCGGTCGTGACGAAGCGTGTCTTATTGTTGGCGAGTTTAGAGTTTTGTGTGTTGAAGGTGTTGATTACGAAAGAGCCAGACGCCGTGTTGATGCGGATAAGACCTGCGCCGTAGGTGGCAGCCCATATATTGCCGTCGGAATCCTCGGTTATTGAGTAGGTGAGGTTCATGGGCGACTCGCGCAGTTGGGGGCAGTTGTCGGCGAGGCGTATGAAGCGTAGTTTGCTGATGTTGGTGTTTTGTGTGGTTATGGCGTCGACGGAGAGGAATATGCCTTGTCCCTTTGTGGCGATCCACAGGCGGTTGTCGGAGGTGAATTTGAGGGCGTAGGCGGCGGTGCGTGTTGTGGAGCCGTCGATTAGGGTGAGGTAGGGTGCGGAGGAGATGAGTTGCTTATTGGTGTCGAAGATGTGGAAGGCGCCATCGCGTGTGGCGACCCATATCAGGTCGTTATTGTCGACTGCTATGGCGCGTACGCTGTTTTGGCTTGTCGTGGAGGGGTTGTCGACGGGGGTGGTTTGTGGGAAGGCCGGGTTTGGGGCGATAACCTTGATGAGGCCGGAGTTGTCGGGGCCTGCAGCGAGCCAGATGTTGCCGGTGTTGTCTTGCGCAATGTCGAGGATGACATTGGAGGGTATGGCACTATTGTCGGCGGGGTTGGCGAGCCACTTGTGGAAAGAGTCGGACGTGTTGTCGTAGCGCAGGAGGCCTGCGCCACATGTGGCGATCCAGAGGGTGTTGTTGTTATCCTCGAGGAATACGGGGCGCTCATTGTCGAGAAGTTGCTCGAGGAGAGGAGAGGAGATGTGGTAGTATTTGGAGACCTTGTTGGTCAGGGCGATACGGGTGAGGCCCTTTTGGAGGGTGGAGATCCAGGCGTTGCCTTGGCGGTCGACATATATGCCTGTGACATTGTGGGAGTCGGTGCCGTGGTAGGGTATGGGGATGACGTTGTTGGTGTTGTCGATGCAGAAGAGGTGTGCATTGTCGGTGGCGACGAGTGTGCCTTGTGCGTAGACCTGCTGGAGGAGTGTTATGTTCTTGTCGGGCAGGGAGTTGGGGCAGAAGGGTGTTATAGTCTGCGATGTTTTATCCCATGCGAGGATGCCCTGGCCAGTGGTGCCGAAGAGCACGGCGCGGCGGTTTTCTGTTATGGCTCCGCTTGCCACGAGAGGGGATGTGGCGAGCCATGGTGAGAGGTTTTGGGAGTCGAGTTGTTGTGGGGATATGCGGTATATGCCTGCGCCTGTGGGAATCCAGATGTTGTTGTCGTCGTCGGTGTATATGGCGTGGACGTCGTTGAGGGTGGATTGAGTCAGGCTGTAGGTGTTCTGCTTGGGGTTGAAGCGGAAGATGAGGAGTTTGTTGTTCTGTGTGGCGGCGAGGAAGGTGGAGCCGTCGTGCTGGTGGGTGACGGTCACGTGGTCGGCCGGGTCGCGGGGGAAAGTTGTCTGTTGCTCTGTTGCCTGGTTGAAGAGGGTGAGGTGCCCGTCGTAGGTCAGAGCCCAGAGGTGGTGGTGCGCGTCGGGGGTTATCTGCGATACTCGTTTAGTGGTTAGGAGGTTGTCGTTGTTGAAGGGGTAGTTTTTGAACTTCACGCCATCGAAGCGTATGAGACCTTCGACAGAGCCGAGCCATAGGAATCCGTCTGCGTCGCGTGCGATAGTGTAGACGGTGCTTTGCTGTAGGCCTTGGTCGGGGCCGAAGTGCTGGAAGGTGGTCATGCTGTCGGAGGCGGCAGCATGAGAGATTATGGTTGTGGAAAGGAGAATTGAAGTTAGGAGTCGCATGAGTTGTGATATGTTGCTGTGATGCTGTGTGTTATGGATTGGTAGATTTGTTTGAGTAGAGGGTTAGGGATTAGGTCGAGATGGAGCTGAATGGTGTTGGAGTCGTTGCGTCGCGCGGGGCCAGTCTGTGCGTCGTGCGGGCCGAGGGTGAGGGCTTTGTGGACTGTCTGGAGGATTAGGGGGTTGAGAATGTCGGTGGGGAGTGATGTTTGGGAGATGAGTTGTTGGGATTGGAGGAGGAGGTGGTTGGTGAAGTTGGAGGCTATGGTTGCGGCGAGGTGCAGCGTGGCACGCTCGGGCGAGGAGGCGGGGAGGACGCGATGTGAGAGTGAGGAGGCGAGGCACTGGATGAGTTGCAGTGTGTCGGAGTCGGAGGCTTCGATGAGGAGAGGGATTTGGGAGAAGTCGATATTGTCGGAGGAGGAGAACGTCTGGCAGGGGTATAGCACGGCACGTTGTTCGTGAGGGAGCAGGGAGTCGAGGGATGTGGCGCCCGAGGTGTGTGCTATGGGGGTGTGGTTGGGGAGTTGCGGGGCGATGGTGGGGATGGCGTTGTCGGGGATGGCGAGGATGGTGATGTCGGCCTGTGGGAGTTGTGAGGGCGAGGAGATGGGGGTGGTGTTGAATTTCTGTGCGAAGGCGAGGGTATGCGAGAAATGCAGGGACATCGTGGAGAGGATGACGTGTCCTGTGTCGTGGAGAGCCGAGGCAAGATGTTGGGCGATATTGCCGGTGCCGATTAGGTTGACTCGCATGGCAGAAGGTGTTGTTAAGGATTGTAAATATAGTAAATATTCCATGATGTATGCAAAGAAAGGGGATTATATTTTGTGTGTTTGGGTGTACCTTTGTGTAGTTTATGGATTTAGAACGACTAATAAATATACTGACAATGAAGAGAAGATGGAGTGTGGTCAAGGGCGAGCCTTTGACGGAGATGGACAGGCGTGTTCTTGCCGCGCAGAAGGCAGGTCATACAGTGCCGAGTCGTGGTTTGATACGCACGCCCGAGGAGATAGAGGGTATCAGGCGCAGTGGGGTGGTGAACACGGGTTTGCTGGACATGGTGGGGGAGGTGATCAAGGAGGGGATGTCGACGGGAGAGTTGGATGACATGGTGTATCAGTTTACGAAGGATCATGGGGGAATACCGGCGGACTTGGGGTATGAGGGGTTTCCGAAGAGCTGTTGCGTATCGATAGACAATGTGGTGTGCCATGGGATACCGGATCATAAGGTATTCTTCGAGTCGGGTCAGATAGTGAATGTTGACGTCACGACGATATTGGATGGTTATTATGCCGACGCGTCGAGGATGTATATGATAGGCGAGGTGTCGGAAGAGAAGAGGCGGTTGGTGGACGTGACCCTTGAGTGCCTGCAAGTGGGCATGAAGGCGGCTAAGCCTTACTCGTATGTTGGGGATATAGGGTTTGCGATACAGTGTCATGCACAGAAGAACGGTTATAGCGTGGTGAGGGAGTTGTGTGGCCATGGCGTTGGGTTGAAGTTTCATGAAGACCCTGAGGTGCCACATTATGGCAAGCCTGGCACGGGTATGCTGCTTGTGCCTGGCATGGTGTTCACGATAGAGCCTATGATAAACATGGGCAGCCGTGAGGTCCACTTTAGCCGAGAGGACGGGTGGACGGTGACGACGCGTGACGGTCAGCCTTCGGCACAGTGGGAGCACACATTGCTCATGACGAATGATGGCGTGGAGATATTGACACATTAAAGATAGCGAGGTATGATAGTGAAGAGATTATGGGGGTGGGTGATTATGGTGTTGATGGCAGGGGGCGTGGCGCGAGGCGTGACGGGGGTGTATGAGCCGCGCGACTATGTATGGACGTCGCAGAGTAAGAATTCGTCGGAGTCAATGCCCGTGGGAGGGCATGACATAGGGATGAACGTGTGGGTGGAGAATGGCGAGTTGCTGGTGTATATGTGCCAGAGCGGATGGTTTGACGAGAATAACACCCTATTGAAGGCTGGCAGGTTGAGGTTGACGACGGATGACGGTGTGCTTGGGGGTGAGGGTTTCAGGCAGGAGCTGCGCCTTAGGGATGGCATGATGAGGGTGAGCTGTGGAGACATGAGGGTTGAGATATGGGCGGATACTGAGAGTCCTGACATATTTATCGACATCAAGGGGAGCAAGAAGAGGCATATCAAGTTGAGCTATGAGAGTTGGCGGCAAAGGGACAGGCAGGTGCCGGGCGACGCGAGTCAACAGATAACGCAGAAATGGCTTATCACGCCCGACGTGACGACATACGCCGACTCGATATGGGCGGGAGAGAGGATATTGCGCTTCGGGCACGTCAACAGAGCGGAGACGGTGTTTGACATGACGGTGAAGATTGAGGGGCTGGAGGCGATAAAGGATAAGCTCTATAACCCGATAGGCGGGCTGAAGATGGAGGGGGAGGTGACTATGGGTGATTTGCGCTACACGGGGACGAGTGAGGGCAAGTATATGGACACGGACTATCGGGCATGGAACTATGAGGGGGATGTGAAGGCAACGACCGCGCACGTGAGGTTGACGGCATACGATGAGACGGCGACGGTGCCAACGGTTAAGGAGTCGCGGAAGAGGTCGGCAGCATATTGGAAGAGTTTTTGGCAGCGGAGCTATGTACAGTTGGAGCGGGAGCTGAGCGCCAAGGTTGAGGGGAGGACGGAGGCTGACGAGCCCCAGGCGACGGACTCGGCGGCGGTGATATTGAGGAACTATGAGTTGTTCCGGTATATGCTGGGTTGCAACGCCAAGGGGTTGTGGCCTACGAAGTTTAATGGCGGGTTGTTCACGTTTGACCCGTCGTTGGTGGACGGTCCTCGCAAATTCACGCCTGACTACAGGTGTTGGGGAGGCGGGACTATGACGGCCCAGAACCAGAGGCTGGTGTATTGGCCAATGGTTAAGAGTGGAGATTTGGAGATGTTGCGGGTGCAGCTTGACGCGTATGCGAGGATGTATAGGAGCGCGAAGGCGAGGGTGGGTTTCTACTGGGGTCATGATGGTTGCGCGTTTACGGAGCAGATGGAGAATTGCGGTTTGCCTAATCCTGCGGAGTATGGGGAGCATAGCGAGGGTCAGGACAGGGGTGTGGAGAGCAATGCATGGCTGGAGTATCTGTGGGACACGTCGTTGGAGTTTTGCATGATGGCGTTAGAGGCTAACAAGTATCAGGCGATGGATATCAGCGCGTATGAGGAGATGATATGGCAGTGCCTGTTGTTTTTTGATGAGCATTATCAGTATGTGGCGAAGCGTCTGGGCAAGGAGCCGTTGACTGATGAGGGTAAGATAGTGATATATCCTGGTTCGGGCGCGGAGACGCACAAGATGGCTTATAACCCGTGCAGCACTGTGGCGGCGTTGAGGGTAGTGGGTGGCGCGTGGGTGGAGTATGCGGAGCGTATGGGCAAGGATAGCGTGGTTGTCGCGCGTGGTCGTGAGCTTGTTAGCCATGTGCCGGAGATTCCTATGCGCGAGATTGAGGGTCGCAGGGTGATATCGCCGGCCGTGGCGTGGGCGAGGATAAATAATGTTGAGACGACGCAGATGTACCCTGTGTTTCCGTGGAGGGTGTATGGTGTGGGTCGTGAGGGTTTGGAGATAGCCCGTGACACGTGGCTTGTTGACCCATGGTCGATAAAGATGCGTTCGGCTCGTGGTTGGAAGCAGGATAATATATGGGCGGCGTGCTTAGGGTTGTCGGAGTATGCGGCGGTGTTGAATTATGAGAAGATGGCAAATGGGCCGTATCGTTTCCCGGCATTTTTTGATATGGGTTTTGACTGGGCTCCAGATTTCAATCGTGGTGGTTCGGGCATGATTGGGGTGCAGGAGATGCTTATGCAGCGTGGCGTTGATGGGGCCCGGATGGAGTTGCCGGCATGGCCTGAGCGGTGGGGTAGGGTGGTTTATAGGTTGTATTAGGTGGTTGTGGTATAACAGGCCGCCCCTTCTGGTTGTTTGTGACTGGAGGGGGCGGTTGGTGTGTGATGTCGCGAGCAACGTATGACGATGCGGGTGTTGTCTATACATTACGCCTTGTGTCGTGGGGATATGATACGTGTTAGGTGATACGCTTTGGGTGTTTGTTTTTTGTTGAAGGAATGGCGGAAGAGGGTGTTTGTCACTCGTACGGTTGAAAAGTGGGGGATGGGAGGGGGTGTGAATGTGTGGTGATTTGGGGGAAGAGGTAGTTTTTGGAGAATAAACATTGGCTGAAAAGGGTGTGATTTTTGTTGATTATTGAAGGGAACGTGAAATGTGGCGATTGGGGGTAGCACGACTGAATGATGGGGGGTGTGGGAGGGGATGGTTGTGGAATATTTGTAGGATGGGTGTTGAATTGTCGGATAAACATCGGCTGAAAAACTCATTTGTTGTTTTACGAGAGAGCTGGAGTGAGTCGCGGAGCATCTGGCATGCATCCGCGGAGCATTGTTGGAGCATGCATGGAGCATGCATGGAGCATATAAGGGTGATTTGGGGTGATTTGTTAGAAAAAAATGTAGAGATGCGGGGGGCGTCTCTACATGTGATGTGTGGCCACTTGGGGAGGGAAGTGTGTGTGGTTAGATGAAGATGTATTTGAGGATGAAGAGGATGGCGAGGATGATGAGCGTTGGGTTGAGTTTGTGCCAGTTGAGGGAGATGGCGTTTATGGCGACGTAGGCGATGACTCCGCAGAGGATGCCGTCGGATATGCTGTAGGCGAGTGGCATCATGATGAAGGTGATGAATGCCGGGATGGCGTCGGTGTATTCGTTGAGGTCGATGTCTTTGATGGGGGCGAGCATGAATAGTCCGACGATGACGAGAACTGGGGTTGTGGCGGCGGAGGGTATGGCGAGGAAGAGAGGAGCGAAGAAGAGCGCGATGATGAAGCATAGCGCGGTGGTGAAGGAGGTGAGTCCGGAGCGTCCGCCTTGTGCCACTCCTGAGGCGCTTTCGACGTAGGTGGTGGTGGTGCTTGAGCCGAGGCATGCTCCAGCCACGGTGGCTACGGCGTCGGCCATGAAGGCTTTGTCGAGGTCGGGTATGGTGCCGTCTTTGCGCATCATGCCTGCTTTGGTGCATACACCGACGAGAGTTCCCATGGTGTCGAACATATCGACGAAGAGGAAGGTGAAGACGATGACGAGCATGTCGAGCGTTAGGATGTTCTCGAGCTGGAATTGGCAGAATATGGGGGCTACGGAAGGCGGCATGGAGAAGACGGCGTCGAGCGTGGTGATGCCCATGGGGATGCCGATGAGTGTGGTGACGATGATGCCGATGAGGAGAGAGCCTGGGACTTTCTTGATGACGAGTACGGCGGTGATGATGATTCCGATGATTCCGAGAAGGGCTGTGCCGGAGGTTATATGCCCGATGCTGACGAGAGTGGCGCCGTTGTCGACGATGATGCCGGCGTTTTTGAGGCCGATGAATGCTATGAAGAGACCGATTCCGGCACCTATGGCACGTTTGAGGGAGGCGGGGATACAGTCGACGATGAGAGAGCGTATTTTGGTGACTGTGAGGATGATGAAGAGAATGCCCTCGATGAGTATGGCGGTGAGGGCGAATTGCCAGGAGTAGCCCATGGTGAGGCATACTGTGTAGACGAAGAAGGCGTTGAGTCCCATGCCTGGGGCGAGAGCGAAGGGTTTCTTGGCGTAGAGAGCCATGACGAGGGTGCCGACTATGGCGGCGAGAGCAGTGGAGGTGAAGACGGCGTTGGTGTCCATTCCCTGGTCGGCGAGAGCAGCGAAGATGCTGGGGTTGACGGCGAGGATGTAGGCCATGGTGAGGAAGGTGGTGACGCCAGCCATGATTTCGGTGCGTAGGTTGTTGTTGGCGGGGTCGAAGCCGAATATTTTTTGTAACATGGTATGTTGGGTTATAAGAGGTTAGTGTTTAGAAGTCCCATTTGACGCCGAGGCAGGGTCGGCATTTGAAGCCGTTGGTTGAGCCGAAGTTGGCGGATAGTTCTATCTCGGTGCCGATGTTGAGGTTGTCGATGTTGAGGTGTCGTCCGATGTTGTACCAGAGTTGTGGCTCGGAGATGAATACGGTAGAGGCTTGAGAGGCGTCGCCGTTGTCGTTGAATGTTGTGTGGTCTTCCCACCAGAAGTCGGCGAATCCGTCGAATTTGAGTCCTTTGAGTCCGAAGAGGTCGTTCATTGCCCATACGATGGTGAATTGGAGAGGGGCGTTGCTATCGGTGTCTTTGATGCGTTTGTAGAGGATTTGGATGGTGAGAGTGTTGCGGAAGTCTTGTGAGTGGATGAAGTAGTTGGCGCCGGCGAGGAAGGCGTTGTTTATGGGGTAGGATTTGGTGATGCCGCCGTCGTATTCGAGTTGGAGGCTCAGGGGTGAGAGTTTGGTTTGCTGCCAGAAGTTGAGGCATCGGGCTATTTCGGTGTAGGTGCCGCCTTGTGCGATGTTGTTGCCGTCGACGTGCTGGTTGTAGTTGAAGTCGTGGTCGACGAAGAAGTAGGTGTTGCCCCACTTGTCGGCTTTGAACATTTCGAGGGTGAGGGTGGCGAATTTGCGGTCGTCGCCGAAGTCGTAGTAGAGTTGACCGTTGACTTGGGCCTTTGCCGCGAGGGAGGTCAGAAGGAGGAGGGTTGTCGCTATTGCGACGTTGAGGTTTTTAAGTAGTGTTTTCATAAGTAATAAGTTGTGCGCGAATGTATGAAGTTTTGGTGAATGGGTGAAGGAGGAGGGGGGATTTAACAATGATGGGGGAGGAAGGGTAGGGTGGAGTTTTTGGGGGCATAGATTGTGTTTTGGGTGAAAGGGGCATGGAGAGGTATGGTGGGTTAAAAAATCATTGTAGGGAACTTCGCGCCGTAAACTTTTTTACTTAAATTTGTAGACTAACGAGCGGAAAGCCCGAGTACAATAAACCAATACGCATAACCATGAAATTACGCAACCTCAAGAAGGACGTGCTCTTCCTGGCACAAGATTTGGCGAGCATCCTATCTGTCAAACTCTACCTGACCGACATTAACCCGGAGCAGCTTTCGGAACCGGCAAAGAAGACCCTCATGTTCCGCAAGAACGCACTTGCGCAGATTGCAGCCATCGGCAAGAAGTCGGACAAACCCCTGAAAAGCCAGTTGACCAAGGCACAACGACTTGGAGCAGGCAAGGACGAGGCAGTGGCCCAGTATGTGAAGGCTAAGAAAGAGTACACAAAGGCAATGGCCGCCGATTATCGGAAGTTCTCAGCGCAGCTTCTTGAGGACTATGCCAATCTTGCCGACGAGTTCTCAAAGCTCAATTAGCGCAAGCACACGTCATAGCATAGGTCCCTGCCACGCAGGTTCATATATCGCAAGGGCGGGGACCTCCCTCTTTCCTCTCTACCACATCTTAGAATGAACATCAAAGACGCCATACTCACCCTTATTGCCACAATGTCAACCCTCTCCGCCTGCCAGCAATCGAACACCACCACTCAATGGACAGAGCCGGACATCACGGTCAGCAACGGCAAATTCACACCCGAGGTGCTGTGGCAGCTCGGCACCCCCTCCGCACCCTCAATATCGCCCGACGGACAGAGGGCTATATTCAGCATAGCGTATACCAACATTGCCGAAGATAATACTAACTCACAGATATACTCCCTTTCTATCGATGGCAAGGGACCAATACTACAACTGACAGACGGGCTGTCGGCTCATGACGCAACGTATCTGCCAGATGGGCGTATAGCATTCTTGCGTCCCAAGGCGAAGGATTCTGACGACTGCCTCTGGATAGCCAATGCTGACGGGTCTGACGCACAGGCTTTGACGTCGCCTATTGATGCCATCGAGGGATTCTTGTTCTCTCCCGATGGCAACAGGGTGGCGATAGTGCACAGCGTGAAGCTGGATAACGACATACACGACTTATATCCCGACCTGCCTAAGGCCAACGCACGTGTTGAGACCGACCTCATGTATCGCCATTGGAACAGTTGGGCTGATGGCAAATACTCACATATATCACTCTGCAATGTTGAGGGTGGGACTCTCTCCGCAGCTGTCGACATTATGGAGGGTGAGCATTATCACTCGCCGTTGCGTCCCTTCGGCGGAATAGAGCAGATAGCATGGTCGCCCGATGGCAAGAGCATAGCCTACACGTCGAAGAAACTTCAGGGTAAGGAGTCGGCAATGTCGACCAACTCGGATATTTACCTCTACGACATCACAACGGGCAAGACCTTCAACGTGTCTGCACCTAACGCTGGATATGACACCAACCCGGCTTTCGCACCCGATGGCACAATCTTCTGGCTAAGTATGGAGCATGACGGCTACGAGAGTGACCGCAACCGTATATTCCACAAGAATTTGAGCACGGGACGCATTGAGGACTTCTCTGAAGGTTCAGAACTGTATGTGCAGCAATTTGCCATAGCTCCAGACGCCAAGTCGATACTGTTCATTGCCGATGAGAATGCGCGTGACGCTATATTCCGCCTTGACCTTGAGACGCGAGAGATAGCCCGCCTGACTAATGACACAGCGGACTACACGTCGCTCGCCATGGGACAAGGGACGCTACTGGCCACACGCACCTCGATGTTCCACCCTGCGGATATATATAGCGTGTCGCTTGCCGATGGAAGCGCAGTGAACATCTCGAACATCAACGCCAAGACTCTCGAAAAGGTCGACATGGGCACGGCAAAGGAGATGTGGGTCAACACCACCGACGGCAAGAAGATGCTCACATGGGTTATCCTGCCTCCTAAGTTCGATCCCAACCGCAAATATCCCGCCCTGCTCTACTGCCAGGGTGGACCGCAGAGCACCGTCAGCCAATTTTGGAGCAAGCGGTGGAACTTCGCCCTCATGGCTGCCAACGAGTATGTCGTGGTGGCTCCTTGCCGCCGGGGCATGCCGGGGTTCGGTATCGAGTGGAATGAGCAGATAAGCAAGGATTATGGGGGGCAGAACATGAGCGATTACCTCTCGGCCATTGATGCCGCCGCCATGCTGCCCTACGTTGACGAGGAGAGGCTTGGGTGTGTCGGCGCAAGCTATGGCGGATTCTCCGTCTACTATCTCGCAGGACATCATGAGCATCGGTTCAAGGCATTCTTGGCGCACTGTGGCATATTCAACCTTGAACAGATGTACTCCACGACCGAAGAGGTGTTCTTCACAAATTGGGATCTTGGTGGCGCATATTGGGATGCTGATAATGCCGTGGCGCAAGCATCGTATGCCAACTCGCCGCATCGTTTCGTAGCAAAGTGGGACACGCCCATCATGGTGGTGCATGGCGAGAAGGATTTCCGTATTCCCTATACTCAGGGTATGGCGGCGTTCAATGTGGCCAAGATGCGTGGACTCGACGCACAGTTCCTCTACTTCCCCGAGGAGTGTCATTGGGTGTCGCATCCACAGAACAGCATATTGTGGCATCGCGAGTTCTACCGTTGGTTCGACCACTATCTTAAATAACTGCGTGCATGAGGAAGCGTGTCGTCATAATACCCTTAATCCTTGTGATAATCGTCCTTGCCCTGGCCTACGAGAATGGGGATAAGCATGAGGACGACAATACGCATGCCTTGCGCATCAATAAGGCTGGTATATGCCTCATTGACAATAAGGTGCGGCCTGATAGCGTGATGGAGAATATCATCACTGTATATCGCGACAGCATAGAGTATATCATGAAGGAACGGCTCTGCGACGCTGCCCATACACTCTACGCCGAGCGCCCCGAGGGACCACTCAACAGATTTCTTGCGGATGTCATGCTCACGGAGGTGCAGGAGTTCGCCATGTTGCACAACAAACCACGTCCCGATATGTCGCTCGTAAATGTGGGTGGCATTCGCGACGTGATGCATACCGGGACGATTACCGTGGGCGATGCCTACACCATATCGCCTTTTGAAAACGCCCCAGTTGTACTTCTGCTCGACTCGGCGGCGGTCATGGCTATGGCTCATCAGGTAGCCAAGCGTGGCGGTGAGGCTGTGTCGGGCATCAGCATGACAATTTCCAATGGTCAGGCCACGAATGTGAAGGTCGGAAATCAGAGTCTAAGCTCATCTCGCCTCTATCGCCTTGCCACGCTCGACTATGTGGCTACGGGGGGCGACGGGTTCAGTTGTCTTGTCGACAAGGAGGAGTATTCCACGGGGAGTGTATTCCGCAACTTCCTCATTCACTACTTGCGTCGCCTTGGCCAGAATGGCATTATGGCCGACGACCCAGGCAATGAGCGAGTTAAGTCTCTCGATGTCACTCCCGACGGAAACCCCTCGACAGTTAATGAAAGGTAGCCAAATGGAAGAGAACAGCATCACGCGTCGTGACTTCTTCAAGCAGCTTGGGGCAATAGCCCTGGCGGCTTCACCTATCGTGACATCACTGTCGAGCCTCACGTCATGCTCCGTAGGAAAGACGCGGGAACCACGCCTCACCATCCTGCATACTAACGACGTGCATAGCCATATCGACCCTTTCCCCGACTCCGATACCAACTATGCCGGGCAAGGTGGTTACGCCCGTAGGCAAACCTTCATCGACAAGGTACGCGAGGCCGAGGGCGGAGATAACGTCATGGTGCTCGAGGCTGGCGACATGTTTCAAGGCACACCCTACTTCAACTTCTTCCATGGGCAGCTCGAAATGCAACTTATGAACCGTATGCACATCGACGCTGTGACTATCGGCAACCATGAGTATGACAATGGCCTCGAGTCACTCTACGACTGTATGAATACGGCCAACTTCCCTTTCCTTAGCGCAAACTACATATTCACCGACCCACGTGGCGCAAAGATCGTCAAGCCCTATAAGGTGTTCGACCGTGGCGGTATTCGCGTCGGAGTGTTCGGCCTTGGCATACGCCTGGCGGGTCTTGTGGCACCTATGAACTGCCCCAATGTCGAGTTTCGGGAGATAATACCCACAGCACAAGCTGTTGTCAACACCTTGCGTCAGCAAGAGAAATGCCAGCTCGTGATCGCCCTGACTCATATCGGCCTCAAGGATGTCGAGGTGGGCGACATAATGCTCGCTAAGAATACCACGGGTATCGACATTATCCTTGGTGGCCACACACATACATTCCTCTCACAACCAGAGCTCGTCCCCGACCAGTCTGGCAAGATCGTTGTCATAAACCAGGTGGGATATGGCGGCATCAATGTCGGCAAACTTCAGGTAGCATCGGTCAACTCAATGCAACTGTCACTCCTCGACAGCCAGTCGGTCAATATGGTGTGATGCCACATCTAATCAACTCCAAATGAGGTTTCTAAAAGCAACTCTACTCTCATCAATCCTAATCTCTTGCCATATCGCCATGGCGCAAGACGATGCCTACGTGGATAAGTCCGACTCGCTCTGCGCGCTCATGGAAGGCTCGGCCGGCACAACCGAAGGCCTCGACTACGCCAACGAGCTCCTCGCACTCGCACAAAAAGAGGGCGACGAGGGCATGATAGACTATTCGGCAAAGCAAAAACTCAACATGCTCTACGTCTTAGGGCAATATGACGACTGCATCTCCTTTGCCGATAACCTGATAGCGTCGCTCGACTCAGCAGGTAACAACAGCCTGCTCTACTTCGCCCAATTTGTCAAAGTCACGGCACTCATAGACCAAGGTAAATACAAGTCGGCCATACAGCTGGCCCAGAAACAGTATGACGATAGCAAAGGACGAATACTCGACAACGACGGCAGCGACATCACCATACGCACACGCTGCAACGCCCTCTACGGTCTCGGACTCGCCAACGAGGAAATGGAACACTCCAGCACGGCCATTGAGAACTTCAGCGAGGCCATAAACCTCATCCCCTCTGACGATACAGCCAACCTCACCCTGCGCCTCGACCTGCAGACCTCACGCATGCAGTCGGCACAACATCTTAAGGACCGTTTCGAGGCACTGAAATATATCAACGCCTACGAGACCGAGATTGCCGACTTCCGCCATATAATAGAGGGCAACCCCAAGTTTGAATACCTCTTCATCGAGGACTATAACCTGCTCCTCCAAATAGCTTTCGTGGATGTCCTGACCGACCTGCGACGCTTCGACCAGGCGGCGGATCATATAGCCTCGGCAGATTCCCTCCTTGCCGAATACCCGTCACTCGTCGATAACTACGTGGCCGAACTTAACAACATCAAAGCCAAATACTTCAACGCCACAGGACGATATAGCCGCGCCATAGCATACGCCGATTCGGCACTCAACTACTACCAGACGTTCGGGCTGCAAGGTAAGGAGATTAACATGCTCAAGATTAAACTGCGCGCCACACACGCCCTCGGACTCTTCGCCAACGAATACCCCATATCCACCCGCGCCATGACACTCATGGACAGCGTATACCGCCAACGCTACTCAAGTCAGGTGCAAGATATGCAGACCATAATGGATGTCGACAAACTGCAAAACGAGAAAGTGCAGTATGAGCAACGGGCGGCACTATTCAGTGCGCAACGGCAGATGTGGATCTTCGTCTCGATATCCATATTCCTCGCCGCGATAGCCACATTCGCCCTGTTCAAACGTAAGCGCGACCGCGAGAAACAGCGCATATTGAGCAGTCAGAAGGAAATGCTCGAACAAGAGGTAGCACGCCAAACAAAGCAGTTGCGTGAACAAAACGAGGCCATAGAGAAGCAGAATAACGAGATAACAGACAGCATAAACTACGCCTTCCGCATCCAGCAGTCGATACTCCCCAACCTCGACTTCTTCAAGGGGCTCGGCAATGGCGGATGTTTCGCATTCTACGTGCCATGCCACATCGTCAGCGGCGACTTCTACTGGGCACGTACGAATGGTGAAGTCGATGTCATAGTCTGCGCCGACTGCACAGGTCACGGCGTGCCGGGTGCCTTCATGACCATGATTGGCACAACTATCCTCAACGACCTCTTCGACCACAACATCAACATGATGCCCGACAAAATGCTCGAGAACCTCCACACAAACCTCTTGAGCATTCTCCAGCAGAGCGGCGACGAGAATTCCAAAGACGGCATGGACCTGACGGTCCTCCGCTTCGAGCATGCCACACGCCGCATAGCCATAGCCTCGGCCAAACGCCCGGTATACCTATATCCAGCAGGCGGCACAATGCAAGAACTGAAAGAGGCCATGGTGAAACGCAGCATCGGCGACCGCGACTATAACGCCGAGAACCTGCCATTCCGCTTCGTAGAAATGGATATCCACGAGGGCGACACAGTCTACATGAGCTCCGACGGATTGGCCGACCTCTTCGGTGGCCCTCGCCGCCAGCGTTTCATGAAGAAGCGTGTGCAGGAGCTTATGGACGAGATTGTCTTCATTCCCATAGGCCTACAACACGACCGCGTGAGCCAAGTGTTCCACAACTGGGTGAGCAACCACGACAAGATACCCGAGTCAAAGTGGGAACAGCTCGACGATGTCTCCTTTATGGGCGTTAGATTTTAAGGACTTTAGCCGCTAACGCTCTGTCTCCATTAACACCGTATGCGTATGTAACGCCGTCGCCTGCACCGTCTCACCTCCGACGGCAACCTACCCATGTAGTGACGATGCCTCTCCTCCCCCATAAAATACCCCCTATATGCTCCATGCATGCTCCTTGTATGCTCCATGCATGCTCCAACAATGCTCCGCGGATGCTCCAACGATGCTCCGCGCTCCTTTCCCACTTCCTCGTCAAACAACAAATGTGTTTTTCCGACGATGTTTAACCTCCAATTCCACTCCCTTTCTACAAATTTCACCGCCATACGCCCCCCCGCATCGCCCATCTTTCAATCGTGAGTGTGACGAATGCCCATTTCGCCGATTTCTATGTTAATCAACAAAGAATAAGTAGGGGTGAATTATACAACCAACTGAAACACAATACTATACACTTAAAACACCCTAAACGCTCACCCATCCCCCTAACGCTAAGCAGGGGGACAACCCATCAGGTCGCCCCCCTGCGCAATAACTATCTCCTACTCCTAAAGACCGAAATATTCGTCGAAAGGCGACTTATACTGGATGCTCACAGAATATGTTTGCCCCTCATACTCAAAGTACCAAGTGAAAATCGGGAAATAAACACTCCGCAAGTTGCCCCCCAAGTTCTTGGTCGCCCCTGGCTTCAGCACACCCAAGAGCGACTCGTCAGTGCCCTGCATAACCACATCGTTCGTCTGCGAGTCTGTGATGGTGAAGTAAGTCAAAGTCACTTCCTTGTCGCTATTGTTCGTTATATAGCAATACTTTGCGCCTAATATATAGCCGTCTATATATGTGCCGTTACCCGAAATCTCCAGACTCATAAACTCTGTAATCTCCTTCGCTGTTACCACGCAGATTGCGCTAAGCCCACCATCTGCCGATGTCACTCTGATAATTGCGCTGCCACCTTGTTTCGTGGTGATGTTGCCATTCTCGTCAACCGATACGATATTTGGGTCTTCACTCGACCATGTCACCTCCAAGTTCGCGGCATCGCTCGGCGTAATAGTGAGATACTTGCCAAGATTAAAAGAGTCGCCAATAACCATCGCCTTGCCGGTCACGCCCAACGACACGCCCTTGACCGATATAGGCGTGACGTGCACCGTATATTTAGCACTGACACTCCCATTCACAGTCGCCGTGACAGTGTAGTCCCCAATCTCCGTAAGCTCAGCAGCGAAGGTGAGGCCTTTGTCCGAAACCTTCTTCTCATATCCTTCCCCCTCAATCAAATACTCCACGCTCTCTATCTTCGCATAATATGGCTCATACTCCAACGTCAACTCCACGGTCTGTTTCTGCTCAATCGTATACTCCTGCTCTGCATACCATATCCTCTCCACCTTTGCGGGATTTGCAGTCAGTTTGCACGATGCCGCCTTACCGTCAAGCTTCACCCTCACCGTGCACTCCCCATCGCCAATCACTGCTACACGACCATCACCAAGCACAACGGCAATACTCCCGTCCGATGTGTCCCACTTCACCTCCTTATAAGTCGTATTCTCTGGCAATATGCTGTACGACAACGTTATAGTGTCGCCCACGGTAACCGTCTTCTCCGTCTCTCCCATCGTTATAGACTCAACCTTCACAGGGTCGACCGTCACATAGCACGATGCGCTCAACCCTAAATCCACAGCCGTGACCGTCACCTTCGTCTCGCCCACCTTCACTGCCCTGACAAGTCCATTCTCGTCAACCGTGGCGATAGTGTTGTCCGCCGATTTCCACTCATACTCGGGTGCCTGAAGCTCGGCTGGCTTGTGCGATACCGTCAGACTGAGAGTGTCGTCTACGGTCATAACCACTTCTCGGCGAATGCTGATACTCTCAATCGACGCCTCGTCTTCATTCTCGCAAGCGGAGAATACACCCGCAAATACTGCGAGCAACACGGTGAACACTGTTCTTGTTCCTAACTTTCTTTTCATAATAGAGTGAGTTAATATTATTCCATAAGGGTAGCGGCTTCTGCGATGTAAGTATCATAGCTGAAACTCTCACTGTTCCCGCCCTTATTTTGTCAATTCAAAACTACTCTCTCTCTCTCTCTTCCAAATTATAACTGTTAAATCTTCTCCACGCCCTCCCACTTTTTTCTCACGCTGCATAACCATTCTTCCCACGCCCACGCGTCCTCTAACTAACGGTCACCCCCATAACCCGACGGCATCCTCCCCATGTAGATACGTCCGCCCGAGGCGTCTCCTTAAAGCGAACGCGTCTCCCCAACGCCGAAGACATCCCTTCCCCCCCGCCCCAAACGTCTTTAACCTTGCATCCATCCTCCCCCACACAAAACAAGCCGAGGCGACGCACCCCCATGCGCCGCCTCGGCTTATCTTCATCCAATACTCCTAAAACGAGAACTGCAACCGCGTCTGGAGCATATCAAGATGCGCACCATCTGCTATATGCGAATGCACATAGTTCACTTTGGCTCGCAAATACTTATTGAAGAAGTAGTTGACACCCAACGTCACATCGTTGATAGCGCCATACTGATCCAAATCAATACGTGAGAATCGTGCCAACACCTCAAACGCCTTAGCCGACGCGTTACCCGTCAAACCCGTCTTACGGTTATACGAGTGGTTTGGCCCGAATATACGCCATGCCGCCTGTGCCGATATGCCATACATGCCGTCAAAATTATCCTGTGGCACAACGTGCGTCAAACCACTCTCCTCATTTGTCACGACTACCTCATTAGGCAGGTTCACAAAGGCCTTGAAGAACCGCGCCTCGGCATAGAACCGGCGCACGATGCTCAGGGCGTGCACCTCAAGACGCGTGTAGTTATACGCCTCAAGGGCGGGAGTCTTGATAAGAGTGTTCGACACGAAATTCTGTGGCGCCGTGCCGTTGAAGCTCACTGTTCCCGACGGGTGCGTTATGATACCCGCCACGCCAGCGTGGAATATCGTCCCGGCATCGTCTATCGGGCGGAACAAGGCGAACGCATTGACAGAGTAACCCTGGTTAGCCTTCCTCCCATTGTCCACATTGCCGTCCGAGAATATGCCAAAACCATAGTTGAACCGTGGCGAGTAAGACAGGTAGGCAACGCCCATCTTACGTCCCGTGACGAATGCCGCGTCCGCCGACGAACGCTCTATGAACTTAAAGTTTATGCCGGCACGCATATAGCCAAAGGGGAAGAAAAAATTGCCCACTTGTATCTCACTGCCAAGCGAGGGAAACGTGCGCTTAACCCATGCGTCTCGGAAACTCACGGCCTTAGAACTGAACGACAACTCAATCTTAGCCTGCCATACCGTGTCAATGTCGGCAATCAGCCCAAGGCGGGTGTCGTTGACGACCACGCCGTTACGATTCGGGGCGTTATCATCAGCACCCAGATACGTGCCAAGGTCAAGGTTAGTACGACCGTTAAACTTCATTTTGAACGACACGTCACCCACGGTCGTGCTAACCTGGGCAACAGCAAAAGTCGACGTAAGGAGCGCAGCACAGAACAGTAGGCTCTTGTATGATTTCTTCAACGTAGTAAAGGTTTAATTCTTAGGCCAAATGATATTGTCCTCGTCATCATACTCCGGGCCAACCTGTATGGTGTCGAGCTTACCACCTTTGAACCAAAGGTTCACGCTGACCTCGGGCAACTCATACTCGGTGAGTCCGCGCGCCTCCTCTGCCTCATCCTCGTCAAGACCATCCTCGTCAAGATCCTCCTCAATGTCACGCTCCTCCATCGGGCCATAGTCGTTCTTCTGGGTCGCCGCAAGCACCTGGTTATACGTGTCGCCAATATGTATGTCGTCACCAAGCGAGAACTGGCAGTCGTCCTCAGTCATGATGTCCACCAGGCGGAAATCAACCGCCTTGTCAAACGAGAGGGATAAACCAAGCTTCTCGTAGATAAGTTGCGTCGAGAGATCGTCGGGCGCATCGCCAAGCTGCTCGTCAAACTTCTCGTCCGCCTTGCCAAGTATTCCTTCTACTTGCTTGATTGTCATGCCGAACCGGACCTTGCCGAATCCGACAGTTGGTATAAGCTTGTCACTCATGGTTTAGAGGTATTATTGTCGGGATATTGTATGCGTACATGATATATGTTGCGCAATTTCTCTTTCAGTATCTCGCGTGCCTGATATATCTCCGCAAACGTTATAGGAGCCTTATGGAATTGAGCCGCCGCCATCTGCGAGTCTATTATCTTGTCCACAAGATTGGAAATCTCCGTGTCCGAGTGCGACGTGAGGCTCTTCGACGCCGCTTCCACGGCATCCGCCATCATGATTATCGCCTGCTCCTTCGTTCGTGGACGTGGCCCAGGATAGGTGAAATCCGAGAGGTTAGGAGTCTCCTCGGCATGCTCTGCGCACCACTTCAGGTAGAAGTAGCGGGTCATGGTCGTGCCATGGTGCGAGGATATTATGTTGCGTATCTGTAACGGCAGATGGTATCGACGAGCCAGCTCCACTCCTTGCCTCACGTGGTCTATGATGAGCTTCGCGCTCTGCTCATACGTCATCGTGTCATGTGGATTGACTCCCTGCACCTGATTCTCTGTGAACAACATCGGGTTGAGTATCTTGCCCACGTCATGATATAGCGCACCCGCACGCACCAGCAACGCATTAGCCCCAATCTTATATGCCACCTCCTGGCCAAGGTTTGCCACCTGCATGGAGTGCTGGAATGTGCCAGGAGCCTTCTCCGACAGTTGACGCAGCAACGCGTTATTGCCATCGGCCATCTCCAAGAGCGTGACATCCGAGACAAACCCAAACACCTTCTCTATCAAGTATATCAGTGGGTATGTCAGCAAGAAAAGTGTGGCACTGACTCCATACTCGATATATACCATCGGATGAAACGAGAACTCCGCCGACTGCCAAAACGCAAAGCCCGTATACGTCACGCAATAGTAGAGGAGTATATAGACCGCCGTGCGGAATATCTGTATGCGCTTATTGAGCTGATAGAGCGATATGCAGGCTATAAGACCGGCTGGTATATGCGTGAAGATGAATACCTGACTGTTATAGGCGAAAAACGAGACTATTAGTATCGTCACGATATGTACATACATCCCCAGTCGGGCATCCGTGAAGATTCGCATCATGACGGGTAGTATGACGAACGGTATAATGTAGGATATGTTTGCGCCAAGACGAGCCAGAAAGCCCGTGGCGCACACTATCATGGTGATAAGTACCAGTATGAAGTTTATGAAATGCAGCTGCCTGAAATAGTCGTTGCGGAAATAGCAGAGAAACAAAAACAACGAAAGCATAAGCCCGCTGACTATGATAAATTGACCCGTCAGTATCGGCAATTCGTGCTCATTGGTCGAAAAACCTCCCGTGGTGGCGGCACGTAACGAGAGTAACTTCTGTGCGGCAGGTGGCGTGACCATCTCGCCCGTGCCGATAATGCGCTGCCCGGCTACGACCTTGCCCGAGTAGAGGTTGATGTTCTCAACCTTCTGGCTCACCATAGCCTGTGTCTTAGCCTCATCAAAATAGATGTTTGGCTCAATGACCTCACTAATCGGCATCATGGCTACTATCTGACGGAATCGACGGTTCTCCTGACCATAAAAGTGGCGCAGGTCTTTAGCCGTGCGATCCAACACCTCAGAATACGCACGCCGTGGCGTGGTAAGCTCGTCAAAGCGGAAAGGCGACGCCACGTTACCCTGGATTAGCATTAGCTCGTCCGACTGGGCAAGTTGCGACGTCTCTCGCAGCCCCACGTCCACAATGCCCAGCGATGCCACATCGGCCACATTACTGGTTATCGACGACTCAAGCACCGCCTGCAACGTGTCAAGGTCTATCCCCTGAGGCGCATATTGCGGCAAGAGCTTGGCTTTAGCGCGCACCATCGCATGCACCCGCAGACGTATGGCCGGCTCATAGACAGAGTCAATAGCATAATACGGCGTGATGATGCGCATAAGGCTGTCACGCTCAGTAGCCACCTCTGACTCTGGTTTCAGTATCGGAAAGTCAAACGGCGCTATGACATCCTCATATCGCCATGGACGGTTTATCTCATACTCATAGTTGAAGCGTCCACTATTGGGAAAGGAAAGCACCATCAGCACTGTGCACACCACAAAGGCAAGCACACGGTATGTGGACTTGTAATACTTCTTCCAGTATTTTTTGAGACTATCCTTGATCATGGCCTACATCGTGAGTTAGTGTTGCCAGGACTTCTGGATGAGGAGACTGTCGGCCATAACCAACGCTGCCATAGCCTCGACGATAGGCACTGCGCGTGGCACTACACATGGGTCATGACGCCCCTTCACTGTCGTGTGTACCTCCTGGTGAAGTGAGTTGACCGTGGGCTGCTCAAACAGTATTGTCGCCGTTGGCTTGAATGCCACCCTGAAATATATATCCTCGCCGTTCGATATGCCCCCCTGTATGCCCCCGCTGTTGTTGGTACGTGTGCGCACGCAGTCACCCTCCATGTAGAAGGTGTCGTTATGTTCCGAGCCGCGCAACGACGAGCCAGCGAAGCCTGAGCCATATTCGAAGCCTTTTACCGCGCCTATCGAAAACATGGCATGGGCAAGGAGCGCCTGGAGCTTATCAAAACACGGCTCTCCCAGTCCCACGGGCGCACCCTTAATGACGCAGGTTATGACACCGCCTATAGAGTCCTTCTCGGCCTTGACTTGCTGTATCAGGTCTATCATCTGCTGCGCCACTTGCGGGTCGGGACAGCGGACGATATTGTCCTCAATGTGCGACAAGTCCAACGACGTGTACTGCCGCTCGAGGGCTATATGCCCCACCTGACTGACGTAGGCCGTCACGGAGATGCCTTCCCGCCGGAGTACGAGTTTGGCCAATGCGCCACCCACCACTCGTGATATCGTCTCGCGGGCTGACGAGCGACCACCTCCACGGTGATCTCGTATGCCGTATTTAGAGAAGTAGGTGTAGTCGGCATGTGATGGGCGAAACACGTCCGCTATATTGTCGTAGTCCCCCGAGTGCTGGTCGGTGTTCTCAACGACGAAGCCTATGGGCGTGCCAGTCGACTGCCCGCGGAACACTCCACTAAGCAGTTTCACCTTGTCCTTCTCGTCACGTGGCGTGGTTATAGACGATTGCCCAGGACGTCGACGGTCAAGCTCCGACTGTATAAATGCCTCATCGATAGCCACACCCGAGGGCATGCCATCAAGTACACCGCCTATCGCCGCACCATGCGACTCACCAAAGGTGGTAAGACGAAACAGATTGCCGAATGAGTTCATAGAGAAGTTATAAGAGCGAATTAGAGAAGAAACAGGAGGGAGACTCTAATGGCAGGAACAGTCACCACCACATCCGCCACCACACTCTCCATCACCACCACAATCACCACCACATGACCCACCACAGCCCTCACCATCATCATGACAGCCCCCACCACATGACCCACCATGACACCCTCCGCCACCACAACCACCACACCCATGATGCTGGTCGAGAAGCTCGTCCACAGTAGCCTCACGCACCTCAATGACTGAACCAGTGAAGAACAGTGTATCACCAGCAAGGGGATGGTTGAAGTCGAGTGTCACAGCATCGTCAGTGACGCTGAGCACCGTGCCTACTATATGCTGCCCCTCGTCGTTGAGCATTGGCACACGTGCGCCGAGTTGCAGAAACTCCTCACGCAGACGACCGTCGGGTGTGACAAAGATATTCTTGGGCACGTCGACTACGGCTTCGGGTATGCGCTCGCCGTAAGCTTCATCGGGTGCGAGGGAGAAGGCAAAGGTCGCGCCCGGTGTGAGTCCCTCTATGGCTGCCTCGAAGGCGGGTAGCATACGTCCCGCGCCAAATACGAAGTTTAGGGGACGTGTGGCGTCACACTTCTCGACGAGTGGCCCCTCTTGGCTATCCGAATGAAGTTCGTAGTGGAGAGAGACAAAGGCGTTTTTAGAGATATTCATCTGTATGAGTTGTTATTCTATGAAGTTGACGTAGCTATACACATAGTCGATGACTACTGTGTCAGAATACGAGTTTATGCGACTGAGTCGCAAGACTATGCGCTCGCGGGTGGTATCGCGCAGGCAGTTAACAGGCACGCTGATATGCTTGGTGACCATGAGGGAGGAGTCCGTGGCGTGGCGTAGGAGGCGTAGCCAAAGTTGGAGGGTGTCGGGGGTGGTAGAGTCGGGGGTGGCCACTAAGGCGAGAAAGTCTGATGAACCATCGCCCACACCAGGGTATGATGCTGTGGCATCGAAGAAGTCATTGCGTCGCCAGTCGCGCGTGATGTGCAGGTTCTGGGCATAGAAGCCTTCGGTGCTGTTGATGCAACGTTGCAGGGAGTCGGAGGCGATGGTTGTGGAGTCGAGGGTTATGATGGGGGTCGTGATGTCTGACGAGAGTGTCGTGAGGTTGAAGTCGTAGACTTGTGCGCCTTCGGGGTCTTCGGAGAATAGAGTGCCAGAGCCGGAGAAGTAGACACGCGAGGTGTCGGTCAGCGAGGCGTGGGGAGTGTTGTCGGGAAGTCGGAGCGTCGTCTTGTAGTAGTGGATGGCTAAGGTGGAGTCGTTGAGCTCGACAGAGCCTATGCCTGTGGCGGTGTAGGGGGCATGAGAGTCACCACATGCCACAAGGAGCAGCATGAGGGGGAGGAGGACGAGGGTGGGGAAGAGTATGTGGGGGAGGGATTTCATTGCGTGAGGATGTTGATGTCGTAGCGCAATATCATACGCCGTCGTATGGCATTGCCGTCGCCACGGTATCCGTAAGCTTTTTCGGGTATGAGGATTATTGTGGCCGAGGCGCCGGGTCGGAGATATTGCAGGGCTTCGTCGATGCCGATGGTCATGTCACAGTTGCCCGCGGTTATGGTCTTGATGCCATCGCGGAGGGAAGTGTAGAGCGTGTCGGCAAGGAGAGTGGAGATGGTGTATTCGAGGGATACGCGGTCACCGTTTTTAATCAGAGGGCCGTTGCCTGGGTTGTGTATGGTGAACCACAGGTTGGAGGGCGTGGGGATGGTGTTTAGACCGAGGGAGTCGGAATAGTGAGCTATGGCGAGAGAGTCGGCGTGGACAAGGTATCTGTTGTGGGCGATGAATTGCTCGCGTGTGGGTCGTCGTGGAGGGGTGTCGTCGCCATTTGAGCAGCTGGAACAGGAGCTCAGTGTTAGGGATATGAGAAGTATGGCGAGGACAAGTTGTGGCATCTTATCGTGAGGTACGTTTCATCCAACGGGTGTAGAAGTCGGAGATGGTGTCTTGGTAGACCTGTACGGCCTCGTCGATGGTGCCAGTGAAGGAGCCACCAGCGGCATTGAGGTGACCGCCTCCTCCGAAATACTTGGCCGCATATTCGTTTACGGGGAAGTCGCCCTTGGAGCGGAACGACATCTTGATGCAGTCGGGCCTCTCAAGGATAAGGCAGGAGGCTATTATATCGCGTACTTGGAGGGGGATGTTGACGAATCCCTCGGTGTCGCCCGTGGTATAGTTGAAACGCTCAAGCTCCTCTTTGGAGAGAGACATCACGGCTATGGGCAGGCGGTCCACACGATGGAACTTACGGTTGAGGGTGAAGCCTTGCAGCTTTAATTGCTTTACGGACTTGTTGTTGAATATCTTCTCGTGCACGTATGTCTTGTCAATGCCCTGCTGGAGCATTTGGGCAATAAGGATATAGAGTTCGGGGTCACTGGAGTTGTAGGAGAGCCCGCCAGTGTCGGTTATGATGCCGGTGTATAGGTTCGTCACGGCATCGAGGTCGAGGAAGTGTTCGAGGTGCGCGGCGAGGATGAGCTTATATGCCACTTGGCATGTGGCAGAGGCTTCGGGACGTGATATGGCGACATCGGCCTTGACGACAGGGTCGAGGTGATGGTCGATGAGAAGTCGTGGGGTGCTGAGGGAGGAGAGTTTATCGCCGAGCGACTTGATGCGCGACAGGTCGTTGAAGTCGAGCATGACTATGAGGTCGGCATTGTCGACGAGGGGGTCGGCTATCTCTTGCTGACGTTCGTAGCAGATGAGTGTTTTGAATCCTTTCATCCAGGCGTAGGATGTCGGGGCGAGGTCTGGTGTTATGACTGTGGCCTGTTTGCCCATCTTGGTGAGGAGCTTCTGGAGTCCGAGTGTGGAGCCGAGAGCGTCACCGTCGGCATTGATGTGGCAGGTGAGGATGATGTTATTGCTCCGCCTGATGATGTCGGCGAAGGGTTGCGCCATGGGGTCGGCGAAGGAGATGTTTTGGTCGATGGGGTGCATCTTCGTAGGATGTGGAGTTAGGGGGGTAGCGCGAAGATAATGAAAAAGGCGACGCGCGGCAGTGGGGTAGGGCGTCTGCCGCGCGTCGTAGGTTGCTATGAAGTGTTGATTAGGCTTCTGTGCCGACGATTTCCTTGCGGAGGTACTCCTGGCGAGAGAAGAAGAAGGAAGATTCCTTCTCGGCGTTCTCGTCACTGTCGGAGCCGTGTATGGCGTTGTGGCTCTTGCTTGTGGCGAAGAGGCGGCGTATGGTGCCCTCGGCAGCTTGGGCTGGGTCGGTAGCGCCGATGAGACGGCGGAAGTCCTCGACAGCGTTGTCCTTGAGAAGCACCATGGCTACGATAGGGCCGGACGACATGAACTCGATGAGTTCTTGGAAGAAGGGCCTGTCTTTGTGCACGGCGTAGAACTCTGCCGCCTGGTCGATGGTGAGGCGTGTGGTCTTGATGGCTGCGATGGTGTATCCAGCTTCTTCGATTTTGGAGAGGATGTGGCCGATGTGCTTGTTACGGACAGCACCTGGCTTGATCATTGAGAAAGTCTTGTTGCCGCTCATATAGAGTTTAGTGTAAAGGTTGACCGCTTGTGCGTAGGGGGAGCAGGCGTAGCAAGCGGGTGAGTGAATTAAGAAATAGTGTGAGGCGAAGTTGCCTTACCTTACATGGCAACAAATGTAATGAATTATTTTGATTGCTTAACGTGACGGGGTGAAAATTTTAAGGTGAGGTAGGGGAGGATGACGCGTGGGAGAGGGGAGGGGGCGCATGATAGATTACGCTATAAAAACTGAGTCATGTAGAAAGGCATACATTTGAGGGAGCCGTCCTTACGCATATCCTTGCCATGGATGAGATAGGCCTGTTTTATACGTGACGAATATTTCTGCATGAAATTGTCGACAGACTCGTGTTGCTTAGACTGCGAGGACTTGACTTCTATGACGCTCACCTTGGCTCCGTCGGGTATCAGGAAATCAACCTCATAGTTTCTCTTGCCGTTGTCGGTAGGCCATGTGTGATAGTAGAGCTTCTTGCCCGCTGCCACCAGCATTTGGGCGACAATATTCTCATATACATAGCCGAGATCGGCAGTGAGCTTGTCGGTCAATAGCTTATGGTATATGACGTTGTCGGTGAAATCGGAGTCCCAAAAGGCTAATGTGACAAAGAGACCGGTGTCGCCGCAATAGAGTTTGAAACAGTCGGGGTTGATGTGCATGGCAAGTCCCGCACTCGGATCGTTGGAGTGGTAGGCTACGTTTGTTGTCATGGACTCACGCAATATGGAGAGGGCCATAGTGAGCCTATCGGTACGTCCACCCTCAATGACGCTACTCACTTGATAGCGTGAGGCGTTGGTATTCAGTTGGGCTGGTATGGCGTGAAAGAGCATAGACGCTTTGCCTGAGGCATCCAGCTCGTAGAAATCAGCATCGTAGAGGTTGATGATGTTACGCTTCACTTGGTCGACCCTGCTTAAATCGAGAGTGTCGAGATATGTGTTAACGGCCTGTGGCATGCCCCCTACAAGCACGTAGAGGCGGAAATCCTTCATGAGGTTTCTATTCGTGGCATCGCCGAGGGGTGTCCAATGCTCGAATACACTTTTCAGGAGAGGCACTGTCGATGTGTCGCCCAGTGCCCAGCGGAACTCCTCATAGTCCATTGGGTACATTGTAATCCGGCGTTCCTCGCTTGGTATGAGAATCTTTGTGCCGTCACTTTTGGGACGTTTTTTCATCTTTATGCCCAATAGGGAGCCAGTCTCGATGTAATGAAATCGTCCGTCCTTCACGAGGTGCTTTATCGCCTGACGCGCCATAGGGCATTTCTGTATTTCGTCGAATATTATCAGCGACTTGCCTGGGACGAGGCTCACACCGCAGTTCATCTGAAGAGTTGTGAAGAACATATCGAGATTTGATATGTCGTGGAACGACTCTTTTACCGCCTTGCTTGCGACAGAGAAATCGATAAGGAGGTAATGCTCATACTCGTTCTTGGCGAACTCCTCCACAATAGTCGACTTTCCGACACGCCTCGCCCCCTCGATAAGGAGGGCGGTGGTGCCATTGTCCTGCTCCTTCCACTCAAGGAGTTTCTGGTATACTTTGCGCTTAAATATCCTCTCTATCATCATTGAAGATATAGGTTTCCTTACGTCACCGCTAAGGTAGTAATATATCTTATGTTTTCAATGAGTTAGGTATGAAGATGTCAAAATCCGCAAACTTTTTGGGGTATAAACCGTCAAAATCCGCAAACTTTTAGAGGCGCAAACCGTCAAAATCCGCAAACTTTTGGGGTGGGGGGGGAGGGTGGTGGTGACGGAAGTGGGGGATGGTGTTGCGCGGGAGAGTGGGAATGCGTATATTTGCGGGCGCAATGGGGGAGGTTTCCAGAGTGGTCAAATGGGACAGACTGTAAATCTGCTGCTTCGGCTTCGTAGGTTCGAATCCTTCACCTCCCACGGTTGTCTTTGACGAGTCGATCCTTGAGGAGGGGTTGGCTCGTCTTTTTTGCGTGTGTGGGTGGTGTTAGAGACCTCGTGCGGACTTGATTGTCTCGTAGGCGGCTTGCACCTCTTTGAATTTCTGCTCGGCTTTGGCTTGCGCATCGGGGCCTGCCGTGGCGTATTTGTCGGGGTGGTATTTCTTGACGAGGGTGCGGTAGGCGTCTTTGACTTGTGCGTTTGTGGCGTCGGGAGATATGCCGAGGGTTTTGTAGGCGTCGCTGGCGTCGGGGGCTGAGGAGTCGTTGGAATAGCTGTTGCTTCGTCGGCCGTAGCTGTTGCCGTTGACGTGTAGGCGCGCGGCGATGCGGTTGATGTCGACGGAGGAGATGCCCATGTAGGAGGATAGGTTGATGACGGTTTGCACCTCGGAGTCGGTGATTATGCCATCGGCTTCGGCTATGTCGCATAGTATCTCGGCTATTCGCAGGCGGTCGGCGTAGGAGAGGAGTGAGCCGATGTTCATGGCGGCAACACGGGCGTCGAAGTTGGTGTTGAGTATGTCGCGTAGTTCTAGGAGAGCCACTTTGGCGTCGGCCTCACCGAATTGCGCCACGAGGACCTGCTTGACGATGTTGAGTTCGGCTTTGACGATACGCCCGTCGGCTTTCATGGCGGCTGCCATGACCTTGAGGAGAGCTTCGCGGAAGACATATTGGGCGTTGGCTCCGTTGGCGTGGCTGGATGTTTGCTGGGAGGAGCCGCCTCCGAAGAACAGCTTGAAGAAGAAACGGAGGACGAAGAATATGAGTATGAGGTTGAATATCGTCATCGGGTAACTATTGAGATGTCAGTTGTTTGTGTATGTCGAGGATTTGTGGGAGGATGAGATGCCTGTCGTCGGGGGAGATGATAAAGTTGACGTTGGTGGGGATTGAGGCGGACTGATTGCGTATGCGTTGCTCTATTTGCTGGCGGTTGGCATTATCGCGTAGCATGGCGCGCTCTATACGAGTCTCGGCGGGGAGGTCGACATAGATTATAGCGTTCATGACGGAGTCCATGCCGCTCTCGTAGAGGATTGCCGCCTCGCAGATAACGTAGTGTGCGTGGTGCAGCTCTTGGTTCTCGCACCAGCCTATAAACTGGTCGGAGACTATGGGGTGAATGAGGTTGTTGACGTTGGCGAGGGCGTGGGGGTCGGAGAATATGATTTGGGCAAGGTGTTTACGTTGGAGCTTGCCGTCGATATAGATGTCGTTGCCGAAGAGGGACTTGAGGGTATTGATGACCAGGGGGTTACTATCGGTATTGGCGCGTGCCACCTTATCGCAGTTGAACACTGGCACGCCGAGGAGGGCGAAAGCCTGCGCTATGGTGGACTTGCCAGATCCGATGCCGCCTGTGAGACCTACTCTGATCATATAGTTAGTTCTTTTGGAGAATGAACTCGGCGAAGGAGGGGGAGTAGGAGATGTTTTGCGCCGAGGAGGGTGCTTTGGTGAGGTTGAGCCGTATGCGCGCCTTGCCACCGGGGCGCACGTGCTTGAAGTCGGCAATGAGGGAGAAGGCATCCTTGTCGGCTTGCTCAAAGTGGCTGAGTCCTATGTCGAATGTGATGCGTGCTGAGGGGGGGAAGAATTGGCAGGTGTAGCCTGAGGGGAGGTTCGTGGCGATGATGGGGATGGAGATTTTCTTCTCGGTGTATGGCTCTATGTCGTACTCGACGGTGACGGCGTTGGTGTCGGCCGTGGCTGTGCGCGGGATGTTGAGGGGGAAGTGGCAGATGGTGGTGTCGGAGAGAGTGGCGGGTTGTTGAGGGAGGGTGTGTATGGCACGAATGGTGTCGAGGATGTTGCTTGTGGCGGTCAGAGTGACGCTGTCGGGGGTGACGCGGCATGGTGCGGAGAAGGTGCGTTGTGGGGCGAGGGCTATGGGGTGCTCGACGATGACTGGTAGTCGCCGTTGGTAGATGGTGAGTAGGGGGATCATGACGGTGTCGGTCAGGACATCGACAATCTTGATTGACTCGGGGAGTCGGGTTTTCTGGCCAGTGAGGCGGCGTGGGATGTATACGGCCCAGGAGTTGCCACCCATGGTGAGTCGTCGGAGGGATTTGAGTGGCACGGTGATTTTGCGGGAGTCGGTGAGGTACATTTTGAGGAGTGAGAAGCCGTTGCTCTCGAGTGTGGTGGTGATGGTTTTATTGTCGAGGGGGTCGGTGATGTAGCCTTGCGGGATGTCTTCGGGGATTATTTCGAGGCGTGTGGTGACGGTGTATGTTTGCCGTAGTTTCTCGACGTGCCAGATGAGGAAGGATAAAAGGAGGAAGAGCAAGAAAGTGCGGAAATCCTTGCTTTTGATGCCTTTGACTATGCGTTGGGCGAGGGTCATGTCCTTTGGTTACGAGAGTAGGGCAAAGATAATCAATAAATGGCGCAAGTTTATAAGATTTTGATGGCTATGGCGGCGCAGGCTTCGGCGTCGGCGAGGGCGTGGTGATGGTTGGCGAGGTTGTAGCCGCAGCGTTGTGCGACGGTGTGGAGTTGATGGTTGGGGAGTTCGGAGCCGAATACACGTCGTGAGGCTCGGCAAGTGCAGAGGAAGTTGTAGTCGGGGTAGGGCATGTGGTAGGCCATGAAGGCGGCTTTCAGGCAGGACTGGTCGAAGGGGCTGTTGTGCGCGACGAGTGTGAGCCCGTTGATTTTTGGGGCTATTTTCTTCCAGACGTCGGGGAATTGTGGCGCGTCTTTGACGTCTATTTCAGTGAGGCCGTGAACGGCTGTGGTGTAGGGAGTGAAGAAAAATGGGGTGGGGGAGATAAGGCTGTAGAAGGAGTCGACGATTTGCTCGTTGCGTACTATGACTATGCCGACGCTGCATACGCTGGAGCGTGAGTTATTGGCGGTCTCGAAGTCTATTGCCGCGAAATCTTTCATGGGGTGTTGGATTAGATTGTTTTGTGGGGTATAGGAAATAACTCGCCCTGACTGTGGTGGGTCAGGGCGAGTGTTATGGAGTCAGGCAGATGTTATTTCTGCTCGAGCTGCAGGGTCTTGCTGGGCTGGTCGCATACGTCGGAGGGGCCGAAGTATTGGATTGGGCCTGGGTAGATGTAGTCGGTCTCGATGGCCCACTTGTCGCGGTTAGCGGCGAAGAACTTGAATGGGCCGCCGTCGAGTTTGACGAGTGCCTTCTGGATAACAGGCTTCATTTTACCATTGCGTTTTTCCATGTTCATCATGGCGGTGATGGGGATACCACCGGCGAGCCATTCTGCGGCGGGCTTGGTAGTGTTGCGCACGGAGCTCATGTAGCCGGTCTTGCCGGAGGCGATGAGGAGTGCGGCTACGCGGCCGAGTGAGTAGCAGTAGTCGGCATCGAAGTTGGAGGGTGCGGCGCAACGGCCTTCGTAGCCGAAGAAGTGGTGCTGCGTGGCGAACTTGCCGACGTATTTGCCATCTTTCTTCCATGCTGCGAGTTTCTTGCCGACCATATCGGCGAGGAGCTGCTCGGTCTCGATGAGAGATACTTGCACGTTGCCGTGTGGGTCGCGTTCGAGAGCGAGCTGACGTGATACGCCAGCAGGGAGGCTCTCGAATATGGCTGCGTTGGCTGCGCTGAGGTGCTTAACGACGTAGTCGATTTTCTGGTCGTCGGCCACCTTGTCGAATTCGGCTTGGTTGGCGGCGAGCATATCGTTGAGCTCGGCTATGAGTTTCTTGATGGCTGGGATGAACTCGATGAGTCCTTCGGGTACGAGGACTGTGCCGAAGTTGCATCCTTTGGCGGCGCGTGCGGCTACGGCATCGGCGATGTAGGTGACGATGTCGTCGAGTGTCTGTTGTTTGGCCTCGACTTCTTCGCCGATGAGGGTGATGTTGGGTTGCGTCTGGAGTGCGCACTCGAGTGTGACGTGGCTTGCGGAGCGACCCATGAGTTTAATGAAGTGCCAGTATTTCTTTGCGGAGTTGGCGTCGCGCTCGATGTTGCCGATGACCTCGGAGTATACTTTGGTGGCGGTGTCGAAGCCGAAGGAGGTCTCGATCATCTCGTTCTTGAGGTCGCCGTCGATGGTTTTGGGGCAGCCGATGACTTGCACGCCGGTGTTCTTGGCGAGGTAGTATTCGGCGAGCACGCAGGCGTTGGTGTTGGAGTCGTCGCCGCCGATGATGACGATGGCCTTGATGCCGAGTTTCTTGCAGATTTCAAGACCCTTATCGAACTGGTCGGTCTCTTCGAGTTTGGTGCGTCCGGAGCCGATGATGTCGAAGCCGCCGGTGTTGCGGTAGTCGTCGATGATGTCGGGGGTGAGCTCGATGTACTTATGGTCGACGAGTCCAGATGGGCCGCCGAGGAAGCCGTAGAGTTTGCTGTCCTTATTGAGGGACTTGATGCCGTCGAATATGCCGGAGATGACGTTGTGGCCGCCAGGGGCTTGTCCGCCGGAGAGGATTACGCCGACGTTGAATGGTTCGGACTGGGAAGCCTTATCTCCTTTTTCGAAGGTGACGATGGGCATGCCGTAGGTGTTGGGGAAGAGTTTCTTGATGTCGTCTTGGTCGGCGACGGAGGTTGTGGCCTTGCCTTCAGCGAGTCGTGTAGCTCCGATGATGGAGGCTGGCATCTTGGGAGCGTATTTGCTGCGCTCGATCTGCAGTGCACTCTTGCTCATTATTGAATGATTTGTGTTTAAGATTTCCGTATTATGGATAATGGAGCAAAGATAGGGAAAAAGGGTGGAAGTTGGAGGGTTGTGTGGTGAAAATTAGTGGAGGTGGTTGAGGAGGTGTGTGGTAGGGGGTGTTGGATTGAAAAACGAGTATCTTTGCGAAGAAATGGAAAAGGAAATGTCAAGAAGAACGTTGGTGTCGCCGTCGTTGTTGGCGGCAGATTTTCTGCATTTGGATCGGGAGATAGAGGCTATCAATGGGAGTGCGGCAGATTTTCTGCATATAGACGTTATGGACGGGGTGTTTGTGCCGAATATATCGTTTGGCACGCCGGTGTTGAAGTCGATAGGGTCGTTGTTGCGGAAACCTATGGATGTGCACCTGATGATAGTGGACCCTGGGCGGTATGTGGAGTTGTTCCGGTCGCTGGGTGCGGCGTTTTTGAATGTTCATTATGAGGCGTGCACGCATTTGCACAGGGTGGTGCAGGAGATACGCGGTCATGGTATGCGTCCGGCGGTGACGTTGAACCCGGCGACCCCGGTGAGTGTGCTGGAGGATATTATTGATGATGTGGATATGGTGTTGCTGATGTCGGTGAACCCTGGTTTTGGTGGTCAGAAGTTTATTGGGAATACGATTAGGAAGATTGGGGCGTTGCGGAAGATGATTGCGGAGCATGGTGTGGAGGTGCTGATTGAGGTGGACGGTGGGATAAATGACGTGACTGGAGCGCAATGCGTGGCGGCAGGTGCGGATGTGCTTGTGGCGGGGAGCTATGTTTTTGGTGCGGAGGACAAGTGTGCGGCGATACGGCAGTTGAAGGGTGATGGGATTTAATAATGTTGAGTTAAATATTTGATTATGATAAAGTTCAGGACGACGTTGCGCGTGAGGTACGCGGACACGGACAGGATGGGCGTGGTGTATTATTCGAACTACGCTGTGTTTTATGAGGTGGCACGGACGGAGATGTTCAGGGCGTTGGGCGTGGCGTATTCGGAGTTGGAGAAGCGTGGCGTGGCGTTGCCAGTGGTGGAGCTGGTGTCGCACTATCATAAGTCGGCGAGGTATGATGATTTGCTGACATTGGAGGCGTATATTGAGGAGCTGCCTACGGCGAAGATAAAGATTGGGTATAGGATTGTGGCGGAGGATGGTACGTTGATGAACGATGGCACGACGACGTTGGTGTTTGTGAGCATGGAGAGTGGTCGTCCGATGCGTGCGCCTAAGGAGGTGATTGAGGCGCTTGAGGCGCATCAGGGTGAAGGTTGGCTTGGGGAGTAGCGTAGGGTGTTAGGTTAGGATGTGTGTGCGTCCCTCTGTCTTGAGGATGGGGGAGGGGGGGGTGTGGAAAAAAAGTGGGGAAGTGGAATTGGAGATTTTTGGAAGTAAGTCTTGCCTTGACTTTATTAGTTAAATGCCAAAGGATGCAGATGTCAAAGTGTATCGGACAAACGCATTTGGTTCATAGTGTAGGAGTCCCTACAGATAGTTAGGAGCTCTCTCTGCCAACCAGAAATCAGAGATATTGTGGCTACTTGATTCTCACCGACGGAATGTGGCAATTGAACTCAGGGTCGATGTTATGACACTGCTCTTTAATAATGCGACGGCGACTTATCGCTGGTGCAAGACAGTAAAGATTGAACTCCTCCTTGTTCACATCAGAGATAAACCTCCAATGAGGGAAGATAAGCTTCATATAGGCTGTGCTGATTCGTTTGATAGCTTTAGAATCGCGCACATCTGCTTTGTCTTCAAAGGTCACAAGCTGGTCGAACAACAAGCCGTATGTGTTGCATGTGCGCATAGCGTGGAGAATCTCAGAAAAGTATTCCACGTTTATGGTCCAACCCTTGAACACCATACTCTTGTTGATACGCGGCAGTCGCCATCCCTCGATGAAACAGTGGAAACGATCCAAAAGTGCCGACTCGCGGAAGTTCTCAGGAAGTGAGTTGAAATAGAGGGGCGAGATTGGTGTGTGTTGCTCGGTGAGGGGTATGTTGCCCATGAGCATCAAGCCGCACTCTGAGGAGAACTCATTATTATCAATAGTTGTTTTGCCACTCTCAAGATATGACTTTAATGCTGCTTGTATCTCGGCGGGCTCTTGAAACACTATCGTTTGTATCTCATCGAAAACGGTGAAGTCGTGGTTTTTGATTATTCCATTTTGCTGCTTAGCCTTGTCGTAGAATAGTTTGGCGCGAGTTACTTTACCACCACTCACCAACCAACCATATTTGGATAAATTACCGAAGACATACGATTTGCCTGTGCCCTTAGGGGCGAGTTCTATGACATTGAGGCGGGGTTCAAGGAAGATGAGAAGTCGGGTTAGAAATTCAACTTTCTGCGTGATGTTTTCAAAACCGTCAGGATCGTATTCCATGGCGGAGATAAGAAGGTCAAACCATTCGGCTGTTGTAAAGTGTTGTCGCGCCTCGGCGAGATAGTCCAAATCAACCGAGCTGTACGGCTTGAAGGGCTTGTAGTCGGCCATTTGGACGTGCTTCTTCTTTCCATCGGCATCATCAATAAGGCATAATTTAACGATCCCCCACTTCTCTCCATCCACAAGTTCACCTTGATGCTTGTTATAGGTGTATTCGGGGATTATGCCCTCCCGTAGCTTGATGCCATAGTCGGGTATGGCGAACTGTTTCTCTCCTTTGATTAGGTCGATATAGACAATAAAGCGGGCAAGGAGTACAACCTCCTGTCCTGAGACGATGCGGTCTTTGACGGAGCTTGCATCAGTTGGTATAACCTGATTGAGAAACTGGGTGAGCTTTGCCTTGTCGACAACACCAGTCTGTATGTCAAGATAACGTTTGAGAAGGAAGTCTTTGACGAATGAGGGAAGGTTGCGACCAGCAAAAATACTCGACGAAAGTTCGGGATCTTTGAAGATGGAAACTTGTGAAAAGTAATCCCTTATTTTCTTGCTGATTTCTTCTTTCATCTTCTTCTATCTTAAAAATCGAACATGTTATCGTCCTGCTTAGCTCCCGTCGAGACATCTATATCGAAGGAGTGCGTGCTGTCGCCTATGTGCAATGTGATGGTTCTGCAACTATTGTCAAGGGGTAGTAGCCCAGTCTCATATTTGCTCGTGTCGGATGGCAGTTGGCGCAGATTATACTCTTTGCCATTATATTCCACATGGGGAGTCTCATTCTCTGGGCAGTTTAGTATTATAAACTCAGCCCTTGGGTTCGCACCCGATATTTCTTTGTTGCAAAGCGTGGCCGACCATTCAGCGTTGCTCTTGTCACGCGAGATGATGAATATTGGGACGAGGACCTCCTCGGGTGTGCATCCCCCATGTGTCCCCTGTCCCTTGGGCACTTTGCCGCATAGCGAGTTGTGTCGGAGTGCGCAGGCAGTTTTGCCGTCGTCGAGCACAAAATATTTGGCATCAGTTGTCCATACACCGCTTGACTTATGTGCCACACGTCCATGGTGGTCAGACTCGACTCCATTGAGGCCGAGTCCGTCGCATAGTTGCGATAGATAGGTGAGCCCGTGGTCGGATATGATGGCGATTTTCTTGTCATTGAACTTCTTGACTATCTCATCAATGGCATCTCGTACGATTTGCAACTCTCTAATGATAGTTTTCGGCCATGCACAAGAAGGTCGATGGGCAAGCTCGTCAAGATCTCCTATCTTCTCAAGAGTCTCAGGTGTGAGTCGTTGAAGGTCGGGCTTGTTGACGCAAGTGGTTGAGGGTAGTTGAGACCTCGCTATCTTGATGTCGTTAAGATAAATGTTCTGGTCATGTTTCCCTGCTATAATATGCTTGATAAGGGGTATCCATTCTAAGCCAAGACCATCAATCCAATAGAACTTCTCGATGTCGTGCCTGTTTTGGAGAAGGGTGAAGGTGGTGCTGAATGATTGATACCAGCTGTCGAACGAAGACGCGTCACCATTGTGGGTGGAAATCTCCATTTCAATCTCTGCTGTGTATCGGTTGGCGAGCTTAGCACGTTTATATTCCCTCATGTAGTCGGCAAGCCAGGGTGTCTCGTTGACGGGTATGCCGAGTGGCGAGTGGCTGTAGTAGTAGAGGTCGGGATAAAGATCTCTAATCTGGTCGTCGGTGATGAGTTCCTCGGCAAGCCACGATACCACGAGCTCTTTTTCATGTTCGGTTATGCCAGAGTAGTATTTGAGGGCAGTCTGCGCGTCATCCTTCTGCGCTACTTTTTCGAGTTTGGCAATTAGGGTGGATGCCACAGTGTCGCTCACTATTACATTTCTCTTGGCAAGTTCGCGCAGAGAAGACTGGCGTATGGCGACCTCGCTTTCGTTATCGGGAAAGTCGAGAACCATTTGCTCTACGAAGTCGTTGCCTGTGAGCGATGATGTCTTGGCAAGAATGCGGCAAAAGAAAGACTCAGCATCAGGCTGAAGAAGGTAGAAGCGGGCGAGAAGCCAGCGGTCAAATTGTGCGGGATTATCAAACCAGAGCCGAAGGAAAGTCTTACAGTCAATGGTGCCGAAAGAGAACCGCTGTTTCACGTAGTCTAAAAAATTGAACGGCTGCGAGAGGTCGATGTCTTTTGCAAGCATGTCCCAATTATCGCCATCAATGTGCGACTTCGTCATCTTGCTGAAGTTGAGCTGCAAACCTTGTGTCAGGAACTCGTGAGCGTCATGACAAGAGACGAAGGTGAAGGCATTATCTGGTTGCGCATAGCATTGGTTGGCGAAAAGGGAGGGTGAGGTGCAGATGATGTTGGGCGAAACGTTCTCGTCGGCTGTATTCCAAACCGATAGCCATTCGCGCACGTCACGGATGACGGTGTAGTGTTTTTCGAGGCCTCTGACACCAAAAGTGGAGCCGTTAGTGAGTATTATTAGTGGGTAGGCACCGGTGGAACCCGACTGGAGCTGCCAAATTATGCTTTGCGAGTCACGGCAGAATATCTCCATTTTCCCCTCGAGGCCGACTATGGGAATGTAGAAACGCTGGTGCAGTTCTGCGCCTTTGGCGTTCGCCTCGATGCCCTTGATGGTTTTCAGCAGGGTGTCAAATTGCTTAACCTTGTCATTGTCGTAGAAGCGAGCCAGCTCGGAAAATGGGGTGATGACGTAGTTCTGCGACCTTTGGTCTCCCTCTTTCGGCCTGTGCTCGACAACGAATTCTTTAATTTTGTCTGCCAGCCTCGAGTAGGAGATTATCAAGTCAGGATAGTCACTCTCTATCCATTTATCGACGCTATGTACCACGGCGTTTGCCTCCGCCTGTGCGAACCTCACAAAGTTCAGGCAGTCCCTAAAATTATCCAGTAGGACAAAACGGAGCGGAAACCGCTCGAGTGTCGAGACGTCAGACCCATTAGGCGCAAGGTCGTCAATAACCTGAGCCTTCAGGTCGTCGAGTTTAGTGAACTTACAGAACATACTTGACGAGAATATTGACTATTGCGTCTTCTTTCTTGATGATCTCGTTGATGATCTCCTTTACTTCGTCAGGTGGGATCATTTTCAACTTGTTGGCGAGTTTGACCCGTTTTTGCGCCACCTCCTCGTTCGACTGTTTTGTCGAAGTGTATGACTCGGTTGATGTCTCACCATCTGTGGTGGGCTCTGCGACGGTAATGATAGGAGAATTTCGAGACATCCTCCAAGCCATGAGCTGATAAGCTACAGCCGACTCTTTCCAGAAGGCTGGATCCCCCTCAAGGTGCCCACGGAGAAATTGCAAGGCATCCGGGTACTCGTCGTCTTGAAGTCTGACATCCTTGACCCCCTTGAGGTAGTTGGTAAAGCCCTCCTCGTAATTGCCTCTGTTGTTCTGAATCAAGAGGTTTCCCCATTCTATGCTTTGCTTCTTGTATCCTCCAATAGCCCTTGTTACCAACTGTGGATTCTTAACGCTGTCCTCGTAGTCAATGATCAGTTTCTGAATGTCATCAACAAGTTGACGCATGTCTGGGGTGTTGTAGTCGCTCGAACAATACTTCAGACTCCACAAAGGAAACTTTACTTCATTGAGATAGGATTTGACAGCGAACGCGGCATCGCGGAGCGAACTGATGTTGGAGTAGTCCTTAAGGGTTTTGAGCGAGAACATGTCGGTGAGTGCTTTGCAAAGATTACGTGCCTCTGTGCTCTCGAACATGTATTTGGAGTTTGTGCCATTGCGGTTTTCCCACCCCTTAAACATCTCAACGATGACATCAACAAGGTGTTTACTTGTGAGTTGTTTTCCGTTGGTGTCGAAGATGTGATCTGCATATTTGCGCATGGCAAAAGCCACCATGGCCATTGATGCGCACCCCTGGTATAGACCGTATGGCGGCTCTGTGAGTGCTTTAAGCTTCTCACCGAGGTTAAAGGCCTGGTCTTTGGGAACTGACTTGAGTTTCTTGTCAATGAAGTCGCAAACCTTTTTTAGCGGGTGGTTGGGGTCAATATCGGGCTTCAGGTTGAGTTCGTCATCAACACTGTCCTGGAGCAGATATTTGAGGTGCATATATGGTCCCTTCACTCTGTCAAAGACGTCATTTTTGTTGTTGAAACCAAGCACGGTTTCAACAATAGCCTTGACTGCCGATTTGTTCCAATACGTAGCTGCCGTTTGAAGCCGGATTAGTTCGAGGGACTCTGGCCCGTTGCTGAAAATGATGCGCGATATGGTGGTGTTGATTGCGTTGGCTATCTTGCTTCCATAAATGGACGGCATGTTTAGTCTGCGGATGTAAACGGTAACGGGGCCCGATTTCATTCTCGTTGTCCACTGCGAGAGCATCTCCGTGGCGTTCTTCGCGTATGTCTTCTGCTGCTCTGTAAGGCCATGGCGTTGAGCACATTCAGCATTGGCTTGATATTCAATGAACCGCTCATACTCTTTCTCGCCAAACATGGTCTCCATGACAAGGAATATCACGTTCGCAACCCGCTCCTCGCCGCTCTGCCTTGCCGCTATGTCTTTTAGTGATAGTAACTCTTCCTGAGTCCTTGCCACGAGCACGGCTATGAAAAGTTCGTAGGGCTGTGCCTTGCGCTGGGCGTTCTCAATCTGGTTGAGTAGTGTGTACTCGTTACCTTGCTGGGCGAAGAACTCGTAGACCTTGGGTCTGAAAACCTGTGAGAAAATAGTGCTGAGGTTAGTGCGTGCCTCAGAACCGAATTTTATTACTTGGTCCGTGTAGCGAAAGTTGCTTCCCTTGAGCTCCTCTTTGATTGTCTGGATTTCATTGCCTGGCAGGGCTGTGAAGAGAATGGAGAAGTTGCCGTTGGGCTGTCGCTGTATTATGCTCTTGTCGTTGAGGAAATCGAGAATGGTGTCAAGTTCCGGTTCCACGTCGGTGCCGACAAAGAGATTGCGTATGTTGACATAGCTTGGTGTCACGGAGTCGCTATTGGCTATATTGTTGAGCGCGTTGAGAAGCAGGATGCCCTTAAATACGCGCAGATGGTTCGCCCCAGCGTTCTCTACTGCTAAATGATGACTGTTGTAGCGTTCCGTCACGGCTCCAAAGCGCGCTGTGTCGCCCTCAAAATGTTCCTTGACGTAGTCGTACAGAAGATCGCACGTGATGGTACGTCCGTTGACATAGTTCTCCTCATCATCAAGAAACTCTTTGATAGTGTCTTGGGCAAGGAAGGAAAAGACGCTACGGTTGGAGCTGCCCGCCTCACGCGCATAGTAAGTGGCAAGGTTTGCGGTTGAGGGATGAAGCGGAAACAGGTTCTTGATGTCGTTGATAGTCTCGTCCAAACTTGCCGATGTTGAGGCAAACGTGTCAGGCAGTTCAGGGTGAAGAGAGAAGAACTGATCCTTAAGCCGCTGGTAGAGGTCGCCGTTGATGATCCTGAACTTCTTGGTCATAATCTTGAAGGCCGAGGCTGGCTCCATGTTGTATATCATGTAGTGGTAGCGGCCTTTGGTCTTCTCGCGTTCTTCCTCCTTGAGGGTGTTCAGAGCCGATGGGTGCGAAATGAGGAGGAAATAAGAGTCATTCTGCGGAGCCGACATGGCCTCGGCTATCTCCTGAATCTGGACAAGAACGCGTGTGCCGTATGCCGATGTCATAAGTTCCGTGAACTCGTCCCATATTATCAGTAACCCGCTGTAGCCATAGTCGTGAAGTTTGTCCTGCACCTCGAGTATCCAGCGCTTTATGTTGTTGCCTTTTATGCGGATGTCAATATTGGCTGTGCGTTGCGCATCCTTGATGTCATGGAGCGTCGAGGGGTCGGCCTCCTTGAGGCGCGTTTTGAGAATGTTCAGGTCGGGTGCGGAGCTGCGGAGTATAGGGTTGTTGTTAATGAGCGACTGCCAAATGGCTGGTTGCTCGTCGACGTGGTTGGCCAGTGTGTCGAAGTCCGTCTGAACAACGATGTCAATCTTGGCGTCTGCCAGGGCTTTCTTAATTGATTTTTGCAGGGCGAGAGAAAGGTCATCCTCGTGAGCTATATTCCTGGTGGAGTGTTGCAGGACGGGGAGAAGTCGCTTTTGCTGGCGTACATTGATGAGCGAATTGCGCAGAAGCGAATGTTTGTCGTCCTTATATTCGTCGTTGATATACTCGAGGATATCATCAAGAGGATCGCAGAAGAGGTGCTTCAAAACAGCGCCTGCGTGCGATTTGCCTGAGCCGTAAGTGCCAGAAATCCAAAGCGACTTATGATTGTCTGCGTCGTTGTTGCGTACAGCACTGACCATGCACTTTAATACGTCGTTGAACTTGTCGTTGGCGATAAAGGTCTTCCAATCGCCAAGCGACTCTTCTTCAATGTTATAGGCGGCAAGACCTTGGCGAATTTCGATGATATCATTATATTTCATAGTCCAGGGGTGTTTAATTGTGCGTACGACCGAGAAAATGCGATATAAGCGAGCTGCGGAATACCTCCCTCACCTCCTTATCCTGAAGAAGCGTCCAAAGCGGCTCGTCTAAGAAAGCATAATCTAAACGTTCTCTTAAAAATTTAGCAGAAGGGGTGAGACATGATTGAGGTGGCATGTTGCAGTCTTTCCATTTCAAATTGAAATACCCTTCAGTGCTTGAATAATAGAAAGGTTTGAATAAGTGAGCAGCTTTCTTTGTCGGCTCAAACAAGTTGCAGAGGTCATGATAGTTCTTATCTAACACTTCGTTGAATTCTATCTTGTTGCCAATGATACTTCCCTCTTCAATTCCTTTGATTATCGCAATAAACATAATTGGCTTAGCGTTTGACGGTGAGCCAAACGCCATGCCCCTACGCATTTTAAGCAAGGCCGTCAGATAATAAGTGGAAAGCAGATCCATGTTACTGTAAAATCTCCAAGCAAGTGATTGGAGTAAGATCATCACGAAGAGTGATACTGTCCAGACCCATAGATAGCTCCGCTATTAATACCCTGTTGGTGGCAGAATTGAGAGCTTTGAGCGTATCGACAAATACATGTTTGGGGATACCCAATACGTGATATGGACCACTCGTGCATGTTTCATTGTAGAAATCAGAAACACGTAAAGAACGCACGCCTTTGTCCTCGGCATATTTATAGAGACAATAAGCCAGACCTGCCTTTGAGACTTCTTTGTATTCCGAGCGCACTTTCATCTTGCCATTAAAAGACAATCCCATGTTGAGTGTGCTGCCAAGCGGTGAATAATCGAATGTTTGTATTAGAGCCCCGACTGCATTGTAGACGGTCTTCCCTTTACAGGAAAACCCTTCATCGTTGATCATGCTTTCGAGAGTCTTTCTGTCATATTCTTGACCAATCTTGATATGACTGGTGAACCATTTGACGATGAAAGAGTTGTATGACAGATTAGTCAAAATCATTTCCCAAGTGAGTTTGGGCTGTTCTTCGTATATGCGCTTAAGAATCTCACCAAACTTTGTCAACCTGTTTTTAGAGTCGTTTATCTCCGCATCTCTTAGCCATGTTTTATACCCATCGAGTTGAGCTGTTCCAAGAGAATTGCATTTCCAAAAATCATCTGGGTCTGCGAGATATTCTTGCAACCACTGTTGTCTGAATCCAAATGTTTTGTAACCTTGGATTTTAGTGTTTTCATTATTATCCATGTCCTTTATCATTCTCACTGCGTCAGCAGTGATGCAACCTAAGTCATGTGAATTGAGACAGATGTGGCAATGAATGCATTTTTCCTTATCTATGTTTATTGAGGGTACAACAGATAAAGCCCCTGTGGGACAGTCAACTTCGCAGGCTTCACATTGTATGCAATAAACACTTTTGTAGACAATGCGTCGTAGTGTGAAACCCAGCTGAGTAGTTGTGTTTTCTACGGTGAAAATGTATTGATTGTTAGTTATGTCCCGATTTAGAATGAACTTGTATATTTCACCTTTGTATTTTAGTAAGCCTTTGTCTATATTACCGTTAGAAGTTTTTGTGTACTCACACAAAGCAGGCAACCACTGATATATTGAGTTAGATGGACTCTTGACGACTGCTGTGAAAGTTTTGTCATCTGAATCAAGAAATGTAACTGAGCATTTAGCGAGTTCTGTATTTCCGATGGCCTTTATCTTCCACTGACGTTCCTTTATGAAATCTTTAGAGTTGCCTATCTTGTTATATTCAGACCATGCTAACAATCTGTTTGTAAAAGGTTGTAGCTCACGTTCATACTTTTTGTTAGATATCATATCGTCCCATGCTGTTGAAAATGGGCAAATCAGACATCCGACTCTTGCTTTACCCTGTCGGTACGCAGGATTGATGGGAAGTCCATATTTCCAAAGGTAGAGGAAAATTTCAACTGTGTTCCAGTTGATTATTGGATGTGCATTGGTTACGGAAGTATGTTTGCCTTTCCCTATACGTCCATAACCACTTCTTTTAGTGCTTTCTTCTGCTCTAACGCCGTCGAAAGTAAGCACTTTGGCCTGTTTGTTCGAGTGGGGAAGTTTGAGTGAACGATAGAGGGGTGCGGTCTTCATTATGGAGCAGCACCAGCGATGGGAGTCGCTGGGCGTGCCAATCAAGTCCCAGTAGTCAAGCACGGGGCGATGGTTGCGGGTGGTGGAGAACTTGAGGTCGGGGTATTTGGCGTGATAGTATCGTTGCACCTCTTCGTATAAGACGAGCGAGGGGGGCAGTTCGTAACCAGTGTCAGAATATATCACTTCAAAATCGGTGCTTGGAATTGCCCGTGTGCATAGGTCGAGCACCACTTGACTGTCTTTGCCGCCTGAGAAGGAGGCGATAAAACGGTCTATGTGCGTGGTTTGGAATATACGCCGCCCTTGGGCTTGCGCATCGTCGAGAGGAACAATGTCGAATGAGTCGCAGTCTTGCTTGACTATGGCCATTGGGGTCTTGGTCTTCTTTGCGGCACGTGCGGCAAGAGCCTCATAGTCGAGTCTGTTCACTGGGGCTTGTTCGCTGGTCTTGCGAGCACCAGCATATTGAGTGAAGGTGTCGTTGATGAACTCTATTGCTTCACTCTCGAGGAGGAACATATAGTCCTTGCAGTGCTCGAGCATAGTGGCAACATCTACGGGGGTGAGAGAAGAGGGCGTGACCTCCGGGTCGAGTATCACGGAGGGCTTGTCGTATATGTTAGCCCCCTTGACATCGAACAAATGTTGCCCCCGATAGAAGTATTGTTTGTTTATAGCCCAAAGAATAGGCTCTTGGGCGTTGGGATATGAGAACCCGAGTCCCTTGATGTTGAGCAGGTTGAGTTCCTCGAAGAACACGGGACGGGGAGATATGCCGAGGGTGCCGTCCACTATGCGCGAGTGAAGCCTCACCCCGCCTGTTTCTGGATCCCAGGTTATTTTGTACATTGTGTTGTTAGTGTGGTTTGTTGTTGACAGGCGGCGTATAAGCGTTGCGTCAATATAAAGACAAATTTAATGTTTTTTGTGCGAGCTTGATGGTCTCAAGGCGAAAGTTATACCCATTTCCTTCCCACTCTCCCTTATTTAACATTCCCATCCACGCCCTTGGGTAACTCATGTAGAGACTTCTCCACTAACGCGAATGCGCCCTCTTCCCTTCCCCCCTCTTTCTCTATCTTCCTCTCATCCACCGGCCTAACCGCCCGTCAAGCAATATCAGCAGCAGTGCAAGGTTCAGCACCCATATCATGAACACGTCAAACAGGTACGTGTCAATCATGAAGCCGTGTATATTCTTATACGATGAGTACAGTGGAGCCCTGAATGCCTGGTCGGTGTTCTGGAACACCTGGTCGTTCTTCTGCCATAGGCGACCGTCGTACTCCTTTATGACCTCCGACAACATACCCGATGGACTCGTCACCAGGTCCGCTATTCTCGTGTTGTGATAGTTGCGACGCAGACTGTCAAGTTCTGCCGCCGTGAACTGCTGCTTGTACTTATCGAGTGCTATGTCGGCTTTGTTGTAGCGCGACACGTTATACATCCTGACTTCCTCAAGGTATTGCGCCACGACACCGTAGGCGGCCTGGCCGAACAGCCCCACCTTGAACATCTCATCCCTCGGCGGGGTGATGTCGCCAAACATACCCGCATTGCGCTTTATCTCGTCGTGGAGCAACTTCAGAATACGCTCCACCTCCTTCTTGTCGGCATCAGGCCTGTCGGTGTTTATCGACACTCGCGTCAGGTATGACTTCATAGACGGCACCCAGAAGTCTTTGTAATATGAGCTTTGACTCTTCGACTTGTCATACTTGTAGAAGAGCGTCTCATAGTCGTTATAGCAGAACTGGTTCACCACCAACGCCTCGAATGCCCAACGTGCCGTGATGAGGTTGCCATAGACAGGCACATTCGTCACTGAGCTGACGTCGGGGTTCATCTTGTCGAACTTCACGAAGACACCGCTCAATATCAACTGGGGGATCACCATGAACGGTATGAGTATGTAGATATTGATGGTCTTCTTCATCATGTCCGACAGGTTCAGTCCCAGCATATTGGCCGATACCGCCGTAGAGAACAGCACCAGCCAATAGTCCAAGAACATTCCCCTGATCTCGAGTATGATGTTGGATATCAGCACGAAGAAGAACATCTGGACGGCCGACAAGAACATCGTCTGCATGCACTTCGACATGATATAGCTCGACCGTCTAAGGTTCAAGAACGTCTCTCGTCGCAGTATCTGCCTATCTTGTATTATCTCCTCGGCGCTGACCGTCAGTCCCACGAAGAAGGCTATGATGACCGCCACAATGACGAACACTGGCATATTGACATTGTCGGCGAAGGTATACCCCTCGGGCGACGTGACGTTATAATAGCGCAGCAGCAACGCCACCACGAATGCCATCACGGGAGCCTCGAAGAGGTTAAGCAGCAGGTACTGGATATTGGCGCACTTGGACTTCACGTCGCGCATCATGTAGAGCAGCCACTGCTTGAAGGGGCTCGGCGTCTTGAAGTTTATGGGCGGCAAAGGCTCGGGGTCGCCCACATAGTTCGTGTCTATGGCTCCCCAACTGAACTTCTCATACCACTCGGCAGGTGTCACTTTACGTACCTGAGTGTTGTTGCCATACTCGTCTATTATCGGCTGACTGATAATGTCCAGTATCTGCTCGACATTGATGTTGCCGCACCTATGGCACTCGACCTCGTGCGACGAGAGCATGTGGAGACTCAGACGGAAGTAGCTGAGGCTCTCTATGGGGTTGCCGTCGTATATCAGGTAGCCGCCAGTGTCTAATATCAGCAACTGGTCGAACATCTTGAATATGTCCGATGAGGGCTGGTGTATGACGACAAAGATAAGTTTGCCGTTAATAGTCAGGTCTTTGAGTAGCTCTATGATATTCTCCGAGTCGTGCGACGACAATCCCGACGTAGGCTCATCGAGTATCAATATTGCTGGCTCGCGTATCAGCTCCAAGGCTATACTCAACCTCTTACGCTGACCGCCGCTTATCATCTTATTCAGCGGGCTGCCCACCTTGACATCCTTCACCTCGTAGAGTCCAAGAAGCCGCAGCAACTTGTCTATGCGCTCATGCACTATCGGCAAGGGCAAGTTGTCGTAGCTCATCCTCGCGCTGAAATAGAGGTTGTCATAGACCGAGAGATCCTCCACGAGGAAGTCGTCTTGCGAGACGAAGCCTATGAGACCCTTCACGGCGTCAGGGTCCTCGTAGATGTCTATATTGTTGACGTATACTTTGCCCGAGGTTGGCCGTGCCTTACCCGATATGACGTTGGCAAAGGTACTCTTGCCCGAGCCCGAGATGCCCATGATGCCCACCAGTCGTCCTGAATGTGACTCGAACGACAGGTTGTGCAACCCCACCGTGTTCTTGTTGAAGTTGTACACCACATTGCGCGCCTCGATGGTGATAGGCACAAAACTGCCATTCGTCACCACCTGACGCATCATGTCGTAGTAGAATATAGGCGAGCTGACACCGTTGCGTATCGAGCAACCCGCCTTCATGATATACGTCTTGCCCGCCTTCAATATCGTCCCGTTCATGTCGAGACGCTGGTCGCCGAAATACTTGAACAGGAAGATGTTGACTACAGGCAGGTACACAAAGTCTATCTCGCCCTCCAGATCCTCCCAGAAGACGTTCTTAGGCTCCATTATCTCCTCGCAGTTGCTCTCGCCACAAAACACCACACGCTCCTGCACATTGCGAGTGTCGAGTATGAAGTTGCGTATCAGCTCCAACTCGTCGCTATTGATGTTGAGCTTATCGGCCACGACATCGTTCACCAACCCCTGCTCGACGTAGGATATCTGGCCTGTGTTGAGATACTCGTAGAGTTGCACCAGGACGATGCACTTCTGATATAGCGACATCTCCTTGTTCATCCCTATGGTGATTCGCATCACCTTGGACGACACGCGGGATATCACTTTATACTGGTTCTCGCTCCTCAGCCCCAACTGTACGTTGTTGCGGTAATACTCGTCGAACTTGCCAATATACTTGTTGGCAAGCTCGGTGTTGAGTTGCGACACCAGGAAGTTATACACCACAAGGCGACGCTCGCTCATGTCTTTCGCCCCGCGCACCGAAGCCACGACGGCGAACAACTGAACGAGAGCCTCAAGGATTCTGTCACTCATGACGCAGCCCCTCTAAGGTTAACGTTGCCCTATTCTCTTCACTGAGACGACCCACACCCCCGACGGCCTACTCCACGCCCTCACTAAGACGGAAGCCCGTCATCACGATAGCGAAGCCCGACGTGGCAATAGTGTTATCCAACCGCGCCTCGACTATGCAATCGGTATAGCCCTCGACGGTGAAATCCCAATAGGGCGCATTGCCATAGTCCTTGCTCGTGAAGAGCATATTATGATCCGTGTCGTACATTGTGAAGATGACGCTGTTCTTCTCCGCGTTACCCACCGCTATCCTGTATGTCGTGCCAGAGAACAACGTGGCATGAAACTCCGCCACCTCATCGCCCGTCAATATAGAGCGGAATGGACGACCCGATATGATGTATGGATGGGGAAAACAGGTCTTGCACGAGTTCTCAATAGCCTCCGCCTGGCTGTTCACCTCTTGAGGAATAGTTATGGCCGCAAGCATCAAGGCTGCGATGATGTTCTTTATCTTCATTTTCAGTTGATTTTCCGATTGCTAAAGATAACAATTTATTCTTTACGCGCATCACTTCGGTTAACTTATTTTACTAAAAAGTCGCGCCACAAGGCTCCTAACCCCATGGCGCGACGCTTTTCTGCCTATATTCCCTACCGCCTTATTAGCCACGAATGGCCATCTTGGCGCACTATGACTATACCCCGGGCACTGCTTATATCCCTCACTCTCACACCACTCCCGTTTACTTGCTCATCATCAGCTTACCACCACTAATCACAAGACCCTTATAGCTCCCGTCCACCTTCTGACCAAGTATGTTATACCTATCCCCACTCTCCACTCTGACGCCATCTCGGACCACCTCTAACGCCGTCTCACTCCTAAACCCCATCTTCCGACGCCTCACACTTAGCCGTGATAGTCGCCTCGCCCTCTTCTGCTGCCATAATCGATACCACACCTTTTGCGCTATATCTCTAAATCTTACTCCCGCCCTCCAAAACACACCCTCCATGCCTCCTCCACCAACGCTAACCAATGTCAACCTCCAAACGCCCATATATGCTTCATGCATGCTCCATGCATGCTCCAACTATGCTCCGCGGATGCATCCCAGATGCTCCGCGACTCATTCTCACTTCCTCGTAGAACAACAAATGCAATTTTCTCACGTTGTATTTCCCGCAAAAACACACCCTTTCTTCAAATTTAACACATTTATCACACTCCCGCATCGCCCAATTCTCGGTCGTAAGTGTGACGAATACCCCCACTTCGCCATTTCTTCGTATTTTACCAAAAAAATACACCCCGCATAAGGGTCGTAAAAGAGTACCACCTAAACCATAACACACTGTAACCCACCACACTACAACCACCACTTAAACCAAATTCCACGCCATTTGCGTCCCCCCGACTCCCCCAAATGCCGCCCACAACCTCCCCACACACCCAAATCCAACCAACCCGATGCCAAATATCAGCACCACGCGCTCCCTTTCCACAAAAATCCCTACATTTGCCAACGTCTATCAACAATACCACGCATACACAATGACCCATAAGCATCTCATAGCAATGGCCGCCATACTATCGACCGTCTCGCTCGCCGACTCCTCGGCACAGCCTCGCTCCTTCAACCTCGAGAACACCGTCTACGGCGGCAAAGAACTCGCGCAACTCTACCCCTACAGCCTCAGCGCCTGGCCCTGCCGCAACACCGACAATATCCTCTACTACAAACCCGACTACTCCCTGACCGCACACAACCCCGACGGCTCGCAAACACCAGTCTCCTCCTACAATGAACTCGGCTCCATCATAGCCGCCGACTACGTGCGCATCATCGCCGCCGAATCGCCCGACGTCCTATGGCTCACCAACGGCGACGACATCTTCAGGGTCAACATCCCCCAGAAACAAACTCTCGCCAAAGTCCCAGGACCCTACGACGACGCCACAATATCCAACGCCGGATGGGTAGCCTACACCTCCGGATGCGACCTCTACGTGGCCAACGGTAAGAATAACAACCGTGTCAACAAGGTCTCCGACAACGGCATACGCTACGGCTCAACCGTCGCACGTAGCGAATTCGGCATAGAGGGAGGCATGTTCTGGAACCACGACGGCACCCGACTATGCTTCTACCGCAAAGACGAGCGCATGGTGGCAAACTACCCTCTTGTCAACGTCCAGGCTCGCGAAGGCAAAGTGGTCAACACGCGCTACCCCATGGCGGGCGAGCAAAGCGAAGAAGTCTCCATAGGAATCTACGACACACGCTCCGCCAAAACAATCTACCTCAAAACAACATCTCCCGTCGACCGCTATTTCACCAACATCAGCTGGTCCCCCGACGGCTCGCAAATAGGCATAGCCGAAATAAACCGCGACCAAGACCACCTGTGGTACAACATCTACGACACACGCTCCGGCAACCTCCTCAAAACACTATTCGAAGAGACCGACCCCCATTGGATAGAGCCTTGCGAGCCTGCCCTCTGGACAGACAACTCACACTTCGTATGGGCCAGCTACCGCAATGGCTACCGACACCTCTACCTCTACGACACACGCTCCGCCAAAGCCACGCAACTCACCGACGGCCAATGGTGCGTCACCAAAATCTACGGCTTCGACAACAAAAACAAACGCCTAATAGCTCAAACCAACTCCGAACACTACCTCTACCGCGACATCTGCGCCATATCCCTCAACGGCGACATGGCACGCATCTCGCCCGAAGGCGCCGTGTGCACTGCCACATACCTCTCCGGCATGCAAGACATGGTCATCAACATCAGCAGCGCCCAAGTGGCCAAAGAATCGCGCATAGTCAATACAAACGGCAACTACTACGTCGTCAACGTCAACGCCGACCCCTACAAAGACTTCTCCATGCCCGAGATACGCCTCGTCGACCTCAAAAGCGCCGACGGCGTGTTCCCCCTCACCGGCCGACTAATCCTCCCCACAAACTTCGACCCCTCCAAGAAATACCCCGCGATCGTCTACGTCTATGGCGGCCCGCACTCACAACTCGTCGACGGCAGCTGGCTCTATGGCGCATCACAATGGATGCTCCTCTTCGCGCAAGAAGGCTACATCGTCTTCACCATGGACAACCGTGGCACTGAAATGCGCGGCTCAGCCTACGAGCAAGCCGTACACCGTCAACTCGGCGTGCACGAGATGGAGGACCAGATGATGGGCGTCGAATACCTCCGCTCGCTCCCCTACGTCGACCAGTCCCGCCTCGGCGTGCATGGCTGGAGCTTCGGCGGCTTCATGACCATTAGCCTCCTCACCACATACCCCGACGTGTTCAAGGTCGGCGTGGCCGGTGGACCCGTATGCGACTGGAAATACTACGAGGTCATGTATGGCGAGCACTATATGGACACCCCCCAGCAAAACCCCGATGGCTACGCCTCGACAAGCCTACTCAACAAAATAGCCAACCTCAACGACAACGCCCGGCTCCTCGTCATCCACGGCGCAATGGACAGCACTGTCGTATGGCAAAACAGCCAGGCCCTCCTCAACAGCTCCATACGCCACAACAAATTCCTCGACTACTACGTCTACCCCAACCACCCACACAATGTCTCCGGGCACGACCGCGTGCACCTCATCGCCTACATCAAACGCTACTTCGACACCTTCCTGAAGGGCGAGCAATAGCCCGCGGCATCATACACAAACAAAACAGGGGCGTTGCGTGCAACGTCCCTTTCCTTTTGCCACATGCCCTCTGTCAACCCCCTATATCTCTGGCAACAGCCCCGCCTCAGGATGGGCGAGTATTAGCACGTCGGGCGTGGCCGAGCCAAGGGTCTGAGCCACGTCAATAATGCGCTGGTTAGAACTGCCCCGAAATAGCAGCTCGTCCGATTTGAGGGCCTCCACAAATGGCCCGTCAACCAATACGTCTATATAGTCAAGCAGCCGCCGCTTGGCTGGGTCGGCATAGCACCGCTCGAACGTGAAGCCCGTGTAGCACCATATCGTCTTACGCGTCTCCCGCTTAATGCGCTGCGCAAGGGCGGTGAAGCCCGCCGCCTGATACATCGGGTCGCCCCCGGTGAATGTGACGTCGCAGAAATCCTCTGCCACAATCTTTGCCATTATCTCGCCTATCGGCATGAGCGTGCCATTGCCGATGTCCCAACTCTGTGGGTTATGACACCCCGGGCATGCGTTAGGGCAACCCGCGCAATATACCGATGTGCGCAAGCCTGGCCCGTCGACGGTCGTCGACTCGACAATCTTGAGTACCGATATACGCCCTTCGTCGCTCATCGTAAGTTCTGTCTGCAGTGCATGCCCCATGTGGCAAGGCTCGTCGCCATGCCATCCGATAATGGGGGAAACAATCAATATAACGCGTTAATCGTGCGTCACCCTGTCGCGCAACTCCGCAAGTTTGGCGCGGTTCCAACGGTCGGTCGTGCCGACAAGGTAGCCCGTGATACGCTGCAGGCGGTCAATATGCGTGCCGCCACACTTGGGGCAGGTCTCAAGATTCGCCTCCGCGCTCTCATACCCGCAGTCCATGCAACGGTTGCGGTTATGGTTCACCGACCCGTAGCCCATGTTATACTTGTCCATCAGGTCTACAAAGTTCATCACCGCCTGAGGGTTGTGCGTAGCGTCGCCATCCAACTCAATATAGAAGATATGGCCGCCACGCGTCAACTCATGATACGGGGCCTCCACACGCGCCTTATGCGCCGCGCTGCACTTGTAGTATACCGGCACATGGTTCGAGTTGGTGTAATACTCACGGTCGGTTATGCCCGGCAGCACGCCAAAGCTCTTCTTGTCTTTCGATGTGAACTTGCCCGACAGACCCTCGGCGGGCGTCGCGAGCACGCTGTAATTATGGTGATACTTCTCGCTATACTCGTTGGCCTTATCGCGCATGTGGCTTATTATGCTGATGCCCAATTGCTGCGCCTCCTCACTCTCGCCATGGTGATGCCCCGTCAACGCCACCAGGCACTCCGCGAGGCCAATGAACCCTATGCCCAGAGTGCCGTGGTTTATCACACTCTCGATAGTGTCCTCGGGCTGTAGCTTGTCGCAGCCCACCCACAATGCCGACATCAGCAATGGGAACTGCTTGGCGCGTGCCATCTTCTGGAAGTTGAAACGGTCGTCGAGCTGACGGGCCGTGACATCGAGTATCTCGTCGAGACGCTTGATGAAGTGCGCCACACGCTCCTTCTGATCCACAAACCCCATGCTCTCGATGGCTATGCGGACGATGTTGACGGTGGTGAATGAGAGGTTGCCACGGCCTATGGAGGTCTTCTCGCCAAAGCGGTCCTCAAAGACGCGTGTACGGCATCCCATGGTCGCTATCTCCCATTTATAACGCTCGGGGTCGTTGGCGTCCCACTTGTCGTTCTGGTTGAACGTGGCGTCGAGGTTCAGGAAGTTGGGGAAGAACCGACGCGCCGACACCTTGCACGCGAGGGCGTACAGGTCGTAGTTGCGGTCTGTGGGCAAGTAGCTCACGCCGCGCTTCTTCTTCCATATCTGTATGGGGAATATAGCCGTCGAGCCGTTGCCCACGCCCTGATACGTCGTCTTGAGTATCTCGCGTATTATGCAACGTCCCTCGGCCGATGTGTCGGTGCCGTAGTTTATGGAGCTGAACACCACCTGGTTGCCGCCGCGTGAGTGTATGGTGTTCATGTTGTGGATGAAGGCTTCCATCGACTGGTGCACACGCCCCACGGTGCGGTTTATGGCGTGCTGGCGTATACGGTCGTCGCCGGTGAGGCCCTCGAGAGGTCGAACCTCATAGTCGTCGATGGGCGACTGGTATAGCACGGAGTAGTCGGCATTGTTGATCTCCTCCATGATTTTGATCTCCTCGATATAGCTGTTGCGCACGTAGGGGGCGAGGTAGAAGTCGAAGGCGGGTATGGCCTGTCCGCCGTGCATCTCGTTTTGCGCCGTCTCCATCGAGATACAGCCGAGGATACTGGCCGTCTCGATGCGCTTAGCGGGGCGCGACTCGCCATGGCCAGCCGAGAAGCCATATTTGAGAATCTTGTCGAGCGGGTGCTGTACGCAGGTGAGGCTGCGCGTGGGGTAATAGTCCTTATCGTGGATATGTATATAGCCATGCTCGACGGCGGAGCGCGCCTCTTCCGACAGCAGGAAATCGTCGACGAAAGGCTTAGTCGTCTCGGATGCGAACTTCATCATCATGCCCGCTGGGGTGTCGGCGTTCATATTGGCGTTCTCGCGCGTCACGTCGTTGTTCTTAGCCTCGATAATCTCGAGGAACACGTCGCGCGTCTTGGCCTTGCGGGCTATATTACGTTGATTGCGATAGGCGATGTAGCGTTGCGCCACCTCCTTACGGGGGCTCTTCATTAGCTCCATCTCGACGCAATCCTGAATGGCCTCCACGGTCATCTTCTCCTTACCAGCCACTTCGATACGGTCGGCAATCTTGCATACGAGGGCCTCGTCCTCACCCTTCTCGGTGTGAAGCATGGCACGACGAATAGCTGCACAGATTTTCTCCTTGTTGAAGCCGACAACGCGGCCGTCACGCTTAACGACAGTTTGTATCATGGTTGGTTTGTAAATGGAAAGAAGTTGAGGACAAGAGGCCACAAGGACCGGTGGGTAGCGAAACATAGGGGGATTAGGAATCGCATTACGAAGGTAGGGAAATGGGTTGAGGTGGTGAAATGAAAAGAACCAAAGGAAATGGTGGATGCGGTTGGGAAGGGTGTTAGGTGGTGTAAGTGGTTGATTGAGTGGGGATAAAAATTGATAGACAAGATTTCAACAATAGCAGTTACGGGAAGAGGGGAGGGGATGGCGGGGGGGTATGCAGTGTGACGCGAGTGCAGAGTGGCGGCAAGTGGCTGATTAGTAGGAGTGGAGTGTAAAAATATGTTATTTGGAGCGAATAAAGGTGCGATATAGGTGTTGGAGAAAAGCGAGGAAAGATGGTGTGGTAGTGGAGAAAAAGTATAGGCGGACGGGAGGCGTGTGGGATGGCATGGGGTGTCAGTTTGCTGTGTGGGTGGACGATAGGCGAAACTGACAATGTGAGTGGGAGGGTAGTGGAGGGATTGGGTATGGAGTGTGGTGCGGTGAGTTAATTGGGCGGCTGCGCTGCGGCATTAATCATGCATAGCCGCAGTGTCGCGTGGTGTTATTGCTGTGTTTGCCAGGAGCTGATTAGGGCGTAGATGTCTTGCTGTGCGCGGACTGGGGGGGTGTTTGGCAGGCGAGTGACGGGTACGTTTTGCTGGTTCTCGTCGATGATGTGGGCTTTGGTGTTGTCGGAGAGTAGGAGGTGCATGATTTGCATAAGTTCTTGGCGCAGGGCGGCGTTGATTATGGGAGCAGCGACCTCGATACGGTTGCGCATATTGCGGTTGAGCCAGTCGGAGGAGGTGATGAACACGCCCCTTTCGCCGTCGGGGCCGAAAGCCCACACTCGGCCATGCTCGAGGTAGTCGTCGACGAGGCGTGAGAGGCGTATGTTCTGGCTGAATGTCTGGTTTGGGACGATGCAGCAGATGCCGCGCGCCATGACTTCTATCTTGACGCCGGCGAGGCTGGCTTCGTAGAGGTCGTTGATGAGGGGGCGGTATTGGACACCGTTCATTTTGAGGGATATACGAGCGTCGCCGCCGGAGCGTGCCACGTCTATCTCGTGCGCTATGAGTTCGTGGAGACGTGGCTCCATATTGAATTTTGAGACGAGGAGCTTCTTAAGTTCGGGTAGTGGCTCATCGGGGGGCAGAGCCTTGCCGCTGTGAGTCTCGAGGAAGGCGAAGACGGTGCGGAGGTCGGAAATGATGTCGGGGTCGGCGGTGAAGAGGCCGTGGTCGGTGTATGTGCGTGCTGTGTTCTCGTTGAAGTTGCCGGTGCTGATGTAGGCCACGGAGCGTTTTGACATATCGCCGCCCCGCTCTATGAGTGCGACTTTGGCGTGGACCTTGAGTCCTGGGATGCTGTAGATGATGCGTATGCCGGCGGCTTTCATGCGGTCGGCCATGTCGAGGTTGTTCTTCTCGTCGAACCGCGCTTTAAGCTCGACGAAGACGGTTACGCGTTTGTTGTTCTTGGCGGCGGCTATGAGAGAGTCTACGACGGCGGAGTTTGTGGCGACGCGGTATTGCGTGACTTTGATTTCGGAGACGTAGGGGTCCTGTGCGGCCTCGTTGATGAGACGGATGACGTAGTTGAAGGACTGGTAGGGGTAGTGGAGCATGAAGTCGCCGCGGAGAATGTCGTCGAGCATTGAGGGGCATACGGTGAGGCGTTTTGGAGTGACGAGGCCGTAGGCTTTGAGGTTGTGCCCGCGGTCGACGGGGAGCGAGGATAGGTCTTGGAGGTTGATGTAGGGGCCACACGCGGCCATCTCGCTTTCGGCGAAGTGGAAGTTGTCTTTCAGGCATTTGAGGACGTCGTGAGGCATTGAGGAGTCGTGGTAGAATCCGGCCGGGGCGCCAGTTTTGCGTAGGACGAGGTTGTAGCGTATTTCTTCGGCGATGTCTATGCCGAGAGATTCGGATATGGCGAGGTCGGCGTCGCGGGATATTTTTATTGCCCAAGCGCCGTCGACGGCATAACCTGGGTAGAGGGATTGGAGGTTGGCGCGGATGATGTCGTCGATGAAGGTGATGTGCGTGAGTCCGTCGCCGATGTCGGGGAGCGTGATGAAGCGTGGGCCGCCGGTGGGTAGTTTGACGAGGGAGTAGTCGGCTTTCTTGGCGAGTTTGTGTTTGCGGCTTTTGGCGAAGAGCCTGACGGCGAAGTAGGGTTTGTTGTCGCGTAGGAAAACGAGTGTGCCTTTGCCGAGGAGGATGGGCTGGACGTAGGGTATGAGTTCTCGTTCGAAGTAGCTGCGCATGAAGTCGACGTGTGCCTGGTGGGTGGGCATATTGTCGAAGTGCAGGAGGACGTTTTGCCGGAGCAGTTTGGGGACGAGGGAGTGCGCGACGATGTTGGTTGCGGCGAGCATTTGCCGGGAGACTATGGTGTTGATGTGGTGGAGCATGGCGGCTGGGTTGGCGACTTCGTCCATGCGTGTGTCGCCGTAGGCGGAGCGTCGGTATTCGGCCACTCGTACGGCGTAGAACTCGTCGAGGTTGGAGGAGTGGAAGGATATGAAGTTGAGGGCTTCGCCTACGCTGACATCGTCGGGCGTGGCGGAGTCGAGGACGAGGTTGTCGTAGGCGAGCCAGGAGATGTCTCGGTTGAAGTATTTGTAGAAAGTTTTTTGGGGCATGTCGTGTTTTGGGGGTATTGTTGGTAAAGATAGTGAAAAAAGTGGAGAATGTGTATGGGCGTGGTGGAAAATGTTTGCGGTGGGTGTGGATTGGAGATTTTCGGGAGTATGGGTGTGGTGTTTGTTGGGGGGTGATTGGGGTGTCGGGGGGGTGAAAATGGGTGTTTGAGGGGTGGAAAAGGGGGTGTGGGGTGAAAAAAGTGGGTATGGTTTGAGTTTGTAAGTGGGTGGGGGATAGGGTGTTGTGGGATATTTTTGGGGTAGGAAATAGGGGTTTGATGCTTCTTTGATGCTTCAAGTATGCTTCATTTATGCTTCTGGCAATAATAGTTGTAGGAGTAGTGTAGGAGTTTGGTAGGATGTTGGGAGGAGTTAGGGGTGTGGATTGGAGTGGAGCGTGGATTTTTGTGGGGAGGTGTGGGTAAAAAGAGAAGACCCGGGTGATGATAGACCCAGGTCTTGTTGCGGAGAGGACGAGATTCGAACTCGTGAAACGCTTTGGGCGTTTACACGCTTTCCAGGCGTGCCTCTTCAACCACTCGAGCACCTCTCCTTGCTGAAAGCGATGCAAAGTTAGGTATTAATTTGGGATGTGCAAGGGCTTGCGAGGTGTTTTTTTGAGGTGTTATAGGGAGGTGACGGAATGGAAGTATGGGAGGAGGATTGTTGTTTTTAAGGGGTGTAATAAATGGAAAAGATGTAAATTCGCAAGGGAAAATAAATAAGTGGCTGTAAAATAGGATATAGCGATGTATACGAAGGAGGAGGCTCAGGCCATAAGGCATGATTTCTGGCATAAGCTGGAGAGCAAGTCGCGGAGGATACCGGGTCAGAATGGTAAGCCGATAAAGTGGTTGTTTGACAAGACCGGGGTGCGTGGTTTGGACTTGCGGTTCGACTTGTCGGGGGGCAAGGTGTATGTTGCGATAGAGGTGAATACTCATTCGGAGAGTCGTGATGCGCGGTTGTGGGATAAGTTGGTGAATTGCAAGACGTTGATAGAGAAGCATTTTGAGGCGACTGTGGTGTATAAGGAGTGTTTTGTGCGTGAGGCTGGGAATGAGGTGAAGCGGGTGTATGTGGTGAGGGACGGGGACATATATGATAAGACTCAGTGGTCGGACATGATATATTTCATGATAGACAATATGCTGCGGATGGAGGCGGCGTACAGGGAGATACAGGATTACTTGGTTAACTTCTGATTGTGAGAGAGATATTACGCATAATAGCGGAGTATTTGACTAACTGGATACGGCCGATTGAGTATCGGTTGCTCTTGTTGGTGCAGAGGTTTGGCGCGAGGGTGCGTAATACGATAAACACGCTGACGATATTGTCGGCGGTTGTGGCGATAGTGAGCGTAGTTTGCCGGATAGGGTTTGCGACGTCGGCAGGTACGAGTCGTGCGTTGTTGACGTTGAACTCTTACTTGATAGTGTTCTTTGGTTGCGTGCAGGTGTACCGGTTCGTGTCGGGGTTGATAGGTGAGCGCAAGGTGAGGTTGTGGCAGGTGGCGTATATGGGGGCGATATGGGCGTATGTGATGTATGCGGACGGGTCGTCGTGGTTGGGTAATCAGTATGTGTTGTCGACGATATTGGTGATAATCTCGGCGTATGAGATTTCGTCGTTGAGCATATCTTTTTTGACGCGTAAGACGTCGCCGACGGTGTTGTTCGCTTCGTCGTTCTTGCTTTTCATTGTAGTGGGTACGGGATTGTTGTTGATGCCGCGGTGCCATTATGAGGATTTGACGTTCTTGGACGCGTTGTTCACGGCTACGTCGTCGGTATGCGTCACGGGGTTGTCGGTGCTGGATATACCGACTCAGTTCACGCCGTTTGGTCATACAATAATCATAGCGTTGGTGCAGGTTGGGGGGTTGGGCGTTATGACGTTCACGTGTTTCTTCGCATTGTCGATAACTGGCAAGGGGTCGTTGCAGAACCGCATGTTCATCAAGGACTTGATATCGGCGGACAACATGTCGGACATATTCCAGACGTTGAAGCACATCATGTATGTGACGTTCATAATAGAGGGTTTAGCTGCGTGGGTGTTGTTTTACTATTTCCGGGAGACGTTGCCGGGTATGCCGTTGCATGACGTGGTGTTCACGTCGGTTTTTCATTCGATCTCGGCGTTCTGTAACGCGGGTTACTCTAACTTGCCAGGAGGGTTGGCGAATCCTGCGTTGGGGCATAGCAACCTATTGCACTTGACGATAGCGTTGACGGTGGTGTTTGGCGGGTTGGGGTTCCCGTTGCAGTCGGCGGCTATAAACTGGGTCAAGGAGCATTTGCGGAGGATAGGGTTGAGGATTATAGGGCGTAGGCCTCAGCCTGGGTCTAACTCGTTGAGGCTTATCAATGCGAGCAACCGTTTGACGTTTTATTCGCACTTGATACTGTTGGTGTTGGGCGCGGTGCTGTTCATGATGCTTGAGGCTGGTAATACGCAGTCGGGAGAGGGGTTTGTGGACAGGGCTGCTGACTCGTTGTTCTTGTCGGCATCGGCGAGGACTGCGGGATTTATGTATGCAGACTTGTCGATGGCGTCGGGAGCGTCGTTGGTGTTGTTGATATTGCTGTTTTGGATAGGGTGCGCGCCGATGTCGACGGGTGGTGGTATAAAGGTTACTACGTTTGCGGTGTGCGTACTTAACTTGCGTAATGTGCTGTTGGGTAAGGACTCGATCGAGATATTTGGCAGGAGGATATCGCAGTCGTCGGTGCAGAAGGCGTTTGCCACTATGGCGTTGTCGATAGGTGCGGTGTTGCTTAGCACGATAGTGTTGAAGTTGCTTATGCCGGAGGTTGAGACGATAAGGTTGTTCTTTGAGTCGATATCGGCGTTGAGCACGGTGGGACTGTCGATGGACTTGACTCAATCGCTGTCGGTAGGGGCGCAGTTGGTGGTGATAGTGGACATGTTCATTGGTCGTATAGGCGTCATGGCGTTCTTGCTGATATTCATCACGCCTGGCGCGCCACAGAGATATAAGTATCCATCGGAGAACATAATGATATAGGTATGAAGTACATCATCATAGGACTTGGTAATTTTGGCACGTCGTTGGGTCTCAGGTTGTGCGACTTGGGGCATGAGGTGATAGGTATTGACTCACGTGAGTCGATAGTGGAGGAGTATAAGGACAAGTTGACGGGTACGGTATGTATGAACTCGGTGGACGAGGCGTCGTTGCGTAGCCAGTCGGTGTTGGAGGTAGACGCGGTGATCGTGGCGATAGGCGAGGATTGGGCGGCATCGATACAGACGGCGGCGTTGTTGCAGCAGATGCACGTGAAGCGAGTGATAGGCAGGTCGTTGTCGAAATTGCACGAGACGGTGTTGACGGGGTTGGGTATAAGGGAGATAATAAACCCGGAGTATACGGCGGCGTTGGAGATAGCTAACTCTATCGTCTCTCGCAGCGTGGTGCACACGTATAACATCACGTCGCGGATAGCGATTAACGAGATAACGGTGCCGAAGTATTTCGCCAATCAGACTGTTCAGGAGATAGATTTGGCGAAGAACTTTGGTTTGTCGCTCATAGCGATAAAGTATCAGCAGTCGACTGGCGGCAAGATGTTTGCCGGCAATAAGAGCGCATGGCAGGTGACGAGGTACTTTGACGACTTCAAGTTCTCGGAGGGTGACAGGATAATAGTGTATGGTGATAATGACCAGATGCAGAAATTATTAGACTTAATAAACAAGTGAGATGCTGATAGCTATACATCCGGAGAATCCTGAGGAGCGCAAAGTGGATCAGATAGTGTCGTGCCTTCAGCGTGGCGGCATCGTGGTCTATCCTACCGACACGCTCTATGGCATCGGCTGTGACATAACGAATCAGGCGGCGGTGCAGCAGATATTGCGGTTTAAGGACATAAACCTCAAGAAGACGAGTTTGTCCTTCATCTGCTCAAACCTTTCGCATGCGGCGCAATATCTCAAGCCATTAGACTCACGAACGTTCAAGTTGCTCAAGAAGAACACGCCAGGGCCATTCACCTTCATTCTTGAGTCGAACAGCAATGTGCCACGGCTCTTCAAGGCTAATAAGAAGACTGTTGGAGTGAGGATTCCTGATTGCCCGATAATACGTGCCATTGTGGAGCGTTTGGGTAATCCTATCCTTTCGACTTCGGTGCGTGACCCTTTTCGCAGTGATGACGACCCGGAATATATCACTGACCCGTCGTTGATACAGGAACGCCTTGGCCACTTGGCGCAATTTGTCATAGACGGTGGTATCGGGTGTACTGATCCGTCGACGGTTGTGGACCTGACGTCGGACACGCCCGTCATTCTGAGAGAGGGGAAGGGTGTGCTGGACGAGAATATATAGTGGAGGCGTAACTATCAGACATAGCGCATTGTCCCATGGTTGGAAAGGCTAAAAAGAGTCGTCGTGGGTAGACCCCACGTTGCTCATCCCAATTTATTACGTAACTTTGCGGAGTTTTTAGGTAAACACTCTTTATAAAGGTCATGGACTTTTTGGTAGACTTGTTCACGGGGAGCGGCATAGCGTCCTCGTTGCTGTTTATAAGTTTGACGTGCGTTATAGGCACGGCCTTGGGCAAGCTCAAGATATGTGGTGTGAAGCTTGGCATAGCTGGCGTATTGTTCACCGGCATTATACTTGCTCATTTTGGTGCCAAGGTTAACCCTGAGATGCTGCATTTCGCACAGGAGTTCGGTTTGATATTATTTGTGTATGCTGTTGGATTGTCGGTAGGTCCGAGGTTCTTCAGTGCGTTCAAGAGTGACGGTTTGCTGTTGAATGGGTTGGCTATGGGCATAGTGTTCATGGGCTTCGCCATTGCGTTGGCATTTCACTACTTGGGGGATGTGGACGCTACGGTCATGGCTGGTGTCATGTGTGGCGCTGTGACGAATACCCCTGGTTTGGGTGCGGCGAAGCAGGTGATATCGGATATTAACGCCTCGAATCCAGAGGCTATGATAGACGGGTCGGTGCTTGGCTCGGCATACGCGATGGCGTATCCGCTGGGTGTTGTAGGCATCCTCGCCACGATGATTGTCGTACGCCTCGTGTTCCGTATCAAGATAGATAAGGCGGAGGAGTCGTATAAGAAAGATATCAGCAAGGGTGGTCGATTAGAGAGTGTGGTTGTCAGGATCACCAATAAGAATTTGTTTAACAGGACGGTAGAGTATATCAGCGAGTTTGTTGACAAAGAGTTCACTTTCTCGCGGGTAGAGAGGAATGGTGAGTTCCTTGTGCCGACAGCCAACTTTGAGATTAAGGATGGCGACGTGGTGCATGGCGTGGCCAGCAGCAGTAACCTTGAGGATCTGCGTCTTAAACTTGGTGAGTTGGAGCTTGGTCAGAAGAGGGAAGTAGACGGAGATCTCGTCATGCAGAGGTTCATGATAACTAACGCTCGTGTGGCAGGTCATACTATCGACCAGATAGGTATCTTCAGAAGGTATCCTGCCAATATCACACGTATCTATCGTGCCGGCATTGAGATATTGCCTACCAAGGAGACGACTTTGGAGGTAGGTGATGCAGTGCGTGTGGTAGGTCGCAAGGAGGTTATGAAAGAGATTAAGGCGGAGTTGGGCGACTCGATACATGAGTGGTCGCATCCGAATATCATATCGTTGTTCTTGGGCATCACGCTGGGCTTGCTTGTAGGCTCGATACCTGTGTTCTTGCCTGGGTTGCCAGCGCCTGCCAAGTTGGGACTTGCTGGAGGCCCTCTCTTGGTTGCCATATTGCTTGGTTGGAAGGGTCGTATAGGGCAATTCTCGTTCTATATGAACACGGCGTCGAACATGATGCTTAGGGAGATGGGAATATGCTTGTTCCTTGGGTGTGTAGGTCTTGGAGCGGGTGGCACGTTTGTGTCGACGTTCTTGGGCGGTGGATATATGTGGGTGTTGTATGGGTTCGTCATCACTGTTGTCCCTATTCTGACAATCAGCATTTTGGCGCACTTCTTGAAGGTCAACTATTTGAAGATATGTGGATTTGTGGCAGGTTCTATGACCGACCCACCAGCGTTGGAGTTTGCTAATGGTTTGTCGCCCGTCCAGGCGCAGTCGACGGCCTACGCCACGGTATATCCATTGACAATGTTCCTCAGAATACTATTGGGGCAAACATTAATTCTTATAACTTTGTAGTCAATAACAATCTACACCACGCACTTCAACCTCTCATGTGGGGGTTGGAGTGTTGGCTGTCAGAGGCGGGGTATAAAGATGTCCTACGCGGATGGCTGGAGCAAAAAGATATTAAATGGGAGTAGCATACGACAATTTCTTGGCTCGCCAGAAGAAGCTGGAGGAGCAATATAACGAACAATACTACGATAAGCAGCATAACCGGGGCAAGTTGACAGCCCGTGAGCGTATATTGTTGCTTTTTGATGAGGGCACCTTTGAGGAGTTCGACGCTTTTGTCCCGTCGGCGGGGTCGTCGTTCGGCAAGAGCAAGTCGGCGATGGGAGATGGCGTCATTGTTGGTTATGGCACGATAGGCGGCCGTCAGGTATTCGCATATTCGCAGGACTTCAACATGATGGGAGGTTCGCTTGGCGCGATACATGCCCAGAAGATTGTGAAGGTGCATGATATGGCGCTCAAGACGGGTTGCCCAGTGATTGGGCTTATAGACTCGGGTGGCGCGCGTATACAGGAGGGAGTGTCGAGTCTTAATGGCTATGCCAACATTTTCCGGCGTAACGTATTGTCGTCGGGTGTGGTGCCTCAGATATCGGCTATCATGGGGCCTGCCGCTGGTGGTGCGGTCTACTCTCCAGCCATGACAGACTTCATATTCATGACCGAGGGCACGAGCTACATGTTTGTGACTGGTCCTGATGTGGTGAAGCAGGTGCTTAATGAGCAGGTCACGACAGAGACGTTGGGTGGCGCAAAGGTGCACTCGTCGAAGTCGGGTGTAGCCCAGTTTGTGTACTCTGACGACGCTAACCTTATCCTCGGCATTAAGAAACTGCTGACCTATATACCCTCGAACAACATAGAGAACGCTCCGTTTGTGCCTAATGATGACCCGACGGATCGTGAGGAGCCGAGTCTTCGTGACATAGTGCCAGAGGATCCGGACAAGCCATACGACGTGAGGGATGTAGTCAAGCTTGTGGTGGATAAGGGGCGTTTCTTTGAGGTGTCGGAAAATTTCGCGCAGAACATCGTAGTGGGCTTCGCGCGGCTTGGCGGGTATACCATTGGTGTCATAGCCAATCAGCCGAAGGTCATGGCTGGTTCGTTGGATATTGATTCAAGCGTCAAGGGTGCGAGGTTTATCAACTTCTGCGACTCGTTCAATATACCTATCGTCACGTTTGAGGATGTGCCTGGTTTCTTGCCTGGTACGGATCAGGAGCATTTGGGCATCATACGTAATGGTGCCAAGTTGCTGTATGCGTATACGCGTGCGACAGTGCCGAAGATTACGGTTATCTTGCGCAAGAGCTATGGTGGCGCGTATATCGTGATGAACTCTAAGGGTATAGGTGGTGACTATAGCTTTGCATGGCCTACGGCAGAGATTGCGGTCATGGGACCTGATGGCGCTATTGCCATCCTGTATCGTAAGGAGCTTGCCGAGGCGGAGGATCCTGTGGCATTGAAGAAAGAGCTTGTGGCCAAGTATCGCAATGAGGTCACCAACCCATATATAGCCGACGAGAAGGGCTTCATAGACGAGGTTATCGACCCTGCTATGACGCGTGTCAAGCTGTATCGTGCCTTGAAGAGCCTTGACAAGAAGTCGGTGAGCCTCCCACGCCGCAAGCATGGCAATATCCCCCTCTAAAACAACACATTGATGATTAAGTCCCTACTTATAGCAAATCGTGGCGAGATAGCCATACGTATAGCCCGCACGGCGAAGCGTATGGGTATCAAGACGTACGCCATACGCACGAAGAAGGAGCCGAACGCGGTGTACCTTCAGAAAGTTGACCAGGTTGTAGACTTTCCTGATACTGATGGGAGCATACCTGAGTTTCTTGATATAAAGAACCTCGTGAAACTTGCCGTGGACAATAATGTCGAGGCGATGCACCCGGGCTATGGATACTTGTCGGAGAATCCTGACTTTGCGGCCGCATGTCGTGACGCTGGGGTTATATTCGTAGGTCCGTCGCCTGAGATAATCCATGCCCTGGGTGATAAGATCGTGGCGAAGGAGATAGCTAAGCGCAGCAATGTGCCGATGCTTGGTGGCACACTTGGTGGTATACCATCGGCAGAGGAGGCGGTAGCGGAGGCTAACAGGATTGGCTATCCTGTGATAATCAAGGCTGCCACGGGAGGTGGTGGTCGTGGTATGCGTATATGCCGTAAGGAGGATGAGGTCAAGACGAACTATGAGCTTTGCACTCAGGAGGCTCGTACGGCGTTTAACGACCCTACGGTGTTCATAGAGAAATATCTTGAGAATCCTAAGCATATAGAGGTTCAGATTGTTGCCGACAAGTATGGCAATGTGATACACCTTGGTGAGCGTGAGTGCTCGATACAGCGTAAGCATCAGAAGTTGCTGGAGGAGGCTCCGTCGCCAGCACTTGACGAGGCGTTGCGCGAGAAGATAACGGGAGCGGCTGTTCGCTTGGCTAAGGAGGCTAAGTATGAGAGCCTTGGCACCGTGGAGTTCCTTTTGGACAAAGACCATAATTTCTTCTTCATGGAGATGAACACCCGCATACAGGTGGAGCATCCGGTGACGGAGATGATAACCGGGTTGAACCTTGTGGAGCTTCAGCTTCTTATCGCGTCGGGCGAGAAGTTGCACGTGACGCAGGAGGATGTCAAGTTGAACGGTTGGGCGATAGAGTGCCGTATCAATGCGGAGGATGTTCAGTCGGGCTTCACGCCGAGCATAGGCATGATAAAGAACTTGCGTCTGCCGTCGGACAACAACATACGTATAGACTCTGGAGTTCGTGTAGGCACTGAGATTACGCCATTCTTTGACTCTATGATAGCTAAGCTCATTGTGCATGGCGCGACTCGAGATGAGGCTATACAGAGGGCGTTGCATTCGCTTGGTCATTTTGTGGTGACGGGCGTCAAGACGACGATACCGTTTGACAAGGCGGTGTTGCATAACGAGGTGTATCGCAAGGGAGATTTCAACACGTCGTTTATAGAGACGTGCATGGACAGCCTGGTATGGCATGAGGAGCATGAGGAGCTAATAGCGGCGCTCTTGGCTGTATCGAACTACAATCATGACAGTGATTTCTCGGGAGACTCTGCGGAGCAGCCGGAGGCTAATGTGGATCCGTGGGTTCTTCAGAAGCGCATACGTCATCTCTAAACAAGGAACATGATGGACAATAATAGCGAAAACGTACAGAATCGCACCCTTATCGCAGTAGGCGAGAATGGCGAGCAGAACTATGAGTTCCAGGTAAAGAACCAGTATGAGTTCAGCTCGAAGGGACGTAAGCTCAAGGTGGAGATGATAGAGGAGGCCGACGGCATCAACCTGTTCTCGTGTGAGGGCGTGAGGTATCCGGTGGAGATTGTGTCGGTGAAGCAGAACACATACGAGGTCATGGTGAATGGCGTGAGCTACCGTTATACGGTGGAGACTCCGTTCTCGTTGAAGCGCAGGCAGATACTTGCGGCGCAGAAGCCAGTCAATGAGAATGAGGAGTTGCATGCGCCGATGCCTGGCAAGATAAACGCGGTGCACGTGAAGGTGGGTCAGGAGGTTAATCCTGGGGACGCTCTTCTTGTGCTTGAGGCCATGAAGATGCAGAACACGTTGACGGCGACATGCAAGGGCAAGGTTGTCACGGTCAGTGTGCGTGAGGGTCAGAATGTGAGCAAGGACGACCTGCTGGTGGAGATCAAGCGGTCATAACCTCACGTCAGCGACTCGGCGGTGGAATATAACAGCTCGGGTGATACACGTCATCCGAGCGTTTTTTATCGATAGGCTATGGCAAAGAAGAATACTGGAGCGCCGGCGGCTACGGACTCTGTGGCGGCTATGGCGGCGTTGGGAGGTAAGATGCCCCCCCAGGCGCCTGACTTTGAGGAGGCGGTGCTTGGCGCGATATTGCTGGACAAGGACGCGTTGCAGAACGTGGTGGAGATATTGGAGCCGGAGCATTTCTATGTTGAGGCTAACCAGCGTATCTATGCGGCCATGTTGCGTCTTAACGGGCTTATGGCTCCGATAGATATGCTCACTATGTGCGAGGAGCTGAAGCGCACTGGAGAGCTTGAGGTGGTAGGCGGGAGGGTGTATATTGCCAAGCTGACGAGTCGTGTGGGAGCGGCTGTGAACATTGAGTATCATGCGAGGATAATATTCCAGAAGTACTTGCAGCGGTCGTTGATACATTTGGGAGGGGAGATGGTTACGAGCGGTTATGACGAGTCGAAGGATGTGGAGGACTTGCTTGAGGAGGCGGAGAACAACTTGTTCACGTTGTCGCAGGGCAGCATGAAGAGGGACGTTATCCAGATCAGCTCGAGTATTGACGAGGCGATAGTCCAGATGGAGGCGGCGGCGAAGCGAGAGGATCAGTTGAGTGGCATAGCGAGCGGCTTTAAGAAGATAGACCAGATAACGATGGGTTGGCAGCCAGCGACGATGGTTGTGATAGCGGCTCGACCGGCTATGGGCAAGACGGCGTTTGTGTTGTCGATGGCACGTAAGATGGCGATAGATCATGGTACTCCGATAGCGATGTTCTCGTTGGAGATGAGCAATGTGGAGCTTGTGAAGCGTCTTATGACGGCGGAGACGGAGATACCGTCGGAGAAGATAAAGAGCGGGCGGTTGACATCGGAGGAGTGGCAGCATTTTAATGAGAGGATAGGGAGGTTGAGGAACGCCCCGATATATATAGATGACACGCCGGGGCTATCGGTGTTTGACTTGCGGTCGAAGGCTCGAATATTGAAGAAGAAGCATAACATACAGTGTATCATCATAGACTACCTGCAGCTTATGACGGCGTCGGCGATGAAGCCTGGCAGTCGTCAGGAGGAGGTGTCGATGATTTCGCGTTCGTTGAAGGGGTTGGCGAAGGAGCTTAATATCCCAGTCGTAGCGTTGTCGCAGTTGAACCGTAATGTTGAGGGCAGGACGTCGGAGAAGGGTGGGATAGACAGTAAGCGGCCTCAGTTGTCGGATTTGCGTGAGTCGGGAGCGATAGAGCAGGATGCGGACATGGTGTGTTTCATACACAGGCCTGAGTATTATCATATTTTGGATGACGGGAAGGGTAACTCGTTGGTGGGTATGGCACAGTTTATCATAGCGAAGCACCGTAGTGGACGCATAGACGACGTGTTGTTGCGGTTTCAGGCGGAGCTTATACGCTTTGAGGATTTGGAGGCAGGTGCGGAGTTGCTTAACCGAGAGGAGCCTACATCGTCGTCGAACGAGATATTGTCGAGGGCTAATTCGGAGTCGGGTGGTGGTTATCTGCCAGACCTGTCGGCGATGAAGGGTGACGACACTCCGTTTTAGGGGTTGTCGGGGGAGGGAAGGTGTTGAAGTGAGGGGGTGTGATGGTAGGTGTGGTACTTAATGTTGTAGGTGATACACGTAAAAAGGGGTTGTAGGGGGATAAAAGAGCTGACTGTTATTTACTTTTGGGTCGACAAAAGAACAAACGAGCCGTAAGGCGTGATTGCCGGAGGCTATAACCAGAAGTATAAAAGAACAGTTATGGCAAACATTGAAGCAGAAGTTGAGGAGTTCATGGGCAAGATTATTGCCAAGAACCCTAACGAGCCCGAGTTCCACCAGGCAGTTCGTGAGGTTGTCACCTCTCTGATGCCTTACATTGACGAGAATCCACAGTATAAGACTGCGAAGATTCTTGAGCGCATGGCAGAGCCTGAGCGCACGATCATCTTCCGTGTGCCCTGGCTTGACGACAAGGGCAACATCCAGATCAACAGGGGTTTCCGTGTAGAGATGAACTCTGCCATTGGCCCGTATAAGGGAGGTCTTCGTTTCCACCCGACTGTTAACTTGGGCGTGTTGAAGTTTCTTGCGTTCGAGCAGGTATTGAAGAACAGCCTTACGACCCTTCCTATGGGTGGAGGCAAGGGTGGTTCTGACTTTGACCCGAAGGGCAAGTCGGACGCAGAGGTTATGCGTTTCTGCCAGAGCTTCATGACGGAGCTTCAGCGTCATATTGGGCCTGACACTGATGTTCCTGCTGGTGACATTGGTGTTGGCGGTCGTGAGATTGGCTACCTTTTTGGTCAGTATAAGCGTTTGCGCAACGAGTTCACTGGTGTTCTTACTGGCAAGGGTCTTGGCTGGGGTGGTTCTCTGATTCGTCCTGAGGCTACTGGCTATGGTGTTGTGTATTTCTGCACGGAGATGCTTGCGACGCAGGGCAAGGACTTCAAGGGTAAGAGGGTTCTCATCTCGGGTTCTGGCAATGTGGCACAGTTTGCGTGCGAGAAGGCTAACCAGATGGGAGCTAAGGTGCTCACGTTGTCTGACTCGAACGGTTATATCCTTGATGAGGATGGCATTGACGCAGAGAAGCTTGCCTTCGTGATGGAGCTGAAGAACGTCAAGCGTGGGCGTATCAAGGAGTATGTGGCTAAGTATCCGAGCGCTAAGTATTTTGAGGGAGAGCGTCCATGGGGTGTCAAGGCGGATATTGCTCTTCCTTGCGCTACTCAGAACGAGATCAACGAGGAGGATGCTAAGAAGCTTGTCGCTAACGGTGTATACTGTGTGTGCGAGGGCGCTAACATGCCTTCTACGAATGAGGCTATCAACGTCTTCTTGTCGGCATCTAATTTCCTTTATTCTCCAGGCAAGGCGTCGAACGCTGGTGGCGTGGCCACCTCTGGTCTTGAGATGACTCAGAACAGCGAGCGTTTGTCGTGGACGCGTGAGGAGGTTGACGCTAAGCTTCATCAGATTATGGTTGGCATCCATGCCACATGCGCTAAGTATGGCAAGGAGAAGGATGGCCATATCAACTATGTGAAGGGCGCGAATATTGGCGGCTTTGTGAAGGTGGCTGACGCCATGATGGCTCAGGGCCTTGTATAACGAGGCGATCGTAGGCGGGGCTGCCCGCTGAGATATAGAAATGAGTATGGCCCGTCGCAGGATGCTGCGGCGGGCTTTTCGTATTGGTTTTGTTTATTGTTAAAGGGTTGGCGGGGTTGGGGTATTCGTCACTCGCACGGTGGGGAGATGGGCGGTGCGGGCGGGTGGCGTGTGGTGTGGATTTGTAGGATGGGAGTGGTTTTGGTGAAAAATGTGGATTGGTGGAAATATTTGTTTTCTTACGAGGAAATGGTGATGAGTGGTGATGCTTCGGTGATGCTTTTTTTATGCTTGGTTTATGCACCTTTGTAGGAGTTATGTAGGAGTTATGTAGGAGTTGGGGGGAGTTGGGGGTGAGGATTTTGTGTGTGTGGTGTTGGTTATGTCGGATAAAGGGAGTATATTAGTGAGGTCAAAGTAAGTCAAGTAGTCAAAGTAGAAATATCAGGATAGATGAAATACAGGAGTTATCTTGCGATGGTGTTGCTGTCCATGAGTGTTGTGGCGTGCAGCAAGGATGAGGATTCGTCGTCGGTTGTGCCGGAGGAGCCGGAGAGTGGGTTGTTGTTTTCGTTGACGAGCAAGAGTGTTAGCGCGTCGAAGAGTGGTGGCATATACACGGTGTCGTTCATGGCTCCGAGGGCGGAGGATGTGGCAGTGGAGAGCACGGCGGAGTGGGTGTTGGCGGAGGTCACGACCCAGTCGGACACGTCGGGAGTTATTAATATTACTGTGGGTGAGTATGAGGTGGGTGACGCGTTGACGGATTATGACCCGCGGTCGGCGACTATACGTGTGAGCATGGGAGAGGAGATGGAGGAGATAAGTGTGGAGCAGTTGCCGGAGGATTTGCTTGAGCCTGACGAGTCGTCGAAGATAAATTCGATATTGCAGGAGTATAATATCAGTTATGAGGGTTTGACGAGTTATAAGGTGACGTTCACTACAAATGGTGAGTTCAGAGTGACATCGCCGTGGTGGATAGCGCTGAAGGATACGCCAGTGCGGACGCCTGTGAGCGGGACTAAGTCGCAGTATAGCGTGGAGGCGGATATTGTGGTGCTGGCTAATTATGCGGATGAGTCGCGGTTGGACAGTATATCGTTTGACCTTGGGGATGCACATTTTGCGTGCAAGTTCAACCAGGAGGAGACGGGATGGAGCTTTGTGGGTATGGAGCGTGGTGCTGTGGAGATAGCCCGGGACATGAAGTTGGGTTGGACTATGGGAGGTGCGTATAAGACGGATGAGGATTTGGCGAATAATTGTAGTGCGTTGACGGAGTGGATGGTGGACTCTGTTGGGGCGTATAATATAAACGTGGTGCGGTTTCCGGTGATGGTGTTTGACACTGTGGCTAAGTCGCCGAACAGTTATTGGACGAGTGGGTTGGGGGATTTGGCTCAGGCTGTGGCGAGGAAGGGGAGTTATGCGATAGTGACGGTGTCGGATGGTGGTTGGCTTATGCGTCAGTTGGCGAAGGGCGACACTACGGAGTATTATAACTTGTTTGTGAACACGTGGAGGGAGATAGCTGGGATGTTTGATGAGAATGATGACCATGTGATATTCGAGTCGTATGGGGAGTATTCGGTGGATGGGTATGGGGAGACGGCGTCGGGCAATATGAAGAGGTTGAATGAGTTATTTGTGCAGACGGTTCGTCGGTCGGGGAAGAACAACTATAAGCGTTGTCTTGTGATACCGTTTGACGCGGGGAATGGTGAGACTGTGAGTCTGCCGGGGAATGATGTTGTAGAGGGGAGGATGTTCACGTCGTGCAAGTTTTATGAGCCTGCGGAGTATGTGTATGGGGGCGGTAAGAGGTTGTGGGGGTTGCCGTTCTCGTCGGCGAGTGAGGATTGGTCGTCGTCGTATGGGGAGGATGTTGTCGGTCAGTATTTCTCGGATTTGTCTGCCAAGCTGAATGGGGACGTTCATGGTGTTCCGGCGTTGTTGACGGAGTTTGGGTCGGTTATGCATGGGGTTGAGGCGTTGTATGGGAGTTCGGAGGGTTATTATGCTAACCAGGTGGCACTTGCGGCACGTGATAATGGATTTGTGCCGATGATATATGACGATTCGGAGGTGTCGGTTGGGAGTTTTGGGATATTCAACTATGCCAATCGGACGGATTTTGTGGCTCGTAGGGAGTATGTGACGGCATACGGCATGGCAGGCGACGGGGCGTCATATAGCACGGAAGATGAGAGTGCGGGCGAGGAGTAGCGTCTGAGCCGTAGATATATAGCGCGACGGGGTTGGAGTATGGCCTCGCCGTGCTTGGTGTGTCCATTAAAAAAAGAAGAAATGACAGAGAGAGATAGTGAGAGGCCACTGATAATGATAACGAATGATGACGGTGTGATGGCGCCAGGCATCAGGGTGTTGTCGGAGGTGGCGTTGCGTCATGGAGACGTGGTGATAGTGGCGCCTGATGGGAGTAATTCGGGGAAGAGCCATTCGTTCACGGTGTGTGACGAGTTGCGGATAAGGCGTTGCGCGGGTTTTGGTCGTGCTGTGTGTTATGCTGTTAAGGGGACGCCTGTGGACTGTGTGAAGTTGGGGTATCATGGGTTGGTGGGCCGTAGGCCGTCGGTGGTGTTGTCGGGGATAAATCATGGGAGCAACACGAGTATCAGTGTACATTATTCTGGGACGTTGGGAGCGGCTCGTGAGGCGGCTATGGTTGGGGTTGTAGGTATAGGTTTTTCGTATGCCAATGGTGACGAGGGTGCGGATTTGGGGGAGGCGGCTCGTGTGGCGGATGCTGTTATTGGGGCATATTTTGAGGGTCGGTTGCCGAAGTCGAACTTTTTGAGTGTGAATATACCGAGGGGTCGGGTAGGTGGTGTGAGGATAGCGCGTATGGCTATGGGGAAGTGGGTTGAGCGGCCGATACATTATCGTTCGCCGATGGGTCAGGAGATGTATTGGTTGGACGGGTCGTTTGACAATTATGACAAGGAAGCGGATGATACGGATGAGGCTATGATAGCGCGGGGTTGGGCGTCGATAACGCCGTTCAGGCTTGACGTGACGGACTATGACGTGATAGGGAGTGACCCGGATTTTCATATTAACCTGTAAGTGAGAGGTATGAGTATAGACAGGACGTGGTTGGGGTTTGTGGTTGGGATGGTGATGCCGGTGGTTACGACGTTGCTGTTTTTCAAGTTTGCGTATGGTGGGCAGTTGGGTTTCATTGAGTTTTTGTGTCAGATGATGGAGATAAGCGGCATGGGGATGTTGCTGGCTGTGAGTTGTCTGCCGAACCTTGCGGTATTCACTGTGTTTGCGTATACGGACAAGTTGAAGGTGTCGCGTGGGATATTTTTGGCGACGTTGATATATGCGTTTGCTATTGTTGTTGTGAAGTTCGTCTTGTAAATGAAGTATTACATTATAGCTGGCGAGCCATCGGGGGATCTGCATGGCTCGAATCTTATGAAGGCCTTGAAGGTTGAGGATGAGGGTGCGGAGTTCAGGTTTTGGGGAGGGGACTTGATGGGTGCTGTGGGTGGGACACTTGTGCGGCACTATCGAGACACGGCGGTTATGGGGGTGTGGGATGTGTTGACGCACTTGGGGAAGATAAGGAGGAACTTTGCTTTTTGCCGTAAGGATATAGGTGAGCATGTGCCGGATGTGTTGATTTTGATAGATTACCCTGGTTTTAATTTGCCGATGGCGGAGTGGGCTCATGAGCGTGGGATAAGGGTGTATTATTATATCTCGCCTAAGGTGTGGGCGTCGAAGGAGTATAGGATAAAGAAGATGCGGAGGTGTATAGACCGTTTGTATTCTATAATGCCGTTTGAGCCTGAGTATTTTGCCAAGAAGGAGTTTGGGAATGTGTATTATTGCGGGAACCCGGTTATGGACGCGATAGAGGGTGGTGTTCATGCGGACGAGACTGGGGAGTCGTTCAGGGAGCGTGTTGGGTTGACGGATAAGCCTATTGTGGCGTTGTTGCCTGGGAGCAGGGTGGCGGAGTTGAAGTATAATTTGCCGGAGATGATGCGATTGACGGAGGAGTTTGCGGGGTATCAGTTTGTGATTGGAGGAGCTCCGTCGTTCACGGCGAAGGATTATGAGGGGTATTTGTGTGGCAGTGGGATAAAGGTGTTGTTTGGTGAGACTTATGACTTGATGCGTCATGCTGAGGCGGCGGTTGTGACGTCGGGCACGGCGACGTTGGAGACGGCGTTGTTGCGATGTCCTCAGATAGTGATGTATTTGATGTGGGGAGGAGGTTTTAGTGACTGGGTGGCTCACTTGTTTATAAAGGTGCCTTATATTAGTTTGGTGAACTTGATATTGGGCAGGGAGTCGGTTACGGAGTTGTTTCAGAAGCGATATTCGTATGAGCGGTTGAAGTTGGAGTTGGGCGAGCTTATGGAGGACACGCAGCGTCGTCGGAGGATGTTGGCGGATTATGAGGAGTTGGCTGGGCGTGTTGGGGGCTCGGGGTGCAGTGGTCGTGCGGCTCGGGATATGGTGGAGCACTTAAAGGGTTGATTGTGCGATGATAGAGTTGTATAAGAAGGAGATAGGGACGTTCTTTGGTAGTGCCACGGGTTATCTTGTGGTAGGGGTGTTTTTGGTGTTGACGTGGCTGATGTTGTGGGTTGTGCCCTCGGATTTTAATGTGATATATGGTGGGTATGCGACATTGGGGTCGCTGTTTGACATAGCGCCGTGGATATATTTGTTTTTGGTGCCTGCGATAGCGATGCGGCTTATAGCGGATGAGCGCAGGGTGGGGACGATAGAGTTGTTGCTGATACGTCCGTTGTCGTCGTGGCGGATAGTGATGGCTAAGTATTTGGCTGGGTTGTCGTTGGTGTGTCTGTCGATATTGCCGACTGTGGTGTATGTGGTGGTGGTGTGGGATATGGGGTCGCCGGTGGGGAATATAGATGTGGGAGGGACGTTAGGGTCGTATGTGGCGTTGTTGTTGTTGGCTGCGTCGTATATGGCGGTAGGGGTGTTTGCGTCGTCGGTTACGGATAATCAGATTGTGGCGTTTGTGTTGGGTGCGGCGCTATGCGCGGGGCTGTATGTCGGGTTTGACATGGTGGGGTCGGTGTCGCCGCAGTCGGGGTGGTCGGCGTTTGCGATGGATATGGGTATAGCTCAGCATTACTCGTCGATAAGCCGCGGGGTGGTGGACAGTAGGGATGTGATGTATTTCGCGGGGTTGTGCGTGGTGTTTTTGAGCATGACGTCGGCGTTGGTGGGCAGGGGTCGTGGGAGGTGGCGTAGGCCGTTGTGGTGTATGGGGTTGTGTGTTGTGGTGTTGCCGTTGTTATCGTCGTTGTGGCATTGGCGTGTTGATTTGACATCGGAGGGGCGTTATACATTATCGGAAGTGACAAAGGCGAGGGCAGACAGTTTGCGTTCGGCAGTGGTTGTGAATCTGTATTTGGAGGGGGATTTGAATCCTGGGTTCAGGCGATTGAGGTGTCAGGTGGTAGATATTTGCGAGGAGATAAACTCTTATTCGGCAAAGGGCGTCAGGTTGGTCGTGGTAGACCCTGGGGAGATGGATGTGGATGTGGCGAAGCGGTTTGGGGAGGAGTTGGAGAGGGCGGGTTTGGCAGGGGTGCCTGTGTTTGAGACGAAAGAGGACGGGCAAAAGACGAGGACGGTGGTGTATCCGTATGTGCGTGTCAGCATGAGCGACAAGAGCGTATGGGTGAACCTGCTGGAGAATGTTGCGGGGTTGAGTGGGGAGGAGTCGTTGAACAGGTCGGTTGAGGGGATAGAGTATAAGATGACGGAGGCGTTGACTCGGTTGACGCGGGGGAGTGTGCCTAAGGTGGCGTTTTTGGAGGGGCATGGGGAGTTGGATGAGATAGACGTGCGTAGCGCGACGGAGGCGTTGGCGGAGTATTTTGACGTAGACCGGGGTCGTGTTGGTGGCGACTGGCGCATATTGGAGCCGTATAAGGTGTTGATTGTGGCTAAGCCTACGGAGCGTTTTGCGGAGCGTGATAAATATGCGATAGACCAGTATGTGATGCATGGTGGCCGTGTGTTGTGGCTTGTTGACGCGGTGGGTCTTACGTTGGACTCGCTACGTGGCAGCTCGGAGACGGTGGGTGTTGGTGTTGACGTTAACCTTATGGACCAGTTGTTTGTGTATGGTGTGAGGATACGTCAGTCGGTTGTGGAGGATGTGAATTGCGGGATGGTTCCGATAAGCGTGCCGACGCGAGAGGGTCAGACCCAGATTGTGCCTATGCCGTGGACGTTTGGGCCACTAATGGCGACGAATATGTTGAGCGCCGTGACAAAGAATGTGAGCTATGTTCATGGGGATTTTGCGAGTCCGATAGACACGGTGGGCGAGGGGTTGGAGGTGGTCAGGACGGCGTTGTTGAGGACGTCGGGCATGACGCGAGTTGACGAGGTTCCGGTTGTGGCACGATTGTCGACGATACATGAGGAGCCACGCGCTGAGGAGTTTCCGCATAGACATTTGACGATGGCGGTGTTGGAGGAGGGTCGGTTCAGGTCGTTGTTCTCACACAGGCCGGTGCCGAAGGGGGTGGAATATGCGGGCAGGAGGGTTGAGGAGAGTGTGGATACGAAGATGATTGTTGTGGGTGATGGGGACGTGATACGTAATGACGTGAGGTTCAGGCATACGGGTAATCCGACGGTGGTGCCGTTGGGGTATGACGAGATGACACGTCAGACGTATGGGAATAGGGAGTTTATAGTCAACGCTGTGCAGTATTTGGCGGATGATGATGGGCTTATGGGGCTGAGGAACAGGACGTTCGCATTGCGGTTGCTTGACAGGCAGCGCATTGCGTCGGGGACTACGGGGTATAAGGTTGTGGCGTTGTTGGTGCCGTTGTTGGTGGTGGGTGTTATAGGAGGAGTGATAACGATAACTCGGCGGAGGATATTCGCCAGAAAAACAAATAGATAAGAGATGAAGAAGCAGATAGTGACAAAGAATGCGCCGGCGGCGATAGGGCCGTATAGCCAGGGGATAGAGATAGACGGGACGGTGTACGTGTCGGGGCAGTTGGGGTTGGTGCCGGAGACCGGGGAGTTTGCCGATGGTGGCATTGAGGGGCAGGCACGGCAGGCGTTGTGTAATGTGCGTGCGATCTTGGAGGCGGCGGGATTGACGATGGGAGATGTGGTGAAGACGACATGTTTGTTGCAGGATATAGGGGACTTTGGGGCATTTAATGAGGTGTATAAGGAGTTTTTCGGTGGCGTGGCGCCGGCACGTTCGGCGTATGCGGTGGCAGGGATACCGAAGGGCGGGTTGGTTGAGATAGAGGTAGTGGGTGTGAAGTAGGGTAGGGGAGAGGGGTTGACGCTATATAAGTGAGGGAGGATCCCCGTGGTCGGAGAGGCTGCGAGGGTTTTCGTTTATGATTTTTCGTGAGATGTATGGGGGAGAAATTGACATTTTATGGGGGACAAATTATCATGGGATGATTTTTTTTTATGGGGGAAAAATTGTTAGGGATGGGGGACAAATTATCATTCTGGGGTGTGCGGGGCGTCGGGGGAGCATTGGGTTCAATATTGTTTCAGTATGTTGGAGCATCTGAGGAGCAGTTTTATCAGTATATTATCAGTATCTTGGTATATTGGGGGTGCGTGGAGGGCCGATGTACGTAGGGCTGAGGGGGGATTGGGGATGATTTAGGGCAATTTTGTGAGGGATTGGTGGAGTTTGTGGTTTGGTGGGAGGGATGTGGTAAAAAGGTGGGTGTGGTAGGTGGGGGAGGTAGAAATTATTATCTTTGCGTATATGCGGAGTAATAAGACAAGGGTAGTAGTAGGTCTCTCGGGTGGCGTGGACTCGAGTGTGGCGGCGTATGTATTGCGAGAGCAGGGTTATGACGTGGTAGGGTTGTTCATGCGTAATTGGACGGACACTACGGGTGTGTTGAAGGGTGACTGCCCGTGGATGGATGACAAGTATGACGCGGAGGCGGTGGCGCGTAAGTTGGGTATAGGTTTTGAGTTTGTGGATTTGAGCGTGGAGTATAGGGAGCGTGTGGTGGACTATATGTTTGCGGAGTATGCGGCAGGTCGGACACCTAATCCGGACGTGTTGTGCAATAGGGAGATTAAGTTTGACAGTTTCATGAAGGCTGCGGAGTCGTTGGGGGGTGAGTATGTGGCGACGGGTCATTATTGTCGCAGGGGTGAGAGAGAGGTTGGGGGGGGTAGGGTTTCGTATTCGTTGTTGGCAGGTGTTGATGGTAATAAGGATCAGAGTTACTTCTTGTGCCAGTTGAGTCAGGGGCAGTTGGCTCGTGCGATGTTCCCGATAGGAGGGATGACGAAGCCTGAGGTTAGGCGTATAGCAACGGAGTTGAATTTGGTCACGGCGCATAAGAAGGATTCGCAGGGGATATGTTTTGTGGGTAAGGTGGACTTGCCTGTGTTCTTGCAGCAGAAGTTGCGGTCGGAGGAGGGTAAGGTATTTTTGATGGAGCGCGATGCGGAGATCTTCGGCCGGGACTGGAGTGGTGCGTATGTGGAGGAGCCTGATGTGGAGGAGTTGGAGCGGTTGTCGAGGGGGTATGCGTTGCATCCTAAGTATGGTCGGAAGGTTGGAGTGCACCAGGGGGCTCAGTTTTACACGATAGGTCAGAGGAAGGGGTTGTATATAGGCGGTTTTGCGGAGCCGTTGTTCGTGATAGGTACGAACGTGGAGCATAATCAGGTTTATGTGGGTATGGGCGAGGATCATCCTGGTTTGTATAGGCGCGTGTTGAAGGTTGGGGGTGGAGAGGTGCATTGGATAGAGCCTGGGGAGGCGATGGTGGAGGGTGAGAGCCGTCGTTATCGTTGCAGGATAAGGTATAGGCAGCCGCTGCAGGATGGGAGGGCGGTAGTTACGGGAGAGGGATTGTATTTTGTGTTTGATGAGGCGCAGAGGGGGATCACTCCGGGTCAGTTTGCGGCGTTGTATGATGGTGATCGTGTTGTTTGCTCGGGTCCGATAGCGTATTGAGAGGTTATGGGACGAAGGATAATTGTGGCTGTGGTGTGCCTGGTGATGCCGGTGGTGGTGTTGTCGCAGGGAGCGAGTGGCGTGGCTCAGCAGATTGTGCGTGGTCGGTTGCGTACGGCGTGTAGTCATAGGGGTATAGACCGTGTGAGGACGTATGAGGTGTCGTCGGGGGAGATACCGAGGGCGTTTGACGGATTCAGGATATTGTTCATAACGGACACGCATTACCCGAGTCGATTTGATGAGGAGGCGTTGGAGGGGTTGGAGGAGTTGATAGAGGAGTTGTCGGCGGACGCGATGATATTGGGAGGGGATTATCAGGAGGGTTGCGAGTATGTGGACCGTATTATAGGAGGTCTTATGAAGCGTGTGCCGAGGTATGGTGCGTATGCGGTGTTGGGTAACAATGACAAGGAGCGCTGTACGGACAGTATCAAGTCGACGTTGCGGGCGTATGGTGTGACGATGGTGGAGGATACGGCGGTTAAGATAGAGAAGGGGTATTCTCATATTGTGGTGGCAGGTGCGGTTAATCAGTTCAGGGGAGTGGAGCGGACAGCGTCGCCCACGTTGGGGTTGAAGGGTAGTGATTTTGTGATATTGGTGACTCATACTCCGGACTATGCGGAGGAGCAGGATATAACGAACGCGGACTTGACGTTGGCTGGTCATACGCATGGTGGTCAGGTCACGTTGTTTGGCGCGATAGCCCCGGTGACATCGTCGAGGTATGGTCAGAGGTTTGTTAAGGGGTTGAACTATACGAGTGCGGGGAGGGCGGTCATAACGTCGACGGGTATAGGGACGTCGCGTGTGGCGATTCGGTTGTTTGCTCCGAGTGAGGTGGTATTGTTGACGTTGCGCAGTTGGAGTCATGGGGATTTATTGCCGTCGCCTGATGTGGATTATGGCAATGGGGTTCATAAGACTAAGCCGATAAAGTATAGACGGCGGATGAGGCAGGAGACCTTAGAGAAGCCGAGTAAGATGTAGAAAATATAGACATTATGAACAAGATAATCTTATGTGCGATGATAGCAGCATCTCCGTTGACATATATAGCGAATGCCCAAGGGCGGGAGATCACGATAGAGGACGTCACGGAGAGTTGGGATTTTTATCCGGAGCGTCCACGGGAGTTGATGTCGACAGCTGATGGACGGAGTTATACGATGTTGTCGCAGTCGGGTCGTCAGATAGAGCAGTACTCGTATGCCACGGGTATCAAGGAGGGGACGTTGGTTGACCTAGACAAGCTGAAGGGTAAGTGTGCGTTGCGTGGTATAAGTGGGTATGAGATATCGTCGACTGGGGAGTTTGTCATGATATGGGGGAATGTGGAGTCGATATATAGGCGGTCGTATAAGGCGGATCATTATGTGATAGACGTGTCTCATAATGAGAGTTTCAGGTTGTCGGAAGGAGGAGGGGAGCAGGAGGCGTCGTTTTCGCCTAATGGTATGGTTATAAGTTACATTAAGGGTAACGATATACACTTGTTCAAGTTGAAATATAGGAGTACGAGTGACGTGACTAAGGATGGTGAGAAGAACAAGATAATAAACGGAATACCTGACTGGGTGTATGAGGAGGAGTTCACGACGTCGCGGGCGTATGCGTGGAGTGCGGATAGCAGGCAGATAGCGTACGTTAGGTTTGACGAGTCGGAGGTTAAGGAGTATTCGTTCCCGGTGTATAAGGCGAGCAATCCTACGGTGGAAGGTGCGGGGTTGTATCCGGAGGAGTATCGGTATAAGTATCCTAAGGCTGGGGAGAAGAATTCGAAGGTGTCGGTGCATATCTATGACCTTGAGAGCAGGGTTACTAAGGAGGTGGATCTTGGACGTGGGGAGTATTATGTGCCGAGGATATTGTGGAGTGGGGTGGAGAATCAGTTGTGCGTGTTGAAGCTCAACAGGTTGCAGAATAAGATGGAGGTGATAGGGGTAAACTCTCGGTCGCTTGTGAGCACGGTAATATTGACGGAGGAGGATGAGCGTTATGTGGATGAGGCGGCGTATTTGGACCTGACATATATTGACGGTGGTAATAAGTTTATCATAAGGAGTGACCGTGACGGGTGGAGTCATTTGTATCTGTATGAGAGTAACGGCACTATGAAGAAATGCCTTACTAAGGGTGATTTTGACGTTACGGAGTTCTATGGGGTAGATCCTACGGGGGGTATGATGTATTATCAGGCGGCAAAGAAGACGCCTATGGATAGGGAGGTGTACGCATATAACATGAAGAAGGGGACTACCACGGCTATATCGGAAGAGCCTGGCGATAACTCGGCCAGCTTCTCGAAGACGTTCGACTATTATGTGAGGAAGCACTCGTCGGTGACACATGTGCCGACATATACTGTGTGCGACTCTAAGGGGAAGGATTTGCGTGATATAGTGGACAATAGTCGGCTTAACTTCGCATTGCGTTATAGGTTCTTTTCGCCTAAGGAGTTCATACAGGTGCCTGGGGCGGATGGCACGATGCTTAATGCATGGATCATGAAGCCGAGGGACTTCAGCGAGGATAAGAGGTATCCGTTGTTGATGGTACAGTATAGCGGTCCTAACTCTCAGCAGGTGCTTAACGCGTGGTCGTTGGACTGGTGTCAGACGTTGGCGTCGAGGGGGTATATAGTGGCGTGTGTCGACCCGAGGGGTACGGGAGCGAGGGGTGTGGAGTTCAGGAAGTGCACGTATAGGCAGCTTGGTCGTTATGAGAGTGATGATCAGATAGCTGCTGCTATATATTTTGGTTCGTTGCCGTATGTCAATCCTGGGCGTATTGGGATATATGGTTGGAGTTTTGGTGGGTTTATGAGTACGTTGTGCTTGTGCAAGACGGAGGTGTTCAAGATGGGTATAGCAGTTGCCCCGGTTATAAGTTGGAGGTATTATGATACGGTGTATACGGAGCGGTTCATGCGTACGCCAGAGGAGAATGCGGCGGGGTATGACGATAACAGTCCGTTGAGTCATGCTGAGACGTTGCATGGCAAGTATCTCATCATAGCTGGTACGGCCGATGATAATGTGCACTGCCAGAATCAGATGGAGATGGTAGACGCATTGGTGCAGGCAGGTAAGCAGTTCGATATGTTCACCTATCCTAACCGTAACCATGGCATATATGGTGGCAGATGTCGTCCGCACCTCTATACGATGAAACTCAACTACGTACTCAATAACTTGTAGCATGTTGCACGTCATGAAGCACGTCATATCAGCCTTGCTCCTTGTGCTTGCCAGCGTATATGCGTGGGCGGGCAATACGATATCGTTCAAGCATCTGTCGATGCAGGACGGCATGTCGAGCAACAAGGTCAATAACGTCTATCGAGACAATATGGGCTTCGTGTGGTTCTCCACGTCATGTGGGTTGAACCGTTACGATGGCTATACTATGACGGTCTTCATGCACTCTGACGCCGACAGTACGAGTTTGCCGGATAATACCGTGGTAAGCGTCACGGACATAGCGGACGATAAGTTGCTCGTGCGAACGTCGCACACTTATTCTATCTTCGATAAGCGTACGGAGACGTTCCACTCTGCTCAATATATCTTCGATGCCGCTCATGTGCGTGTGTGGGACGCTGTGGTATATGCCGATAAGTATGGTGATATCTGGTTGACCGATGGCTCGGCGTGCTCGGTATACTCGGTTAAGAAAGACGCAGTCATACAACGTGCATTATCGGGTGGCTCACAGTCACCGATAGCCTCTATATGCGAGGGCTCGGGAGGCACATATCTGGTGCACGATGATGGCACGATAGCTATCTGCACATTAGACGCCTCAGGTGCATGGCGTGTCAAGACTACCGAGACGACACCCTTAGGCACCGACAACCCTATGCTCTTCATCGATAGCGGGGGCGACTATTGGGTAGTGCTGCGTAATAGATTAGAGCTATGGCACAAGTCTGCCCAAACGGCCCAATGGACTAAACTAACGACCGATACACCCGAACCCTATAAGTCGCCTGGCTACGTGATAAGTGGCGTAGTCGAGGATACCGACGGACGTATATGGGTGGCGAGCGACCATGGTGGCATCAATGTTATCGACCGAAGGAAAGCCAAGGTCATTGAGGTACGTAGCCAGAAGAGTAGCGGACGCTCCCTCGTATCTAACGGCATAAGCTGTATATACGCCGACAATCAGGGATGCGTATGGGTAGGGGATGTCAGCATGGGAGTCTCCTACTTCGCCGAACCTATGTTCAAGTTCAGCATAGACAACCTCCAAATAGACGACATCGACCCCAACTTCGTAGCGCAAGTCAACACCATAGCCGAAGACGGTAAAGGCTCCATATACTACGGCACTAACGAGAACGGCCTACTACGCATCGACAAGGACGGCAAGAAATGCCTATTCCGCACCTCCAATAACGCCAACTCCCTATCGAGCGACATCGTAGTATCACTATGCCCCGACGATAAAGGCGGTCTATGGATAGGCACCTTCCTCGGCGGACTATGCCACTACGACGGCAACAACCATTTCACACGCTACCACAACGCCCCAGGTATAGCCGACGCAGCCTCCGCCGACAACGTATGGGCCGTATGCCAAGAGGACGACCACCTATGGGTAGGTGCCCTCGCTAAAGGACTCGCCATACTCGACATCAAGTCCAACACTTGGAAACAGCTATACCAATCCAACGGCCTGCCCAACAACTTCGTACGCAAAATAGTCTCCCTACACGACGGACGTATGGCAATAGGCACCGCCAACGGCCTATGTGTCGTCGACACACGCAAGGACTACGAGATAACCACCATCGACACCTCCCTACTACCTAATGGCGCCGTCACCGACCTATACTACGACTCACGCGACATACTCTGGGTATGCGGCAACGACGGTCTCAACGCCTTCGACGGCAAAACACTCAAACTCATCACCCACATAGGTCAACAAGACGGACTACCCTCCGACGCCACCCTCGCCGTGACCGAAGACAAGAACCGTGCCCTATGGGTCGCAACGGCAAGCGGCATGACCAGCATCGACGTCATGAAGGACGAGCGTAACAGCACTCTCAGCACCAACCTATACAGCTATAATGACCAAGACGGCTTCTTCGGCAACTCAGTTAACGAGCGAGCCATAGCGTGCACCTCCGACGGCTCTATCATCGTAGGCGGTGCCAACGGCGTCAATATATTCAACCCTACCGACATAAGCTACAACAAAGAACGCCCCTTCGTACACTTCACCTCCATCAGTACTTTCGGCAAACCGGCCCCTATCGCCTCACATTCCACCACCGACTTCTCCATCCCCCAGGCCCTACCCTTCACCGACGCCATAGAGATGCCCTACAATGTCAACATGTTCACCATCTCCTTCTCCACCCTCAGCAACGTCCTCCCCGAGAAGGTCACCTACACCTACATGCTCAAGGGCTTCAACAACAACTGGATTACCACCCGCGACAACTACGCCACCTACACCAACCTCGCCCCAGGTCACTACACCCTCATAGTGCGTGCCGCCAACTGCGACGGCCTGCCCTCAATCGAAGATGCCACTCTCTCCATATCCATACTCCCACCCTGGTGGCGCACCATCTGGGCCTACATCATATATGCCATCGCCATCATTGCCGCAATATTCTTCTCCATCAAATGGATACGAGACCGCGATAAGGCCAAATACCAAATGCGGCAAATGGTGAGCGAGGTCGAAAAACAGAAGCAACTCGACGACATGAAGCTGCGTTTCTTCACCAATATATCCCACGAGCTACGCACACCCCTCAGCCTTATAATCTCCCCCCTCGAGAATATCCTCGACCAAATGCCACCCTCCGACGACAAACGCCCCCAAATAGAACTCATACACCGCAACGCACAGAAGCTCCTTGGTATGGTCAACCAACTCCTCGACTTCCGTAAAGCCGACAAAGGGAGCATGACACTCAACCTCTCTGAGGGCGACATGGTCGGATTCGCCTCCGAACTGTCCGACACCTTCGTCAAACTATCCGCCAAAGATATACACTTCTCCCTCAACGCCTCCGAACCCAATATCTACATGAAGTTCGACAAGGATAAGATGTCTAAGGTCGTCAATAATCTCCTCTCCAACGCCTATAAGTTCACACCCCCAGGAGGCACCGTAACCCTCTCCGTGTCACTCTCCGCTGACCATCAGAAAGCTATAATCTCAGTCGCCGACACCGGCATCGGCATACCCGACGAACATAAAGCACACGTCTTCGAGCGATTCTACCAAGTACCTCAGTCCGACGCCTCACTCGCCGGCAGCGGTATAGGCCTGCACCTCGTCAAAGAGTTCGTCACTATGCACAATGGCGACATACGTGTCGACGACAACCCCACCGGTGGCTCCATATTTACCATCGAAATCCCCACCTCACTCGGCCTGCCCTCCGACTCCAACGATACCTCCGACTCCGACGACTCCGAACCCATCCCCGAGTCCTCACGCCTCAAGATTGCCATAGTCGACGACAACGACGACTTCCTTACCCTCCTCCGTGATACCCTCAAGTCCGAATATGATATCATCGAGGCCCACAACGGCTCCGAAGCCTACTCCAAAATCGTCGCCGATGTGCCAAACCTTATCATCTCCGACGTCATGATGCCCATCATGGACGGTAACCAACTCTGCGCCAAGGTCAAAAACGATATCCGCATCAGCCATATCCCCTTCATCATGCTCACCGCCAAAACCGCCGAAGAACACAACATCGAAGGGCTCGCCAACGGCGCCGACGACTACCTCACTAAACCCTTCAACCCCCAAATCCTACGACTAAAGATTAAGAAACTCATCGAGTTAGGCCAGAAACGTCATGAGATGTTCAAGAACCAAATAGACCCCGAACCCAGCGAGATCACCATAACACCACTCGACGAGCAACTCATACAGAAAGCCATATCCTACGTCGAGGACAACATATCCAGCCCCAACCTCTCCGTCGAAGACCTAAGCCGCCACCTCGGCATGAGCCGAGTCCACCTCTACAAAAAGCTCGTATCTATCACCGGCCGACCCCCAATAGAATTCATCCGTGTCATTCGCGTCAAACGTGCCGCGCAAATGCTACGCGACCCCCAACAAAACGTATCCGACGTCGCCTACGCAATCGGCTTCAACAACCCCAAATACTTCTCCAAATACTTCAAAGAAGAGTTCGGTGTCCTACCTTCCAAATACAACGCCACCCTCCAAAATACCGACAAAAACGACAATGCAACAGACTGACACCCCACAACTTAACCCACACCACAAGGACGAATTCCCGCCTGCCCATACTGCCGAGCACATCATAAACCGCACAATGGACAACATCTTCCATTGCGGACGCTCCGTCGAAGCACATATCGAGCGCAAGAAATCAAAACTCGACTACGCCATGCCCCTACCTCCCTCTCCCGACCAACTCGCCCAGGTCGAGCAACTTGTCAACGACGTTATCGACCAACACCTCGACGTGACCTTCTCCTATATATCCCAACAACAAGCCGCAACCGAGTTCGACCTCAACCGACTCCCCGACGACGCCTCACAAACTCTACGAGTCGTGTCTATCGGCAACTACGACCGATGCCTTTGCATAGGGCAACACGTGGCGAACAGTTCCGAAATCGGGCACGTCAAATTCCTCTCACACGACTACGACCCACAACGACAAATCCTCCGCCTAAGATTCAAAATCATACCCTAATCCCCCCTCAAAACCCTACTATATGCACCCTACATGCCCCCCAAATGCTCCACATACTGATAATATAGTGACAATATACTGATACTACTGCACAATTATACTGAAACAATACTGACACAAATCTGACACAAATTCTCCTCACCTCCTCCAATAACATTTCCACCCCATAATATAACGATTTCCACCCCATACACAAATCGTGCAACCAACATGCACAAATCGTGCAAAACCCCCTCCCTAGACCCTCCCTGCCAACCGAACAGTCCCCACTCAAACCCTCACCGCCACACACATACTTTTTTTTCGATTTTTCCCTATCTTTGCCTAAAATTCCACAACCACTGAAATACAACTCTCTGCCCATGCCCCTCCGTCACATCCTCGCAACTCTCCTCGCACTCCTGCCCATCCTCGCCAATGCCCCAAAACCTATCCCGGGCAACGGCTTCTCCTTTAATAAATCCAACGCCACACTCACCATAGCATCACCAAACCCCGACTGGAAAGCCATACGTAAACTATCCTCCACAACACAATCCATACACTTCAACCCCGATTGCGCCCTAACCTCTATCCCCGACCAAGCCTTCAGCTTCTTCTCCGCACTCACATCCATCACTCTCCCACAAACACTTACCTCCCTCCCCGCTAAAGCCTTCTCCCACTGCTCCGCACTCCAAACAGTCAACATCCCCAATAACGTCACCTCCATCGGACGCGACGCCTTCTCCTTCTGCTACGCCCTAAAAAACATTACTCTCCCCGACAAACTCACTTCCATCAACAGCAGCACCTTCGCCTACTGCTCCTCCCTCCAATCCATCAAACTCCCTCCCTCACTCACCTACATCGGCTACAACGCCTTCGCCTACTGCACCTCCCTGACCTCCATCTCTCTCCCACAAAATATAACCACCATCGCCGACTACGCCTTCCACAACTGCACCTCCCTAACCTCCATATCTCTCCCCCGAGACCTCCAATCCATCGGCGAGCATGCGTTCCGAAACTGCTACGCCCTCACCGCGCTCTCCCTCCCCGACAACCTCAAGACCATCTACGACAACGCCTTCTTCAACTGCACCTCCCTCACCTCCATAACCATCCCCGCCAGCATCCAAATAATACGACGAAGCGCCTTCACCAACTGCACATCACTAACCTCCGTCACCCTCCACGCCAACCGACAAACACTCGCCCAAGACGTCTTCGCCAACTGCTCCGCGCTCCGCACCGTAACAATCCTCTCCAATGGCACCTCAAAAGATAAACGCTTCATCCTCCTCGACACCACCAACCCCGACATGAAAAGCGCGCACGGCGACAACATATTCCCACGACACCAAGCCACACTCATCTACAACCCCTCAACAACCTGGATCGGCGACAATAACAACCAAAACCTCCGCTTCTACTTCACCTCATTCCGCCACAAATAACCCCGCCTCCCCTCTCACCTCCTCAACCTCATAACCACACTCCCCGCGCCATCCACCAACTCCACCTCTCCGCCATTAACCCTGATAATCAACGGCGACACCCCAAGCGTCTCTATAACCCCCTGCTCCAACTCCCTATTGCCACCCGCCGCCATACGCGTCGACGTCAGGTCTCCAACCTCAACCGTGTCCCCCCTCACGCTATACCTCCCATGCAGCAAATTAGTACCCGTATTCGCCACAAGCCTACTATCCTCCCCAAACGTGATGGTCGTGCTATCAGGCGCCGACGATGTCCCCATACCCCTCACCTCCACAATATACCAATCCCCCACGATACTCACCTCCCCCTGTCTTACCAGCGTCAACACCTCCCGCCCCATTCTGTCAATAAGTATTAGCGTGTCACCATCCCCAGCCACGCCACGTGTCTCGTCGAGTGCCTCATTGATGCTGACCTCCGTGTCTACCGACTGCCCAAGCCGTTGCGTGACACCTATATTGCTGAACGTCAACCTGCCCCCGTCCAACTTGTATTGCCCAAAGAACAAGTTCACCGAGTTATTGCCACTAAACTCGCCCGAGTCGCCAAACATAATATACGGCGTCTCATCCGGGGCTACAATGCTCCCCGACCGGTCACGCGCTATCACCCATTGCCCCCTGATATCAGGCGTATTCACCGATGAGCCGCACGACGTGAGTAACCCCACGACTACAAAAGGAACTATCTGCCAAACTTTCATAATGTCTACTATTGATGAGTTTATTATACCAACATCGCAAATATACGCATTCCCCCACCTCCCCTCCAAGACCAATCGTAATGTTACGTATGATGGAATGTCATATAAAATGTTTTACTTCGCGTAATTATTTAAGAATATTTCATACAACGATAGACATGGAAGATTGCACAGTTAAAGGGATACAGAGCCTCATAGACGGTTCGTATTATGGCGACAAGATAGGCATCATCGACAATGTTGCCGCATTTTCGCCCATCAAACACCCATATAAATTGTGCATGTTCGTTATCATGTTCATACGCTCAGGACGGGTCGAGATGACCGTCAACAGTGTGGAATATGTCCTCCAACCAAACGACATGTTTGTCGTCTCCCCCAACTTCGTCCTCGACAAGTTCAATGCGAGCGTCCTGGCCGACGTATGCGGACTATGTTTCTCGGTCGATTGCGCCACCGAGACCTCCGCCTCTTTCTCCAATAGGGCCGACGTGCTACTCCACCTCAGCGTAAGCCCACACCTCCATGCCACTCATGCCGCCATAGAGAATATGTACGGCTATGTCGGCCTGCTGAAGCGTAAGTTCATGGAGGCCGATAATGAGCTCAACGAGAAGATAATTTCTGCACTGGTCGACTCCGCCTTCAACGAGATGGTAGGCGCCATATCCCCCGACGCCGACGATATGTTCGGTGGCTACACCTCCGCCGATACCCTCTTCCGCAACTTCCTAACCCTGCTCGATGCCACAAAGCCACGTGGACGACGTGTCGACGAGTACGCCGAGAAACTCCAAATATCTCCCAAATACCTCTCCACTGTATGCCGACGTAAGAGCGGCATGACAGCCATACAAGTCATAAACAAAACTGTCCTGGCCGACGCTATCAACGAACTGCGCAACGACGCAAAGAGCATACGCGACGTGGCAGAGGAACTCGGGTTCCCAAACCAGTCCTTCTTCGGCACGTTCATGAAGAAGCACACAGGCCTGTCCCCACTCCAGTTCAGAAACAAGAGCCTCAGAGGCGAGGAGAGGAAGAAAAAGAAGAAGAAAGAAGAGTAGGTTCTACCCGCAATATCCCAAAGGCGTAAGCACTATTGTCTTTGCGCCTTTCTTCTTACTCAAAGGTGTCGGCCGTAATCGATACGTTCGAGATATGAAATGGCAATGCCAGCGATGTGGCCGACGATGCAAGGTATAGCCTGATAAGCATAGCCTGACCCGGGGCAAGGTGTATCGACGTGTTGAATGAGTCCGTGCGAGGCGCGTTAGATGTCGACTCAAGATTAGCGTCTCGCTGACCCACGGTGAGATTGCGGAAGAAGTCATAACCCAAGGCGCATTTTATCGAGTACTGTTGACTGGATGTCGTCGTCAGCGATATGTTGGTCACACGCAAGTACTTCTCCTTGTTGATGAGCTTCAACTGCACATATTCGCCATAAGTCGGGTCGGTCGACCATATCCCCCCTATCGGCATCACTCCCTTGGCCGTCAGCTCAAGACCCCTGATCGACGAGAGGCGTAGCGAGAACGTGTTGTTGTCAAGTGGCGCATTGACGTCCTGCCAGTTCACCGTAATCTGCTCTTTTCTCTGCGGATACACGCCTTTGCCGCCAAGCTTGATATAGGCTGAGCCCGATGGTGTGGTTATCTTGAGGTTCCCCGCGCTCGGGGTCGTCGCGCTCGGGGCGTAGCACACCACAATCTGCGCCGGCGTGTTGCAGAAGAATTGTAGCGAGTCTTTAGGCGTGCTGCCTGGCGAGCGGGATATCTTGAACCCCGACGGTGCAAGTATCGTGATATGTTTCGGATGGTTCAGCACAAGGCGTGTCGACAGCCCCTCAATGTCAACTATATCCACCACTTGCCACGCCGTGTCGCCTATAAACACGTCGCCCATATTAATCTCCTGCTCCGAGGCTACCACCGGCGGCGTGTCAAGGTGCGACCCCCAAATATTCATCGTGTCAAGCACTTCCGCCACGGCTATGGCAAACAATGCCGCCCCCTTGGCCGATGTGTTAGTGTTGTCCGATGCCACAAAGAGCTGCTCCTTAGAGTCGCCGATGCCATACGCCTCAGTGATGTTCTTGCTCATAGTGCACAAGTCAATGACTGCTACGTTAAGACTGTCCGCTATGTGGCGTATCACGCTGGTCACGTTCAGTGATTCATCACCCGAGCACCGTGAGAAGTTATGCGCCCCACGTGCCGATATCGAGTTACCCTCAAATATTCGCCGCACTATCGGCTGCACAAGTATCGGTGTCGTGCCGACTTGCCGCGCCTCATCTACGTAGCGTATCAAGCCTTCTCGGAATGTAGTCCATGGGCTATCCCCCCTGTTGTCGGGCGATGCGTTTTTCTCGTCATCATGCGCGAATTGTATAAGCAGGAAGTCCCCCGGACGAAGCTGCTGCTTAGCCTGTTGCCACGAGCCGTCTTCGTAGAATGATTGCGCCGTGGCCCACATTTTGGCGTGGTTCACGCACGTCACGTCGCTCGGCACAATCTGTGTCAATATCTGCCCCCACCCGCAGGCCTGGGTCGTATTGGCGTCACTGGGGCATACTGTTGTGCCTCCGATAATATGAATACATGGTTTAGGATCCGAGCATCGTGTCAGAGATGCTGTAAGTGCGAGGGAGAGTATAACAAGTAGGGGTTTCATTTGCAGGACATTGAAGGTCTATGCAAAGATAGGCAAATTTAGCGTGCCCATTTATCCCTTTTTTAACTACATTTGCTCCATGCCTAATGCCTTGGTAATACCTCTCATGCTGATGCTGCTCTGCTTCACATCCTGTGGGTGGAAGGGCGAACCAATGCCTGATAACACCACCTCGGTCGAGGGCGACACAGCCAAGAACGACCTCACCTACACCGCCGTGACAGCCTCCGCCACAATAGTATCGGCAATAGGCGCCAAACTCAAAGGCTTTGTCAATACCGACGACGCCAAGGAATACGGATTCCTCATATCACGCAACATCGCCAACCCAACACGCCAAGACGCCAAGGACTACCCCACAGGCACCAACTGCGTGAAAGACATACCCCTCTACGACATCTCCGACGACAACTCAATTACCACACGCATACAAGGACTAATACCCTACACCAAGTTCTATTTCCGTGCCTACGTGACCCAAAAGGACGGCGAGACACTCTACGGCGTGGTCAAGACCTTCATGACCCAAAACCTCACAATTACACTCACCGACCCCCCAACACGTATAGGCCTGTTCGACGCCGACATCCTCGCCACCCTCTCCGGCATGTACGTCGACGACTACGCCACAACAGCGTCCCTGCATTTCCGATGCTCCGACGAGGTCTTAAAATCCCCCACCACACCCACCGACAGCGCCACATACGACAAGACCCTCCCCGCACAAGTCATCTCCCTCAACGATTGGAAATTCACCGCCAACTTCGGCTCTCTCTCCCCATCACGGCGATACTATGTCATGGCGTTCATGAACATCGAATCCGACTTCTACGATGCCGATACCGACAACCCCCTCTCCCCCACAGGCTATAAGTACGGGGTCAAGGCGGACGATGTGGCGACAGACAAATTCAAGTCTAACACCATATCCCTCACCGCCAACGCACTCAACGGCGTACGCTCCATAACAACCGAAGAGTACAACCTCGATTACGACAAGGTCACCCTCTCCGATTGCTACTTCTCCCTCCCCTCCGACACCCTCTCTGCCGACGAGTACGGCATACAACTGTCCACAGTGCCAGACTTCTCCACCCTCTCCACATACGCCTCGACCGACGACTTGCACGAAGGCAACCACTACGCCACAGCTGTCTCAGGCCTCGAACTCAAGACAAAGTACTATTTCCGGGCATACGTCATAGTCCGCGGCTTCAAAGTAGTCTCACAACTGGTATGCACTTTCACCACCAAAGACTACATCCCCGTGGCTGTCGATCTCGACCTCTCCGTAAAGTGGGCCGATAAGAACCTCGGCTCATGGTCCAAGAGCGTCCCCGGCGCATACTATTCATGGGGCGAGCTGAGTCAGAAGGACTACTACGACGACGAAACCTACGTAGGCCCTGGCCTGTCCACAACCGACATAGCAGGCTCCAAATACGACGCCGCCACACGCAAATATGGCGACGGCTGGCGATTGCCCACGTCCGACGAGGTGAAGGAACTGTTCACCAAATGCGAATGGAAATGGGTGAAGTCCGGCGACATCTATGGCTATCAGATTATAGGCGACAACGAGAACAGCATATTCCTGCCAGCCGGCGGTTTTATGCTCCGCAACGAGGTGTACGACCTCTCCGAGATTGGCTACTTCTGGACTGCCGAGCGCGCCGAGGGTACGTCAGGCCTGGGCAAGGTCACGGACATGTATTTCCGCAGTGGCATGACTGCCGACGCCAACAAGATGCCCCTCCACACTTGCACCCCCTCTCTCGGGCTCACCATTAGAGCCGTCTACACCAAATGACTAACTTAGTGAAACCTTTAAACCAGACGATATGATCAAGAAAATAATGTTGCTCGGCTCAGGCGAACTCGGCAAGGAGTTTGTCATAGCAGTGAAACGACTCGGCTGCCACGTCATAGCAGTCGACGCCTACGCCAACGCCCCAGCCATGCAAGTGGCCGACGAGTGCGAAGTGCTCTCCAGCATGCTCCATGGCGACGAACTCGATGCTATCGTGGCTAAGCACAAACCTGACATCATCGTACCAGAAATCGAGGCCATTCGCACCGAACGTCTCATAGCCTACGAGCAGCAAGGCATACAGGTCGTCCCCTCTGCCAAGGCCGCTAACGTCACGATGAACCGCAGGGCTATACGTGACCTCGCAGCACGCGACCTATGCCTGCGCACCGCCAAGTACCAATACGCGGCTTCCGAAGACGAACTCCGACAGGCAGTCGACGCGATAGGTATCCCATGCGTCGTCAAACCCCTAATGTCGTCCTCAGGCAAAGGACAGTCCTACATCAAGTCGGCCAACCAAATACACGATGCCTGGGTAGCCGCGCAAAGCGGCCGCGGCGACTCTAAAGAGGTCATAGTCGAGGGTTTTGTCAAGTTCGACTACGAGATCACCTTGCTCACCGTCAAGCAGTTCAACGGCCCTACGCTCTTCTGCCCTCCCATCAGCCACCACCAGGTCAATGGCGACTACCACGAGAGCTGGATTCCAGCCCAGATGAAACCCGAGTTCCTCGCCCAGGCTCAAGAAATGGCAAAGAAGGTTACCGACGCACTCGGCGGCGCAGGCATCTTCGGCGTGGAGTTCTTCGTATGCCCCGACGGCGTGGTCTTCTCCGAATTGTCCCCTCGCCCACACGACACCGGCATGGTCACTCTGGCTCACTCCACCAACCTCTCCGAGTTCGAGCTTCACGCCCGCGCCGTGCTCCATCTGCCCATAACCGAGATTACCCTCTTGCGCCCAGCCGCGTCCGCTGTTGTGTTGGTCCCTAACGCCACTTTCGACAATCCCGACTACACAGGCGTTGAGGATGTCCTCAAGGATCCCGATGCCGATGTGCGCATCTTCGGCAAGCCCACAGCTAAGCCCGGACGTCGCATGGGCGTTGTCCTCAAGTGGGGCAAAATGTCCGATTCTCCACTCGCTCTCAAGGAACAAGCACGTGCTTTGGCCGACCGTATCTCGGTGGTTGACACCAATAACCTCTAAAATTCTCTTTTTCCGACTATTATGACGCTCGGAACAAAGAATATTATCTATCTTTGACAAATTAAAACGGTTCAGCTCGACCTTGCCTTGCGCCGACAATGAACCACATGCCATCTTTCGACCCTCTGACTATGCCCCTAAAACAACATCTAACGGCATCGCCAGAAATGTTTCAAGCCCAAGGAACTGTGCCATCAGCTCCCAGAAACCTTCTCAAACTATGGAAGAGAACCAAACCTCATTGCAGGAAAACGAACAGCAACCAGTAACCGAGCCTACGCCAATCGAGGCTCAGAATGTAGACTCTGTAGCTTCCAACACCGAAGCAACGCCCGACACTCCTCAAGCTGACGCTCAACAGCCCGACCCCGAACCTCAACAAGAACCCGAGGCGCAAGAACCCGAGGCCGAGGAGCAGGTCAACGTGCAGCCCACGGCCGACGATGAACCCGACGCCGAGACAACAACCGAGGCCGAGCCAGAGTCCGACACCTTTGTCGGTAAGACCCCCGACGAGTTGGACGCTATGTCCGACACCGAGTTGCTCAACTACCTCAAGGAGGTCGCCCAAATAACTCCCGTACGCCGCGTGCGTGCCGCCGTCGACAATATCCGCGCCCAAGTCGAGAAACGTTTCCCGCAAGACGCTCCCACCGAGCCACAAGCCGAGGAACCTCAAACCGAGGCATCAACAGAGGAGACCGTAGCCGAGACAACCGACACCCCAGCCGAGCCTGTGGCCGACACCCCCGCACAACGCGAGGTATCCCCCGAGGAGCAAGCCATGCGCGATATGCTCGCACAATACGATGCCGCAGTCGAGGCAGAAAAAGCCGAGGCGCGTAAGCAGATGGAGCAAAACGCCAACGCCAAGAGCGCACTACTCGAGCAAATGAAGCAAGTGGTCACCGACACACAGACCACCAACCCCTCTAAGCTGCTCAACACGGTCAAGGAAATCATAGCCAAGTGGAAAGCCATCGGACACATCCCCTCCAACCGCAAACAACTCAATAAGTTGTTCCACAGCCTAACCGAAGACTACTTCAGTAAGCTCAATATCGACCGCGAACTGCGTAACCTCGACATGCGCCGCAACCTCGCGCAGAAAGTCTCCCTATGCGAGCAAGCCGAGGCACTGACCAACGTCGACACAACCCGCAACGCCTTCAACCAATACCAGAAGCTGCGCGACGCATGGAAAGCCATTGGCCCCGTCCCACGTGCCGAAAGCGACGCCATCTGGGAACGTTTCAAAGCAGCTGGCAAGATAATAACCGACAACTTCCATAAGTCCAACGACGAGGCTCGCGAGCAAGAGAAGGAAAACTACAAACTCAAACTCGCCATCTGCGAAGAGGTTGAGGCCCTGCTCGCCACCGAGATGAGCCAAAAGGATGTCGAGGGCCTCGCCAAGAAGGCTAAAGACTTCACCGAGAAATGGCGCTCCATAGGTTTCGCCCCAAAGAGCGTTAACGACGAGATATACAAGCGTTTCCGCCAAAGCATCGACAAGATGTTCGACATGAGCCGCGCCCTCCATAAGGAACTCGCCGAGCGATACGAGAACAACCTCCACCTCAAGGAAGCTCTCTGCGAGAAGGCCGAAGCCGTAATGAACAGCACCGACTGGCGACAGACTTCCGACTTCCTCATTGCCCTCCAAAAAGAATGGAAAGAGGTAGGACCCGTATCACACCGCCATTCCGACGCCATCTGGAAGAGATTCCGCAAGGCCTGCGACACCTTCTTCGACAATAAGCAAAGCCAACATCAAGGCGAACTAACGCAGCAGTCCGAGAACCTCACCAAGAAGCAAGCCATCATCGAGGAACTTAAGGCATACCAGGCCCCCGAGTCCGAAGAGCAACATCTCGAGGACCTCAAGGACATCGTGGCACGCTGGAACGCCATCGGACTTGTACCATCAAGCGACAAGGGCGCCGTCAACAAGGAGTTCGCACAGCTTATCGGCAAGCAATACGACGCTTTGCACATCGACCGTGCCGAAGCCGAACTCGAGCAATATCGCGGCAAACTCCAAGCCATGGCTGCCGAGGGCGGCGACCGCCTCCGCAAGGAACGCCAACGCATGCAAACACAAGTCCGACAGGCCGAGCAAACCATCGAGACCCTCGAGAACAACATCCTCTTCTTCGCCAAGTCTAAAACCTCCGACAAGATTGTCAGTGAGTTCAACGCCAAAATTGCCAGAGCCCGCGAAGAACTCGAGCAGCTCAACAAGAAAATGGCCATAGCCAACGAGATCGGCAAATAACCCCCACTCTCATCAGTATTCCCTATGAGGCCTGCGCTCCATGCGCAGGCCTCTTTTCCTTTATCCCCCACCGCCGCAACCCACAGTTGCGTAAACCCGCCGCCCACATCCCCTCACATACATCTTAACCCACCCCGGGAGGTCCCCCTGTAGAGACGTCCGCC
>CAVFBA010000008.1:0-115724 GCA_963620665.1 bacterium
ACTCCCCCCCCCTCCTGAACCTCCTCAACACACACCCACCAACCCTCTCCACCCCAATCAACTCTCCCTCCAACCGAGGCGCGCGCACCCCCTCACGACCCAACACCCCATCACTCACATACACATACGCCTCATCCCACAAACCCTCCTCTATAAACGCACACAACACCCGGGAACCACCCTCCACAATCAACGACGTCACACCCTCACCACCCACCACCCCCAACGCCGCACGTGCCATACCACCACCCTCCAACTCCCTCCTGACATACCTCACCGCCCCCTCCTCACCATCCCTCACCCCGTTAATCACCACGCAACCACCACCATCACTCACCACACGCGCACCCCCGCCAATCTCACCCGACCTCGTCAACACAAAACGCCTCGGACGAGGCCCCTCAACCCACCGCGGCGTCAACACCGGATCATCCGACCGCACCGTACCCCCGCCCACCAAAATACCATCCTCCGTACACCTCCGCCTATGCTCACGGACCAACGCCTCCCACCCCGACACCAACAACGGCACAGCACGACCCCCGCGCACATCACCAATATACCCGTCACCCGTCTCCGCCCACTTCAATATCACATACGGACGACCCTTCTCCTGAACCGTGAAAAAACGCCTGTTCAACCACCGACACTCCTCCTCCAACACCCCCTCCGTCACCTCAATACCCGCCGCACGCAACTTCGCTATACCCCGCCCGTCCACCTTCGCAAACGTGTCCCGGCAACCAACAACCACCCTCCGCAAACCCATCCGGACAATCAAATCCGCACACGGCGGAGTCCGACCCTGATGAGCGCACGGCTCCAAACTGACATATATCGTCGACCGCCCCAGCAACCCCCTGTCACAAACCGAATTAATAGCGTTAACCTCCGCATGAGCCTCCCCGGCACGCCGATGCCAACCCTCACCAATAATCACACCGTCACACACCACAACCGCGCCAACCAGAGGATTCGGATATGTCCCACCCTCACCATTCAACGCCAACTGTATGCAACGAGCCATATACCTCTCATCATTGGAGAGCTCCGACATACTCCGTATATTTGCCATCGATTTATGTATTTACCGTAAAAATACGCAAATCCAAACACATGCCCAACTTCTCCGTCCTCGCACTCCAACGACACATACGCTCCCTCCTCCAACCCGCCCTCAACAACGAGGCCGAGGCCGCAACACGTGCCCTGATATGCGACACCCTCCACTGGACACTCACCGACCTCGCTCTCCACCAGCAAGACACACTCCCCCAAGACACCTCCAGCAACCTCATCTCCCTCGCCCAACGACTCGCCCATCACGAACCACTACAATACGTCACCGGACACACCGACTTCTGCGGCATAAACATCAACACCTCCCCCGCCGCGCTCATCCCCCGCCCCGAGACCGAACAACTCGTATCCCTCCTCACACAATGGGCCGACAACCGCCCAAACCTCCGCATCCTCGACGTCGGGACAGGCTCCGGATGCATACCGCAAGCCCTCTCCTCCCTCCTCAACTCCCCCTCCATACTCGCCGTCGACATATCAACCGACGCTCTCAACCTCGCTCGCACCAACACACAATCCCCACCAGTAACACTCCGACAACTCGACATACTCTCCGCCACCCCCGACAACCTCCCCACCTTCGACGCCATAATCAGCAACCCACCCTACGTCATGCTCTCCGAACAACCATCCATCGCCCCAAACGTACTCAACTACGAACCTCACCTCGCACTCTTCGTCCCCGACTCCGACCCCCTCATCTTCTACCGCCAAATAGCAACACTCGCCCTCCACGGCACCCTCAAACCGCACGGACAACTCTTCTTCGAAATAAACGAAGCACTCGCCACACAAACACTCAACCTCCTCCACTCCCTCCACTTCAACCCGACACTCCACCACGACTACCTCGACAAACCACGGTTCATAACAGCCTCCCCAATCCCACAATAACCCACAAACCCCCTCCACACCAATAACGACAACCTTAAAAACAACACAATATGACACAACAACTAACCGACGACTCCTTTGCAGCCGCCATCAACACCCCAGGCATCGCCGTAGTCGACTTCAGCGCCACATGGTGCGGACCATGCCGCGCCCTCGCACCGCACTTCGAAGCACTCGCCAACGACTACCAGTCCCAAGCACGCTTCTACCGGGTCGACATCGACCAAGCTCCCTCCACCGCCACCAACTACGCCATAATGTCCATCCCGACAATCCTATTCTTCAAAGACGGACAACCACTCCAAAAATCCTTAGGACTCAAATCCAAAGACGCTCTCGCTCAACTCCTCCTCCCCCTCCTCTAACACTCTCCCCCACGCGACCGCGTAATGTAACCCATCCCCCCACATACTTCCAGACTAAACACAAGGAACCAACGCAAGTAGAGACGTCCGCCTGCGGCGTCTCCCATACATCCTAACCCTCACGAGCCCCCCCCCGCCCGCACCCACCCACGTAGAGACCCCCTCCCGCAGCGTCTCCCCCCCCACACAACACACACAAAAACAGACGCCACCATCGGTAGCGCCTGTCCCGTTCTTCGTTGTTATCACCTTTTATCTAACTAAGGCCGCAGGGTGTGTCCGCCTGCTCCTCCTACACTTGGTCCTTCGAGCGGTGCTCTTCACTGCGGTAGAGCTTCCTTTCCTTGTGCCGTTGAGGGTCTTAACCCTCCCAGTTACTTCCTTTGATGAGAGATCCTCAACATGATGAGGGGCGGCCTCGATGGAACCTCGGGTGGCGTTCCGCCGGCAGCCTCCCCTCCTCTGGTGGAGGCTGCCGCGCCACGCGTGTGGATGTTAGCTGAACCTTTCTTCCTTGTTCCTGACACAAAACTATACCACTGCCGCCAAATGTCCTATAACCATACCCCTACTTTTGACGAAACGCAACGCTCGTTTGACGAGTCGCGCTTTTACCCGTCAAAATCATTGACGAACTGCACCCACCACCCCGCACAGACACCCCACCGACACCCACAAAAAACAACCAGCCGCCCCTCCACTCCCGGAAGGACGGCCGGCTACTATACGTCAATTATCTCTAATCCGCTATATTGAACGCCCCAATAGCGTCATTCAGCTTCCTGACCATCTCCTGCATCTGCGCCGAGCTGGCCGCAATCTCCTCCGCTCCCGCCGCATTCTGCTGCGTCATGCGGTTCAAATCCATGATAGCCGCGTTCACCTGCTGCACACCCGTGTTCTGCTCTATGCTCGCCGTGGTAATCTCCTTCACAAGACTGTTTATCTTCTCTATCCGCGGAGCCAGCTCACTCACGTGGTTATATGCCTCCTCAGCACCCTCTATACTGTTCGATGCCGTAGCGTTGATAGTGCTCGCCGTGTCATGAGTCTGCTCCGCCAAACGGCCCACCTCCTTCGCCACGACACCAAAACCCTGGCCATGCTCACCAGCACGAGCCGCCTCAACCGACGCATTAAGAGCCAAGATATTCGTCTGCGACACCAAGTCATTGATGTCACTAATGCTGTCCGCTATCGAACGTATAGCCTCCATACTCATGTTGCTCACCTCGCCCAGACGCTTCGTAGCCTGCGCTATCTCCTCCGCCAGCTTGTTCGTGTGCACCGAGTTATCCGTATTCTGCTGAATGTTCGCGCCCATCTCCTCCATCGAACTCGATATCTCCTCCAGCGACGCAGCCTGACGGTTAGCCGCGTTCGACAAATTGTCCGACGCACTCTTCATCTGACCCGCCGCATTAACCAACGCCTCACTCGTCCGCCTGATAGGCTCTATCACCTCGCGTATCTTATCCTCCATCCGGTGCACACTCGACGCCACAACCTCTATCTCGTCACACGCCCTGTCCACATGCACCTCCTGCGTCAAATCACCCTCCGCTATCTGGTTGATGTCAACTATCAACTGGTTGATAGGACGCAACATTCGCCTCTTCAACCTCACATATATGAATATCAGCAACACCACAAACACCAACAGCATTATCGGCAACGCCATATACACGTTACGCATAATGCCATCCGTCAACGACGAGTCCCCAACGCACACCAACGCACCTATCACCTCGCCTTTGTAATCCTTCATAGGCATTGCCGTCACATAATTGTCCTGACCAAACATGTCCGTCTTCCCCACCCACTTGCGAGAGTCCGAATAGCACGCCTCATATATCTCCTGCGACAACGACACGTTCTTCATCTTCACCGTGTCCTCGCCTGCCGACAGCACACACTCCCTCCCCCTGAATATATAGTTCTTCGCCCCAAACGTCTTGCTGCTCGTCTTGCTCCCCAACTCCTGAGAACTGCTGACCAAAAACGCCACGCCTATCGGCATCTTCTCCGTATTCTTCACCACCGTGACGGTATAAAGCAACATCCTGTTACCAGTGAACGCGTATGCGCTATAAGTGCCAACCTCCTTCGCATGAACCACGGCGTCTCCCATACCCTCCGTCACCTCCTTCGGGTATGTCGAACAACGAACAACGCCATCCATCCCTACAAATATATACCCCTGAGCGTCTGCTACCACACGCGTCCACTCCAACTCATCGTCCATAGTGTACGTGTCGTCTGCCTCCACAGCGGCATAAAACTCCTCATAATCGTCACTCAACGTCTCGCACGCCACTTTCGCCGACTGGTTCTTCTGCTCCGTCATCCGCGAGATCGTCGCCGACAAAGTCATAAGCTGCCTGAACTCAACCTTTTGTAAGTCATACTTCAACGCAAAAAAACAATAAACCGTCGCTGCGCATAGTGCGATGATGCACACTATGCATGGCGTCAAGACGAGCACGCCAATCCTGTTAGTGTTGAATTTACTCATGATATCGATAATGGGCGGGTTGCCTATGCAAAACCCAAAGGTCGCACTTTTTACGCTAATCTCCCCAAATTTCCTCTTTTTATTTTATACGTTATCACCGCAAAACTGTTTTCCCTCTTTTTATGCCGTATCTTCGCGCTCACGACAACGCCCAACACAGATGACCCCTATATCCCGGCTCTCTATCGCCCTGAAGTCCCTGGTAGCCATGCCTTTATGCGTCTTCGCGCAACAGCATGACCTCACCATAGCCCTTTCCGAACAGGGCTCTCTGCAACCAATCATAGGCGCCAACATCGTATTCTCCCTCCCTCACCTCCACAACCAACTCTCCGTAACCAACCATGACGGTATCGCAACCATACACCTCCCCTCACCCTCACCCGACTCCATCCCCGTCACCATAACCTCCATCGGCTTCCTCACCATCCGACAGTCCATCCCCACCTCCACCTCCCCGCTCCACCTGACCATGGTCCCCGATGTCATGAACCTTTCCGATATCGTCGTGACTGGCAGCCGAGCCCCGCGCCCCATAAAACTTAGTCCCGTAAGCACACAAGTCATAGCCGGCAAACAACTTGTCGATGCCGGTTACGCCTCTCTCCAGCAAGCCCTCCAACAAGAGACCCCCGGCCTGAATATCCAGAAGGTGGGCTTCGGCAACGAGATATCCATGCAAGGCCTCGACGCCAGGCACGTCCTATTCCTCATGGACGGCGAACGTATGACCGGCGAAATGGCCGGCAACCTCGACTACGAACGCTTCAACCTCCATGCCATCGACCGTATTGAGGTCGTCAAAGGCGCCAGCTCCACTCTCTACGGCAGCCGTGCCTCAGGCGCCGTGATAAACCTCATAACCAAGAAATCATCACGACCGCTCGACATTCAAGCCGGACTCCGATGGCAAGCACGCAACCAACGCAACTACCACAACGCCTCCAAATCCGACTTCCTCTACATGTTCGAGAAGAACGCCGACCAACCCAACCTCCAGACTTGGCTCTCCGCAGGCGCCAAAATAGGCCCCCACCTCACCTCCCAAACCGACCTCCTATATAGCTCCTCCGACGCCTTCTACCTCTACCAATCCTCTCACGACACTAAAACCTACACCGCGCAAGCCAACCCCCTCCTCGCTTCCGACGTGACAGTCATCGCCGACAACAACCGACCTCCAACGGGCATCGAAGGCTCCGAGCACGTCTCAGCTCAGCAAAAACTCTTCCTCGACAATATAGGCGACTTCAGCGCCGAGCTCTACGCCAACTTCTTCTTCATGAACACATACGACCTCATTCAGGATATGACGTTCAACCAGTCACGCGACCTCACTCTCGGCGCCAAACTCCACTACCCCCTCCACGACTACCTCCGCCTATCCCTCAGCCTCCACACCGACTTCTACGACCGCTTCAAACGGCACGAACGCATCGACACCCGACAGAAAGTATACGATAGCCGCATCCTCCAACCACGCCTCACCCTCTCCTCCAACTTCTTCCCAGCGCACGCCCTGATCTTCGGCATCGAGCACACCTCCGACAACCTCACCTCCGACCGCTTCAATGGCGATGCCAGCCACACCATGCAGTCACGCTCCCTCCGCGAGACGGAATACTTCCTCCAAGACGAATGGACTATATCTCCCCTATGGATGCTCTCACTCGGAGTGCGCACCAACTTCAGCCGTGCCTTCGGACTCATGGCTATGCCCAAGGTCGCCGCCAAACTATCCCCCTCCGACAACTCGGCATTCCGTGCCAACTACTCCATGGGCTACCGCTCACCCTCCATAAAGGAACTATTCTTCAATTGGGACAACCTCGGCATGTTCATGATTAAAGGTAACGAATATCTGCAACCCGAAAAAAACAACTACTTCTCCCTAAGCGCCGAATGGTCCTCTCCCTCACTCTTCCTCTCCGCCAACGCCTATGCCAACCTCTTCCGCAATAAAATAGAGGGAGTATGGCGTGTCTACGATATGCAATACAACTTCGAGTATGCCAACCTCTCTCACCAATCTCTCCTCGGCCTCGAAGCCATACTCAAATACCACTTCCTCAACGCCTTCACCCTCAACACCACATACTCCTTCGTCAATATTTCCAAACTCCACGGCGTGCAAGTAAGCTCCACCTCCCCCCACGCCGCAACCGCCTCTCTCGACTACCGCCTGCGCCTCCCGCGCTACCAGCTCTCAGCCACCCTCTCCGCCTCTTTCATGGGGCCAAAACGTTTCGACATCCAAGACCGCCTCACCATAAACGGCGAGTCGCACGAAGCCTACTTCCGCACCAACCTCCCCTCCTACGCCCTCTGCAACATCTCTATCTCACAAACATTCTTCAACTTCCTCAAACTCTCCACCGGCGTCGACAACGTGTTCAACTACACACCCAAAACCCTCGGCTCCGGCATCACCATGTTTAATGTCCCCGCCACCCCAGGCGCACGCCCTCACGTGCAACTCGAGATCCTCATAGACCAATTAATCCGCTCAGCGCACAACCACCACGCACAATGAACAAACTCCTCCTCCTGCCACTCCTGCCACTCCTCTCCTCCTGCGTCAACTACGACGCACAGCCCTTCACCGGACACACCCTCCCACGCATAACCGGCTACACCACAGGCGTCACCAACGACTGGCTCTACATCAACCTGCGTACCGGACGCACCTACAACGCCACTGCACCATGCTCCGATATCTCCGAAGGCGAGCAACGCGACAGCGCCGAGATTGCCCTCGACTGGGATATCGCCTTCTGCGGATACCGACTCCGCACCAATAGCGGCACAAGCGGCATAGGACAAGGCGGCGCCGCCGACCTCGGCTACGACAACTACGACACCTGGTCCTCCGCCTCTCAAGTCGAGTTCCTCCACTTCACCCCCGACAACGACTCCACCATCTCCACCACCATCTCACAAAACGACTGGAACAAATACCTCCTCGCCAATAACCTCGACTTCGACTCTCACCCATGGTTCGACCCTAACACCGGACCCACGACCACCCTCACTTCCGCCAACCCCATCCTCGCATCCGCCATATCTTTCTCCGCTCCACCCGCCACCTACACCCCCTCCTTCCACACCTACTGCATCCGCTCCGCCGACGCCTCACTCTATTTCAAACTCCTAATCGTCTCCTGGTACGACGAGCAAGTCTCCATAGGAGGGCAGGGCGGTATGATCTCTTTCTATCTCGACCAACTCAACTGACACCCCCACACTCCCCACAAAAACTATTGAATCCCTCCAATCCCCCACCTCCTCCACGCCAGAAAACTCTCCCATATTTTCCCTACATTTGTACGCCCATAGTCTCAAAACGACGTTATGAACATAATCAATAATATCGACCTCTATACAGGCGGACCCTCCGCCGTATGCGTCGGCGTGTTCGACGGTCTCCACCTCGGCCACCAATTCCTGCTCCAGCAACTCGTAAAAGAAGCTAAATCCCGTTCCCTCACCTCCGTCGCTGTAACCTTCGAGCCGCATCCTCGTATAGTACTATCCAAGGGAAACGACCGTGTCGGCCTCCTCACTACCCCCTCCGAACGAGACAAACTCTTCGAACAATCAGGCATCGACTCACTCGTCATAATCCCCTTCACTCGAGATTTCTCCGACCTCTCTGCCAGAGACTTCCTCAACCTCTACCTCTCTGTCCGTCTCAAAGCCAAATTCATGCTCATGGGCTACAACCACAGGTTCGGCTCCGACGATATCCCACCCGACCAATACCCCGCGCTCGCGGACTCCGTCGGCATACAAACTCTCCGTGCCTCCGCCTTCTCCCTCCCCAATGGCGCCAAAATAAGCTCCTCCGAAGTACGTAACGCCCTCGCCAATGGCGACATCCCTCTCGCCAACTCCCTCCTCGGACGGCCCTACTCCCTCTCCGGCAATATCGTCCACGGCGACGCCATAGGACGACAAATCGGCTTCCCCACTGCCAACATCGTCCCCGACGATGCCCTCAAACTCATCCCCGCCGATGGCGTCTACGCCTGCCAAGTATCACTCGATAATGGCATCACACACCCCGCAGTCGTCAACGTCGGCACACGACCCACTGTCGGAGGCTCCGACCGACGTGTCGAAGCACACCTCCTCGACTTCTCCGACAATATCTACGGCGACAAAGCCACGATCCTCTTCATCAAGAAAATCAGAAACGAAGTACACTTCGACGACCGTCATGCCCTAACAAAACAAATCTCTGCCGATATAGAGTCAGCAAAACTCGCCATGAGCCTTTAAGAGTTTGTTTGCAATCGTTTGAATTTCGTAATCATTTAGTTACCTTTGTTCAACGATTAAGCCCTTCCCTCCCCAGGACCCTGAAAAACAACCTATTAATCACACGCCTCAGGCCTACGGCGCCTACTTCTGCCACTCTCACGCCTTAGACCCGACGCACAAACATAACGAGTTATGATTAGGAGACTACTTTTCACCATCGCCCTCGCGCTAACTCTCTTCGCCCCAGCTCAAAAAGCTGCCGCGCAAGACCAATTAGCTAAGCCCAAGGCACTCCTCACTCTGAGCTTCATCCGTTACCTCGGTTGGAGCGACGCAGCACGACAAGGCGACTTCGTCATTGGTGTTATACGCGACCGCGACCTGTCGCAGTGGCTCACCACACAGTCGCAAGGCAAGAAATTCGGCTTCCAAGACGTTATCGTGAAACAATTCAAAAACGTCGACGAAGTCACAGATTGCCAAGTGCTCTACGTCTCCAAAAACATTAGCTTCGCTCGCAACGCCACCAAAATACTCGATAAAGTAGGCAAAGACACACTCATAATGTCCGAAGAAGAAGGCGCCACTAACCACGGCTCTATGATCAACTTCGTAGTCCGCGACAGCCGACTGCGCTTCGAACTTAGCAAATCTAACGCCCAAGCCGCCAATATCCAGTTCGGCCAAAAACTGACGGATATGACCGCCGCAATAAATCTATAATCTTCAACCAACACCTCTCCATGAAAAAACTTAGTTTCCGAGAGTACGTCTCCAACCTCAATATCGCACAAAAACTTATTGGCGGTTTCGGCATAATCGTCGTCTTTATTGTCCTCAATGCCATAATGACGGCCGCTATCCATGCCTACACACGTCACCTCCAAACAACGGAGACTGAGCAATACCTACCAGTGAAATCCAACGTCGACCTCATGATGAACAAAATCAGTGAGAGCCGACGCCTCGCCGTAAACTGGGTCTTCGTCGACCATCAGCCCAACACCCCCGACAAGGTTAAACTCGCCGCCATAGTCGACACCGAGTTCAACGCCATTCTCAAAGAGGTTAAGGAAAAAACTGCCGACTGGGAGGCTGACTTCACCGACACGCTCGCCATAGTCGAGGAGAAAGTCCAATCTTTCTTCGACCTCGAGCGCACCGTCATGAACAACCTCTCCACATTCGACTCCTACGACGACCCTATCCTCCTCATGGAGAGCGAGATGCTCGTCCAAAGCGACGGCGATATCGAACTCACCGAGAAGGAAATTCAGTCCTATATGGCCACTCTCGGACGCATCTGCGACAATAAATGCAACGACATCAAGACTAATATCGACCGCTCCTCCACAGTGCAGCTCGTATTCGTCATCCTCATGAGTCTCCTCGTCCTCGCTGCCGCACTATTCGTAGGACGACTCCTCTACGTCAGCATCATCAACCCTCTCAAAAAAGGCGTTGCCTTCGCCGAGGCCATCGGTCGTGGCGATCTCACAGTCTCTGTCGAGGCCACATCCAACGACGAGATAGGCAAACTGTCACGCACTCTTCAGGCTATGGTCGAGAACCTCAAGAAGACTGTCCTCACCATCGAGCAAAACGCTAACGAACTTGTCGATTCCGGCGTAAGCCTCAACGCCTCGTCTCAGAAACTCTCCAAAGGCGCCTCCGAACAAGCCGCCTCTGCCGAAGAAGTCTCAACAGCCATCGAAGAGATGGTTGCCAATATCGACCAGAACACCGAGAACGCACTCGCCACAGAGAAACTTACATCCTCAACAGTCGAGAACGTCAACCTCTCCAGCCAATACTCCGGCGAGGCCGCCGAAGCCATGAAGACAATATCCGAGAAGATATCTATCATCTCCGACATCGCCTTCCAAACTAACATCCTCGCCCTCAACGCTGCCGTCGAGGCCGTACGTGCCGGCGAGCAAGGCCGTGGCTTCTCTGTAGTCGCTGCCGAAGTCCGCAAACTCGCCGAACGAAGCAAGCAGGCCGCCAACGAAATCGTCGCACTGGTCAACAAGGGCCTCAAAGTCACACAAATGGCAGGTGAGAAAGCCAAAGCGCTCGTCCCCGACATCGAGAAGACCACCGTGCTCATCAAGGAGATCTCAGCTGCCAGCCTCGAACAAAAGACTGGTGCAGAGCAAATCAACATGGCGATGCAGAACCTCAACGTCATCACACAAGAGAACGCCTCAAGCTCCGACGAGCTCACCAACTCTGCCGTCCTCCTAAGCTCTCTCGCCTCAAGCCTCAAAGAGGCAGTAGGTCAGTTCAAACTCGACGAGGAGGATGTCAAAGCCGCGGAAGCCGCTGCCGCAAAAGCCACCGCAGAACCAGCTCCCAAACCTGCCGAGAAACCCTCCGAAGAACCACGGCGACGTGAGGCACGACAAGAACCAACAACAGGACACAAACCAGGCGTCAAAATAGACCTCGGCAACTCCAAAGAATTCGACCTCGACAACTACGAGAAGTTCTAACACTCCCCAACTATGAGCAGCATCTATAGCCTCTCTATAACCGATGACAAGGGCAAGAAGCATCTCAAGTTCTCCGGCGACCTCGTCATAAACCACATCGACAAGATGACCGCCGAAGTCAAAGATGCGCTCCCGCAACCCGTCGACACCATAGTCACTATCGACAACCCCAACAACGTCGACATGACTTTCATACAGCTGCTCATAGCTATCCAACGTTCCACACGCAAAGCCGACAAGTCCTTCGAACTTCACACTACTTTGAAGGACGACATCAAGGAACTCCTCCAAAAGGCTGGACTCGACAGCGTCATGGGCCTCTAATCCACTACTGAATCATACTACTAACAGATAAACAATTACTCTGCAAAACAATATGGCAAAGACAGTTCTTATCGTCGACGACTCCGAGAGCATCCGCGAGGTTGTCAACTTTACCCTCACTAACGAGGGCTACGAAGTCCTCGTAGGCGTTGATGGCGAAGACGCACTCAAATTCCTCGATGGACGACCCATCGACATCGTCATTACCGACCTCCACATGCCCAATCTCGACGGCCTCGGCCTAATCCGCAAAATCCGTGAGATGGATGCCTACAAGCATATCCCCATCCTCTTCCTCACAACTGAGAGCCAGACAGAGAAAAAAATGGAAGCCAAAGAAGCCGGCGCCACAGGCTGGATCATAAAGCCTTTCGTGCCCGCTAAGCTCCTCAGCGCCATCTCCAGAGTGCTCCGTTAACACATCCGGCGCGGACCCCCTACTCCCATGCAGGCCCGCAAACCGCGCCACAGGCCTGATAACGCTTTATAGCCCATGCTTGATAAATTTCAACTTAAGTTCGTAGAGGAAGCCCAAGACAACGTTGCGGCTATCGAGGAAGCCCTTTTCGAGCTGGAGAAAAGCCCCAACGATAACGAGATTATCGAGAGGCTCTTCCGCTCCATGCACACCATAAAGGGCAGTGGCGCCATGTTCGGTTTTAACGACCTTAGCCACTTCACACACAACCTCGAGACTCTCTACGACCTCGTCAGAAATGGCAAGCTAAGCGTCAATAAAGATATCATCTCACTAACCTTCGAAAGCCTCGATTACATCCGCCAGCTCCTCGACCTCGGCGAAGGCACCCTCTCCAACCCCGATGATATAAAACGACAGCAAGACTATATATCAAAAATAACAAAATACTTCCCCGCAGGCCAAACTTTAACTCTCTCCTCCGCCGAAAAAGCCGCTCTCGCAGCCAAACAAGCAGCAGGCACCGCATCCGAGCAAGCCCCTCAAACACAAGGCCCTCACAACTATCTCGTGACCTTCGCTCCCTTCGAGTCGCTCCTCGACAACGGCACCAACCCTCTCTTCATGCTCGATGACCTCACGGCTCTCGGTTCCTATCGCACGCTCGCATTCACCTCCGATGTCCCTGCACTAAACGACTTCGAGCCCCTCAAACTCCATGTCAAGTGGCAAGTCATCCTGTCCACCGACCAAGACGTCAACGACATAAAAGATGTCTTCATCTTCGTCGAAGATGAGTGCCGAATGGATATCGCCAACCTCCCCGACGGCGACATCCTCTCCAATAAGGACAAACTCGACCCCATAGCCGCACACGCACTCGAGTCTCAGACTGAACTCAAGGCCGACGACTTCGCCCCTTTCAAAGAGACACCTAAACCCGCTCCCGAGCAGACTCAAGCCGCCTCTCCTTCCGCATCTCCCTCCAAAGGCCCCACTAAGGCTCAAGAAAATAAGATCGCCAGCATCCGCGTGGCCGCCGACAAAATCGACGACCTCGTGAACGCCGTAAGTGAGCTCGTCACAATGCAAGCACAGCTCAACCTTATGGCCGATAAGCAAAACGACCCAACACTCTCTGCCATAGCCGAGCAAATGGAAAAGATTACGCGACAGCTTCGCGACAACTCTTTCTCCATATCCCTCATCCCCCTCCAGGGTGAACTCGTGCAGTTCCAACGCCTCGTCCGCGACCTCTGCATCAAACTCGGCAAGCAAATGGAGTTTGTCGTAGAAGGGGGCGAGATTGAACTTGACAAGAACATAATCGACCACCTCAAAGACCCGCTTCTCCACATCATCCGCAATAGCGGCGACCACGGCATAGAGTCTCCCGATGAGCGTATCGCCCTCGGCAAGAATCCAACAGGCACTATCCTCCTCAAAGCATTCTACTCCGGCTCTTCCGTCATAGTCCAGGTGTCCGACGATGGCAAAGGCATGGATCCCGCCAAGATACGCAAGAAGGCTATCGAGAAAGGACTAATCGATGCTAACGCCAAACTCTCCGACAAAGAGACGCTTAATCTCATATTCGCCAGCGGCTTCTCTACCTCCGAGAAAGTGTCCGACGTGTCCGGCCGTGGCGTAGGCATGGATGTCGTGAAGAGTAAAATTCAAGAGATACGTGGCGAGGTCTCCGTCGACTCCATCGCCGGGCAAGGCACCACAATCTCCATGGAGCTGCCACTCACTCTCTCCATAATCGACGGACTCCTCACTCGCATCGGTGGAGAACAGTTCGTTTTCCCATTTTCCAATGTCGAGCGGATACTTCGACCCTCCGAAGTTAAAATGTCCGACGGTGGACTCGGCGACTTCTTTGTCTACGCTGGCGAGCAGCTGCCCTCCATCGACCTCGACAAGGTCTTCCACGACCATGATAACGACATTCCCAGCTGCAAGATTATCATCGTGGAACAAGGCGGACGCCGCGTCGGCATGATTGTCGATGCCGTCCTTGGCGAATATCAGATAGTCGTCAAACCTCTCGGCACCTATCTCCGCTCCATAGATATGATCTCCGGCGCGTCTGTCATGGGCGATGGCTCACTCTCCCTTATCATCGACCCAGGCCGCCTCATAAATTACTACAACCAGCAACGGCTGCGCCGCAAACAGCAATAACCCGTCATCCACATGGAAGATAATAAATCAGCGACATCTTTCAAGGTCGGCGGCGAATTGTTCGCTGTCGACACCAAGTCCGTTCGGCATATACTCGAGAACGTCAAGCCTACACCCGTGCCTCTCACTAAGCCTTTCGTCAAGGGCATTATCAATAATCACGGCACGATGATCCCCGTAGTCGACTTCCGCACTCTCCTCGGACGTGAACAGGACGACAACCTCCCCGAACAATGTATTGTCGTCCTCGGCATAGAGGAAAACGGCAAGGAGGAAATGCTCGGCTTCATCGTCGACGAAATGAACGATGTGTTCGAATACTCCTCCGACAACTTCAGCTCTGACTCCGTTCTCGACCTCTCCATAGAAGTCCAAAACGCAGTGGCTGGCACTATCAAGACTGCCGACGACAACTTCGTCTGCCTCCTCAAGGCTCCCGACCTCGCTAAAGCCCTACTCTAACTGTTCCGTCATGGCCGAAGATCTCAATAACTCTTTCCTAACCTTCAAGGTTCAAGATGCCGCCTATGGCGTCCAAGTAGAGCGCGTGGTCGAAATCCAAGCCTACGCCCAACCCGACGCCACGCCCGCAACTCTCCCCTATATGCTCGGCCTCACTCAACATCGCGGACATATCCTACCTCTCATCGACAGCTCCGCCAAGTTCGGTATGAAGCCGATGGACATAACTTCTCAAACATACGTCGTCGTCATCTCCGTCAAAAATGATGATGAACTCTTCGACGTCGCACTCGCTGTCGACGAAGTACGAGAGGTCATAACTATCAAAGACGAGCAAAAGATGAAAATCGACTCTACATACAAACCCGGCTACGTCGCTTTCGCCACGCAAACCAACAACGGGCTTGTCATGATACTCGACCCCGACAAGGTCTTCAACGACTCCGATGTTGTTTCCATGGCAACCATAACGGCGCAAGCCAACAAACAACAATAAAACCCTCCAGGCTGCGAAAATGCCAAACGATGAGAGCCAAATAATCCCCGATAATGCGGAAGATGCCGACTTCGACGTCTTCCGTGCCGAGCTCTCTACCGCCGACTTCCGCAAGTTCAGTGCCTACATCTACGACCAGTTCGGCATCAAAATGCCCGACATCAAGAGGGTCATGCTACAAGGACGCCTGCTGAAACGTATCCGCGACCTCAAAATGACCTCCTACTCACAATATCGCGACTACTTCTTCAGCCCCGAAGGACAAAGCAAGGAACTCTACAACTTCCTCAGCGTAGTCACGACAAACAAAACCGACTTCTTCCGTGAACCCGTCCACTTCGATTTCATGAGGAACAACGCACTCCCAGAGTTCCACAACGAAGGACGCCGACACGTCTCAATCTGGAGCTCCGCCTGCTCAAGCGGCGAAGAACCCTACACCGTAGCCATGGTAATGAACGAATACTTAGCCCAAAACCCTGGTATGTCTTTCGACATCACTGGCTCCGATATTTCGCAAAACGTCCTCGAAAAAGCCGCACGTGGCGTATACCCAGAGTCTGCTGTGGCAATGATCCCCATGGACCTTAAACGCAAATATCTCCTCCGTAGCAAAAACCGAGAAAACCCAACAGTGAGGGTCGCTCCGCTGCTGCAAAAGAACTTTTCCCTCAAATATCTAAACCTAATGGACAGCGTTTACGATATAAAGGATGAGTTCGACATCATTTTCTGTCGCAACGTTCTAATATACTTCGACCGTGAAACGCAAGAAAAAGTTGTCCAAAAACTTTCGGATAAACTCCGTAAGGGCGGATACCTCTTCATCGGACACTCAGAATCCCTCTCCAATATGGATGTCCCGCTCACTAACATAAAACCAACAATCTTCAAACGAAACTAAACAATCGGATATGAATAACAACATCTCTGACAGACAGCTTCTTAAAGAACTCTCTGCGCGACTCAAACAAAAACAAGACACAGAGAAGAAGTATGCGGACTTGCTCGTCGAATATCAGACAATGGGGAAAAGACTTAAGGACTCCGAAGCCCTTAAAAGCCACTTCATATCCAATGTCACAAATGAGATCGTCAACCCCTTCACTTCCATCATAGGCCTCTCCAAAGCCATCCTTTGCGTCGAGAAACAAGACTGGAAGAAGATTGTCTCAATGGTCGCGCTCATTCACAACGAGGCATTCAATCTCGACTTCCAACTCAAGAATATATTCACCGCCGCTAAAATTGAGGCTGGTGAGATCCTCCCCAATGTTCAGAAAGTCCATATCCGACAACTCATCCAAGGTGTCATAGACTCTTTCTCCATCGTCACCCGCAAAATGGGCATCGACATCCAGTTCGACTACGAGATTCAACTCGGTTTCGGCGAGAAAGACTACTATTTCAACACTGATGCCGATAAACTCAAACAAATCATCAGCAATATCCTCAACAACGCTGTCAAATACAGCTACAAGGATAGCAATGTGATCGTTAAGTGCTGGATCGACGACGACCTCCTCTATGTCTCCATCCAAGACTTCGGCACTGGCATCTCCGAGAAGAACCAAAATATCATCTTCGAAAGATTCAAACGTCTCGACACGGGCATCAACTCCATCAACCAAGGTCACGGACTCGGCCTCTCTATCGCCAAAGCACTTCTTGATGTCCTCGAGGGCCAAATCGACATCAAGAGCGTCAAGGGCGAGGGCTCAACCTTTACCATCTCCATACCACGCCTCAAAGTTGTCAACACCGACCCATTCGGCGGCGACGATGGACTCTTCTTCGACGACGCTGCTGACGATGACGTTGACCTCTTTTAGTTCTGCCAACTAATGGAGTATTCGCAGCATTTCCTATACCCGTCATCGTTCTTTGCAAGCCGAGAACCTTTCGTCGTCAAGACCGTCCTCGGCTCTTGTGTAGCTGTATGCCTATGGGACAAACGTCTCCATTTCGGCGGTATCAATCACTATATGCTCCCCACGTGGATCGGCACCGACCTCGCCTCGCCTAAGTATGGCAACATCGCCATTGACAAGCTCATCGAGAAAATGCGTGTCATGGGCAGCCGCCCCGAAGACCTCCAAGCCAAGATATTCGGCGGCGGGGAGCTGATCAAAGGCATTGACGGCGGACCCTCCTCCACACAAATTGGTGAGCGTAACATCCAAATAGCTAAACTCATTCTCGAACAATACAAAATCCCCATCATAGCCTCTTGCATCGGTGGACAGCGTGGACGCAAAATCCTCTTCTTCACCGACTCAGGTGAGGTTCGTCACAAGTTCCTCGACAAAAGGCAATACTGACACTTCAACTATTTTAATCATCAAACGGCATGGATAAGAAATACCGCGTCCTGGTTGTCGACGACTCCGCTGTGGTGCGGCAGTCGCTCTCAGCTATCCTCGAGGCCGACCCCGAAATAGAAGTCATGGGGACGGCCGCCGACCCTATCATTGCCGTTAAGAAGATACAAGTCGAAGTGCCCGATGTCATCACACTCGACATCGAGATGCCGCGCATGGATGGACTAACATTCCTCCGCAAGATAATGGCACAGCGCCCCATCCCCGTCGTGGTAATCTCTTCCCTCACCACACGTGGCACAGAGGCTGCCATGAAAGCCCTTGAGTACGGAGCGTCAGAAGTCATCGGTAAACCATCCATGAACCCCGATGTCTTCTTCCAAGAAAGCCACATCATGCTATGCGACGCCGTGAAAGCCGCGGCACAGTCCAAAATACGGCGCGTCACAGCCGACGACATAAAAGAGCGTGCCAGCCAAACTTCCCCCGCACCCCTCTCTATCCCCACCCCTAAGCCCGCACCCACACGCACCTCAATCCCTTCTGGACTAACTGTTGTACAGCCTAAATACACAGCCGATGCCATCCTCGAGAAGAGCAACCCCGCCGATGTCGTCATACCTACCGAAAAAATAATCGTCATAGGCTCTTCAACGGGCGGCACAGAGGCCATCCGCACTCTCCTCCGCTCTATGCCTGCCGATATGCCTGGCATCGCCATAGTGCAACACATGCCCGAAGGCTTCACACGCTCCTTCTCCAACGGTCTCGACCAGATATCCCGTCTCAGTGTCAAGGAAGCGGAGAACGGCGATAAGCTCTACCGTGGACGTGTCCTCATAGCTCCAGGCAACAAACACATGCTCCTCAAGCGCATCGGCAAAGAGTATTTCGTCGAAGTCAAAGAAGGCCCTCTCGTCAACAGGCATCGCCCCTCTGTCGATGTCCTCTTCCGTTCCGCCGCCCGCTACGCTGGCTCCAACGCCATAGGTGTGATCCTCACTGGCATGGGCAATGATGGAGCCAAAGGCATGAAGGAGATGCACGACGCTGGTGCGCACACCATCGCTCAAGATGAGCAGTCTTGCGTCGTCTACGGCATGCCCAAGGAGGCTGTCAAAAATGGCGGAGTCGACGACGTCGTGGCTCTTGACCGTATCGACGACCATCTCGTCCGGCTCCTTGCTCTCCGTAACTAACAAAAACATCACGCCCCACCCTTTAACACCCTCTTCAAGAAGATGAAAAACAAGAAACTGAAGCGAATGACATGGATATGGGCTCTCCGAGGCTTTATCTTCGGAGTCGTCATTGCGCTCCTCGTCTTCCTCCTCGCTGCCGATTCCGACGCTTACCACAATAGCGAGCGGACACTCAATGATTTTGTCCGCACCTTCCCCGCTTTCTGGGTGATTCTCCTGCTCCCTCTCCTCTGCGCAGCAGCTGGAGCCATAGTCTCTTGGCGCATGGGCAACATCATCAAGGGTATGAACAAAACCCTCAAGGCTCAAGAGGTGCGTTCCGACTCCATCCTACAGTTCGTCGAAGGACTGTCCGCTGGCCGTCTTGACGTCAAAATCAACTCCGCCGACAAGGATGATGACCTCATCTCCTCCCTCAACCAACTCCAACATAGCCTGCAACAGAACCAAAAGGAAGACCTCAAACGTCGTGACGAGGAGCAGCAGCGCACATGGGTCACCAATGGTGTCGCCCAGTTCGGCGAAATCTTGCGCCGCAACAACGACAACATGCAAGAGCTCTCCTACAACATCATTCGCTACCTTGTCGACTACGTCAATCTCACCCAAGCCGGTTTCTTCCTTCTCCACACAGGCGAAGAGAAAGGCGATAACGGTAAGAAGTTCTTCGAACTCACTGCCTTCGTGGCATACGACCGCCGTAAGTATGCTGACAAGATTATCGAGTGGGGCGAAGGTCTTGTGGGACGATGCGCCATGGAGCAGAAGACAATCTACATGACCGAGCTCCCTCCGCATTATGTCACTGTCACTTCTGGCCTTGGCGAGGGTGACCCCTCTGCCATAATTCTCGTACCCCTCAAGTCGAACGATATCGTCTACGGTGTCATCGAGATGGCGACACTTCAACCTCTCCTCCGCCACGAGATAGAGTTCCTCGAGAAGACGGCCGAGAGTATCGCAATGACAATATCCACCGTCCGCACCAACATGCAGACCGCCGTCCTCCTGCAAGAGACTCAGCAGCAAGCCGCAAAGATGCGCGAACAAGAGGAAATCCTCCGCCAGAACCTTGAGGAGATGCGTGCTACACAAGAGGAGAACGAACGCAAGGAGATAGAGATGAAAGGCTTCATAACCGCCATCGACCACGCTTCAATCTCCATGGAGTTTGCTACCGACGGTACCATCCTCAAGGTCAACGACAATTTCCTCCGCACATTTGGCTATAAGGCCGAGGAGATAGCCGATCAGAACATGAGCATCTTCTTCTTCAAAGAAGACCAACAAGACCTCGACGAACTCCTGCAGACTATTAACGACGGTGAGACCTTCAACGGCCGTGTACGTCGTCGCTCCAAGCGTGGCGAGGAAGTGTGGCTCCTCTCCACATATACCCCTGTCCGTGACTCTGATGGCGAGATTCTGAAAGTCATAAGCCTCGAGACGAATATTGCTGACCAAGTCAAACTGGAGCGTGAGATGCAAGACAGCCAGAAGGAACTTGATATACGACTCCAAGAGACACGTGCCGAGGTTGAAGCGAAGTTCAAAGAGGTTGAGGCCGTTAAGGTCCGCAACGAGAAGACACTTGACGGCATGCTCGACGCCATCGTCACCACCAACCAAGATGGAATCGTGGAGTTCTTCAATGAGGCCGCAGAGAAACTTTGGAGCTACAAACGCGAAGAGGTGCTCGGCAAAAACGCCTCTATGCTATTCGCCGACGATGATCTCCAGAACAACGACTTCATAAAGGCATTTGTCTCACCAGAACTTCCCAAGACTATCGGCGAGCGCAAAGAGGTCCCCATAAAAGATAAGTATGGCGAGAGTGTCTCTGTCCTTGTCCTCCTCTGCGAGGCGGAAGTTTATGGCGAGCACTCATTCACTGCCTTTATCCAAAATGTCGAGGTAGAGCTGTTCTAACAGCTTGCCACGCCATTCTACTAACCAAACATGCTACTCAAGGATTTCCTCATAGAGTTCAACAAACGTTGCGGATACGATTTCTCAGACTACTCCGTTAACTCCATCTCTCGCCGACTAGACAAGATTCGTGACGAGAAGAACCTCTCATTCGAGCAAATCCTCTCTCTCGCTCCCAACGACAAGAGCCTCCTTCAGGAGGTTGTTGAGGACATAACAGTCAATACAACTGAACTCTTCCGTGACCCTGCCATTTGGGTGACATACGCTTCGCTTCTCCCACGCCAACTCCCCAAAGGTACAATGTCAACCATCTGGCACATCGGATGCTCCAAAGGGCTTGAAGTCTATTCTGACCTCGTCATTATCCACGAGTTAGGCTTGCAAGACAGATGCCGTGTCATTGGCACTGACATCAACCCCACAGTCCTTGATACTGCGCAACGGGGCGTCTACTCCTACCACTTCAATCATGCCTACGTGGACAACTTCAACGCGGTCATGAAAGAACTCAACCCCAATACACGTTTCGAGGATTATTTCACCATCGATGAGGAAGCCGACACCATAACAGTCCGTCCCGACCTGGTCGCCAAGACTCGTTTCCTCAGGCAGGACCTCGTCAAAGACAGAGCTCCTTTCGCTTATCGTGCCGATGTCGTATTCCTCCGAAATGTCATGATATATTTCAATGAGGCCTTGCAATCACGTGTCCTCTCCGACGTGATGACCAAGATGCACGACAATGCTCTTCTCATTATGGGCAAGCAGGAAGATATCCCGCCCACATTTAAGAGCAAGTTCAAACCTCAAGGCCCCTTCTATAAAAAAGCCAGATAGCCAACGCCATGGTCCTGACAACAAGCGAACTGAAAGATATAGCCCTCGTGCTTTCCGAGAGACTTAAGGTGGACTACACCCACTTTGCCGACGGATTCCTCCGCCGCCGTGTGACGCGCTTGTTCGAGAAGATGGCTTTCCACCGCATTCAGGACCTCAATAATGCCATGGCTTCGCTCGTTAAGTTCGATGAGATAGCCTACTTCTTGTCTATCCCACAGACAGAGCTCTTCCGTACCCCTCCATTTTGGCGGCATCTCATCAAGATCCTTGCCGACAAGAGCATAAAGAATATATGGCTCCCTGATGTCGGCAGCTACCACGAGGTGTATAGCCTCCTCATGATTCTCGATATTGCGGGGCGACGTGCCGACACCTCTGTCACGGTTAATGTCGTCTCCGACCGCACCACGGCTTCCATACGAGCCCTTACTCTCAGCAAAAAGAACGACCCCCAAGACCTCTCCAACTTCCAACGCCTTGAACTTCAGGCTTCGTATGCTGACTACGTGACACCCGATGCCGACTCCGTGCCACACTTTCGTCCCGACCTTCTTGACAACGTTGCCTTCCGCAATGGCTGGTTCCTGAACTATGACGACCAGTCGTTCGACCTCATAATCCTCCGCGACGTCCTCCTCACATACAACCGTGAGCTCCATCAGAAGGCTGTCGCGCATCTTGCTGACTCGCTCTCTCGTCCTGGAGCTTTCTTGTGCCTCGGACAGATGGAACGCCCTCTCGGTTCAGAAGACCGCTTCGACATGGTCAACGCCGCCGATGGCATCTTCCCCCTCGTCAAGTAATAATCTCATAAAGCAGACCAATGGAACCCAAGGATTTCAAGGCTATCGTCATAGGAGGCTCAGCTGGGAGCTACGCTGTAGTCTCCCGCATCCTTGCGTCCCTCAACGCCGACTTCCCTCTCCCCATTATCGTCTGCATGCACCGTCTCAAGCACATACGTGCGGGATTCGTGGAGGCTCTCAATGATAAGACCCCTCTCAACGTCGTTGAGCCCTACGACAAGCAACCCATAGAGCGCGGATTTGTCTATATCGCCCCTGCCAACTATCACTTCTTTGTGGAGTACGACAACACCATATCGCTCTCTATTGAGGAGCCCCACCTCTTCTGCCGGCCTGCTATCGACCACACGCTCACCTCTGCTGCCAAGACATGGCGCAACAAGCTTGTTGGCATAATCCTCACTGGTGCCAATAAGGATGGCGCGGAGGGGCTCAAAGACATTGCCGACCGTGGCGGATATACCATAGTGCAAGACCCGGAGTCTGCCGACGTCCCCACTATGCCACGTGCGGCACTTCGGTTGTTGCAGCCCAATGCCATTCTCTCGCCACAGGGCATCATTGACTTTTTGAAGACTTTCTGATGGATATACTTGCCAAAAAAGACATATCGACCATCTTGAAGACCATATCCCCGCTTCTTCATGCCCAGGTGCGGAAATGCTACCGTGCCACGGTGAACGCATGCCGTGCCGTGGGGGCGTTCCTTGTCAGGCTCTTCAAGAGGATATTCATATTCATCGCCCTCAAACTTCGACGGCTCTTCGCCCTTCCGCTGACTATAAAAATCTACGCCACACTCCTCACCCTCCTCCCCATATTTGCGGCCTGGCAGTTCTTCGCCTACCAGTTGCCACAGGCTACGTTCATCACTATCAACCTTATCATAGCCCTCATTCTCACTATCTCCGTCTTGCGAGTCTCGATTTTCTCTCACAACCGTATGGACGAAATGCAGCAGCAGAATGATGAGCTAATGCAGCAGCTTGATAAGCGTGACGCTGAGCTTGCCAAGCTCAAGGCGGACATTTTCGAGTATCGTAACAAGGCGCGCCGTGACAACGCCACAAAGAAGAGCGCAATGCGTTTTGTGGAGCTTGTCAAGGAACTTAAAAAAGAGTCGCAGCCGGGTGATGAGAAGTACCAGTATATCGTCTCCGCACTATCTAAGACTTTCGATGTTAGTGGTGTCGTGGCGTATGCGCGCATAGCTCCCGACTCGGACGAGTTTCATATTGCGGGTCGTTATGCTCTTGCCGACAATCCTCCTACGGATGTCGTGACCTCTGGTGAGGGAATCTTGGGGCAGGCTATTGCGTCAAATAAGGTCATAACGCTCCCGCAAGTTCCTAAGGACTATCTCACGGCGGTGTCGGGACTTGGCAAGAGCCGTGCGCTGAATGTCTACGCCCTTCCTGTGACCTCCAACGCAGAAGGGGTCGTCGTTGCCGTAATTGAAGTCGCTTCTTTCGCCAAATTGCCACTCGCCACGAATTGGGACAGTGTGCAAAACGACCTGGGCGAGATTATCTAAGTCGTCAATGAAGAAGAGAAAAAAGAAAATATCCTGGGCCTACTTCTCCCCCAAAGGCTTCTCTGAGTTGCAATGGTACGCCGCGTTCGTGTTGTTGCTCGTCATATTGCTATTGGGGTGGACGAGTATGATGAGTCTTCTCGGCTTCAACGTCTCTTTTGATAATATTCTCTATCTCCACCACTATCTCTTCACGTGGTTCTTTGACGTGCTTGCCCTTGCCGCGCTTGTCATGGCACTCTTTGTGGCTAATTATCGTCGTATCAAGCTTAGTGAACTCAAGGGCGAGATTGACAAGCTACAAGGGGTAATATCTTCAAGCATCAATATAGCAGAGGATATACGCGAGGGGCATGATATAGACAACACACAGGTAGCCTCCTCGGAACTTGGACGCACGCTGCTTAATCTTGGTCTCAGCCTACAAGATACGCGTGCTAAGGAGCAGAATTTCAACTGGGTGTCGAGAGGCAAGGAGAAGATATCGGATATCCTGCGTATACACACACGTATTGACGACCTGGCGGAGGCTACTATTGAGGGCATTATCTCGTATACGGGCGCAGTGCAAGCCGCCTTCTATATCCTCGAGGGGGACACACTCAAGACGGTCACTCAGTATGCCTATGACCGCAGGCGATTTGAGAAGGAGGAGATAAAGGTTGGCTATGGTCTTATCGGGGCGGCGGCTTACGAACGTCAACTTATCTACCGGACTGACATACCCGACGATTATTTCACCATCACGTCGGGGCTTATAGGCAGTAGCAAGCCTAAGTCACTGCTCATTATCCCGCTTAAGCAGGAGGAGGAGGTGCAGGGCGTTATTGAGGTCTCTTTCTTCCAGAGCTCGCTCCCTCACCACTATAAGCTACTTGCCGAGGAGATAGGCTCTATGGTGGGGTCCACGTTGTATAACCTCAAGATTAACCAGAAGACTGAGGCTCTGCTCCGTGAGTCTCAAGAGATGACGGCCGCTCTTCGTGAGAACGAGGAGAAGCTGAATGAAAACGCACGTGAGATGCGTGAGGCGAAGGACAATCTTGAGATATCGAACACGGAGCTTGCCCGGAAGATTGATGAGATAAAGATTGCGCAGAAGAAGCAGGACGCCATGCTCTCTAACGCCTCGGAGTTCATATCTATCTATAACGCTAATCGAGAGGTGATATATGAGAGTCCCTCGATGAAGCGAATCCTCGGCTATGACCCGAACGAGGAGGTGCATGGAATGGATGAGGAGTGGATGATGCCTACGAGCTTCAAGAAAGTAAGCGCAATGTTTGATTACCTCCTTGCCACGCCTGGTGGTGAGACGAAGATTGAATATACATATCTCAAGAAGAATAACGACCGCATATACCTTGAGACGCAGGGTAAGAACTTGCTCCACGACCCTGCCATAAGGGGACTCATATTCAACACCCGTGATGTCACGGAGCGTAAGATGCGTGAGAACGAGGAGAAGCGCACTGGCCGAATGAAGTCGCTCTCGGAGAACTCACCTGATGTTATTATCCGCACGTCGCTCAAGGGTAAAATACTCTATTCCAATCCTATGGCGGCGAAGTTCCTCGGGGTCGACTCGCCTGACAAGGTTAAGGAGCGCATCATTACCGACGTTGTGGAGGATGAGCCGTTTAAGAACTTCGTGACCTCTGTCTTGAAGTCTATCCGCAGGACAAAGCGTCAGGAGACCACGGAGCTTGAGCTTGGTCAGAAAGAGGATAAGAAGTATCTCGAGGTGCGCGCCATTCCTGAGTTTGACGACAATGGCAGTGTTGACTCGACGCTTTTCACCATACACGATGTCACAGAGATTAAGCAACTCGAGCAGGAGGCGCAGAAGGCACGTGAGGACGTGATGAGCTCTATCAATTACGCCAAGCGAATACAGTTTGCGCTTCTTCCCGAGGAGATGGAGATACAGGAGAGGTTCCCGAACTCGTTCATGTTCTATCGGCCGAAGAACATCGTCAGTGGCGACTTTCCGTGGATATACAATCACGACGATGTCACATACGTGGCTGTGGTGGATTGCACGGGTCATGGTGTGCCAGGCGCATTGCTCTCTATCATTGGTTATCTGCTGCTTAGTAATATTGTCGCCAATAATCCAGAGCTTGCCCCTGCTGATATTCTTGACCGCTTGCATGAGGCTGTGCGCGACGCCCTCAAGCAGAAGACAAGTGAGGCTAATGCGGGGGATGGTATGGATCTTGGGCTGTTGCGTATCGACCCTGCGGCTCGTCAGGTGCAATTCGCCGGCGCGCATCGTCCGCTCTATTATATCCATGCGAGCCGCACAGGGGCGTTTGACGGAGACGGTGATGATTGTAAATTCCAGGAGATTGACGGCACACGTAAGGGTATCGGTGGTAAACCCCTGCCAAACGGAAGGACGGAGAAGCCTTTCGCTAATAACGTCATAAACTATCAGCCGGGCGACAGACTGTTTGTCTTCTCTGATGGGCTTCCCGACCAGCTTGGCGGCGAGGAACATAAGAAGTTCTTCACACGCCGTGTCAAAGAATGGCTTTCCCGCAATGTTGATGAGAGTATGAACTCGACATCGAAGGATCTTGTCAAGACTTTCTATGATTGGAAAGGGACGGACAAGCAGGTTGATGATGTCCTTCTCATCGGTATCGAACTATAAACAACACATGCGCTATGAACACCCCTTTCGCCAGTAACAAGTTTCTCGAATACGCCTACTCTCTATATCAGGAGCTGCCAACGAAGGAGATTAACCTCGTCTATGTGGGAGGCGTCACGAGCGAGGTGACACGCAATTTCACAATCATGACCGAGGAGAATCTGCTTAGGCATGCGGAGTCGAGCCCTGTGCAGCGCAAGGTTTTCAACATCATGGTTGAGACGATGCAGAATATCAGCCGTCATGCGGACGTGATAACGGACGACCCGGAGGAGATTAGGCGCGGGGTGGTGATTATATCGCACTCTGACGAGGCGTATTCTATCGTCACGGGTAATCTTGTCAGGGCGGAGAAGGTGGCGCGCCTCCAGTCGAAGCTTGACAGCATAAACTCCATGGACCGCCAGCAACTAACGGCGGCATATAAGAAGCAGATACTTGAGGGGTCGATCTCGGAGAGCGGCGGCGCGGGGCTTGGTTTTATTGACGTGGCAAAGAAGAGCGGGCAGAAGATAGACTACCGACTGCTTGACATCTCGAAAGAGCTGCCTGGGTTCTCGTTCTTCATGACCATCTGTACTGTTCTTCGTAAATAGGGTGGGGTGGGGGAGCGCGGGGTGTCACATCTCGCCCAACATTTCCATACTGATAGTTATTGTCACCTCTACTCGGCGGTTGCGTTCGCGGCCGTCTATGAGCCTGTTGTCGGCTATGGGATAGTCGTAGGAGAAGCCTCTCGTCACGATGCGTGATGAGTCGACGCCTTGTCGTGTCAGTAGCCCGCCGACTGCCACGGCTCGTCGGAAAGATATGGTCATATTCTCGTCGTAGGGGCCCACATTGTCGGTGTGTCCGTCGATGGTCACGTCGGCTTTGTCCCATACGCCTGTGAGCATATCCGTGAGGTGTTCTAATGATTGGCGTGTGGCGGCATTGTAGCCGGTGACGTTTGGCTCGGCTGGTACGCCTGAGCCGCCCAGGATGATTTTTATGCCGAGCAGGCCGTTTGTGTCGCGGACTGTGACCACTTCGGCATCCGTGCCCATGGCCTGCGACAGGGTGTCGGCTTTGGCGCGTACAATCTTGTCGAGGCGTTTGATGTCCTTGTTGTTGATGGCGTTCGTATGCTTCACCCCCACGGTGGGCTCGTCGCCCCATGTTGTCCAGTCGGTTCGTTGAGCCATGGCCGTTATGGGCAGGCACATCATCAGTATTGCCAAGATGTTTTTCATGTCACGAATATAATACTTTTTGGGGCTGCGTGTGAAAAGTGCGCGGTGAAGGGATTTGTTGAATAATAAAAGAAGTAGGGTGTGTTTTTGGAGTTTGACTGGAGAGCTGGGATGAGAGTTGTAGGTTCAGGCATGCACTTTTCATGCTTCATTTATGCACCTTTGTAGGAGTTTTGTAGGAGTTAGGCGGGTTGAGGGGAAGTTGTGGGGGATTTTGGAGAAGTAGGAGGGAGGATCAACAGTGTATGATGATAGCCGGGCTTGGGGTGAGTCTTGACGGGGATATTCATCTATTGCATGATGCCATCGGAATCGTCCTTTGACATGCCGTTACAACAGAGTGTAGGTTTTTCCAAGGTTTCCTTCCCCTACGCATTGTATGTACAGGCGAATTTCATAACTTTGCGTATGTAAATTATATCAAGCGTAAAATTTTAAACAGAAACCAGATGAAAATCCTTAAGTTCGGTGGCACGTCGGTCGGCTCTGCGCCGCGCATGAAAGATGTCGCTAACCTCGTTCTCGAAGACGGACAGGTCAAAATCGTCGTCCTCTCCGCAATGTCTGGTACCACCAACAGCCTCGTCGAAATCTCCAACTACCTCTACAAGAAGAATGCCGACGGAGCTAACGAGGTAATATCTAAACTCGAGAAAAAGTACGCCGAGCATATCAACGAGCTCTACTCCTCGAACGAGTACCGTGAGAAAGGTATGGACCTCATCCGCGAACGCTTTAACTACATCAAGTCCTTCACAAACAACGTCTTCACTGTATTCGAGGAGAAGGAGATCCTCTCTCAGGGCGAACTCATCTCCACGGGCATGTTCCACCTCTACCTCCTTGAGCGTGGGGTGAAGTCTTGCCTGCTCCCCGCTCTCGACTATATGCGCATCGACAAGAACAACGAGCCCGATACTGCCTATATCCGTGAGAACCTCAACGCCCTCATGGAGAAGAACCAGGGCTTCGACATCTATATCACCCAGGGCTACATCTGCCGCAACTCCTTTGGCGAGGTTGACAACCTCCAGCGTGGCGGCTCCGACTATACCGCCTCTCTCATTGGCGCTGCTCTCCTTGCCGACGAGATCCAAATATGGACCGACATCGACGGTATGCACAACAACGACCCCCGATTCGTCGACAACACCAAGCCTGTATCCGAGCTATCCTTCGACGAGGCTGCCGAGCTTGCCTATTTCGGCGCTAAGATACTCCACCCCACATGTGTCTTGCCGGCCAAGGTCAACAACATACCTGTCCGCCTTCTCAACACGATGGATCCCAAAGCCCATGGCACCCTCATCAGCGGACATCAATGCCCCGACCGTGTCGCTGCCATCGCCGCCAAGGATAACATCATCGCCCTCCGCATCAAGAGCAGCCGCATGCTCCTCGCATACGGCTTCATGCGCAAGGTGTTTGAGATCTTCGAGAGCTACAAGACTCCCATCGATATGATAACAACCTCCGAGGTTGGCGTCTCCGTAACCATTGATACCGACCGTCACCTCTACGACATCATCGACGACCTCAAGAAGTTCGGCACCGTCGAGGTTGATAAGAACCAGTGCATCATATGCATCGCCGGTGACTTCGCTGCCAATAAGAAAGGCTATGCCTCGGCCATATTCGAGTCACTCGCCAATGTGCCCATCCGCATGATCTCCTACGGCGGCTCTTCGCACAACGTCTCCATCCTCGTCGATGCGCAAGATAAGGTCGAGGCTCTCCGTTGCCTCAGCGCCGGCCTTTTCAAATAACTCCCTCATAACCTCGCTAATATGCCGACAAGCTTCCCCATAGACTCTTTCGCCAAGAAGCAGACACCCTTCTACTTCTACGACACTGAGCTGCTCCGAGAGACGCTCCAGAGTGTCACCTCGCTCGCCGCAAGGCACGACTTTGCGGTTCACTACGCTGTCAAGGCCAACGCCAACCCACGTCTGCTCGATGAAGTGCGCGCCGCTGGTCTCGGCATTGATTGCGTCAGCGGCAATGAGGTGCGTGCGGCTCTCGAACATGGTTTCGACGCCAAGAGGATCGTCTACGCTGGAGTCGGCAAATCCGACTGGGAGATAAACCTCGCCCTCGATGCCGATATTGAGTGCTTCAATGTTGAGTCCATACCCGAGATGGAGGTCATCAACGAACTCGCTTGCGCCAAAGGCAAAGTCGCCAATATCGCCCTCCGCATAAACCCTAATGTCGACGCCCATACTCACCAGTATATCACCACTGGCCTCGAGGAGAACAAGTTCGGCATAGGCCTATGGGAGGTTGAGACGGCCGCCAACAAGGCACAAGAGCTCAGCAATATAAACCTCATTGGCATACACTTCCACATCGGCTCACAGATAACCGATATGGGAGCTTTCCAAGCCCTCTGTACACGTATTAACGAGATTCAACGCTGGTTCGAGCAGAACAAGATCCTCCTCTCAATCATCAATGTGGGTGGTGGACTCGGCATTGACTACGAGCATCCCGACGAGGTGCCTATCCCCGCCTTTGAGGACTATTTTGCCGTATTCGCCAAACATCTTGAGCTTCGCGACGGACAGCGTGTCCACTTTGAATTGGGCCGTAGCCTTGTTGCCCAATGTGGCACTCTCGTCACACGTGTCCTCTATGTCAAGAAAGGGCAGAAAAAGCAGTTCGCCATAGTCGATGCGGGCATGAACGACCTTATCCGCCCCGCCCTCTACCACGCCTACCATAAGATTGAGAACATATCCAGCAACGAGCCAACCCAGAAATACGATGTCGTTGGCCCCGTATGCGAATCCTCCGACTGCTTCGGCAAGGAGGTCGTGCTCAACGCCACCAGGCGTGGTGACTTCATCGCCATACGCTCTGCCGGCGCCTACGGCGAGATTATGGCCTCTCATTACAACCTCCGCGAGTTTGCTCCCGCCTACTTCTCTCTCTGAGCAACTTCTGTGAGTCCCCCTTCGACCGCTTCTCACTAAGCATCTCTTTACACAGATATATTAGACTGTTAGTCGCCCGCCCCGATTCTTCAGGGCGGGCGTTTTGTTCATCTCCCTACTACCGTATGTAGAGATGTCAGCCTGCGGTGTCTATTCGTAGAGGCGGGTGTCGATGTTGACCAAATGTCCTCCTCCCTCCACTCCTTCTCCAAGGAGCTATGGGTCTACTGGAATGCCGTCCCTCGTGAAGTGCAAGCCCTCTTTAGCGCAGGCTCACTATAACCCCCAACCAACAAACCAAACGCCCCGCAAGGTCTTCCCCTGCGAGGCGTTTCTCTATTTACATGACAAGGTGGTGTTTCCCATTATGCCATTCGCCTTGTCCGCCAACGTTTCTCATTCTTCCCCACCTCACTTCCCTCGTAAACGCAAATTTTTTTGCGCGAAACCATGAGAATCGACATCATAACCGTATGGCGACATCGGCGTAATGAGGGGCGACTTGACTGGGAGTGGGGCTGGAAAATTTGTAGAAAGGGTATGGATTTGGTGAAAAATCGGAGTTGAGGGAAATTTTTGGAATCTTACGAGGAAATGGAAACGAGTCGTGATGCTTCGAGTATGCTTCTTTTATGCTTCTTTGAATAATCGTTGTAGGAGTTTGGTAGGAGTTGAGAGGGGTGAGATGGTTGATGTAGAGATGTTGATGGGATAGTCTCACATTATCCCCTTAGACAAAAAAGGCGAGACCCCCAAGCCTCGCCTTTTCCTGTGTTATATTTCTTAAAATCAGTCTTTCATCAGCTCGACGATCACCTCTATCTGCTTCGTCTTGGGGACCTCGGCCAGTCTGCGTGCCGAATTGGTGTGGAACGAGAAGTTCTCAAGTTTCTGCTTGTGCTGCATAAGGAAATGGTTGAGCCGCTCCTTGCTGTTGGGGTTCTCTCCCCGCATGGCGAGCAGGCATGGGACGATGTCCTTGCGGCCGTAGACTTCGTTGAGCGCATCGGCTATCACCTCCTCGACTCTCCCTTCGGGCGCTTTGCCTTGCTGGAAGTGCAAGAACACCCTTCGCACCTCTTCGCGTAGCTCATCGCTCATGCGCATACGTTTCAGCACCGCCTCGGCCTCGGCACGACCACGCTGTGCCGCCTCCTTGGGGAAATTCTTCTGCACGAAGCAGAATATCGACGACATGCAGCACACTATAGTCTCGTCGTCGGTGAATCCCTCCATTGAGGCCAGCACCCTGATGCGTGTCTGCACCTGGTCGAAGCGGCGTGAGGCGTTGTTGTCCTCATTGCCTTCAAACAGCAGCTTATGCACACGGTCCTCAAAGTCGTGTATGCGCAGCATCTGCAACTTGCGCAGCAACACCGCGTTGGGCTTGAAGGTAGACCCGGGCTGGCAATACTCCTCTTTCAGGCGATTGACGAAATACATATCCATCTCGCCCTTATACTTCACAGGCATCTTGCCGCGATACTCGCACTCAAAGAAGTCGCGCACACGCTGATAGGTCATCTCGCTGATATTGACGCGCCCTGCCTCGCCACCACTCTCCATACGTGAGGCAGTGTTGACGGTGTCGCCCCATATGTCGAACACCTTCTTGATGTTGCCAAGGTGGGCCGACATCACAGGTCCTGTGTTGATGCCCACCCTGATATTCCAAAATCCCTCCTTGCTTGCCCTGCGTTCCTCCACGTAGGCTATCATCTCCAGACCTACCAGCACCACCTCTATCGGGTTAGCACTGTCGATATTGGGCACACCTCCAGCGCACATATAAGCGTCGCCAATAGTCTTGATCTTCTCGACACCATAGCGTGCCACAAGCTCGTCGAAGTATATGAAGTAGCGGTCGAGCTCGTCGACAAGTTTCTCCGGGTCGGTGTGTGCCGCAATCTTCGTGAAGCCTTGTATATCGGTGAATAGCACCGTCACGAACTCATATTTGCGCGACTTCCTTGTGCCGCTCTCTTCCGTCAGCTCCTTGCGAGTCCTCTCCAGTTCCTCGCGCTGCCGCTTGACTAATATCCATATCGACGTGCCGAGCACTATCACAACGAGGCTCAGGGCTATGACTGGCACAAACCATCGTGGGAATGGCCGCACGTCATAGTCCATGGCGATCCTGAAGCTCTTGCCGTTGGCTGATGTCACCACCATCGACGACCCCGTGCTCTCGCTGTCGCCGCCATTCGTCATGAGTGCGAACCAGTTGTCGCGTGTCGAGGCCTTATAGAGTGTGTCTCCACTGCCCGAGAACTGTACTACCGTGTAGGGTGGCGTGAATGTGGCTATACTGTCCCACGCCAAGCGTACATATCGCCTGTCGAAAGTGATGGTAGTGTCGGCTCTTTGGCCTGTGACGAGCGTCTGCGGCACTTGGAAGATGTCCTTGGCAACCTCCGCGTTGGCTCTGCTGCATATCAACGTCGTGGATGTCAATGTGATAAGTAGTGGCAGTAGGCGTGCTTTGAAAGCTCTTTGTGGCATTAGTGCGATAATTTCCCGCAATTTACTTTTTTTTCTGATAGGAAAATAGTAATTTTAATCACTTTTTTATGCGACGTAAGTAAAAAAGTACATTGCGCAATGGATGAGGTCCAAGATGGGGGCTCTGTGGCTTGCGCAGTGTGTTAATATGGGAGTATTTAACCTCAAATTTTTAATATAAGGTTCCATGGAGAATATCGTTGTACCATACGACTTTACGGAGAAGGCTGACTGCGCAGTCAAGCACGCTTCTGTCATAGCGCGCAACATGAAGGCAGAGGTTGTGCTGCTCCATATCGTCAAGAAGGAAAGCCAAAGCCCGGAGGCCATACAGTCGCTCGACGGCATTGTCGCTCAGGTGGCGCATGATGAGAATGTGGCATGCCGCCATATTGTCAAGGAGGGCTCTATCTTCACTACCATCAACGAGGTGGTGGCTGAGCAGAACAGCACCCTCGTGGTGATGGGTACTCACGGCATGAAGGGAATGCAGAAGGTCACTGGCAGCTGGGCTCTGAAGGTCATCGTTGGCTGTCACGTGCCTTATCTCATCGTGCAGGAGACCCCCGTCTACGACAACCCTATCCGCGTGCTCTTCCCTGTGGACTACAAGCTCGAGACCAAGGAGAAGCTGAAGTGGATGCCTGTGCTCAGCTATCTTGGCAAGCTCAAGGTCATCTTCCTCGGCCAGCAGGGTAACGGCCCGATGTTCGACAATCCTACGCGTGCCAACATGAACTTCTGCAAGCACTATCTTGAGGAGCGCAATATCGACTGCGAGACCGTATGGGCAGACGAGAAGGAGTCCTTCCTCAAAATGTCGCTCAAGTATTGCGAGGAGAACCACATGGACATCATCATGATCACGACCACTCGTGAGATTTCTTTCCATGACTACCTCCTCGGTGCATACGAGCAGACCATCATCTCCAACAGCGCCGGCATCCCCGTATTTGTCGTCAACCCCCGTCCAGACGTTAAGCTCTCTTACTCTAACTTCTAAGAGAGGGCGAGTCTGAGAATATATAAACCACGTCCCTCCATGAGGTCATACTCGTGGAGGGGCGTGGTTTGCTTGTAGAGGTTGGAGACAAAGACATTTAAATTAAGTCTGTCGGCGATTTGGCTGCTTAATATATCATCCCATTGTGTGCACTTCCCCGAAATTATGACGGTTTGCAACTGGAAAAACAATCCCTAATTTGTAGTCATTAGGAAGAAGAAATGCCACACGGCGAGCGAGATGGCGCAGACCGTGAAAGAATTCGAGAGCGGTCAGTCCGCCGAGATGGCAGCCAGGGCGCACGACGTGTCGCAGTCGACCCTCTACAGCTGGAAGTCGAAGTACAGCGGCATGGAGGTTCAGCGACATCGACCGCCTGCACGAGCTTGAGGTCGAGAACCGCCGCCTCAAGCAGATGTACGCCCACACCCTCTCCCTTAACGCGCATGCATACCACCCCACCGCCGCCGTACACCCCCTCCCCCTCAATCCTCTCCCTCTAACTTCCCCCCTCCACTTATCCCTTTTAATCAGTATATTTGCAAAACTAAATAGCACTCCAATTTAACCAAAATAATCTTCACAATGAAGAACGAGCTCCTCTTCGCCACTCACAACCGTAACAAGGCTGCCGAGATAGCCCGCATGACGGCCGACAAATATTCGCTCCTCACGCTCGACGACGCCGGCATAACCGTCGACATACCCGAAACCGCCGACAACCTCCAGGGCAACGCCCTAATCAAGGCTCGATTCCTGCACCAGCTCTCCGGCAAAGCCTGTTTCGCCGACGACACCGGACTCGAGGTCGACGCACTCAACGGCCAACCTGGCGTCACCACCGCTCGCTATGCCGGGCCAGAGTGCAACCCCCAACGCAATATCGACAAACTACTCAATGCCCTCGACGGCCAAACCAACAGAACCGCTCGCTTCCGCACCGTCATAGCCTTCATCGACAACGATGGCTCTGAGGCTATCTTCGAGGGCGTATGCGAGGGTTCTATCGCCACCGAGCGACATGGCGAACAAGGCTTCGGCTACGACCCCATATTCGCTCCCGATGGCTTCGCAGGACTAACCTTCGCGCAAATGTCAATCGACGATAAAAATAAAATCAGCCACCGTGGCAAAGCCGTACGCGCCCTCGCCCACTTCCTCAATAACCGACAATAATGCTTCGCGCCTCCCTTATATCGCTGCTCCTATCCCTGGCCTTATGCGCCCAGGCGCAGTGGACGAGCCACGTGTCGCTCGATGGCGCAACCATGGCGGCCATAGCGCAAGGACGACCCGTCGCCGCTAACGCACAAGCTCTCCTCGTCCGCGACAACGATGAAAGCCTCACGCAAACCCTCACTAAGCTCAACCTGCTCTCTCAGTCCGGCATATCGGCCATATCTGGCGACGACGACTACCTCATCGTGGGATACTCCGACGGCGGCATCGACATCATATCACTCGAGAACAGGACCACCGTGAGCATCCCCGAGCTGCGACTCAACACCAACCTCGCGCAGAAAAAGATAAACAGCATAACACCATCCGGACGATACTACTACATCGGCTTCGCCAATGGCATATTGCAGCTCGACGCCAAACGCGAGGAAATACGCTCATCATGGGGCGTGACCAAAAACAGAATAAGTGTCGCCGATGTCTCCCTCGCCGACAGCTCCATATACGCCGCAACAGCCGAAGGCATATACCGCGCCAACGCCAACAGCCGCATCCTCGAGGACGCTAACCAATGGCAGAAACTAACCAAACCTACCGGCAACGTCATAGCCCTCGAGACGCTTAACGATACCATCTATGCCGCCATAGGCTCACTCGGCGGCAACGCCGCTATATGGCAGGTCACACCCAACAGTACGACAAAAGTGAAAACCATAGCGCGATTCCGCTCCCTCTCCGCGGCGTACGGCAAATTCACCGTCGCCACCAACACCACCGTAAACGTCTTTAGCCAGCATTGGCAAAAGGAAATCGAACTCTCTCGAATAGGCAGACCCGACACCGCCGATGCCGTCTACTCCCCTGCATTCCGACAAGCTCTCCTCTCGCAAGAAGGCAACCTCGTCATTGCCGACTATAACGCCTGCCTCGTGCTATCCGACACCGCCGGCATAGGCAAAGCCTATAAACCCACAGGCCCGCGTGGAAACACACACTCCTTCATAACCGCCGCAGGCGATGTGATATATGTGGCTGGCCCAAGCCGTAGCGACGAGTTCAACAACCAGGGCAACCCAACCTCCGTCAGCATACTTCGTGATGGCATCTGGAAGGAAGACCATAAGTCATGGTCTGAATCCCGCGAACCTTGCTACATAACCTATAACCCCGACGACACCGAGGAGGTCTACCTCTCCACATGGGGCACTGGCATCTACCGCATCGCGGCCGACACCCTCGGCGAGCAATATACCGCCGCCAACTCTTCCCTGAAGGACATATTCGGAGGCAACCGCTACACCAGGGTCGATGTCATGGGCTTCGACTACGACCACAATCTCTATGTCGTGGCCAACAATGTCGACTCCGCACTCAACGTCCGCACCCCTAATGGCGAGTGGTTCAGCTACGACTATGGCATCTTCGGCTGCCACTCAAAGCGCACTCTCTTCGTCATGCCTAATAACAACGTCTGGTTCGGCTCGTCGCGCATGGGCAATTCTCAGGTGACGGCCTTCAACATCAATGGCACACCCGAGACCGCCGACGATGACCTCTACATGAGCAGCAAGCCAAACGAGGCCGATAGGCAATATGTTGGCACTATCACCCTGGCCGATGCCGAGACCGGCGACGTGATGAGCGACTATGCGTCAGCGATAGTGGGCGACGCAAACGGCGACGTGTGGCTCGGCACCCCCAATGGCCTGCTCGTGACGAAGGACAACGCCACAATGTTGCAAACTGGCACAGTCTCTTTCAGCAAGATTAAACAACCACGCAACGACGGCACTAACCTCGCCGACTATCTGCTCGATGGCATCGACATCCCCTCAATAGCGGTCGATGGGGCTAACAGAAAATGGATCGCCACGACTACCGAGGGCGTATACCTCGTCTCCTCCGACGGATCCGAGACAATCCTCCACTTCACCGCCGATAATAGCCCACTACCCTCCGATAATGTCCTGAGCATAGCCATAAGGCAGTCAGATGGCGAAGTCTTCTTCGTGACAAGCACCGGTATCGTCTCCTATCATGCCGAGGTCACATTGCCCTCCGACGACTTCTCCGAGGCACGGATATATCCTAACCCCTATAACGTCAATGGTGCGCAAGATTATCTCACCATCGACAAACTCCCCGACGACGCTCTGATATATATCACCGACGCCGCGGGCAGGAGAATATGGTGCATGCGTAGCCTTGGCGGCACCGCCCGTTGGGATGGCCATAGAGCCGACGGCCGGCTCGCCACGCCAGGTGTCTATATAGCGTGGATGACAGCCGACGATGGCAAAATGAAATCTGTCGGCAAATTCCTCATAACGCACTAATATTCAGAACAACAATGGTCTACGAATATCAACCCTCGGGCGTGTGCAGCCGCCTCTTCCGCATTGAGGCCGACAACAGCGGCGTGATACTCCACGTCGAGGTGGTCGGCGGATGCAGTGGCAACCTTCAAGGCCTATGCCGCCTCATGGTGGGACGCAAGGCCGACGAGGTGGCAGCAGCGATAAAAGGCATACAGTGCGGCACTAAAACCACCTCATGCCCCGACCAGATGGCTAAGGCGTTAATGGAGATAATGTCCTGCACACATAAATAGACACCATGGAACGAGTATTCCTAATAGGCTATATGGGCTGCGGCAAATCAACCATAGGCCGCTATATAGCCTCCGACATGGGATGGCGGTTCATAGATATGGACGACTATATCGAAAAACGCATACAATGCACCATATCGCAATATTTCGCCTCTCATGGCGAGGATGCCTTCCGCCAAGCCGAAGCCGAGGTCCTGAAATCCCTCGCGCAAGAGCATAACGCCATAATAGCCACTGGCGGCGGCGCACCATGCCACTTCGACAATATGGACGTGATGCGACGGGCTGGTCTCACCATCTATATCAAGGTCGAGCCACAAGTCCTCGCCGCACGGCTCAAAGATGCCAAAGCACAACGCCCTCTCATCGCCGGCAAGAGCGACAACGAACTCCATGATTTCATATCGCGACAACTCACATTGCGCGAACCCTACTACTCAAAAGCCGAAATGTGTGTCGATGGCGAACGACTCCCATTCTCGGCCTATAAGCCTTTCATCGAAACATTCGCTCTCATGAACGACTGACACCTACTCTCGTCTCGAATCAAAACAATCATATCTGTTCATAAGATGGCACGCATAGCAGCTCTCTTCGACCTCGACGGAGTTGTCCTCGACACCGAGAGGCAATACAACATCATCTGGGGACGTATAGGCAAAAAGTACCACCCCGAGATACCCAACTTTGCCAAGATAATCAAGGGCACTACTCTGACGCACATCCTGTCAACCTACTTCCCCAACGAGAAAGAACGTCTCGAGGTGGAGAAAATGCTCTACAACTTCGAGGCTAACGAGATGAAGTATGACTTCATCCCGGGTGTCAAAGCCTACATCCTCTCACTGCGCAACGTGGGCGTGCCCACTGCCGTGGTGACCAGCAGCAACGAGGATAAAATGCGCGACGTGCGAAGCCATATTGAGGATTTCGACTCGCTCTTCGATGCGGTCGTGACGGCCGAGATGACGGCAAGATCTAAACCTGAACCCGACTGCTTCCTGAAAGGGGCGGAACTGCTCCATCGCGACACCGACGAGTGTGTAGTCTTCGAAGATTCGCAAAACGGCATCAAGGCAGGACGTGCGGCAGGCATGATGACGGTGGGCGTGGCAACAACTTTCGGCCGTGAGGTGGTGGCCGAGCTCGCCGACATCGTGATAGATAACTTCGTGGGCATCGCGCCAGAACGATTCTTCAATATCGAAAGTATCAAGGACGATGAATAAGTTGAAATCCCTGACCCCCGCCCTCGTGCTGCTCGTTGGCGCACTCTCATCACTCAACGCTTTCGCCGAGCGAAACACCTCCACAGCCGTCGCACCACTCCCTGCCATGCGCGGCTCAACATTCAATGTGGGCCAGATATACGTCGGCGGACATCTGGGATTCGCCATTCCAACGTCAATAGGACGATCCTCCAACGAAATCTCGTTCCGTGATGTGGCAAAAACCGGCCTCGTGATATATGCCGACATGATGAGGCAGATGAACCAAAGCATAGCCGTCGGCGCCGAGGCCGGGTTCCGCAACTATGGGCAGAACGACCAAAAAACATGGTCCAACCTGACGCGCTACGGCAACTTCGAGGCTAAATACCAGGCCGTGGACCTCAACCTCACAGGACGACTATTCTTCACTCGTCAGCCCATACGTCCCTTCTTCGGCGTCCAGGTGGGTGGTGAACTGATAATGAACTCCGTCGACTTCACCCCTAACACCAAATACCAGGGCGCCATCGATGCCACGCAATATAAGACCAACAACATATCACCAGCCTTCGGCATCATGACCGGCGCATATTTCAAAGCCGGCAGGCAAACCCTCGCCAGCCTCCAAGTGAGACTCAACATCGTCCCTCAACTCAAGGACGACATCATCTCCATGGAATCCTCAAACGGCGACATACAGTCAATAGCCCAAAATCCACACGGCAACCAAACTAATATATCCGTCACACTCGGCATACACATCGGCGTCCAGCAAGACAACCGACGATAACACCCCCTCCCTCCCTCCCCAACGCCGAAGGCGTATGTAAACCAGTTGTCCGCAACGTCTCACATACTTTCTAACTAAACACGAGGGACTAACCCATGTAGAGATGTCCGCCCGCATCGTCTCCCCTAACGCCATAAGCAATCCCCTCTCTTTCCCCTAAAATCACTATCTTTGCCCTAAACACCCCACACATCCCCATGACCACGCAAATCCGACAACTCCCATACGGTGTACACGACTTCCTTGACGTGCGGCGTAGTAATTTCTACTATGTCGATAAGACCATGTACATCCCCGACTTAGAGAGGCAAGCGTGCAACCTCTTCTTCATCCGCCCGCGCCGCTTCGGCAAGAGCCTGCTCCTGGGCATGCTCGAGGCCTACTACGACTGCAAGATGAAAGACCGCTTCGGTGAGCTCTTCGGCGACCTCTGGATAGGCAAGCACCCCACGCCCGAGCAGGGACGATATCAGGTCATGCGTTTCGACTTCTCCAGGGCCACGGCCAGCATCGACAACCTTGAGCGCACGTTCAACGAGTACGTCATGGGGGCTATCGAGAGCTTCATGAGGAAATATGGCGAGGCGTATTCCGAGGGGATGCGCAAGAGCCTCGCCAAGGCGACGACCGCGGCCGGCATGCTCAACATCATCGATGTCGAGGCGAGGATGTTGGGCATCCCCCTCTACCTCATCATCGACGAGTATGACAACTTCACCAACGACGTGCTGAGCCAGCACGGCTCCGACGTCTACACCGCCCTCACCCACGCCACGGGATTCTACCGCAGCATATTCAAGATCTTCAAGGGCATGTTCCGCCGCATCTTCATCTCCGGCGTCAGCCCCGTGACACTCGACGACCTCACCAGCGGCTTCAACATCGGGTGGCACATCACCCTCGATGCCAAGTTCAACCACCTCCTCGGGTTCTCCGCCGACGAGGTGCGCCAGATGATAGAGTACTACAAGGGCGTAGACCTCATCCCGCAGGAAGTCAGCGCAGACGCCATCATAGCCGACATGAAGCCGTGGTACGACAACTACTGCTTCTCGCCCGACGCCCTCGGCCAGTGCCGCGTGTTCAACACCGACATGGTCATATACTACCTCAACCACTTGATAAACAACGGCAAGGCGCCATCCGAGATGACTGATGGCAACGCCCGCACCGACTACGACAAGCTCAAGAGGCTCGTCCGCCTCGACACGCTCGACGACAAGCGCAAAAGCATACTCATGCGCATAGCCGAGGAGGGTGAGATATGCGCCAAGATCGAGGAGTCGTTCCCCGCCGAGCACATCGTCAAGCCCAACATCTTCACCAGCCTCATCTTCTACTACGGCATGCTCACCATCAGCGGCACGCACGGGGACAGGGTGGTGCTCTCCATCCCCAACAACAACGTCCGCAAGCAGTACTACAACTACCTCTACGAGCAATACGAGGCCAAGGCGGGCGTCGATGTCGGCGCGCTCTCCGACGGTTTCTACTCCATGGCCTACGACGGCGACTGGAGACCCGCACTGACCTTCATGGCCGAGGCCTACAAGAACGTCTCCTCCGTGCGCGACGCCATAGAGTCGGAGCGCAACCTTCAAGGCTTCTTCATGGCCTACCTCAACCTCACGTCCTACTACCTCCTCGCCCCCGAGCTTGAGCTCAACCATGGCTACTGCGACTTCTTCCTGCTGCCCGACCTCACCCGCTACGCCGTACGCCACAGCTACATCATCGAGCTCAAGACACTCAAGACCTCCGACACCAACGCCCGCGCACAGGCGCAGTGGGACGACGCCGTGGCCCAGATCGACGCCTACGCCCAAGCCCCGCGTGTCCAAGCCCTGCGCCAGACAACCACCCTCCACAAGATAATCCTCCAGTTCCGAGGGCCGAGTCTCGGAAGAGTGGAGGAAACAAGGTAAAACACGCAACATAAGCTACTCTTCTTCCGTTCAACACGTTAGTCACGTAAATCAATTAACTTTGCGTTGTTCGTTGTCTGCAAACAGTGTTTAAGTAGGTATAATGAAAATTCTTGTAGAAGACTCGACTTGGAATAATGTCGGTGATGGATGGTATCAGACATCATTATTTTTCTTGTTAAAAAAACTTTATCCAAAGCATGACGTGTGTATTGGGGAAGGTCCCATTAGAAGAGCATTTAGGATAGGTAGCAAATGGCAGAAAGATAACGCTTTAAATCTTTTGGATTATGAGCCTGCTGACATCCACGTTTTTTCTGGGCCAATGATTCCTTCTATTATCCAAGATTATGGTCAGGCAATTCGTAGAATATTAGAGCGAGGAGAGCAATATGTTCTCTTAAGTGCCTCGGGGACTGGGCTGCCACAACCGGTAATATCTGCTATTGGTCAGTTTCTAAAGGATTATCCACCGCTTTTTTTCGCTTCTCGCGATGAGGAGACTTACAGGAAATTTAGCCCTTATGTAAAAAACTCATACAACGGTATCTGCACGGCTTTTTTGGTTGACAAGACGATAAAGCTTTCGACTTTCAAGCTTGACAAACCTTTTTTTATCAGTAGTTTTTATACGGAATTAGAGCCGACTTTCTTCGTTCCTGACGGCATGGAAGCTACTGTTGAAAATCTGCAGGTGAAACACAAGAAGACAATATGTGGTCTGCCATTTAGATATAGCCGCCATTTTGACTGGATGCGCAAAAACAAGCACAGTGAGGTCGGAGGAAAGTTAATAGTGCGTACAATTCAGAATCTCAACACACGCTTTAATCACATCAACTTCTCTATGCCTAATAGCTTCATTAGTTTTAACCCTGTTAAATATTTGGAAGTTGTCAAGTCGAGTGAGTTTACTATTTCCGATAGAGTTCATGCTTGTGCAGTCTCTCTCGCATGTGGCCATCCTGCACGTTTCCTTTTCAACACACCCCGAGCTGGCATATTTGATCGTATGGGGTTTGATTATTTGTCCAATGATGGTGTGATGTACCCAAACATGGAAAAGATAGAGGAGGAGCAAGAAAACTTAGAAAGGAAAATATTGTCAGCATTTTAATGATTACAGGGCTCAGAAAAGGGCTTCTATGACAGACTCTATTATTATGTTCTTTTCCGTAATTATTCCCTTATACAACAAGGAGCAGTATATCGCACGTACTCTTCAGTCTGTGCTCAGTCAGGGATTCGACGACTTTGAAGTCGTCGTTGTCAATGATGGGTCAACTGACAAAAGTCTCGAAGTGGTCAATGCTTTTCATGATGACAGGCTGCATGTCATTTGCCAAGATAACGCTGGTCCCTCCGCGGCCAGAAACAGGGGCGTGCAAGCATGTTCTGGCGATTGGATCACTTTCCTTGATGCAGATGATGAGTTTCTTGCAGGTGCTCTTGCTCTGTTCAGGGATTACATTGACAAACATGCTGATGTTGATGTTTTTTGTGCTAACTTCTTGATAAACAGAGAAGGGCGTAATAGGTTGTTCTCTCATTTCTATAAAACTGGCCCCATAAAGAATAATTTTTGGTGCTGGCTCATTAAAGTTTTATTTCCGAGGACAGGAACTTTCGTGGCAAGGCGGGAGATCTTATTGGAAAACCTTTTTGACGTGTCCATACGACGATATGAAGATGCAAAATTCTTGTTTGGACTATTCAGGAGTTGTAAATTCTTTTCCATAGCTGACCCTGTTATGGTCTTTAATGCCATGTCTTGTTCTGCGTCAAAGCCGAGAGATAATCATAATGAGGATTTCCTTTTCCAAGTAGACATTGGAAAGGCGTCATCTTTATGGGAAAAAGTGTCTCTATGGGATTTATTAAGGCGTCGAAAGTACAGTTATCCATCAGCTCCTCCTGTGAAGTCTCCTGTCATCATTAGATTTTGGCTTTTCGTTGCATTGTTAGTGAGAAATATATACGCTTACATTAACAAGCAAAAAGACAGGACTCATGTGGATTAAGAAGTTTCTGAAGGTTTTATATTTTCGCTTGCGATCTCCTCGTGGGGTCGTAGTGGAATTTGGAGCAGACATCTCGCCAGATTCCAAGATAGAATCTCCGTCTCATATTAACAGAGGATCATATTTCTCGGGCACACTGGGCAGGGGGTCGTATATCTGTTCTGCTTGTAGAATAACTGCGCAAGTGGGTCGTTTTTGTTCTATTGCTCATGGAGTAGTAGTTCTTTCTGCTCGCCACCCTTATAAAGCTCCATACGTGAGTACCAGCCCAGTCTTTGTGGGAGGATTGAATCTCCTTAACATCAAAGTGCCTGTCGAGGAGGTTTTTCAACCTCACAAGTATGCGTCCTCAAAATACCCTGTCGTGATTGGCAACGATTGTTGGATTGGTCAAAATGCACTGCTGATTGACGGTATCACAATAGGGGATGGCGCAGTCGTTTTGGCTGGCGCAGTTGTGACTAAGGATGTTCCTCCATACGCAGTCGTTGGTGGAATCCCGGCAAAGGTCATTTCGTACCGCTACGATGACGAGACAGTCGCTTTTCTCCTAAGAATCAAATGGTGGGAACAAGATGTTTCTTGGCTTAAAGAACATAGCGACGCAATGCGGGACCTTGAAAAACTTAAGAGGCTTTTCTGCTGGTCTGATAAGCCAGCAAAAGACACCATGTAGTGAAATATAGCCATGCCGAACACGATAAAAGTAATCATCTCAACGCTCGGACCTCTTCATCTTATTAAGAGTGCAGAGTATCTATCCCGTCTCGTTGATGTCACTGTCATTCAAGGTATGCTCCCATCATGGTGGAATCGTTGGATGATAAACCTTGCCAGTAAGTTCCAAAAGCGAGACATTTCTAAAACTATTAAGAAAAGGACTCCTGGTTGTCTCCAAGGGCATAATATTGGTCTCTCACTACCTGATATCTACTACTGGGCTTGCCGTTTCTTTAAGATAGGGTCTACTGCTTCAGCCTCCATGAAGTCTGCCAACCTGTTTGGCCGTTTGCAAAGGAGGTACTTGAAAGAAGCCGACATCTATCATGTTCGCAGTGGGAGCGGTGCGGCTGGGGCAATAGCATACGCTAAGGAGCATGGCATGAAGGTTGTTGTTGATCACAGCATAGCTCACCCTGCTTTTATGGAGCAAAATTTGCGTGCTGAGTATGAAAAGAATGGCGTTGCCTTTACTCTTGGTCTCGACAATCCCTTCTGGCGTGAGATTGTCAGCGAATGCGACCAGGCGGATGCACTTCTTGTGAATTCATATTTTGTCCGCGATACGTTCGTCAGTCATGGATTCGATCCACAAAAAATCAAGGTTGCTTATCTCGGTGTACGCCCAGATTTCCTGTCACTTAAATCTGACTATTCCCTTCCTGCAGATGGTTGCCTTCGCATTCTCTTCACTGGCGGTTTTGGTTTTCGTAAGGGAGCTGAGTATGTTCTCTCCGCTCTTTGTGAATTGGATCGTCTGAATGTCAATTATGAGATGGTTGTCGTTGGTGACTCAAGTGGAGCTAAGTCTCTTGTTGAAAGGATATCACCTCGGCATCTTAAACTTATAAATACCGTGCCGCAAGATGAGTTGAAAGGTTTTCTTGCTAATTCTGATGTTTATCTTTTCCCTTCTCTTTGCGAAGGTTGCGCATCTTCTGGCATGGAGGCTCTTGCGGCAGGGTTACCAGTTATTGCGACAAAGGAGAGCGGATTTCCCATCGAGGACGGCGAGAATGGGATTATGGTCGAGTCTCGCAATGTCTCTCAGGTCGTTGACGCTCTTTTACGTGTCAAGGAGTCGCAAGATTTGCGTGCCAGGTTGGGACGTTCAGCTTCCGACCTCATCCGCAATAATTTCTCATGGGAGCTTTATGCCCAAAATGTACTCTCCATATATCAAGAACTCCTCGCCCGTTGAAAGACAAGCTCCTCGTCATACTCTTTTTTGTCGGCTATCGCATCTCTTTCAATATTGTCGGTAGCATATCTTTTGCGGAGCTTCTTGCGCTGTTCGGTCTTTTTGTCTTTGGTTATCGCAGTCTGTTCAACTATAAGGAGGTAAAGACTGTCGTCGTTCTATTTGTTATCCTTGAATTAGTTAAAGTTTTTTCGGAGCTATTCGTTAGCAATGGTTTTAGCTCTTCTCTGAAAGGACTCGCAATTCCTGTTTTTTCCGTCCTCAACACATTTTTCCTTTTGAAACTTTTCATGAGGGATGAAAAAAACATTTGGCTTGGCATCCTTGTCAGTTCAATAGCTCCATTGTTTTTTGGTACTTCTTTCGAGGAGGCTTCTTCCGAAGAGATTATGGCGGGCGAGGCTGCTGCTTACTTGAAATTCTTCCTTGCGCCCTTGGTGCTTGCATTCTTGCTGTTCATATCGCAATGGCACACCACGGTTATCATCATTATTTATGGTCTTCTTGGCTTGGTTTTTGTCGTCTTAGGTGCAAGAAGCAGTGGCGGCATTGCTTTCATAGCGGCAACTATTGCTTTTGTTGCCATTCGCCGTCCTAAGTTGATGTCTCCTAAACGTATTCTCATATTTATGTCATGCGTGGCTTTGGTGCTGTACCCTATCTACGTTGTCTACGTTAATCGTGTCCTCGATGGTGAGATTACTTCTGGCAACAGTGAGCAACTTTTGCGTTCGGAGAACCCATACAATCCTATTGAACTTCTTAAGCAAGGACGTGGCGATGCGTGGGCAGCATGGCAAGCATTTATGGATGAACCTCTTTTAGGTCATGGTGCGTGGGCTTACGATGAGTCAAGAAAGTATCTGTTTCTTGAGTTAGAGATAACAGGTGAAGTGTATAACCCAGAGAAATTCAAGGGCAAGGACTTCCTTGTTCCCTCACACTCAGTCATCATCAATCAAGGCTCGCAAAATGGTATACTTGCTTTCTGTGCGATCCTTGCCATTTTCGTCTACTTTACTCGTCTTGCCATTCTTGCTTTCACCCGTATCCCATCAAAATACGCTCTCTTGATGTCTGCAAGGCTTATATCCTTTTGGTGGGTGGGTCTTTTCTCTCCCCCCTCGCATCTTCGCCAGACTTTCCCCCTTCTTTTTGCCACATTTCTCACTCTCTATCTCAAATATAAGGACACTAATCCTTCCGTAAAATGAAAGATATATTAGTCGTTACGCCAACTCTTGGCAATCGTCCAACACTCAAGGCGACTGTCGATGCCGTGCTTGCTATCGGTGCTGACCGTGTTCACCATGTCATCGTAGCCCCGGCTGCGAAGTTTGATGCTGTTCGTGCCATAGTTGGTGATGATATTCAACTTGAAGCTGAGCCTGATGGTTGTCACGGCATATACCCTGCCCTAAATCACGTGTTCCGAAAGTTTGGCCACGACTACAAATATCTAACCTTCATCAATGACGATGACTATTGGCTTCCCGCATTTTCTAAACTTATTGCCGTAGCCGACGGCAACCTCGATTTTGTCTATGGCAAGGTGTGCTATGGCGTTGATGATGACACACTCTCAATGGCATGCAGCTCTCGGTTTCGAGATTTCATCCCCCTCCTCTTTAGTAATATCGTTCTCTTCACCCAGCAGTCCACGCTACTCAAGAGCGACTTCTTCTTCCAAATTGGTGGCTTTGATGAGTCTTTCAGGCTCGCTGCCGATTCCCTCTTTTGGGCTCGCCTGAGCCAACTCCACTTGCGACACAAGTATATCTCTCTGCCTTGCGCCATGTATACCATTCAAGCAGGTCAGCTCTCTTCCGATGGCGAAACAAGTAAGAAAGAGCACGAACGTTTGTTCTCCATGCTTCCTCGGCCAAGTAGTTTCAGAGTCTTTTCCGCCAAACTTCTTTTCCGTTTTGCGAATATGGAAGTGTACTTAAAAAGGATCTTTTTTAAGAAAAAACACCATGTGTCGGACTACATGATCAGAAGAAACACCCCCCCCTCGTCAATTTCTTAGTCGTATGCCTCCCCTGGTTTCTCAAACGTCGCATTCTCAATCGTTTCTATGGCTACGACCTTCATCCCCAGTCGCGAATCGGCTTCAGCTACATCTTTCCTCAATTCCTTCGCATGGCGGCTGGTGCTCGCATCGGCAATTTTAATGTTGCTGTAAATCTCGATTCCATGGTCATAGGAGAGAAAAGCACCATTGCTCGCGGCAACTGGATAACAGGCTTTCCCACTGGCACTGGCTCCAAACATTTCGCCCACGATAAGAGCCGGCGGAGTCAACTAATCATGGGTAGAGAGTCGGCTATAACCAAAAACCACCACATTGATTGCACGAACACAATAACCATTGGGGATTTTGTCACCATTGCCGGATATTCCTCCCAATTTCTCACACACTCCATCGATGTCTACGCAGGCCGACAAGATAGCCACCCTATAACTATTGGCGACTATTGTTTTGTCTCCACTGGCGTCTGCGTTCTCGGTGGAGCTGCCCTCCCCTCCCATTCTCTTCTCTCAGCAGGCGCTGTCCTTGCAAAACCATACACTGACGAGTGGATGCTATACGGTGGCGTCCCTGCCAAGCCTATAAAGGACATTCCCCACGACGCTCTTTACTTCACTCGCGCCCAAGGTTATGTCGTCTAATACCTGTAATTTCGCACGTTAGTTGCCTCTCACTAAACCATGAAAATCCTCTACACTGGCACCCTCTATCTTAGTGCGGGAGGTCCAGCCTACAGCACATATCATGCCATGAAGGGTCTTCAGGCTCTTGGCGTAGACTCGGCGGTTCTCATGTACGACCGAGGTCCGTCGGAGCGTCTCATCGGCTCTGACGTCAATATCCTTTACACTCCGCGGCCTTTTGAGTCAACTTTTGCCTATTCGCATGCTTATAAGCGACTCATCCTCGACACTCCCGATGTTGACATCTATCAGGCGCAAGGCATCTGGCAATATCCGACGTACGCTCTCGCCTCTGCCGCCCGCAAACTACGCAAGCCCTACATCATAACCCCTCGCGGCATGCTCTATCCCCAGGATATAGCCAAGTCCAAGCCTTTCTTCAAGAAACTCTCACTTCGCCTCCGCCTGCTAAGCGACCTTAACCGCGCCGCTTGTGTCCATGTGACTTGCGACGATGAGCTTCGTCACTGCCGCAATCTTGGAGTCACGTCTCCTATTTGTGTGATTCCTAATCCAGTTGATGTCAATGTCCCCCATCCCCATAAGACAGATGACGTGTTTCGCCTTGGTTATCTTGGTCGCATTTCCCGTCGTAAGAATGTCGAGAGCCTAATCTATGCCTGGGCTGCGCTCTCTAATAAGACCTCTAATGCCGAGCTTCTCATAATTGGTGGTGGTGACGACGATTATATGTCGTTCCTCGAAAGTGAGGTGGTGCGCCTTAACCTCCGCAATGTCCGCTTCACGGGTTTCATCTCTGGTCAGGAGAAGGATGATGCACTTGCTTCTCTCTCGGTTCTCGCCATGCCCAGCGAGTTTGAGAACTTCGGTAATGTCATTGTCGAGGCTCTCGTTCGAGGCATCCCATGCATTGCCACTAAAGGTGCGCCTTGGCAAGATCTTCAGGCTCACGATTGCGGCTGGTGGGTCGATTTCTCACAAGATGCCATAACCGATGCCGTCTCACAAGCTATCTCCACCTCTCCTGAGCGATTCCGAAAGATGTCTGCCAACGCTGTCGCCCTTGCACACTCCAAGTATTCCGTCGAGTCCGTTGCGCAGTCACTCCTCTCTGTCTATAACTGGATTCTCGGCACTGCCCCCAAGCCGGAGTGTGTATGTTTGTAAGTTCTTTTATGCCCCGTTGGTTTTGTCCTTGAAAATCAATCATGTCGTCTGTCCAACTTGCTAACTTCGACTCCTCCTCTTTCTCAAAAGGTGCTGGTCTTTTCAAGTCCACCATTTGGTATTTTGTCAACACACTAATAGTACGTGCCTCGTGGAACCCTTTCATGGGCATCAAGGTGGCGCTTCTCCGTGCGTTTGGCGCAAAGATTGGCAAGGGTCTGGTGATAAAGAACAACGTGATTATCAAGTCTCCCTGGAATCTCGTTGTTGGTGACGACTGTTGGATTGGTGAGTATTGTTGGATTGACAATCTTGATAAGGTTGTGATAGGCAATAACGTTTGTATTTCTCAAGGTGCAATGCTCCTCACTGGTAACCATGATTACACCATGAGCTCAATGCCCTATCGCAACGCCCCCATAACGATAGAAGATGGTGCTTGGGTGGGAGCTCGTGCGGTTGTATGTCCAGGTGTGTCTGTCCACGAGAATGCCATCCTTACTGTTGGCAGCGTGGCCACTCATGACCTTGCTTCTGATTCAATCTATCAGGGGAATCCTGCTCAGAAAGTAAGGGATAGAGTGATTAAGGCTTAATGCTTATCCCTCAGAATTCCTCCAACCTGTTTGGCACTTCCTTATGATGTTATGATGCGTTTCCGCACTTTGTCGGCAAGTTAAGGTTATGCCCAAACGTCACTGCTCTTCTTCTAATAATTTCTCAATCAGAGGTTTGTGTTCGTGTATGTCGTACTCAGTTTTCCCCAAGGGCTCTTGGGCTCTATAGTGTAGTATCTATCATTGTCGTCATTACACAACCCCCCAAAAAATAAAGGGCGGCACAAGGTCAATCTCCTCATGCCGCCCTCAAATACAACAGTTATTTCCTACCCGACCTACTTAGCCTCAGGTTTCATGATGACCGTCGCGCGATGCGACTCGCTCATGATGCGCTTAGCCCAAGCCTGTATATCGGCCGAGGTGATAGAGTTGACAATGTCGATATACTTAGTGTCGTCAATACCACGCAAAGCCAACCCACGAAGCAGCGACGCCCACGTGGCATTAGTCTGCAAATCCTCAACCCTCGCCTTGACGAGGTTCTTCTTGACCTTGTCGAGGTCATCAGCACGAGGCCCATTGTCCGCTATGGACTGTATCTCCTGGTCGATGATAGGCACGAGCTTGTCGAACGCCGCAGGGTCGGTGTCGAACGTGATATACAGCTGATACTGCTCACACGGCTCCTTGCTTAGCCCCGACGACACACCGACACCATACGTGCCACCCTGCTCCTCGCGCACACTCTCCAAATAACGCATGTCGAGGCAACGTGACAATACCGTCAGACATACCTGATCCCTACGGTCGAACTTATGCTTATGAGAATAGTTGCGCACGAACGACACCTTGTCGGTAGTCATAGGGGTGCAGAACACAAGCGTGGTGTCGTGCTGCGGATTATACGTCTCACGATCCACCCACCCCTTGGCCGACCTCTTCCCCACGGGCAGATTACCAAGCCACTTGCACACCGCCGGCATGACAGAGTCAATCTCGAACGACCCCACAATGACGAAATCAAACCCACGGGCCGACGACAGAAGGGCGCGCTTAGCCTCGACCACCTTAGCCAAGTCTATCTTCGCCACATCCTCTGCGGTCGACAACCGCACCTTATACGGGTTATCACCATTGATGACCTCTATATACCTCCTACGAAATATGTTGTTCGGATTCTTGCTCGAATTGGCCACCACACTCTCATACTGCGCTATGAGCGACTGATAGGCCAACGTGTCGATATGTTGAGGGCCAAACGCCAAGTACACCAACTGCAACATGGTCTCAAAGTCCTGCTTGCTCGACTCGCCCTCAATTGCCTGGGTATAGATGTCGATATCCGTCCCATAGTCCGCCGTCTTGCCCGTAAGAGCCTTGCGCAAATCACTGTTAGAGAACTTGCCAAGCCCCATCTTATACGTTATCGTGCCGGCAAGGGCGGCCGAAGTGGCATAGTCCGAGCTCAACGTAGAGTAGCCACCCTTGGCAACGCCACTCAACACTATGCTGTTATCCTCATACTTCGTAGGCAGCAAGTACACACGGACACCATTACCGAGCGTAGCGATACGACTGCCATATACCTTGTCGTCCGCCCACTTCTTTACTTTCTTAGCCACAGGCTCTTCGTCCACCAGCTTGGTGTCCACGGCCTTATCCTCATACGGCTTTAGATCCTTAGTCGGCAACGCCTCGAGCATAGCCCTATACTCCGCCGCCGTCTTCAGCCCCGTGTCTCCCTCGATGGCCGACACCTGAAGCACCGGCGATGCCTTCATCACGTTCGCCAAATAGCGGTTCACCAGCTCTACCGTGACATTAGGCACTATCGCGTGCACAAGCCTACGGTCGTATTCTGCCGACGTTATCACGTCATTATTAAGGAACGCGTTATAGTAGGCCGTGACATAGTCCGCCGACTGCACCTTATTCCGGTTCTCATACGCGTCGTCATACTGCTTCACCAGGTTCTCCCCGGCCCTCTGCAGCTCTCCCTCCGTTATGCCAAACCTACGCAACCGCTCCAACTCATCCATCACAAGCTCTATCGTCTCGGCCGTCTTGCCATTCTGCGCCGATGCCACGGCCACCAACATGCCAAGCGTCGGCACATACTCCGTATCGCCCATGATGGCATACGAGAACGGCGCACCCTGCTGTGCCAAGTCGGCCATACGCGTGTTGAACGCCTCGGCCGCCAACGACGACACCACGTTGCGCACCACATACTCCTCCGTATTACGCACCGAGTCCGCCTCAGGCTTATAACGGAATTGCAACTGGAACGTAGTCCGCGTATTCTCCTTGTCCGACAATATCGAGAACACCGGCTCACCGTTCAGAGCCACGTCCTCATAAACCCTCTTCGCCGGGTTCACCGCCGCAGGTATGTCGCCCCACATCGCCGCTATCTTGCTCTCAATAGCATTCGGGTCCACATCGCCCACAATGACTATCCCCTGCAAATCGGGCCTATACCACTTATGATAATACGCCCTCAACGCCTCATACGAGAAATTATTTATCACAGCCGTGTCGCCTATCACGTCACGCACCGCATACCTCGTCCCGGGCATCGTGTTAGCCAAATGGGCGAAATACAACCTCCTCGTAGCTGACGCCCTCGTGCGCCACTCCTCCCTTATCACGCCCCTCTCCTTGTCAATCTCACTCCCCTCAAGCGATATGAAACCGCTCCAGTCGTGCAGCGTCAACAGCGCACTGTCAACAATGGCAGGGTCTGTCGTCGGCACAGCCGAAAGATTATAAACCGTCTCGTCCAACGACGTGAAAGCGTTCACATTCTCACCAAAACGCACACCCACACGCTCAAGGAAGTTAATAATACCCTTCCCGGGGAAATTCTTAGTCCCATTAAACGCCATGTGCTCAAGGAAATGCGCCAGTCCATCCTGGTCGTCCTCCTCAAGCACCGCCCCAACCTTCTGGGCGATATAAAACTCAGCCGTGCCCTTCGGCAGCTCATTATGACGTATCACATACGTCAGCCCGTTAGGCAGCCTGCCCACAAGAACGTCAGGATCAGGCTCAAGGGGCGTCAAGCTTTGAGCCGACACCGACAATGCCACAATGACAAGTCCGAGCGCCATCATAGCGCGTCTCACTAACATATCCATCTTTGTCGTTTGGTGTTGATAATAACTATCACAAAGGTAATGATTTTAAACCCCATTTATATACATGTTGCAAAAAGCCCCCACCGCGCCCCCCTCTCCCCCAATCCTCGCCAATTCCTACGCACATACCCCCTCCATAATCCGAGATACTGACAACATAGTGACGATATACTGAACTTTCCACACTCAGATACTGAAACAAAACTGAACCAAATCTCAACTCCACACTCCTCACATCCTCTTTACATTATTTCACACTTCAAAAAAGACGATTTGTCACACATAAAAAAACAGTTTTTCCCCCATCCGTTTCCCAAAAATATACAAGACAAACCCCTCCCACTGCTCGTAACCTCCGCCCCCAGTGCCACTCTGATCCACAACAGCACCTACACCTACGCAGGCAAAAAGAACAACAACGGCACATACACCAACCTCCTCTACTACCTCACGCCCCAAGACCCCACATCGCTCCACACCCCCGCCGCCAACAACACCCCCGCCCTCTACTACGACCTCACAGGCCGACCCGTCAACCCCGCAACACATCGTGGCATGGCAATCCTCAAGCAAGGCCACAACGCCAAGCTCTCCATCATCAAATAACAATTAACCCATAACGCAAAAGCCGCGCCAACTCACCCCGAGCTGGCGCGGCTTATATATTCCGCTATCCCCTACAAACCAAACGACACTCCCACGGTATACGACCCGCCAATCTTGTCCGTATACACAAACTCACGCTCCTCAGTGTTGAACAGGTTATGGGCGGCAATGAAGAACTCACACACGTCCACCGGCCTATACGACACCTTCAGGTTCACCGTGCAACGCGGGTCGAGCTTCTCCGTGCCAAACACCGTGGTATACTCGCGCTTGCCCAGCAGATTGGCGAACGCCGAGATGTTCCACTGCGACGTGGGTTTGCATATCACGCCCAACATGCCATAGACCGACGGCATCGCCTTATGCCGATAATTATCCTCCGTCGTGTATGGCTCGTCAACACTTGTCGCCAAGTAGTAGTTGTTCGTCATGCGGTCATAACGTATGTCGTATTTCAGGGCGTAATACAAACCGAGAGGCCTCTCCACACCCTCCACGGCCGGCCCGCCATTATATGCGTCAAGCAGGCTCTGCAAATACTGCTCCTTGCCCGCCTCGTCCATAAGGTCGTACCGCGACTTAGCCGCATGCACAGGGGTGAAGCCCAGGCAATCCTGCATATACCCCACCGGGTCGCCCGACGCCGCCGCCTCTGCCGACACCTGGCTTATCAACGCCATGACACCCGTCTCGCTGTCGCTCATGGCCGCCTGGCTACTCATAAGCTGACGCATTATCATCTCATTCTGCGAATACTGGTAGTAGTTGTCTATCGTCGTGCGCTGTATATTGGCGTTGAGCTTCGCCACAACCTTAGGCGATATTATCCAGTCGATATTAAGCCCTATGCCAAACTGATGTACCACAAAGGGCATATCCTCATAGCGCAACTGACTGACGGTCGACATCGCCCCCGACACTATCTGCGGCACCTTGGTCATGTCGAGCGTCCCGCCCATGAACGACTGGAGCACCTGCTGCATGGCAGAGCCGTTGAGCGTTATATTGCTGCTATACGACTTAATCTCGCCATAGTCCGTGCTACGCGAATAGAAAGCCTCGGCGTCGATAAGAAGCGCGCTCGTAGGCTTCACACGATAGCCCACCTCCACATTGTCGATATGGAGTATCGGGGCGTTCTCATTGCCCACAAAGCACACTTGCGCCGGAGTGGCACCCACAGGCCTCACCCACGAGTAGTCGCTCGCCGTGTTCACCAACGACGCCGCACGGAAAGAACGCCCATAGACGGCACGCACAAAGTTGTTGTCGTTAATCTGGTAGCTCGCCGCAAACTGCCACGACGTGTTCCACTTGTCGGGCTTATCCGTCTTGTCCGAACGCACCGCCGCCACAAGGCGCAACCCCTCATGCTTGAAGTCCACGCGCAGACTCGGCGCTATATCCTGCGTCTCGGCATAATTGTTCCCAAGAGTGCCATAACCCCAGTAGCCCGACAACTCCACAGGCCCATAGCCATAGTCGTAATAGTGCGGCTCCACATCCACATATTTGGCATATAGGAACGACACGCCCGGCACAATGTTCACCGGTCCCACCTTGAAGTCATACTCGGCCTGGGCGTTGACGTTGTGCGTCTCCGACATGCTGAAGGCGTGTGTACCAAGGCACATGTCGTATGGGCCGCCCAAATAGCTGGCCTGAAGTTTCAACCCATAGAGGTGCACATCGAGATTGGCATAGCCGCCCTTATACTTGCGCGTGCGCAACGACACGTCGTCATTGCCCACAGGCGTCGTCACATACATCGAGTAGTTGAAGCCGCCCTGCACGTCGATGCGCAGGTTCTCCGACGGCGTGAGGGCTATGTAGCCATTGATGCCCGTGGTACGACGCGAGAGGTTGGGGTCGGGCCAGAACTGCGAGAGGTCGTTTATGGGGTTGTTATAGTCGATAAACGAGTAGTAGTTGCCATCGTCCGACACGCCATTGAGTTTATAGAGGCTACCAACCTGGGCCACCGTGAGATCCGCGCCACCCGATATGTCCGTTATCTTCCCCTGGCTCAACGCCTCGGCATACTGCTCTTTGCTCAGCGTCGTGCCATTGGCGAAGAGCTCGTCATTGTTCAGCACATAATAGTTGGCCTGGGGTATGAGGTAGAACTTGTCGGTAGGGCGGTAGCGCAACTGATAGTTGCCCGTAACTCCCAGGGCGAAGACGTCGTTCACCTTCTTGCGCAGGGCGAAGTCCGCCACAGTCGTGTTATTGCCAATCTGCACACTGCCCTTGGCTGCGTTGGCCGCGTTATCAGGCTTCTCGGTGATGATGTTTATCACACCGTTCACAGCGTTTGCGCCATAGAGAGCCGATGTCGCTCCACGCACCACCTCGATACGCTCCACATCCTCAATGCCTATTGGCAGGGTCTCGAATGTGGTAGTGCCAGTGGCGTAGTTATGCACCGGGCGGCCGTCGACCATGACGAGCACATTGGCGCACTCCGTATAGTAGAGCACATTGTTGTCGGGGATATTGGCCAAGCCGCGCATGTGCACGTCGTATACGCCATTAGCCTTTTCCGCCACAATCATGCCAGGCACAAGGCGGAAGGCCTCCTCGATGGTTGTGACGCCATACGTGCGCAACTCGTCGCGCGTGATGACCGTGCTCGAGAGGGGCGAGGTGAAGGAGTTCTCCTCGGCCTTCGATGCCGAAGAGACGTTCTTGTTCATAATGAGGGCGAAGAGTTCGTCGACCGACGACACGCCGAGGGTCTCGACAGCCTGCATCAGCTGGTCGAGGGGTAGCTCGGCAAGCTCGTCGGTAGACATGGCAAGAATCTCAGCACGCGTCAGCTGGTGGTCTTGTGCCACCGCCTGAAAAGAGAGCAAGGCGGCGACGGCAAGGGAGAGCAAACGTTTCATGAGTGTTGTGGTTTTGAATTGTTTGTTTGTTAAGTGTAGCAAAATTAGAGGAAATGTAGAGACTAAGGATGGAATAGTACAAGAAAATGAGTGCCACGTCTGCCCCTAAGTAGTGAATAATCGAATAATCTTGCCGTGCCGTTGCAGCGGAGGTGCATTTTCCTAATTTTGTGATACTATGTATGCCGACCTGTTATTACCGTTGCCCTTGCAGAATCTCTACACCTACCAGGTGCCTGCAAGCATGGTGCAACTTATGCGCCGTGGATGCCGCGTGCTTGTGCAATTCGGTGAAAAAAAATACTACTCGGGCATAGTGATGGAGGTGCACGACCGCAAGCCCCAATTTGAGACCAAGGTCATTGAGGAGGTCATAGACACCGAGCCGATAGTCACCGAGGGGCAGCTGCGCCTCTGGGCATGGATAGCCGAATATTACATCTGCACCATAGGCGAGGTCCTGAAGGCAGCCATGCCCCAAGGTCTCAAACTCGAGAGTGAGAGCCGCCTGATGTATAACGCCCAGTTTGAGGGACAATCCGACCTGACACCACGCCAGGCAGAGGTGCTGGCCTTCGTCACCGAGAAGAAGGTGTGCACCATAACAGAGGTGGCAGCCAAGTTGGGCGGCGTGAACCCCATAGCCCATATTAAAGCACTGCTCGAAGTCGAGGCCATATATATCAGCGAGGAGCTGCGCGATGCCTATAAGCCTAAGATGGTCAACAGCTATGGCCTGTCGACTGAACTCAGGTCGAGCGACGACCTATATGCCAAACTTGGCGAGCTGGAGAAGAAGGCGCCCAAGCAGGTGGAGGCGCTCATGGCCTTTATGCAAGCCGCAGGAGGGGCGGGGTGCGCCACAGATGGCAAGCGGCTCACCAAGGAGCAGATAGAAGCGGGGGGCAAGATATCACATTCCGCCCTCGCAGGCCTCGTGCGGAATGGGCTACTGACGCAAGAGAAGAGGGAGGTGTCGCGCCTCAACGAGGTGACGGATGGCATGTCGCCCCTTAACGAGTTGACCGACATACAGGCCAAAGCCCTAAGCGGGATAGAAGAGCAGGGTGCGAATGGCAAACCCGTGCTACTCTATGGCGTCACCGGCTCGGGCAAGACAGAGGTATATATACACCTCATAGACAAGGCGATACGCCAAGGCAAGAATGTGCTATACCTGCTACCCGAGATAGCACTGACCACCCAAATCATGACACGCCTGAGCCGCCATTTCGGCAAGGATATGGTGGTGTATCATAGCAAGTTCTCCGACGGTGAGCGTGTCGAGGTGTGGAAGAAGATGCTCAGCAATAAGCCCCCGCGGCTGGTGCTGGGCGTGCGGTCGTCAATATTGCTACCCTTGCGCGACCTTGGGCTAATCATTGTCGACGAGGAGCATGAGAGCAGTTTCAAGCAATATGACCCCGCCCCGCGCTATAACGCCCGCGACATGGCGATAGTGCTGCGTGGGCAGATGGACGACTGCCGAGTGGTGCTGGGCAGTGCCACGCCAAGCCTGGAGAGCTGGGAGAACGCACGGCAAGGCAAATATGGCCTTGTGCGCCTGGAGCAACGTCATGCGGGGCTGGAGCTGCCGACGGTGGAGACTATCAACATGACCGACGCTCGCAAGAAGAGGGCGGTGAAGGGCGTATTCTCCTTCAGGTTGCAAGAGGTTGTGGACAAGGCGTTGCGTGGGGGTGAGCAGCTTATATTGTTCCAGAACAGGAGGGGATTCTCGCCCATCGTGGAGTGCAAGCAGTGCGCCTTGGTGCCCAAGTGCGCCAACTGTGATGTGAGCCTGACGTATCATAAGTCGTCGGGGCAACTGGTGTGCCACTATTGCGGCTACTCCATCGCCATGCCCACGGTATGCCCCGCCTGTGGCAATCCGAGTCTCACACCCCAAGGCTTTGGCACAGAGAAGATTGAGGAGGGGTGCGCCGAGCTGTTCCCTAAGGCGCGCACGGTGCGCATGGATCTCGACACTGCCCGTAGCCGCAAGTCGCTCGAGGAGATAATACAGAAATTCGCCGCACGGCAATATGACATACTGATAGGCACCCAGATGGTGACCAAGGGGCTTGACTTTGAGGGGGTATCGACCGTAGGCATCATGAACGCCGACGCCCTGACCAATAAGCCCGATTTTCGTGCCGACGAGAGGGCATATCAGCTTATGGCGCAGGTCAGTGGGCGTGCGGGCAGGAAAGGCTCGCAGGGCAAGGTGTATATACAGACATCCAACCCAGAGCACCCGGTGGTATGCGCCATCTGCGCCAACGACTATGAGGGCAATGCCGAAAGGCTGCTCAATGAGAGGAAGGCCTATTTCTTTCCCCCCTTTGCCCGCATGATTTCCCTGACCGTGAAACATAAGGATGCCACGACAGCCCTTGATGCGGCACGCACACTGGCTATGGCACTTCGTGCAAAGTTTGGCAGGATGGCGACCGGCCCTATGGCACCCGTTGTGGCACGCGTGTCGAACCTATATATGCAGGAGATAATACTCAAGATACCACGCACGGCATCGCCCACGCAGGTTAAGAGCCTCATGATGAACGACGTGAACACCCTCATAGCCGAGGCGCGTTTCAGGTCGGTGGCGGTGCGAATTGACGTAGACCCCTATTAAGACAGACAACGATGAAAATCATAGCAGACGACAAGATACCGTTCCTCCGCGGGGCGTTAGAGCCCTTTGGCGAGGTGATATACAAAGAGGGCAAGAGCATCAGCCGTGCCGACGTGATAGACGCCGACGCCATAATAACGCGCACCCGCACCCGCTGCGACGCCTCGCTGCTCGACGGCACGAGTGTGAAGGCCATATTCACCGCCACCATAGGCTACGACCATATCGACACCGCCTATTGCAAGGAGCATGGCATATATTGGGAGAACGCCCCGGCGTGCAACTCCAAGTCGGTGGAGCAGTATATAGCCTCGGCATTGGCGACATTGCGGTTCCGTCATGGCGTGACGTTGCGCGGCAAGACGGTAGCCGTGGTAGGGGTGGGGCATGTGGGCAGCCTTGTGGCAAACCTGTGCGAGAAGTTGGACATGCGTGTGCTGAGGGTCGACCCCCCACGTGCGGACAAGGAGGGAGCGGAGGGTTTCTGCGCCTACGACGACGCACTTGCCGAGGCCGATATCGTCACCTATCATACGCCCCTTACGCCCCGTGGCAAATATCCCACCCTGCATATACTCGACAGTCGTGCCGTGGCACTTATGAAGCCCGGGGTGATTGTAATCAACAGCAGCCGTGGGCCGGTGTGCGGCACACGTACCCTTGTGAGCGGGCTTCGCAACCATCGTATAGGTCATGCGGTGATTGACGTGTGGGAGAATGAGCCAGATATATCGCGCGACCTGCTTGGGTTGGCAACCATCGCCACGCCCCATATAGCAGGATACAGCACCGACAGCAAGCTACGTGGCACGGAGATGGCGGTCAGTGCCTTCTGCCGATTCTTTGGTGTCAGCACGCCATGGGCGCCCCCCATCCTGCCCGAGCCAGACGATGCCACCATAGACCTCAGTGGGTGTGCTGACGCCGAGGAGGCCGCCTGCAAGATGTTCACGCATGTATACGACATTGAGGCCGACATGGCAGCCCTGCGCGAGCATACCGAGGCGTTCGAGAAGTTGCGTGGTGATTATCATCTGCGCCGTGAGATAGGGTCGTACAGGTTAGGTGAGTGTGGCGAGTGGGGGGAGTGGCTTAGGGGGTTTGGGGTGGGGTAAAAGATATGGAAAGATGGGAAAGCAGGTGGGTGAACGACCTCGTCAGGTATCGCAAGGCATTAGCGTGCATGGCGAGGGTTATGGGCGTGATGGAGCTGCGTGGTTCGAGAGACGCCTTCAGGTGGGCGTTGCAGGCGGGAGTGATTGACGATAAGGGGTGGATGAAGTCGATAGAGGCGCGCAACCTCACGTCGCACGACTATGATGAGGATGTAGCGGAGCGGGTGCATGACGAGATAATCAGGGTGTATTATCCGTTATTCGTAAGGTTTGAGGAGACAATGGCCGGCATTGAGGTCAGGGAGCGGGAGGAGATGTAGGGTTATGGCATACGGGTTGAGTGATAGCGAGATGGCGGAGATGGTGAGGGTGTTTGCGACGAATGAGAAGGTTAAGGAGGTGATATTGTACGGTTCGCGGGGAAAGGCACGCACAAGGCGTTCTCGGATGTGGACGTGACGCTTGTGGGCGATGGGATGTGCAGGGAGGATATATACGCCATCAGGGGCGCATTGGAGGAGTCGTCGTTGCCGTATGAGTTTGACGTGTCGATATATTCGGAGTTGCGCAGTGAGGAGTTGAGGGAGCATATAGGGAGAGTGGGGAAGGTGGTGTGGAGGCGGGAGTGAGGGAGAGGTTATCTCCAAAGTCGTCGTTTGAGTCAGAGGGCGAGGATGGGGTCGGCGATTTCGAGGTTTTTGGGGGCAGGGAAGGAGATAAGGCCTTAGTTGGTCAGTGATTTGCGGAGACGGGTGATATTGGCGGGCGCAGCGAGGCTGTATTGTGAGAGGACGCGTTGCTGCGTGAAGCCGGTGGAGATGCCGTCGGTCAGGGCGTGGAGGCGAGGTTGAAGTCGATGGAGAGGGAGAAGTCTGTCGTAGGGTCTGCGCCGAAGGAGAATTTAGGGGCGAGGTGGCTCAGGAATTGCTTGGCGTTCTGGATCCACTCCTCCCACTTTGAGGATGTGGCTTTTATGACGGCCGTGGAGAAGACGTTTATGAAGTCGGCTTCGGAGCGGCATGGGAAGGTGTCGATTTGCGCGACCTTAATGTCGTTGGATGCCACGATGGCGCACACCTTGTCGACGAGTGAGGTTTTGCCCATGCGGAGCGGGGATATGAGGATAGAGTTTATGCCGAAGGAGAAGTTGGAGACGAGCCTCTCGGTCTCGGCACGCCTATCGGTGAAGCTGTCGCCCGACACGCGTACGCCGAAGAGAAATGGAGGGTTGAGCCATGGGAGTGAGAGTTTGTTGTAGGGCAGAGGTGATGAACGGGAGAGTTATAAACAAGTGTGTTTATAACAGGGGTGTTTAATGTTTGGGGAGTGCGGCTTTGGCGTTGAGGGGGAGTAAAGAGGTTGTGTGTAGAGTAAAGGCGTTTTGGGTACGCCTTCGGCGTTAAGGGAGACGCCGCAGGCGGACGTCTCTACATGCGTAGGTTCGGCGTGTGAGTTTCAATGTTAGGTTGCGGGCGTGGGGTTTTATGCGCCATGCGGCGTTAATGAAGATGATGTGGGCATCGTCTGTATATGCGTGGTTGTTGTGGTGGATAAGGGGGAGGGGTGTGACATTTGGTGGCATAGCGATATAATGGATAATGGAGTGGAGGAGATGGGTAAAAATGGGATGAAATGGAGGGGATGGGGTTCGGATGAGTGTGGTATGGAGGTGGTGAGATGGGCGAAAATCCACGTTAAGATATATTAACGGGGGGGGTAAATGGGGAACATTATGTATGTTTGCGACGACAAAAAAAGTACATGAAGAGAGAAGAAGTATTACCCGCTTTCACAATGGGCTGTACTGCTAAATCTTAATCGGTTTACTAAAAAAATTCACCACCATGCAATCAACATTATCGCAAGAGAACTTGAGAGCCACGCAGAATGTGAGCTTCTGGTTCAAGATTATCGGATCTGTGGCCCTATTGGCATTTGCCTTAGTTGTGGCCTATTAGAAAAACAGTCGGAAGGTACTTATCACATAAACGGATGCGCATACTGTGCGCGTCCGTGTGAAGACCTATCGTTGATTATTCGGGGCAAACTGAGGTGCCCTGAGCCCACCTTTGCTGTGACAGCAAGGGTGGTTTCTGTTTATATTGTACGGAGAAGGGGTTGGGATTGTTGCGTTTTGGTGGTCAGGGGATGAGTAGAGAGGAGTCGCCATAGCTGAGGAATCGGTAGTCGGAGGCGAGTGCGTGGTCGTAGATGCGGTGCCAGTTGTCGCCGACGAGAGCACCTATGAGGAGTAGGAGGGTGCTGTGTGGTTGGTGGAAGTTGGTGATGAGTGCGTTTATGACACGGTAGTTGTAGCCGGGTTTAATCATGATTTGTGTTTGGCTGTGCAGCTCGTCGGCCTGGTTGTCGTCGAGGTGGCACAGGAGGGCGTTGAGTGCGTCGTGGAGTGTGTATGACTGAGGGAGGGTGTAGGCTTCCCATTGGGCGAGGCCGTTGGTGATGTCTTGTTGGCACAGGAGTTTCACACCGAGCCAGTAGAGGCTCTCGAGGGTGCGCACGGAGGTGGTGCCGACGGCCACCACGGGGGCGTTGTTGTGGGCGAGGCGTTCGATGACGGAGCGTGAGACGACGATGTGCTCGGTGTGCATGACATGGTCTTCGACCTCGTCGGTTTGGACGGGCTTGAATGTGCCTGCCCCCACGTGGAGTGTTACGGAGAGTATGTCGTGGCCGTGTGCTTGGACGTTGTTGAGTACTTCGGGTGTGAAGTGTAGTCCGGCAGTCGGGGCGGCAACGGAGCCTTTGTGCTGGCTGTATACGGTTTGGTAGCGTGTGTTGTCGATGTCCTCTGTCTCACGGTTGAGGTATGGTGGTATGGGCATTACGCCTGCGGCCTCTATTATTTCGGCGAATGTGAGGGTGTCGGGCCATTGGAAGAGCACTTCGGATGTGTTGCCGTCTTGTGTGAGGCGTGTGGCGGAGAGGGATATGGGGCCATGTGGTGTGGGGACGTCGCATGTGAGGGGGCCATCTTTCCAGCGTTTGGAGTTGCCGACGATACATTTCCATTGGCTTTGGCGGTGTGTGGTGAAGGCTTGTTCGACCTCGGCGGGGAGTGTGGGTTCGAGGCAGAATATCTCTATGGCTGCTCCTGTGGCTTTGTGGAAGCGCAGGCGGGCACGTATGACCTTGGTGTCGTTGCGGACGAGGAGCGCGCCATCGGGGAGGAGGGATGGTATGTCGCGGAAGTGGTGGTCGGATATGTTGCCGTGACGGTAGAGTAGGAGCTTAGAGGCGTCGCGTTGTGGGAGTGGGTATTTGGCGATTCGTTCGTCGGGGAGGATGTAGTCGAAAACCTTCATAAGATGGGTTGTAGGGTCAGTTGAGTTTGACTCGGTTGGGGTTGTCTTTGATGAAATCCGCCCATGAGGAGGCGCGTGAGGAGGATTTGGGTATTTTGACGGAAGATGGTTGTTGAGTGTCGCCGAGGGTGTTTTTGACTTGGAGGGCGAGGAAGTGTGCGTAGGCTATGGCGAGTGCGTCGGTTGCGTCGAGGTATTTGGGGATGTCGGCGAAGGCGAGCATACGCTGGAGCATTTGTGCCACTTGCTCTTTGGAGGCGGCGCCGTTGCCTGTTATGGCCTGTTTGACGCGTGTTGGGGGGTATTCGGTGACGGGCATGCCATGTGCGAGTGCGGCGGCCATACATACGCCTTGAGCGCGTCCGAGTTTAAGCATCGTCTGTACATTCTTGCCGCAGAAGGGGGCTTCGATGGCGAGTTCGTGAGGTTTGAAGTCGTTGATGATGACGTTGATGCGGTCGAAGATACGTTTTAGGCGGGTGTAGTGGTCGGAGACGCGTGACATTTGGACTGTGCCGAGGACGACTACGGCGGCGTGGTTGCCGTCTATGTCGAGGAGGGCGTAGCCCATGACGTTGGTGCCGGGGTCGATGCCGAGGATGCGTCTCGTGGACATTGTGTGGGTGTTTAGAGGGACTTCATGAGAGTGGAGAAGGCGAGGCAGGACTCTCCCATTGTCTGCATGACATCGGAGCAGAGCCGCGCGCTTGTGGAGCGGAGGTTGCCGAGGAGCATGAGTGAATCGCATCGCCACTGGCTTGAGAAGGAGTGTGCGCCGTCGGAGCCTGTGCCGTCGATTTGGTATAGCTCGTGCGTGGAGCCAGGAGCTACGGTGCGCATGGTGGGGACGTAGGTGGAGATCATCCATTTGAGCCATGCGTCGCGTAGGTTATCGTCGACGGTGAAGGTGGTGTTGAAGAGGAAGGAGGCCATTGTGGTGGAGTGAAAAGAGGTTTAGGAAAGGCGGACGTGCGACGTTGGGCATGGTGCCGGGTCGCTCGTCCGCCTGATTGTTATGGTAGGCGCGGGGCGCGTGAGTTAGTCGATGTACTCGAATCCGGTGTAGGGGACAAGAGCCTTAGGCATCTTAATGCCCTGTGGTGTTTGGTTGTTCTCGAGTAGGGCAGCGACGATGCGTGGCAGGGCGAGGGCTGAGCCGTTGAGTGTGTGGCATAGTTGCGTTTTCTTGTCGCCAGCCTCTTTGAAACGGAGCTTTAGGCGGTTGGCCTGGTAGCTCTCGAAGTTGGATACGGAGGACACCTCGAGCCAGCGTTTTTGGGCGGCGGAGTACACCTCGAAGTCGTATGTCAGGGCGGAGGTGAAGGACATATCGCCGCCACAGAGACGGACTATGCGGAATGGGAGTTCGAGTTTCTCGACGAGGCTGCGTACGTGCGCCACCATTTCGTCGAGTGCTTCGTAGGAGTGGTCGGGGTGTGAGAGACGTACGATTTCGACCTTGTCGAACTGGTGTAGGCGGTTGAGGCCACGCACGTCGGCGCCCCATGAGCCGGCCTCACGGCGGAAGCACTGTGAGTAGGCGCAGTTCTTGACGGGGAAGTCGGAGGCGTTGAGGATCACGTCGCGGTAGATGTTGGTTACCGGGACCTCGGCTGTTGGGATGAGGTAGAAGTTGTCGAGGGTGACGTGGTACATCTGTCCTTCCTTGTCGGGTATCTGCCCGGTGCCGAAGCCGGAGGCCTCGTTGACCATGAGAGGTGGCTGTACTTCTTTGTAGCCGGCGGCTATGGCGTTGTCGAGGAAGAAGGAGATGAGTGCACGTTGGAGTTTGGCGCCTTTACCTTTGTAGAATGGGAATCCTGCACCTGTTACTTTTACGCCGAGGTCGAAGTCGATGATGTCGTATTTCTTGATGAGTTCCCAGTGTGGGAGAGATCCTTCGGGCATTACCGGCTCCTCTTTGACGGAGCAGTATACTATTTGGTTGTCGGCGGCGCTCTTGCCTTGTGGTACTATTTGCGCTGGGAGGTTGGGGAGGAGGACGACCTTTGCTTGCAGAGCTTCGGCTGTGTCGTTTTGCTTTTGCGTGAGGTCGCGGAGTTGCTCTTTGAGGTTGGCGGTTTCGGTTTTGGCGTTATCGGCCTCTGTTTTTTTGCCTTCTTTCATGAGCTGGCCGACGGATTTGGAGATGGCGTTCATCTTTTGCTGGATGGCCTCGGCGTCGGCTTGTTGTTGTTTGCGCTGGTTGTCGAGCGCGATGATTTCGTCAATTATCTGTGTAGCGTCGAAGTTTTTGACTTTAAGTCGCTCTATGACGAAATCCTTTTGTTCCTGAATGAGCTTTAGGGTAAGCATGGTAGGATTGTGAGGTATTAAAAAGGCTCCCACCAGCTGCCTGCCATTGGTTATGGCGGCTGCCGCGGTGGGAGCCTGTCTTTTATGGATAGTAAGTCCTACTCGGCAGCCTCGGCCACAGCGGGCGCGGGGATGACGGAGACGAAGGACCTGTTGTCGGTCTTCTTGACGAACTGCACTGTGCCGTCGATGAGAGCGAAGAGAGTGTGGTCTTTGCCCATGCCGACGTTGAGGCCTGGGTGGTGTACGGTGCCACGCTGGCGGACGATGATGTTGCCAGCCTTGCAAGCTTGTCCGCCGAACAGTTTGAGGCCGAGACGTTTGCTTTCAGAGTCACGGCCGTTCTTGGAACTGCCGACGCCTTTCTTATGTGCCATTTTTTTAGGATCTTTAGAGGGTGATGGGGATTAACCGAGGATGTTCTCGATTTGGATTTGGGTGAACTGTTGACGGTGACCGTTCTTCTTTTGGTAGCCCTTGCGGCGGCGTTTTTTGAAGACGATGACCTTGTCGCCCTTAACGAGAGGGACGAGCACTTTGGCTTGCACCTTAGCGCCGTTGATGGCGGGAGCGCCGATTGTGACTTGGCCCTCGTTGTCGATGAGGAGAACCTTGTCGAACTCTACGCTGTCACCTTCGTTTTTCTCGGGGAGGTGGTGGACGAAGAGTTTAGCGTCCTTTTGGACTTTGAATTGCTGACCGGCAATTTCAACGATTGCGTACATTCTGTTAGATACGTAAAAAGATTGCGCTTGCAGGCGGCAGGCCCAGACGCGGGTCGGCACTTAGTGGGGCCATACAGGCTTAACAGGCGCAAAGTTAAGGGGAAAAAGTGAGATATGGAAGTGCGGGTGTGGGGTAAGAGTGAGAAATTTGTTATCTTCATGGGGTAAAGAGCAACGAAAGGAGGCAGGAATATGGAAGAAGAAGAGAATGGGCTTGTGGCGATGCGCGTGGCAGCGATATTGAGCCATGGGGAGAGCGGGAGGTATAACCTTGTGCTGCAAGAGATTACGGGAGGTCGGCATATAGTGATGACGATAGGGCAGTCGGAGGCGCAGGCGATAGCAGTGTTTACGGAGGGGGTTGCTACTCCGAGCCCGTTGACGCATGAGTTGGCGGTACGGTTGGTGGAGGCGTTGGGGGGGCGGGTGAGCAGGGTGATTATAGAGGGTTTGGATGGTGGGCGGTTTGTGACGAACGTGGTGTGCAAGCGTGGCGAGGGTGAGGTGCCTGTTGTTGTGGAGTCGCGAGCGAGTGACGCTGTGGCGTTGGCGATAAAGAGCCAGGCGCCGATATTTGCGCGTGAGGGGTTGCTGAGGCTGTTGGACGGGAGGCAGAGTAAGCGTGTGGAGGAGATGGACGCTGAGGAGCTAAGGCGACTTAAGGATAAGGCGGTTGCGGCGGAGGAGTATGAGCGGGCTCAGGAGATACAGGATGAGTTGCGGAGGCGTGGTGAGGATTAGAGTGTTTGCCCGATGAAAGTAAAGAGGCGGTCGTAGAGTCGGCCGAGGAGAGGTTGGTAGGTTTGTCGGGAGAAGTAGACGGAGCGCAGTCCGACGAGTATGAATAGGAAGAGGAATATTTGGATGATGTACCATAGCCAGGTTATGGCTATGAGTTTGAGGAATATGAGGTAGCAGATGGATTCGAGGATGAGGAGTCCGAGTCCTTGTCGGAGGTGGAACGTGGTGAAGGGTGAGAGGTCGTTAGTGACACGTCGGACGAGAAGTGCGACGAGCCATCCGGCTATGGGTATGTAGGCGGCGTAGGCGAGGTTTCGGGAGGAGTCGGATATCATGTGAGGGGAGGTTGTTGAGTTGTTGTGTCTGTGTGGTAGAATATTTGGATGTTGGAGCCGTCGAAGCGGGCGTAAGAGAAGTGGCGGATCCAGTCGCCGATTACGAGTAGTCGCTGTCCTTGCGGGCCGACGATGGTGTCGATCACCTCGTGTCGGTGTCCGAAAATGAAGAAGTCGGCGTTGTCGCCTTGTTCTACTTGTCGTCGTGCGTAGAGGACTTGTGTTTCGTGGTCGAGGTCGAGTGGTTTGCCGGCACGTTCTTGTTCGTCTTTATCGTGCCCTGCGCGGCTGGAGCGGCTCCATGTGGAGGCGAGCAGACCGGTGAGGTCGGGGTGGATCCATCGGTATAGCGCTTGGAGGAAGTGGTTGTGGAAGCACCACATCATGGCGTGGTAGAGTCGGTCGTAGCCGAGGTCGTCGCCGTGGCCGAGGTAGAAATGGCGGTTGGCGATAGTGACTCGTAGGGGTTTGTCGTGGATGGTGACGCCGAGTTCGGAGGCGAGGTATTTGCCCATCCATGCGTCGTGGTTGCCTGTGAAGAGGTGGATGTCTATGCCTGAGTCGGCCAGTTCGGCGAGTTTGGCTTGGAATCGGACGAAGCCACGGGGTATGACAGTGCGGTATTCGAACCAGTAGTCGAACACGTCGCCGAGGATGTAGAGGGCTTGCGCGTCGAGCTTGATGGAGTCGAGCCAGCGTATTATTCGTGCTTCGTGTGCGTGGTGGTCGGGGATGTAGGGGGCGCCGAGGTGGAGGTCGGAGGCGAAGTAGACGTTCTTCATTGTGGGGAGGGGGGTGAGTGGGGAGTGTTAGTGCAGGATCTCGTTGAGTTTATTGTCGAGACGGGTATTGAAGAGGTCTTTGCCTATGAGGTTGCCTTTTGGGTCGAGGATGTAGTTGGAGGGGAGAGTTGCGACTTGGTAGGTTGCGACGGCGGGGCTTGCGGCTCCTTTGAGGTCGCAGACGTTGACCCATTCGGTATTGTTGGATGCGGCTTCCCAGAGGATTTTGCTGGTATCGAAGGATACGGCGTAAATCTCGAGACCACGGGAGTGGAATTTCTTGTAGGTTGAGGCGAGCTGGGAGAAGGCTTTACGTGCGTTCTCGTCGGCGGCGGTCCAGAAGAACAGGAGGACTGTTTTGCCACGGAGAGAGGTGAGGGTTTTCTCGTTGCCATCCTTGTCGGGGAGTCGGAGGTCTGGGGAGTTTAGCTCGACTGCTTGTTGGAGTAGGGAGTCGCGCCGGGCGTTGGCTTTTTGTGCGGCGCGGGCGCCGAGGACGTAGTCGCAGAGGTATTTGACCTGCTTGCTGTTTGGGTATGCCATTTGGAGGGAAGTGGCTACGGCGGAGTAGAGGCGGTGGTCGGCCTTATCCATGACGTCGAAGAGTGGGTGTCCTCCTATTTTTTGGAATACGATATAATAGCCGACCATGGAGCGTGGGTCGGAGAAGACTTGTGTTGTCATCTGCTGTTTGAAGTTGCGGACGTCGTCGGTGGTGAGGGAGTTGTCGTTGTATTTGGCGAGCAGGGCCGAGGCGCCGGACATGACGGATTGGAGGGCGTCGTTGGCAGGGGAGTCGGTGAAGGAGATGTTGCCAACGAGTTGTTTGTTGTTGGTGTCGGCGCTGAGGCGTATGACTTGCGCGGAGTCGAGGATGACGGTGAATGTGCGTCCGTCGTCGAGGCGGATGTTATAGAATGTTGGTTCGGACTGGAGTTGTCCGAGGAGGGAGAAAGAGCCGTCGGGAGCTACGTTTGCGGAGTCGGTTATGAGAGGTTGAGCGGCGAGCGGCAGGGCCTCCATGTAGACGGTCTGTCCTTCGGCGCCTTTGAGGGAGCCGTATATGGCGGAGCGTCCGGCGGCGTTGTCGCAGCTTGTGAGGGAGAGGGAGGCGATCGTCAGGGTGACGGAGAGGCATAGAGCGACTCGGTTTAGGATAGTCTTCATCGATCTTTATTAGGGTTACTTGTGGTGCAAAGATAGTTGTTTTTGGGGATAAGGTTTTTTGGGGTGAGAAATATGGGGTTTTGGGTGTTGTGTTAAATTGGAGTTTTTCGTAAGTTGTGGGGGTCATGGTAGGTGGGGGGAGGGGTTGGAGGGGGGTGATTCGTCACAGAATGGAGCATGTTCGTCACAGGGAGGGATAGGTTGAGTCAGGTTTGTTTCAGTATAATGATGCATCTGTGGAGCAGTTGTTTCAGTATACAGTCAGTATAGTGGAGCATACGGGGAGCATACGGGGAGCATACGGGGAGCATACGGGGAGGATGCAGGTGGGTTTTTGGAGATATTCGCGGGTATTGGGGTTTAGTTTTGCGGGCGGACATTGGGGCCGAGTCGGAATGAGGATATTGTGCCGTCGGGGGCGACGGAGATTAGTGCAGGGGCGAAGTGCAGGAGGTCGGGGAGTAGGGGGAGTGAGTCGACGTGGCCACGGATGAGGGAGGCGCGTTGGGGGAGTGGGAGGTTGTCGGGGGATTGGATTAGGACTCGTTGTCCGTCGGCGAGGAGGAGGTTGAGGATGTGGAGTGGTTGCGCGGAGGAGGCGGAGTCGGGGATGAGGGCGATGGTGAAGCGTCGTCCGAGGAGTGAGGGTGTGGTGAGCGTGGATGAGGGTGTGGTGAAGGAGAAGTGTGGAATGGGGTTGCCTTGGGCGTATTGTGAGCGTAGGGATAGGAGACGTGAGAGTTGTGTGAGTTGCGTGGCTCGTTGTGTGACGGGGGTTATGTCGGGGTGTGTTGTGGCGAGCGCGGAGAAGTGTTGGAGGAGTAGTTGGTGGTCGGAGATGTCGTTGTATAGTCCGGGTATGTTGAGGATGGGTATGGCGGCGAGTGATGAGGGTGGGAGGGTGTTGAGCAGGGCGTCGGCGTGTGGTCGTGCGAGGGTGCGTAGGTTGGTGAGGGAGTCGGCGAGGGTGGTGTTGGTGAGGGAGGCACGTAGGGAGTCGGAGTGTCGTGCGAGGGTTTGTTGTAGGCGCAGTGCGGCTATCAGGGCGTGTGTCTCGGGGTTTGAGGCGGTGATGGAGTCGAGGTGTTGGTATGTGCCGCAGAGTTGTTGTGGTTGGTTGTGGCGCAGGGCGAGGGGTATGGAGTGTTGTGTGTCGAATTGCGCGAGGTATATGCCTGTGGGTGTGAGGGAGGTGTGTAGGGTGTATACGCCTGTTGAGGAGGGAGTCAGGGTGTGGTGGGTGGTGTCGGGGGAGAGTATGGGGGAGATGGTGAGTGTTTGTTGGGTGGTGCGGTTGAGGTCGATGGTGAGAGTGGCGTCGTTGTTATGGTCGACGCAAGCGGATAGGAGTGTTAGTGGGAGGAGGAGCAGTGGTGTTGTGTGGGGCATGATGTGAGGGGTTATTGGGGGAGAGGGGAGGTCCCCCAATGTGGTTATTTGAGTAGTTTGTTGAGTGCGTCGTGGACTTGTTGGAAAGTGAAGCGTGAGGTGATGCGGTCCATTTTGGCACGTATCTTATCGTTGCAGAGGTTGCCTATTGAGCCTTCGTGTGTATGGCGGATATGGCCGTGGAAGTCGAAGTTGCCTTGTTCTATCTCGATGCCGACTTGTCGGTAGGCGTCGCGGAAGGGGGTTCCGGCGAGTGCTCGGCGGTTGACTTCCTCGACGGAGAAGGCGTATTTGTAGCGGGGGTCGGACATGATGTCATGTTCCACCTCGATGTTCTCGATGGCGTAGGAGGTGATGTCTATGCAGTCTTTGATTTCGTCGAATAGTGGGATGAATACTTCCTTGATGATTTGCATGTCGCGGAAGTAGCCTGAGGGGAGGTTGCCGCTTATGAGTCGTATGGTGTTTGGTGCGCCTTGAATCTTGTTGCAGTGTGCGCGTATTAGCTCGAATACGTCGGGGTTCTTTTTGTGTGGCATTATGGAGGAGCCAGTGGTCATGGACTTGGGCAGGTGGATGAATCCGAAGTTCTGGCTGGTGAACAGGCATCCATCGAAGGCGAGGCGTGAGATGGTTTCGGCGATTGACGCGAGGGCGAAGGTTACGATACGTTCGGTTTTGCCTCGTCCCATTTGGGCGTATACCACGTTGTAGGCGAGGTCGTTGAAGCCGAGTAGTTGTGTGGTGAGGGTGCGGTTTAGAGGGAATGAGGAGCCGTAGCCGGCGGCAGCGCCGAGGGGGTTTTGGTTGGCCACGTCCCACGCGGCGGCGAGCATGGTCATATCGTCGGTCAGGCTTTCGGCGTAGGCTCCAAACCATAGGCCGAATGATGAGGGCATGGCTACTTGCAGGTGTGTGTATCCGGGGATGAGGATGTCTTTGTATTTCTCGCTTTGTGCTTGGAGTGTGTTGAAGAGTTTGAGGAGTCGGTTGACGAGGTCCTCTATTTGGGCGCGTATGTAGAGTTTGAGGTCGAGTAGTACTTGGTCGTTGCGAGAGCGTCCGCTGTGGACTTTCTTGCCCATGTCGCCGAGTGTTCGGGTGAGCATGAGTTCTACTTGGGAGTGAACGTCCTCGATGTCGTCCTCGATGATGAATTGGCCATTTTCGGCGGTCTTGTAGATCTTTTTCAGTTCGGCGAGTAGGGTGTCGAGTTCTGATTTCTCAAGCAGACCGATAGTCTCGAGCATGGTGATGTGGGCCATGGTGCCCATGACGTCGAAGGGCGCGAGGTGGAGGTCGAGTTCACGGTCGTGTCCGACGGTAAATTTGTCGATACGTTCGTCTTCGGAGTATCCTTTGTCCCAAAGTTTCATGATAAGAGATTAAAAGTCAGAGGTTGAGGTTGGCGAGGAGATTGATGTATGTTTGTATGCCTTGGTGAATCTCATCGATCAGGATGAACTCGTCGGCTGTATGGGAGCGTGCTGATTGCCCGGGGCCAATCTTGATGGAAGTGAAAGGCATGAGAGCTTGGTCGCTCATGGTGGGTGAGCCGAAGGGGGAGAGTCCGAGGGCTATGGCGTGTTCGACGATGGGGTGTTCGACGGATATGGCGGAGCTGCTGAGGCGTGTAGAGCGTTCTTGTATGCTGACGTTGACGGATTTCTTGATGAGGGATAGGAGTTCGGTGTTGCGGTATAGCTCGTTGACGCGTACGTCGACCACGAATCGGCAGGTGTCGGGTATGACGTTGTGCTGTGTGCCTGCCTCGATTTGTGTCACGGTCATCTTGACGGGGCCGAGGAACTGGCTGACACGGTCGAAGATGTGCGTTTGGAACCACTGTATGGCGGGTAGGGCTTGATAGATGGCGTTAACGCCCTCGTTGCGTGCGGCGTGTCCACTCTTACCGTAGGCGGTGCAGTCGAGTACCATGAGTCCTTTCTCTGCCACGGCGGGTTGCATGCCAGTGGGTTCGCCTACTATGGCGAGGTCGACATTGCCGAGTTCGGGCAGGATGCTCTCAAGACCGTTGCGGCCACTGACCTCCTCTTCGGCAGATGCGGCGAATATGAGGGAGTAGGGGCGGTCGGGGAGGGTTTGCGTGAGGTAGCGGTATGTGGCGAGTAGGCTGACGAGAGGTCCGCCTGCGTCGTTACTGCCAAGACCATAGAGACGGCCATCCTCGATGGTAGGGGTATAGGGGTCGCGGGTATATCCTGCGGCAGGTTTGACGGTATCGATGTGCGAATTGAGGAGGACTACAGGGCGACCTGCGGCGCATGACTGCTCACGTAGCCAAAGGTTGTTGCCCTTGCGATTGACTGGGAGACCCCATGCGGAGAGTTGCGACTGGAGGAGGTCGGCCACGGCGGACTCGTCACGACTGACTGAGGGGGTGGATATCATCCTCTTGAGGAGCTCTATGCTCTCGAGGGTGAGGGAGTCGATGAGAGGCTGTTTCACAGACGGAGGGTTGTGCCGAGGCCAGTCTTTAGGCCTTGGACATTGGTTATGACTACCGAGGAGACACCATTGCGCAAGGCATCGAAGCCATTGTCGAGTTTGGGGATCATGCCGGCGGCGACAATGCCCGAGGACTGGTAGCGTTTGAAGGTGTCGTAGTCGAGGGTGGGGATGAGGGTGGTGTCGTCGTCGGGATTGAGCAGTACGCCGGGTTTCTCGAAGCAGAATACGAGTTTGACGGTGGCTATGGCGGACGTGGCGCGTGCCAGTTCGGAGGCGATGGTGTCGGCGTTGGTGTTGAGTAGGTTGCCTTGGCCATCGTGCGTTATGGGGGAGAGGACGGGTGTGGCACCTTGCGCGATTAGTGAGGCGAGGACATCGGTATGTACCTCGCGCACATCGCCTACGAAGCCGAAGTCTACCAGTTGACCGTCGGACATCTTCTTGGGGGCACGTCGGTCGGAGCGTATTACGTTGAGGTCGGCGCCTGTGAGCCCTATGGCGTTAAGGTGGCGTGCTTGAAGCTGTGCCACGATGTTCTTGTTGACGAGCCCGGCGTAGACCATGGTGACGACACGGAGGGTTTCGGCATCGGTGACGCGTCGTCCCTCGATCATGACGGATTGTATGCCGAGTTTCTCGGAGAGTTTCGTGGCACTACGTCCGCCGCCATGGACAAGGGCCTTAGCGCCAGGCAGGGAGGCGAAGTCGTCGAGTAGTGAGGCGAGGGAGTCGGGTTCCTCTACGACCTTGCCGCCAACTTTTACTATGGTGAGATTCATGTTGTAACGTCGGTTATTTTTGCAAAGGTAGGGAAATAAGGGGGAATGGGGGTTGGAGAAGATATGGAAAAATAGGATATTGATATATGAGAGAAACTGTAGAGACAAAGGACGGTTGGAGTACACTCTGATGACCATCAATCAGATAACAAGAAATCAGTTGGAGACAAATTGAGCGGATGCGCCATGTACTGGTGCATGGATACTACACAATAGACCCCAAGACCTTTGGGAAACGATAGAATTTGATATACCTGAGCTTAAACCTCTGATTGAGAAATTATTAAAAGAAGAGAAGTGGAGATTTGGGCGCAAGATTAACTTGTACAATAAAGGAACGGAAACTTTAAGCTGTTCCTAATCCCTCACAAGCCAAAATTAACAGCCAGGCTCACCCCCGAGCCTGGCTGTTATAATCCTATACTGTTGACTTTAATATCTATAGAACTCAGCCTTATAGGGGCCGCCTACCTTCACGCCGATATACTCGGCTTGTTTCTCGGTCAGCGTCGTCAGGTGTACGCCTAACTTCGCCAAGTGCAGACGGGCCACCTCTTCGTCGAGCTCCTTAGGCAGACGGTACACGCCCACCTTGTAGGCCTTCTGCCACAAGTCAATCTGTGCCAACGTCTGGTTGGTGAATGAGTTGCTCATCACGAAGCTGGCGTGACCCGTAGCGTTGCCAAGGTTGACAAGTCGGCCGCGGCTCAGCAAGATGATGCAATGCCCGTCGGGGAATATGAATTGGTCCACTTGAGGCTTAATGTTATGCTCTTTGATGCCAGGCCATTGCTCGAGGCGGCTCACCTGTATCTCGTTGTCGAAGTGGCCGATGTTGCACACTATCGCCTGGTTCTTCATCTTCGACATGTGCTCGGCCGTGATGATGTCGCAGTTGCCAGTGCAAGTCACGAATATATCGCCATCGCTCACCACCTCGTCCACCGTCTTTACCTCAAATCCCTCCATAGCTGCCTGAAGTGCGCATATAGGGTCAATTTCTGTCACTATGACACGTGCGCCGAAGCCCCTCATGCTCTGTGCGCAACCTTTGCCCACGTCGCCATAGCCGCATACCACAACTACCTTGCCTGCTATCATCACGTCCGTGCCTCTCTTGATGCCATCTGCCAGGCTCTCACGGCAACCATAGAGATTGTCGAACTTGCTCTTTGTCACCGAGTCGTTCACGTTGATGGCTGGGAACAGCAACTCGCCACGCTCCATCATCTGATATAGTCTGTGCACACCCGTGGTCGTCTCCTCGCTCACGCCCTTCACGCCTTCGGCTATCTTCCTCCAGTTTATCCGCCCACGCACGGTGCGCAGCAACTCCACGAGTTCCTGGAAGTCCTCACCCTCGTCGGAGTAGTTCTTAGAATACAACTCGGGATTAGCGTCGAACTCCACACCCTTATGAATCAACAATGTGGCGTCACCACCATCGTCCACGATAAGATTAGGACCCAACCCGTTGCCGAAATCCAAAGCCATCTTGGTGCACCACCAATACTCCGCCAGGCTCTCGCCCTTCCATGCGAACACAGGCACTCCCGCCTTGGCTATCGCCGCTGCCGCATGGTCTTGTGTCGAGAATATGTTGCATGAGCACCATCTCACCTCCGCACCCAATGCCACGAGAGTCTCAATCAGCACTGCCGTCTGAATCGTCATGTGCAGCGACCCTGTGATTCTCGCCCCCTTCAGAGGCTGCTGACCCTTGTAGCGCTCCCTTAGAGCCATCAGGCCTGGCATCTCGAGCTCAGATATTGTAATCTCGTCACGCCCAAACTGCGCCAGGCTCATATCTGCCACCTTATAGGTGTAATTTGTCTGATCTACGTATTCTATCATTTTGTTATGGCTTATTCTGCTGCAAAGGTATTAAACTCTCACCCCAATACCTCATTTATGCCTCTGCAAAACATCCCTCCGTACAATATACGAGCAACTTACCGTTGCCCTCGTAAACAAAAAACACATACCCCGTGGAACATTTTCTCTTTCACATCCGTACAATAAGACAGAGGTTGATAAAAACCTGCAACTCTAATAACTTATATAAAAACACAAGCGAAACAGACATGAAAATCAAATCACTCATCCTTATGGCGACACTCTGCATCGCCATAATACTCCCAGGGTGTAACGCCAGCAGTGCTACTAAGGGCGGCATCATAGGTGGGACGTCGGGTGCTGCGGTAGGCGCTGGAGTAGGTGCGCTCGTTGCCAAGAACAACCGTAAGAAGGGTGCGCTCATCGGTGCGGCAGCAGGAGCAGCCGTTGGCACTACGGCAGGCGTCATCATCGGCAAGAAGATGGATAAGAAGAAGAAGGAGCTCGAGGCTCTTGAGAATGCCGATGTCAACGTTGTCGAGGACCAGAACGGGCTCAAGGCCATACAGGTCACCTTTGGTGAGGAGGGCATCAAGTTCGCCACAGGCAAAGCCGCCCTCAGCCAGGCTGCCAAGACGAACCTTGCCGCTTTCGCCAAGACTCTCAACTCTGGTGAGGACGTGTCCTCGGCCGACATAACAATTGAGGGCCACACTGACAGCACCGGCTCTACTGCCGTCAACGAGAAGCTCTCCAAACAACGTGCGCAAGCCGTTACGGACTATCTCGTGTCGCAAGGAGTGCCATCGTCCAAGATCACTACCAGAGGTCTCGCCAGTGAGTATCCAGTAGCCGACAATGGCACCGCTACCGGACGCGCCAAGAACAGGCGAGTCGAAGTCTACATCACTGCCAGCAAGGAGATGATACAGCAAGCCGAGAAGCAATAACCCATCCTGCTTTCATAACTCCATGACCCGAGAGTCCATCACGGTCCTCGGGTCTCTTTTTCCCCCGACGGCATGCCTCCGCTGCCAAAAATTCGCCTATCTTTGTCAGACACAAACACATAAACGATGGAGACACCCACATACCCGATATGTTCTATTGGGGAGATGCGCGGTGATTCTCCGACAGCGACAAGCCCACGCTCCACAACCTCCAGATGATAGTGGAATTCATACACCCCGACCGTGACTATGAGCAAACGGCGAGCCTGATACAACAAACATTCGGCGCACAACAGTCATTGGCCGAGGCTTTCATCTGCAACCCCGATGGGCGGTGCTTCACACGTTTCACCCGACAGCCTGACGGCTCCTTAGTCGTCGAGCAGAATAAGGACTACTCCGTCACGCTCCACAAATATCTCCACTCATTCACCAATCTTTCTTAATCCCCCCCCTTGCGAATCACAAATTAATGCCTAACTTTGCATCGTCATTCAACGATGACGGTTTCTTGACATCAAGGTCAGGCAATCGGGCCTATAGCTCAGTTGGTTAGTAGCATCTGACTCATAATCAGAGGGTCCTTGGTTCAAGCCCAAGTGGGCCCACTCTCTGCACAAGACCCATCGAGGTGAACACCCCGACGGGTCTTTTTCTTTTACCCCCTTCGTCGAATATCATAAATATCCCCTCATCATGACGCCACAGGACAACCACACCGCACCCGACCCTTTTGGTCAAGCACTCGACGACTACCTTAAAGGCGACCACGACGCAGCCCTCACGGTTCATGCTGAGGGCTTCGACGACGAGTTGTGGCCAGCCGAAATATTCTTCCACACACAACAACATTTGCGCTGGTACGCCAGGCAGGCGCTGAAACTTGCCACTGGACGAGTGCTCGATGTCGGGGCTGGGGCTGGTAGCCATTCCCTGATTCTTCAGAAACAAGGCTTTGATGTTGAGGCTCTCGAGTTATCTCCTCTCGCCGCAAGCGTCATAGCCGACCGTGGTGTCAAGAAGGTTATAAATAGCGACTTTTACACATTCGACACTACACGGCGTTATGACACCATCCTCCTCCTTATGAACGGCGTCGGGATTGCAGGACGGCTCGCTGGTCTGCCACGGCTCCTCGACCGTTGTAAAGGGCTCCTTGCGCCCGATGGTCAAATCATAATGGACACCACGGACTTTGCCCACGTCTACCGTGACCTCCAGCTTGCCCCGCCTGCTGACCGTTACATTGGAGAGGTGCTTTATACATGGGAATATAACGGTGTCTGCTCACAGCCATTCTGGTGGGTGTTTGTAGACCCCGTCGCTCTTACCAACGTCGCTGCCCAGCAAGGTATGCGCTGCGAGATAGTGGGGCACGACGACGAGTATTCTGAATACCTGCTTCGGCTGACACACGAAGACTAACATTACGGCCATGCTCATCAACATCATACCCGACAAACCACTCCAGATATTCGACCTCGGCAACGTGCTATATTCGGTCGACGCACGGCGAACTATTGACGCGCTCGAAGCCCTTGGCATGCCACACCTTGACGGGCCTGTAAGCAACAGCCATGCCGCGGGAGGCCCATTCTCGCTATATTGCGACGGCGCAATCGCCACCCAGCAGTTCTACGATGCCGTGAGGCAATACTGCCACGTCAATGCCACTGACGGCCAAATCAAGCAAGCCTGGAACGCCATGCTCCTTGGTTTTCGGCACGATGCCATAGAGCAGCTCCGTGTGCTCCGCACCCAAGGCTATAAGATAGCCCTCCTCAGCAACTGTAATGAGCTGCATGCCCTCCAGGTGCGAGCCGAATACTCTGGTGGGCCTGACGTGTTCGACTCGCTCTTTGATGCCATATTCTTCTCGCAAGAGATACATTGCAGCAAGCCCGACCCGCAAGCTTGGCGCATAGTCCTCGACACACTCCATGTGCAACCATCGGATGCCGCATTCTATGACGATTCGCAGATAAACGTTGATGCCGCCATCCGTCTTGGCATACAGTCGCGGAGGGTGGACTGACGCGTTTGCGCTGCTCTGACCGCAACACTATTTATCCTCATTTTTTGACGATTACGCACTCTCGCACTTGCTGAGAGCTGAATTTTATATACCTTTGCACCCGATTATTATCCCAGAATGTGGGGCATGCTGTGCCCTCGAGGGTGAGCTGGCGCGGTTGAAGTTGGACAAAAGGCGCGCATAAGGCTCTGATGCACCCCTCGGGAACACGTATGTTTCCACGACATAGTAATTAGTCTAAAATATTATCAAACAAAAGACTGTGGACACACTAAGTTACAAAACAGTGTCGGCCAACAAGGCCACCGTCGACAAGCAGTGGCTGCTCATCGACGCTACCGATCAAGTCCTCGGCCGTCTCGCCTCAAAAGTGGCAAAGACACTCCGCGGCAAAAACAAACCCAACTACACGCCTCATGTTGATTGTGGTGACAACATCATCATCATCAACTCCGACAAGGTGAAGCTCACTGGCAATAAGGCTAATGGCCGTCTCAAGTTCACCTACTCTGGTTATCCTGGTGGTAGGCATGACAAGACGATGGGCGAGATTCTCGAGAAGGATTCACGCCGTCTTGTAGAGCACGCCGTAAAAGGTATGCTCCCCAAGAATCGTCTTGGCGAGAAGATCCTCAAGAACCTCTACGTCTACAAGGACGAGAACCATGACAAGGATGCCCAGCAGCCTAAAAAGATTGACCTTAACGAGATTTACTAATGAGCGCAGAAGTAACTAACGCCCTCGGCAGAAGAAAGGCTGCTGTTGCACGAGTATACCTCACCGCAGGGAAGGGCGACATCAAAATCAACAACAGGGAGCTTGCAAACTACTTCCCTGACAGCACCCTCCAGTTCATTGTCAAGCAGCCTCTCGCTACGCTTGGCGTGACTGAGAACTACGACATCAAGGCTAACCTCGACGGTGGCGGCATCAAGGGTCAGGCAGAGGCACTACGTCTCGCCATTGCACGTGCCCTTGTAAAGATTAACGCCGAGGATAAGCCAGCCCTCAAGGCGCAGGGGTTCATGACTCGCGACGCACGTGTCGTAGAGCGCAAGAAGCCTGGTCAGCCCAAGGCGCGTAAGAAGTTCCAGTTCAGTAAGCGTTAGTATCGCTCTGGGACTCAGTGAGTGTTTAGTATCTAAATCGGAAGGATGTCGGGCGGCATAAAATAGCATCTCCGACGGCCTACCTTCCGGTTGACGAAACAGAAGGTAAACCCCAAGAAAAAACAAGACATCATGTCAAGAACAAGCTTCGATCAGCTTTTGGACGCAGGCGTTCACTTTGGACACCTGAAGCGCAAGTGGAACCCGGCCATGAAGCCGTATATCTTCATGGAGAAGAATGGCATCCACATTCTCGATCTTCATAAGACAGTAGCAAAGGTCGACGAGGCCGCTGAAGCCCTCAAGTCTATCGCAAAGTCCGGTCGCAAAGTTCTCTTCGTAGCCACCAAAAGGCAAGCGCGTGACATCATCGCCGAGAAGGTCGGTGCTGTCGGCATGCCTTTCGTCGTTGAGCGCTGGCCGGGTGGTATGCTTACCAACTTCCCTACCATCCGCAAGACCGTCAAGAAGATGAGTTCTCTCGAGAAGCTCATTGCCGATCCCGTGTTCAACAGTCTTTCTAAGAGGGAGAGGCTCCAAATCACTCGTCAGCGCGAGAAGCTCAACAAGAACCTGGGTTCTATCGCTGACCTGAACCGTCTGCCGGCCGCCATGTTTGTGGTTGACGTCACGAAGGAGCATATCGCAGTCAAGGAGGCAAACCGCCTTTCTATTCCTGTCTTCGGCATGGTTGACACCAACTCTAACCCAGCTGATGTGGACTATGTGATTCCTGCCAACGATGACGCGTCGAAGTCTATTGAGCTCATCCTCGACATCATGACCCAGGCTATCCGTGAGGGTCTTGAGGAGCGTAAGGCGGAGAAGCTCGACGACGAGGAGCAGCAGCCTAAGGAGCGTAAGCAGGCACCTAAGACTGGCGCGCGCAAGGCACGCAAGCCTGAGCAGGCAGCAGAGGCTCCCGCAGCAGCACCCGAGGCGGAGGCAGAGACCCCAGCAGCAGAGTAGGCTCATAAAGCTCTCATAACACTTAGACGCCCGCGCCCTCCGGACCAAATGGCTCGGCAGCGCTGGCGTCTTTTTCTAATAGTCTAATCTTTTACATACCCATATTAAAGTATATACCCCATGGCAATCACAGCACAAGACGTCAAGAAACTTCGTGACCTCACCAACGCAGGCATGATGGACTGCAAGAAAGCCCTCACTGAGGCTAATGGTGACTTTGACCGTGCACGCGACATACTTCGTGAGCGTGGTCAACTTGTAGCCGCCAAGCGCGCTGACCGCGAGGCGAAGGACGGCGTGGCTATCGCCAAGATATCCGCCGACGGCAAGCATGCCGCAGCTATCATCCTCAATGCAGAGACCGATTTCGTGGCAGAGAATGACAAGTTCCAGACTCTCGCTAACGCTATCCTGGATCTTGCTATCAACGCAAAGCCTGCTGACCTTGAGGCACTCAAGGCTCTCGAGCTTAACGGTCATACGGTGGCAGAGAACGTGAGCGAGCTTACGGGTGTCATTGGTGAGAAGATTGACCTCTCGGCATATCAGCAGATTGACGCTGAGGCTATCGCCGTGTACGTGCACAATAAGAAGATTGCGGCTGTTGTGGGCTTCAATGAATCTATCGACGCAGAGGCTGGCAAGAAGGTGGCTATGCAGGTAGCTACGATGTCGCCTGTGGCTATTGACAAGGCGAGTGTTCCTCAGGAGGTCATCGACCATGAGCTCGAGGTGGGCAAGGAGATGGCTCGTAATGAGCGCAAGCCAGAGGCTATGATTGAGATGATTGCTCAGGGTCGTCTTGGCAAGTTCTTCAAGGAGAGCACCCTTATGGAGCAGGCGTTCTTCGCTGGTGACGGTGATGAGAGCAAGCTCTCTGTTGGCGAGTATCTTGCTAAGGTGAGCAAGACTCTGAAGCCTACGGCGATGATTCGTCTCGCCCTTGCATAGTGGCATAAAGTAGAGTTAGTTAGTTCCCCCCTTGGCGTATGTGGCGCTGAGGGGGGATTTTTGGTGTGTGGGTTGGTGGTGTTGGTGTGGGGGGTGGTGCGCCTTTGGCGTTAGGGGAGGCGATGTGGGCATCGTTTTTAGATGCGCATTCGCGTTAAGGATGCGGCTTTTGGCGTTTAGGGGTATGGTTTTTGGTGTGTTGGGGTAGGTTTTAGATGTTTTGGGGGCGTATATTTTGGGGGTGTGGTGAGGATTTTGGTGGTGATGTTTGAGGGTGTGGGGAAAGGTTGTTAACTTTATGGAAAGAATAGTGTAATGGTGTTTCGTGTTGTATTATTGGTGTTTTTTGTTGCTGTGTCGGCGCAGTGTGTTGTGGCGCAGGCGGGTTTGGATTCGATGTTGACGCTTGTGGACAGGGCGGTTGACGGTTTTGACACGTATGTGTCGCGGAAGGAGTCTCGTATATCGTTTTTGAGGGGGGAGTTGGGTTGTGCGGTGTCGTTGCAGTCGCGGTATGAGATTGAGAATAATTTGTATGAGGAGTATTTGCCGTTTGTGAAGGATTCGGCGTTGTTTTTTTTGGATTTGGGGATAGCTACGGCTGAGGAGATGGGGGACGTGTCGAAGGTGTTGTATAGTAAGGCTCGGAAGTCGCTGTTGTGTTCGTCGACTGGTTCGTTTATTGAGGCTATAAATATTTTGGAGGCGTCGGACACTGTGGGAGCGGACGCTGTGGCGATGGCGGCGTTTTATCGTGCGAAGTGCCAGGCGTATAATGAGATTTCGTATTATTCTCCGATTGAGGAGGACAAGAGGTTGTATAAGTCGATTTCGGATGATAGCCGGAGGCGTTTTTATGCTGTGGCGGATCCGGATGACAGTGATGTTTTGTTCAGCCGTGAGCTTGATGCGCTTGACGCTAATGAGTTGGACACGTCGTTGGCGATTAATGACCGATGGTTGGCGGGGATTACGAAGGGTTCTCATCCGTATGCGCTTGCGACGTTGTACAGGTATTTGGAGTATAAGGCGCGGAGGGATACGGCAGAGATGATGTATTGGCTTGGGGAGTCGGTGTTGACGGATGTTAGGCGCGGGGTGATGGATCAGGGGTCGATGTGGGAGATGGCGAATCAGATTATGTTGATGGGTCAGGTTGACCGGTCGTACAGGTATATATGTTTCACGTCGGATTGCGCTAACAGGTTTGGGTCTCGTCAGCGTTTGTCGCAGATTTCGCCGTTGTTGACGAGTATAGCCCGGCAGTATAAGAGCCAGGTTGAGGAGCAGAAGTCGCGCATGGCGGTTACGATTGTGGTTATCAGTGTGTTGTCGTTGTCGCTTTTGGGTATGCTGATGTATGTGGTTCGGCAGCGTGACAGGCTGAAGGTGATGCGAGATGATTTGGCTCGAGGAGGGGAGGAGATGGCTCGTCTTAATGAGTGTTTGCGAGCGTCGAATTCTCATTTGACGGAGGTGAGCAAGGTGAGGGATGTGTATATGGGGCGTTTTATGGGGTTGTGTTCTAAGTTTGCGGACAGGCTTGATGATTTGCGTCAGAAGGTTAGTAATCGATTGAAGAAGCAGCAGATGCAGGAGTTGTATCAGTTGATACGTTCGGAGGAGTTTCAGACGAATTATCAGAATGAGTTGTACCGGACTTTTGACGAGGCTTTTTTGCAGATATTCCCGGATTTTGTGGTGAAGTTGAATGCGTTGTTGCGTCCTGACGCGCAGTTGGAGCAGCCGGCTCAGGGTGGGTTGTCGGCTCAGATACGTGTGTTTGCGATGATCAGGTTGGGTATTACTGATAGTGGTCAGATTTCGGAGTTTTTGAGTTATTCGGTGAATACGATATATAATTACCGTGCTCAGGTTAAGAGGGGAGCGATTGTGGACAAGGCGGAGTTTGAGCGTTTGGTGATGGAGATTGAGGCGTAGGGTGGAAATTTCCAGGTGAAAAACGTGGATGTAGGTTGGTGTGTGAAAGTTAGGTTATTTTTTCGGGTTGTGTTTTTGGGGTGTCATGCTTCTTTGATGCACTTTTGTAGGATGTTGGTAGGAGTTGTCTGGGGAGGGGTTGTGAGACAAGAAACACCCGCGCCTGAGTTGTGGACTTGGGCGCGGGTGTCGTGATATAAATCAAGCTGTAAACAAACTGGTCTTTGTGTTATTGGACTTTGAATTGTGCGAGTTTGACGTCGCGGCAGTTGGGGCCGAGCATGACGAGGAAGTCGCCTGGTTCGAGGACTTGCTTGAGTTCGTGGTTGTAGAATTCGAGGTCGGAGCGGGAGATGTGGAAGTCGACGGTGACGGTCTCGCCGGTCTTTATGGGTACTCGTTTGAAGGATTTGAGTTCCTGCACGGGTCGGGCTATGGAGGCTGAGATGTCGCGTATGTAGAGTTGTACGATCTCGATGCCGTCGCGTGAGCCGGTGTTGGTGACGTTGACGGATGCTGTTATGGAGCCGTCGGGGGTCATGGAGTCGGCCGAGAGTTTGACATCGGAGTAGTTGTAGGTGGTGTAGGACAGGCCGTATCCGAAGGGGTAGAGAGGAGTGTGGTGCACGTCCATGTAGTTGGAGCGGTATTTGAAGAAGCCTGGGGCGTCGTCGGGGACAGGTCGTCCGCTCATGGTGTGGTTGTAGAAGTAGGGTAGTTGTCCTACGGAGCGAGGGAAGGAGCATACGGTTTTGCCGGAGGGAGCCACGTCGCCGAATAGCACGTCGCAGATGGCGTCGGCGGTTTCGGAGCCTGCGAACCATACGTTGAGAATGGCGTCGACGTGTTTGTCTTCCCAAGTTAGGACGGTTGGTCGTCCGGCGAAGTTGAGCAGTACGACGGGTTTGCCGAGTGTGACGATTTTTTTGAGGAGGTTCATTTCGGCGTCGGGCATGGTGAGGTCGGAGCGAGAGGAGCTCTCGCCGCTCATTTCGGCCATTTCTCCCATGGCGGCTACTATGACGTCGGCTTTTTTGGCGATGGAGAGAGCTTCGGCCTCGAGGGTGTTTTGGTTGGCTATTTTGAGGGGTCGTCCGAACTCGGCTCGACGTTGTTGGATGGTGTCGAGGTAGATGTTGCTGCCTTGAGCGCATAGGAGAGTGGCGTTGCCGTTGAGGCGTGTGGCCATTTCTTCGCGGAGTGTCTTGTACTCTTCGGGGCGGTCGGCAGTGGACCATGAGCCTGGGAGGTTGTTGCGTTGGTCGGCGAGTGGGCCAATGAGTGCTATGACTCCTTTCTTGGCGAGGGGGAGGATGTTGTTGTTTTTGAGGAGCACGAAGGACTCTGTGGCCATTTGTCGGGCGGCTGCGCGGCTACTTTCGGTGTATATTTCGCTCTTCTCGCGGTCCATGTCGCAGAATCGGTAGGGGTCGTCGAGTAGTCCGAGCCGCTCTTTGGCTTGGAGGACTCGTCTGCAGGCCACGTTTATCTCGTTCTCGCTTATTAGTCCTTTCTTGACGCTTTCGGCCATTTTGATGTAGGCTTCGCTGCACATGTCCATGTCGGTGCCGGCGCGCATGGCCATTATGGCGTTGGATTCGTCGTCACCTACGCCGTGAATCTTCATCTCGCCGATAGAGCCGTAGTCGGTCACGACGAAGCCGTTGAATCCCCAGTCTTTGCGTAGGATGTCGTTGATGAGCCATTTGTTGGCCGTGGCTGGTATGCCGTCGACGAGGTTGAAGGAGGTCATAAAAGAGCCAGCGCCTGCATCTACGCAGGCTTTGTAGGGTGGGAAGTATTGGTTGAACATTCTCACGTGGCTCATATCGACCATGTTGTAGTCTTTGCCTGCCTCGCTTGCGCCGTAGAGGGCGTAGTGTTTGACGCAGGCCATGACGTTGCGGTCGGACCAGTTGCCTTGGTATCCCTTTACCATTGCTGCTCCTACTTGGCTGGCGTACCAGGGGTCTTCGCCTGCTCCTTCGCTGATGCGTCCCCAACGGGCGTCGCCACAGACGTCGACCATGGGGGAGTATACCCAGGATATGCCAGCGGCGGAGGCTTCGAGGGCGGCTATGCTTGCCGATTTCTCGATGAGGGGGAGGTCCCAGCTGCAGGCTTGCGCGAGGGCAAGTGGGAATACGGTTTCGTGCCCGTGGATGATATCTTGGCCGAAGAGGAGGGGTATGCCGAGACGGCTTTCCTCGACGGCGACACGTTGTAGTTCACGTATCTTGGCGCATCCTTTGACGTTGAGGATGGCGCCGAGTTGACCTTTGGCGACTATCTCGGCGAGGGGGGAGTTCTTGATTTCGCCCGTGGTGATGTCGCCGCCGGGGAGGAGGTTGATTTGCCCCAGTTTCTCCTCGAGGGTCATCTTGCTCATTAGCTCGTCTATACGGTCTTGGCTTTTGCAGCCAAGGAGGAGTAGACTCGCCAGTGCGGCGCAGGCTACTGTGGTGTGCTTCAGGTTCATTTTATCGTGATTTTATTGGTATATGCGAATGTAGTCGACCTCCATCACGGCGGGCAGGCAGCTCTCGTCGACACCTTTTAGTCCGCCCCATCCGCCACCCCAGGCGAGATTGAGGATGGGGTAGAAGGCTGCATCGAAGGGCCATGCGTCTTTGCCCGTGCCATCGTTCTCGTAGGTGAAGTGTTTGACGCCATCAAAGTAGAACGACATCTTCTTGCTGGTCCACTCTACCGCATAGGTGTGGAATTCGGTTTGTGAGGTGGCGATGGTCTTGCGTGCGCTCTCTTTGGCAGTGCCGCCGTTGTTGTACTTGTTGCAGTGGATGGTGGAGAGGACGACGTTGGGGTCGTAGCCTACTTCTTCCATGATGTCAATCTCGCCGTCGGCGGGCCATCCTGTGAAGTTTACGGGCATCATCCAGAAGGCTGGCCATGTGCCGCGTCCGGTAGGGAGCTTTATGCTGGCCTCGATATAGCCGTAGCGCCATCCCGTTGAGACTTTGGCGTATAGACGAGAGCTTGTGACGAGGTCGCCGTCTTTGCTGAGGGTGATTTTGAGTGTGCCGTTAGATACCGTGGCGGCGTCGGCGGTGTAATATTGGATTTCGTTGTTACCCCAGCCGTTGTCGCCGTGGCCTATGGCGGCTGTCCAGTCGTCGCTAAGGCTTGTGCCGTCGAACTCGTCGTTCCATACGAGGTTGTAGCCACTTATGGGGCACTCTATGTCGACTATGCCAGCCTCTTGGGTGATGGTGACGGTGTCTTTGGTGCTACCGGCTCGTACTATGAGGTGTCCTGTGCGTTGTTCGAGTGAGTTGGCGGTGGCGGTTATGGTGAGTTCGGCCTCGTTGCCAGTGCTGACGAAGGGGGCGAGAGTCAGCCAGTCAGCATCGGTGAAGGCGGAGAACTCACGGCTCGTCTTGACGGTAGTCGTCATAGAGCCGCCTTCGGCACCAATGGAGAAGTTCTTGGAAGTGATGGTGATGGAAGCTTCCTCGGCGAGGCCGATTTCATCGCTGCCGTCGTCGCAAGAGATAAATGCGGCAGTCAAGCCGAGCAGCGCGAGTGTAAACATTGTAGGTTTCAATTTTGTGAAGTTGTTAGGTGGCGTTGGGGAGATGTGCCGAGGGGTTTAATATTCTGGGATATATGGTGGGGAGATGAAGGTTTGTCTGTCAGTGGGGTTGGGGAGTGATGGGTTGGGAGAATGTTGTGGGGAGAGACTGATATGGTGTTGTTGGTGTGTGGAGAAAGAGAAAAGGGTAGGGGAGGGAGAGTTTAGGAGGCTCTCCCTCCCCATGGCCCTTAGAGTTGTTGTCTATGCCATTGCCAGATTATTGGCAAGAGGAGTCTTTGAGCATGATGTTGGAGACGACAATCTGAGAGTTCTCAGGGTTGCCACCGAAGTCGAGGACAAGGTTAACGGCGTCGATGTCGAGGCCATCCATTGCTTCTTTGTGGAAGATGTATGGCACGTCGGCAGAGAGGTTAATCTGCTCGGTGAAGAAGAAGGTGTTGTCATCTCCCTCTTTGTAGAGTTTAACAGTGACATTACTCATGTCAGTGTTGGCTGTGAGGGTGGCGGCGAAATCGTAGGTTGAGCCAGAGGCAGTGGAGAGATTAGTCTTGAAGAACACTTGTGCCTGCCATTGCTGGAATGTGGCGCTGGGGAGGTCGATAGTGTACTCGTTGCCGTTGGCGGTCACGTCTGGGTCGTCAATTTGAGACCAGTCGGGAGCGTAGTAGAAGGAGTTGGTGTAGGTGGCGGAGTTCCACATGTTGCATGAGGTAGTAGCGTCGTAGGTGAAGATGTCGGCTGGTTCTTCCTCTTCGCTTGGAGCTTCGATGCCATCGCAACCGTGCTCTTCGAGGCAGATGCTGCTAATGGTGACGGTGGTGGAGGCTGGGTTGCCGCCGAAGTCGAAGACGAGTTTGAGTGCTTCGATGTCGAGACCAGGCATGTCGCTCTTGTAGAAGAGATACTCCTCGTTGGCCTTGAGATCGACACGGTCGGCAAAGTAGAAGTTGTTGTCGTCGCCATCCTGGGTGAGTTTGACGGTAGCGCCCTTGATGTCGGTCGTGGAGGTCAACTTGACGGAGAAGTCGTAGTTAGAAGCGGATGCAGTGCCGACGGTATAAATGAAGGACACTTGTGTCTGCCACTGGTCGAATGTAGCCTCTGGGAGGTCGACATCGTAAGAGTCGCCATTCTGTGTGAAGACGGGGTTGTCGAGTTGGCTCCAGTTTGGTGCGTAGTAGAAGGCGTTGGTGAAGTCGGCATTGAGGAAGAGGTTGCATGAGCTCTTAGCGTCAAAGCCTTGGAAGCCGGCGCTGGCAGAGGTGAGGATATAGTGCCAAGCAATTTCACCGTTGTCCCATACGAGGACGAGCTGAGTTGCGGTTACGCTCTCGATGCGGAGTTTGAGTTCCTCGTTGTATGCGCCATCGGCAGGGATGTAGGGGAAGAGGGTGTTAGCAGGCAATACGAGGTAGACATTCTCGCCCTCTGTGGTGAGGCTGTAAGTCGTTGTTTGCGACTCAACAGGGACCATGTAGTCCTCGTCGGCATGGTAGTCGGGGAAGAGGGAGCAGCCAGTGTTGACGAAGACAGTGCCGCCGGAGCCTGGGTTGTAGGTGTACTCGTAGTCTGAAGAGAAGGTTATTCGGTCGTCGTAGATGCCGCAAGCAGCCTTGTCGTTAGGATTAGCGGACCACCAGCCTGTGCCGTCTGTGCCACTCTCACCGCAGCCCATGTGCGCTTTCTCGTCGGAAGCGATGCGCCATTCCTTACCAGCGAGTTTGCCGACAATGCCGTCGTAGTTGGTGAGGGTATTGGTGATGGTGAAGTTCACAGAGCCCATGCCTTGAGAGAGGCCGTTGGCGTTGCCTACACGGTAGTAGGCAGTGTATTCGCCGCTATTGGTCCATATCTTGCTGAATGGGTTCTTGGTGGTGTATACGGCGTTCTTGGTTATCTCCTTGCCGTCGACTGGGAGATACCAGAGAGGGTAGACGTTGTCGCCCTGAAGGGTGAGGGTCACCATGTTGGTTTCGTCGTCGACGTTGACCGACACTTGGGCGGAGGAGGCCAGGGCGAGGCCACCCTCGTTGACGCTATCGAACTCCTCGGGGCTGCAACTTGTCGCCATCATGGCTGGTAGCATGGCAGCGAGTGCTATATATGTAGCTTTCATGTTGATACTGATTTAGACTGTGAACTAATAGTTGTTCTGAGTGAGAGTGCCCTGAGCGGCATCGATCTCGCTGAGGGGTATAGGCAAGTACTTCTTGCTCTCTTTCCATGTGTTAGTGCGATAGCCGTAATCATCGGGGGTGAGAACAGAGGCGGCTTTGCCAGTGCGGACAAGGTCCCAGTAGCGTTTGCCTTCGCCTACGAACTCAAGGTGACGCTCTTCGATGATGTTGTCGATAGTGGCCTCGGGGGTATCGGTCAGGCCGGCACGGTTGTGAACCTGAGCGAGGTATCCTTGAGCCTCGGATGCGCTGCCGCCTGTCTGGAGGACAAGCTCAGCTGCATTGAGGAGGGTCTCGGAGTAGCGATAGATGCGGAGATTGTTGTTGAAGTTGAGGTCGCCATCGGCTTTTTGGTCGGCGTTGTTGGCAGTATAGGGGAGGTACTTCTTGAGCCAGTAGCCAGTGTCCTGGAATCGTTTGGTGTACTCTGCGGCTGTGCCATCGTAGATTGTAGCGTCGCGACGGGTGTCGGCAGCGTCGAACATCTCGTATGTCTCGGTGCGTACGGGTTCGAAGCCCCAGCCATTGTCTACGCCATCGGCCGCTACGCCACCAGAGGGGCCGATGAGACGGGGATAGATAGTGCCACCAGCATTGACGTAGCCACCACCCCAAGCGCGGACGGCATTATCGTCCTTGTAGCAGATCTCGTAGATGCTCTCTTTGCTCCACTCGCCGCTCTCGAGGAAGATAGTGGAGTAATCGGCTGCGAGTTCAAACTTGCCGCTGTTGATAATCTCCTTCATGAAGGAGAGGGCTTTGGCGTAGCGGCTCTGGTCGTTCTGGTACATGACCATCTCGGCGTAGATCATCATGGCGCAGGCTTGACCCATGCGACCGATGTTGTCGTCGTCCCATTGCATAGGGAGGGCATTGGTCTCGATGGCGGCCTCAAGGTCGGCGATGACGGTGTTGTAGACCTCATCGTGTCCCTTCTGCTCGGCGATGTAGGGAGAGGCAAGATTCTCCATGTAGAATGGGATGTTGCCATAGTACTTCCAGAGAAGCATGTAGTAGAAGGCACGGAGTGTGCGAGCCTCAGCGTCGAGTGTGGCACGCTCGTCGGACGTCATGTCGTCGGCTGCCCAGTCGAGGTACGTGAGAACATCGTTGGCATTGCGTACGCCCTTGTAGCTTTGATCCCAGATGCCAGTGAGAGCGTCGCTTGAGTTTTGCGTGCTCTCGAAGTTCATCATCTTGTGGAGATGCTGGTTGTCGGAGATGCCAGAGCCGCCAGGCCACACGTCGTCGGCCATAACGTCGGCGCAAAGGGTGAGAGGAGCGTACTGGCTGTTGTTCCAGTCATACTCACGCATGGGGTTATAGGTGGAGACCATGGCCTCGATGACGTGGTCGTGTGTGCTGAAGTATTCTTCGAGGGTGGCTTTGTTTGGAGGAGTGACCTCGAGGAAGTCGTCGGAGCAGGCTGTGGATAGGGCTGCTACTGCGGCTAAGCCGAATATATATGTCTTTTTCATAATGACTCGTGATTAAGAGGTTAGAAACCTACGTTGACACCGAAGCTTATGGTGCGGCTCTGTGGGTATACGCCGTAGTCAACACCGAGGGAAGTGCCACCAGAGGAAATTTCTGGGTCGTAGCCAGCGTATTTGGTGAAGGTGAGGAGGTTCTCGCCGGCTACAAATATACGCAGATGGTCGATGAAAACCTTAGAAGTGATGTTCTTAGGCAAGGTGTAGCCAATCTGGGCGTTCTTGACGCGGAAGTAGCTGCCGTCGGTTACGTAGAGGTCGGAGCTCTGCCAGTTGGTAGCGTCGCCTACGACGTAACGGGGGTACTTGTTGGATGTGCCAGGACCAGTCCAACGACCGAGCATGTAGGAGGGGAGGTTGGCAGGACGGACGTCGGTACGGCGTGTGGCGTCGAATATGTCGCAACCTTGGACTCCTTGTACCATGACGGAGAAGTCGAGCCCCTTCCACTCAAGGCCGTATGTGAGGCCGAAAGTCCAATCGGGCATACCCTTGCCGATCTTGGTGCGGTCGGCAGCGGTGATAGCACCATCGCCATCGACATCGACGAAGCGTACATCACCTGCTACGGCGTCGGGCTGGATCATCTCGCCAGCGGCGTTGGTGTAGCTGGCAACTTCAGCTTGGGTTTGGAAAATGCCGTTGGTCTTGTAGCCATAGAAGTATGGGAAAGGTTCATCATTGGTGGCACGAGTAATGGTGCCAGTGTTCTGCATGTTGTCAAGCTCGAGGTAACCAGACTGGTTGCCGAGGTTGGTAAGGGTGTTCTTGAGGAAGGAGGCGTTGCCACGGACGTGCATGTTGACACGGCCAGCGTTCCACTTGTAGCCGAGCTCAATCTCGACACCAGTGTTCTCCATGTCGCCGACATTGCCGAGTGGGCTTTCCGCACCGACGTAGTTAGGAATAGGCATTGAGATGATCATGCCACTGGTCTTTTTCTTGTACCAGTCGACGCTAAGGGTGAGAGAGTTGGTGAAGAATCCGAGGTCAACACCAATATTGGTTTGGATACTCTCTTCCCATTTGAGGTCAGGGTTTGCGAGGGCACCGCTTTGTACACCGTCGACTACGGTCTCATCCTTGCCCCAAACACTGTTGTAGGGAGAGGCGGTCCATGCGGCGTAGGTGAAGTCACCGATATTGTCGTTACCGTTCTTACCCCAGCTACCACGGATTTTAGCTGCGGAGAACCATTCGGGCATCTCGATGTAAGGTTCGTTGGCGAGGTTCCAACCGAGAGAGAATGAAGGGAAGGTGGCGTAGCGGTTGTTGGCCCCGAATCGGGAGCTACCGTCACGGCGTACGGTGAACTGAGCCATATATCGCTCGTCGTAGTTGTAGCTTGCACGGGCAAAGTAGGAGCTGAGGTCGTGCTCGTTGCTTATGCCGCCGCTTGCGCTCATCTCACCACGGCTCTGGTCGGCAGAGGTGTTGTTCATGTAGGGCTTGTTGATGTCCTTGAGGTTCTGGTTCATGCCGTAGAGGGTCTTGCCAGTGCTCTGAAGGGCACTTTGTCCGAGGACGACATTGAGACTATGAGGACCAAAGTCTTTGTTCCAGGTCAGGACGTTCTCAATCTGCCAGACTGTGCCACGATCGCTGCTCTGGTGTGCGCTGGTGATGGTGGAACGGTTGTTGCCGGAGAGGTAGAAGAGTTTGGTGTAGCCGTCGGATCCCCAGAAGGACATGTCGGCACCATAGGATATGCGGTAGGAGAGTCCCCAGCCGATTGAGAGTTCGCCAGTGAAGTTGACGACGAACTTGTGGCTCCAGTTGTCATCGCCAGGCAGAGAAAGCATAGCGAGCGGGTTGTTCATCTCCTGATAGCTACTACCTGGTATGGTATACATCTCACCAGCCTCATTGTAGAGCATGTACTCTTCGCCATAGAGTTCGCTCTGCTCTTTAGCGGCATCGCCTGATACTGTTGGGGTGAGGATAGGAGAGAGGTAGAGGGCTGAGCCAAGGACAGAGCCCCATTGCGAGTTGGTGTCGATAGACTTGCTGTGAACGCGTGCGTATGAAGCATTGACACCAGCAGTGAACTTGTTGAGCCATGGGCGAACGTCCTGATGGTCGAAGAGGGTGTAGGTGGTGTTGCTACGGAGAGTGAGACGGCGATAGTTAGAACGGTTATAGTCGCCGCCCACGATGCCTTCTTGCTTATTGTAGCCCATCGAGAGGTAGTAGTTGACCTTGTCGGTGGCGCCGCTTATGCTGACTTCATGGTTGGACATTGAGGCGTTCTTGTTGAACACGAGGTCCTGCCAATCTGTACCCTCGCCGAGAGAGTATGGGTCGTCATACAAGGGTGCGGAGCCAGAGTTGACGAGGCCTTCATTCATCATGACGGCATACTCGGTGGCATTGAGAACATCACGTTGTTTCCATGGATTCTGAATGCCGTAGGTGAAGTTGTAGTTGACACTGACCTTGCCGTGCTTGCCAGACTTTGTGGTGACAAGGATGACACCGTTGGCTGCTCGAGTACCGTAGATGGCACCAGAGGCGGCATCCTTGAGAACTTCGATGCTCTCGACATCACTGGGGTTAAGGAAGTCTATGCCACCTTCGATAGGCATGCCATCGACGATGTAGAGAGGGTCGGAGTCATTGATGGTGCCGATACCGCGGACACGCACTTGTGCGGCGGCACCAGGTTGGCCACTCGCAGAAGTGACGGTGACACCAGAGGCGAGGCCTTTGAGGGCGTTATCGACACGCATTGGGGCTGTGTTGCTGAGCTCGTCGCTGCCTACTTTGGCGATGGAGGCTGTGACGACGCTCTTCTTCTGTACACCATAGCCGACGACTACCACTTCATCGAGACCTTTGCTTTGCTCGCCGAGGGTAATGTTGTATTGTGTTTGCCCTGCGGCTACTGTGGCTTCGCTATTGTCGAAGCCGATGAAGGAGAACACGAGTTTGGAGCCCGCTGGGGCGGAGAGTGTGTAGTTGCCGTCGAAGTCGGTGATGGTGCCGACTGTTGTGCCAGCAATGACGACGTTGACGCCTGGCAGGGGATAACCCTGTTCGTCGACAACACGTCCGCCGATGCTGACGTCTTGCGCAAAGACGCTGGTGCAGAGAAGCAACGCAGCGGCTGTTAGAAGAGTCCTGATGTTCATGGTTCTCAAATTGTTTAGTTCATGGGTGTTTCCTATTTGTAGGTAATTATCTCGCTAAGTGAGTTGCCTGCGGCCTGACATTCTACGACGAAGTCGCCTGGCTCGACCGTCCACGAGTGGGACGACTCGTCGTAGAATTTCAGTGCGTCGCAACCAATAGTAATTTTTACGTTTCGTGATTCGCCAGGCTGTAGGGAGACTTTGGCGAAGCCCTTGAGTTCGCGGAGAGGCCTTACGACGGAGGCTTCCATGTCGGCAATAAAGAGAAGGACAGTCTCGGAGCCAGGGCGTGTGCCAGTATTTTTGATTGTCACCGTGGCCTCGAGTTTGTCACTGGCAGAGAGAGAGGTTTTGTTGAGAGAGAGGTTAGACATGGAGAAAGAGGTGTAGCTGAGACCATGGCCGAAGGGGAAGAGTGGTTTTATCCCTTGACGCTCAGTCCATCGGTATCCGACGAAAATGTCGTCCGTGTAAGTCTCATCAATGATTTTTTTGTCCTTACGCCACGTGCCAGGGTAGGAATTGAGGGCATGTGCGGCGCAGTCGTTGAGATTGGCGTACCATGTGAAGGGGAGTTTGCCCGATGGGGAGGTGTTTCCGACGAGGATGTCAGCGAGAGCGTTGCCAGCTTCGGAACCGAGATACCAGCCCTGGACTATGGCACGGACCTGATTGACCCACGGCATTGCTACGGGAGTGCCAGAAATATTGACGTAGACGAGCTTATCTGTTTTACGAGCAAGAGCCTCGATAAGTTGGTTTTGATTGTATGGTAGGTCGTAAGATTTGCGGTCGTGACCCTCACAATCTTGGAAGTCGCTTTTGTTGAGACCGCCAAAGAGGATGACGTAGTCGGCACTGTCGGCCTTGCTAAGAGCCTCGTTGACGAGTTGTTCGGGCGTGCGGTTGTCGTTGAGGTTTTGCCCTGTTGTGACACCGTTGTATTCGCCAGTGGGATCACCGACGTAGCCTCGAGCATAGTCGATGGTGACGTTAGGGAGTGCTGCTTTGAGCCCGTCGAGTGGGGAAATCTCTCTCTGAACTTTGAGTGATGAAGAACCACCGCCAACGGTCATGCTTTTTATGGCATTCTCTCCTACTACAAGGATTCGCTTTGTGCTGTTTTGGTCGATTGGGAGCAGGCAGTTGTCGTTTTTGAGAAGCACGATGCCGGCTTTGGCTATTTCCCTTGCAGCATCGTAATGAGCCTCGGAGTTCATGAACCCGTGGGCACGGTGTGAGTTCATGGAGGTGCGGAAGAAGAGCCGGAGAATACGAGACACTTTCTCGTCAAGCTCCTTTGTTGTGCGCTTGCCGCTCTTAATTTGGTCGAGATATGGTTTGGCAAGGTAGTAGTTGTCGTATGCATTACTGACGCCAGAGTGGAGACCGTCGGTCCATGTGCCGAACTCCATATCAAGACCGTTTTCGATGGCTTGGTCGGTGTCATGCGTCCCGCCCCAATCACTTACAACGACACCGTCATATTTCCATTCAGTTTTAAGAATATCATTGAGGATGAAGGAATTGTGGCAGAGATGCTGGTTCTTATAGAGGTTGTAGCCGCCCATGATGCCCCAGGAGTGTGCCTCGATGGCAGCGGCTTTGAAGGCAGGAAGGTAGATTTCTCGAAGAGCCCTATCACTGACTATGACGTTGACGTTGAAACGGTTCTCTTCATCATTGTTGAGACAGAAATGTTTAACGCAAGCAGACACTCCAGTGGATTGAAGACCGTTGATGTAGTTTACGGCCATGCGTGAAGAAAGATAAGGATCTTCTCCGAGATACTCGAAGTTGCGACCACCGAGAGGTGTACGGCAAATGTTGACACCAGGTCCGAGAATCATGTCTTTACTGCGGTAGCGAGCCTCTTCACCAAGAACCTTGCCATAGAGAGCGGCGGCGGAGGTATCGAAGGAGGCAGCGAGGCAGGAGAGTGCCGGGAAAGCTATGCAGGAGTCATTGGTTTGACCAGCTTGTTCCCATTCATCCCAAAGAACATCGGGACGTACACCGTGAGGACCATCGTCGGTCCAAAAGTCTGGAATGCCGAGGCGAGGAACGCCTGCGGAGGAGAATTTACTTTGGGCGTGAAGTATGCGGACTTTTTCGTCAAGTGTCATCCGAGCGAGGGCGTCGGCTACACGAAGTTCTATATCGGCGTTGTCGTCGAGATAGATGGGAATATCGTTGACGGCCTCCTGGGTAGGAGAAACCGTCTGACATCCGATGGTAGTGATGCAGAGAGAAGCTGCGAGGATGAGGTTTAACGTTTTCATAAATGTCTTAAGCATTAGGCGTAAGGTTGTGATGCAAAGATGTAGGTCTTTTTAAGGCTTTTTTAGGCGTGTGAGTAGAAATGTGGATCGTATCAGACGTGAAGTATGTGAGAAATAGATAGTTAGATATTTGATGGTGCATTGGAAAAGTGGATAGATTATTAATGATTTGGGTGCATATTTTTACATAGGGGAGCGGTTTTGGGATGTTCTCGTGGAGTTGGAGCATTTTGTGAGAGAAGGGAAGGGTTTGGAAAAGTGAGGGAAGTGTCGACAGTTGTTGGTGGAGGTGTTGGGGTAATTCGTGAGCGTTTGTGGGTTGGTGGTGAAAATGCCTACCTTTGTGGATAGATAAGAAGAAAAAGGCATGACAACAGTAGCAGAGATATTGCGTTCACGGCAAAGTACAGGTTTTTCGATAGAGGTGTTGCCCCCATTAAAGGGCAAGTCGATTGCACGCCTATATAGTGATCTTGATATGTTGGTGAAATATCACCCATTGTTTGTTAATATCACGACTCACCATTCGGAGCCTGTTTATCAGCCAGCCGAGAAAGGCACATTGCGGAAGGTGTTTGTCAGGAAGCGCCCAGGAACAGTGGCAGTGGCATCGGCAATACATAATAGATACCATATACCCACAGTGCCACATATAATTTGTAGGGGCTTTTCACCCGAGGAGACGGAATATGTGTTGATTGACCTTAATTTTCTGGGAATAAGGGATTTGTTTTTACTCAGGGGTGATACAGATAAGGATACGTTGGTGCCAGTGAATGAGTCACATCAACATGCCACAGATCTGATATGCCAGGTTAATGATTTCAACCGTGGTGTAAGTATTGATGGTCAGCAAGCTGAACCACCTGTTGAACATTTCTCATTTGGTGTGGCAGGTTATCCTGAGAAACACTCAGAAGCACCTAATTTCGAGAGCGATATTGAGTGGCTGAAACGCAAGGTTGACATGGGTGCGGAGTATGTAATTACCCAGTTGTTTTATGACAACGAGCGGTTTTATAGATTTCTTGACGCAGTCAGAGGAGCAGGAATTGATGTGCCTATTGTTCCTGGACTGAAGCCAATCAGCAAGAAGACACAGTTGAACGTGTTACCACGGGTGTTTAACTCCGTGATACCTCAGGGGCTTGCGGAGCGTATTGTCGATGCGGCTGATGAGGATGTCAAGACAATTGGCAGGGATTGGTTGCTGGGGCAAGCGTGGGATTTGAAGCGTCAGGGCTTGCCTTGTGTGCACTTTTATACATTAGGGGCAGTGGACACTGTGTCGTATGTGGCTGGTGAGTTGTTTGCTTCAGGAGAGGATTGCCAGTAGGAGAGTATGGAGTCAGCGAGAGTGTCGGCGTGAGGAAGTCGGTCGTGTAGTAAGATTATGGCTCCTCCGTGGAGGTGTTTAATGACACGGTTTAGGATTATTTCTCGAGGTTGGTTCATGGTGTCGAGAGAGCGTACAGACCATCCCATGCACTGCTTGTTGGTTTGTTGGAGTACTCGACGGAGGTAATGTGGGCATATACCGAGAGGTGGACGGAAATACTGGGGTCGCATCCCACATGCTTGGAGTATGGCAGAGTCGCAGCGTTCAATTTCTCGACGTAGCCAGTTGGCTCCTCTGAGATAGCCGTAGGGATTGTGCGAATAGGTGTGGTTGCCTATTTGGTGACCTCGTTGGATGATTTCTCGGATAATTTCGGGGTGTTCCTCCACTTTTTCACCAATGACAAAAAATATACCGCGATGGCCATGACGCTCAAGGGTGTCCATGACTTTGCGGGTTATGATGGGATCAGGACCATCGTCGAATGTGAGTTGAATAGATTTTTTGTCATCAATGTGACATTGAGCGTTGACGAACATGCCGCTTGATATGCGTGCTGAACCGTAGACCCATGCGCCGAGGGATATCGTGAGCAGACAGGTTAAGGTTAGAACGCAAACTCCCATTGTGCGCCAGGAATGAGCATTGTGCCGCTTTTGCAGTCGACTATTGTGTTGAATATCCTTTCACCTACAGCGGTGGGATAGCGGAGATCTTCTGGGTGTTTCACTTCCATGTCAGCCATTTTAATAGCCTTCATCATGGCGATGGCTTTGGGACAGCAAGTGCCGAGCATGAAAGCGGTAACGCCTTCGCCTGGTTGTATGCCGTGTTTCATGACGCCCATGCGCTGGAGAATGTTGTGTAGTGTTGGAGTCATCTCATCGCCCATGACGAGTAGGATGTTGTTGATATCGTCATAGTTCATGAGCATCTTGCTGTATATAATGGCAGCCCCAGCAGAACGCCATCCGTCGGCAAAAGTCATATTCTCTCCATTGCACTCTGTGAGTATGGCTATGTTGCTGCCTATCGAGTTGAATGTGGATTGCATGAAGGGAGTAGGAGACATCATGTCGACTCCTTGTGTCTCCATTTGGTTGAGTAGTTTTTCAGTGTCGGATAGAAACCCGTAGCCTGTGGCTGTGACTATGGCATCGGGTTTTCCGCAGAGTCTAACACACTCCATGCCTGCGGCAACTCCCATTTTCATAAGTCGACTCATGCGCCGGCGTATGCCGGCATCGGGTATCAGACCTTTTACATCGAGAGCGTCAGAGTAGCGCACTGCGGCTTTTACGTACATTCCTTTCATAACGTTCTGAATAGCAGTGATGTACAGTTGCCACCGAAGCCGAGAGAGTTGCTAAGGACATACTTGGATTTCATGCCAGTATTCTCTGTGGTAGCGCATTTGGCAATCTCCATGGGAGTTCGTAGACCTGCTGTGCCCCATGCTGTCAAACTGGTTGATGCCAATATGCTGAATACGGCTTCTATCGCACCTGCCGCAGCAAGGGTATGGCCTGTTAGACCTTTGGTCGAACCGCAGGGCGTGTGTTCCCAGACAAAGTTCACTGCGTTCATTTCACTGAGGTCGTTATTGGGGGTGGCGGTGCCGTGCAAGTTTATGTATCCCAAGGAAGACTTGTTTATGATATTTCCGCTCCGAATAGCCTTTCCCATAGAAATTTGTGCGCCAATACCACTTTCGCTCATGGCTGTCTGGTGATAGGCGTCGCAAGCATTTGCCCAACTTTCAAGTCGCCACCCTTTGTCGTCGAGTTCCTTATCGGCAGTCATGACCAGGTAAGCAGCACCCTCGCCAAGGTTCAATCCGTCACGCTCTTCACTTAGCGGATGACATTGCTCTTTGCTCAAAATCTTTAGGGAATTGAATCCTCCCATGGCGAAGCCACATAGAGCGTCAGCACCTCCGGCTATGACTGTCTCGGTCATGCCACTCTCTATCATCATGGCACCCATCATTATGGCATTGGCACCACTTGAACATGCTGTGCTAATGGTGGTGCGCCAGCCCTTTATGCCTAACTTCTCGGCCACAGCATCTGTGTGGTCGTGGCAGGCGTGGTGACGCACGTCGCATAGGCGTCCCTTGCTGTTGTCTTTGATGTATTCCTTGTAAAATTTCTCGGTCTCCCTCATGCCTCCAGTAGTTGTGGCAGAGATGAATACAGTTCTTGACAGACGGTCGCCTGTCAGTCCGCACATTTCTATTGCCTCATGAACAGCTGCAAGTGAAAGCAGTGCGGTACGGCTCATCTCGCCATGCTTCACGTCAAGTTTTTTCTCCAGATCCTCATTAGTCAATCTCACCTCGCCCACAGGCACTCCGTCTATACCTCTGTCGTATGGTTTTTTATCGCATATCCCTGTCTTTTGATTGTTCAGCGATTGCAACGTCTCTTGTATGCCAACACCTATTGCGCTGACAATACCCATACCTACTATCCTGACTTCCCTCCTATTCATTTGTTGACTTTATCTGTGCTGCTCTATGTAGTCGGCCATTGTCTTTACTGATGTGAATATGGGCCTTGCTTCGGCTGCTGTGCCTATCTTCATGCCATATTCCCTTTCTAAAAGCAGTATCAATTCGAGGGCATCTATCGAGTCAAGCCCCAAACCATCGCCAAACAATGGCGCGTCGTCATCAATGTCTGATGCCTGAATGTCTTCGAGGTTCAATACGTCTATTATTTGGGTCTTAAGCCGATCTATAAGTTCTTTGCTCATGGTCTTTTGATATCTATGAGTTCCAAATGTAGTTCATATTCTCCACATAGTTTCTCACACCACCCGCAAATCAGTCTTCCTGCCCCGTCGAGATTCAGCATTTGCTTGGCTTGCTCCCGTATCTTTTTGTCGTTACGCTCTGGCTCTATGATAAATAGGCTTTCACCTCGTATCCCATGCCTGATGCATATCTCACCTATCACTATGTTTGGCAAGGTGTATACGAATGTTCCAGGGCTCGTCCTGTTCTCCCTCATCTGCTTGATATACTCAATGTCTGTGTCTAATGACCCTGACCTGTTAGCCATCAATATCGCCATAGACTTTCTGTCGTCTTTGTTAATGTCTAACCCTTTGAGAAGATATTCTGCTCCAATGTGTCCCATTTTGCAAAGGTCATCCATCTTGAAGAACTTCATGTTGACGTCTCCGAGTCTGTGATAACCCTCTCTGACGAGGTCTACGAAAGCTCTCTCTCTCCCATCACCTATTATGTCCACTCCATCTACCAATATCTTACCATCTTTGATGTCCACACTCCTCACCATCTTGAAATCCCAATCGTAGCTTTCTGCAATCTCCCTCGCATTGCTCACTTTGCTCATCACTATTGCGGCATTGCATCCACCAAACCCAGACGCTGTCTTCACACAACACTCACCTTCTACCAACTCCCTCTTGCCACTTACCCTCAATGGCTTGCTCACTCCCAACTCCTTGAATCCTAATGTTCCTAACACTTCACCTCTCTTTAACTCCTCGCCGCACATCATAAGCTCTATAAGACCAGAAGCCCCGAGCGTGTGTCCCAAGTATGGCTTCAGACTATTTACTCTTACACTATCCAGTCCTGCCAAACATATAGCCTTAGCCTCCATCTCATCATTATATACCGTACCCGTGCCATGTGCGTTCACAAATGCTACGCTGTCCACGGCACGTTTGCTTTCACCCAACGCCTTCTTTATTGACATGCCTAAAGGCTCGCCTGTCCTCGAAGGGCCAGAAATGTGGTTTGCGTCATTGCTTAGTGCACCTCCTTCAATGGTTATCTCAACTCCCTCTATTGCCCGATTGCTCAACATCAAGCATCCTGCCGCTTCTCCCAAGCTAAGCCCATCACGCCTACTATCGTATGGCACACATATTCGCTCACTAACCGACCTGAATCCCATAAAACCACTTGTCACAAATCGACTTAACTCATCCATGCCCACCACAAACACATCATCATACACTCCACGCCTTATCATCCTTGACCCTACAACAACAGCCGCCACACCCGATATGCATGCATTGCACACCACAATGGGTTCAACATCCAACCCCACAGCTTCAACTATCCGCCGTGCCATCTCGTATAACATCACACGGCTTCCTCTTTCAGGTGCACTCTCTTCTGCTTCACATATATTCCCCTTGGTTGTCGACAGTACAACACCCACTCGCCTTCCTTCTTCCTTTTTCCATTCATTGTCTTCCATACACTCCCTCACCACCTTCACCCCCATTTTCTCCAACCTTGATAAATTTTCACCCTCATTTATCTCTCTATCAATACTTTGTATCCACAATTTCTTCCCGTCTGCCCATGTATTCTCCCTCAATGCTGACTCTCCACGCCACATAGCTGCCACAGCTCCTTCAAAACCACCGCCGTACCCGCTAATCAGACTCTTACCTCTCCCTACGTATACTTTCATCACTTACCCAACCAACGTTTCTTCCATTCTGTAAAGAAGTCTGGATCAGCATATTGCATCTCTCCCTCGGCAGTTGTGAACACCTGGGTGGTCTGTGCCATTATCATTACTGCCATGTCCTCTTTCCTGTATACCACATATTCGAATATCAACTTAGCTCCCTCCGAATATATGTACCGTGTCTCCACTATCGCCGTGTCTCCACATTTCAGACTTTGTCTGTAGTCGATGTTCATGTTCACCACTGGCGCAACATATCCTGTCCTGAAGTAATCAGCATACCCCACTCCAGGATACGTTATTCCAAAATGTTCCCTACCATCCTCCAGGTACTTCACATAGCTGCCATGCCACACCACCTTCATCATATCTACCTCGCTGAAACGCACCGTTATCTCTATGCGGTCCACCAGCGATGGCTCATGTAGTTTCAGTCGCTTACTTATCATCCTGTCCCCCCGCTATTCCTGTGTGGCCACTTTCATCTTGCCTTGCGCAATGACCTCTTCCCCCACACGTACTGTAATACCTATCAGGCTGACATCTCCCACTTTTGCCTCAATGGTTATACTTGTACGCATGCTCTCTCCAATTTTGGGCAACCGTGCTATCTGGTATTTGTTAATTGACCCTATAAGTCCAATCGGAACCTTAAACCCACGACTCACAAAGTCGTACCCTATGTGCAACGCCCCGCTCTGCGCAGTATGCTCGATGAGGGCACCATCCAATAGATGGCCATCCTCCACGAAAATGCTGTCGTCACTCACGGTCAAGCCTGTCTCGCTTTGATCACCGTCAAACATGTACAACCTGTCTACCATTACGATTGGTTCACGTTGGGGTATGTATTCGCATATCTGTTTTTTGCCGTCAAGTATCATTTTTGTCGCTTTATTCTATGTTGTCAAAATAGTCATAAAAGTTGAACCACTGACGTGGATATTTTCTCACAATCCTCTCCAATTCCTCGACAAATGCTTTTTGCAACTCCTTGGCATCTGATTTCTTGTCACCCTCGTTTTTAAGCACTCTGAAATGCACTCTATACCGTCTCCCTTTCTCTCGCATTGCAAAAAAGAATGCCATAGGCACATGCATCGCCGAACACACCTCAAATGGTCCGTTAGTGAACCTTGCCCTATGCCCTAAAAAATCCATCTCCCTTGTGGAAGACCCAGTCATATACCTGTCTCCCATGAAACACACAAACTCCCCACGACCCAATGCATTCTTTATCTCCATCACACTCTCCAACCAGTCTTTCCCTAATGGTATCAACCCGAATGTCCTTCCACGACTCTCTTTCTCTATGACCTGCTTTATTTCCTCATGCTCATTGTCAAATATCGTCACGTTCATCCGTTTCCCAAACCTTGCGAACAACGGTGCTCCACACTCCCACGACCCTACATGTCCCCCTACGAATATCGCCGCCTCACATTCGCCACCCACAAATAACCCCTCAATCTGCTCCATCCCTTCCGTCACGAACTCATATTTTCCCTCCATGCCCTGGCCTATTGCTATCTTGTCTATTATGCATTGTCCAAAGACATAATATGTGGCGAATATCTCCCACATCGACCTCCATACCCCCAATCTCCTAACCTTCCTCGCATACTTCCACGTAGCCCGTGTGGCTTTTGGTGCAAACACGACAAAATAAGGCACTACAAATCCCAGCAACACATACGCCGCACATAGTCCAACATGACGTATCAACCACACGAAGCACCACGTCCCAAACGTGCCCCCGCGTGACTGACCGTCCCACTTCTGACTCTCTCTCATGCTCATCTGCATGCAATCATGCGCCCATATCCAATGCGTCACTCAACAAGGCAGAGTCTGTCCTGAGGCTTGCCTCAATCCCAGACCTTGCACTCGTCGTGCGACGCAATCCGTCCCCTATATTAATTCCCTCAACCACGGCCCTAAGTATACAGGCCGCCGTTTATTGAGATAACTTCTCCTGTGATATAGCCCGCCTTCTCCGACGCAAGAAAGGCCACGAGGTCTGCCACTTCTTCAGGCTCGCCAAAACGGTTTGCGGGTATTGTCTTCTTCAAGTTCGCCTCGTCTAAGTCCTTTGTCATATCAGAGTGTATGAAACCAGGAGCCACAGCATTGACCGTCACACCCTTACGTGCTACCTCTTGCGCCAATGCTTTGGTAGCAGCCATGAGACCTCCCTTCGATGCAGAATAGTTCGTTTGACCGGGCAGACCCTTCTGCCCACTCAACGACACCATATTGACGATGCGTCCCCACTTCTTGACAAGCATAGGCTGCAACAATGGCTGTGTGACGTTGTAGAAACCATCTAACGTAATGCGTAACACCTGACTCCAATCCTCGTATGGCATGAATACCATCAGATTGTCTCGCCTGATACCCGCATTGTTCACCAGTACTGCGATATACTCACCCTGATGAGCTGCCTGCCAACCTTCGATAGCCTTTGTCGCCTCCTCACGGTTGGCAACGTCAAACGGCAATAACTCACCGTCACTGCCAGCTTCTCGTACCATGGCAAGAGTCTGTTCGGCCTCCGCCTGACCCTTCCTGTAGTTGATGATTATCGTATAACCCGCTTTCGCAAGGGCCACACTGACAGCCCGGCCCAAACCTCGACTGCCTCCTGTAACAAGTGCGTACATGCTTGTCCTATCTCTTAATATATGATTACTATTCAACTATTTATCTGTCGTCCCGTCAGGCTCCACTCCCTTGATGAGCTCTTCCACCTTCGCTATCTCTGTATAATGCTCATGATCCTTGCTGAACGCCCCGAACATCTCCCTCACCATCTCATACACTCGCCTACTCGACACGCCAAGCCTCTCCTTCACACCTCGGCAATCCACCGCCATGCATAACGTCATAAGGTTTATCGCCAACACCGTTGTCACATTGTCCACCACCTTCCGACAAAGCAACGCCGAATTGGTACCCATCGACACTATGTCCTGATTGTCATTATTGCACGGTATCGAGTGAACATACATCGAATTACTAAGCGTCTGACACTCAGCCGTAGTGCTCGTTGCCGTGAACTGGCACGCCTGCATACCATAGTCCAACCCCAACCGCCCCATATTTACGAACGGTGGCAACAATTCATTGACCTTATCATGCAACATATAGTTAATCTGACGCTCGGCCAACATCGCCAACCGGGTCATCACTATCTTCAACTTGTCATTCTCCAACGATATGTAATCCCCATGGAAATTACCACCGTGATATATATTCCCTGCCTCAGGGTCAACTATCGGATTATCGTCCGCCGAGTTCACCTCCTGCTCCACAACCTTCTCCATCTTCTCAATCGTCTCCCATATCGGACCCACGATCTGTGGCACACACCGCAAACTATAAAACGGTTGCACCTTATGACCGAATTTCCCCTCATGCTTACCCATGTCATGATACAACTCCTCACTCCTCTTACGCAACAACCTGCTACCACGCGACAACTCCCTCATCATCGACGCTACCGCCTGCTGACCCTCCTGACGACGCACCGCGTTAAGACGCTCATCCATCAAGTCGTCATAACTCTCCACCACCTCATTCAACATCACCGATGCAGCAACACCCCAATTCATCAACCTCCTCGCATCATGAACATTAGTCAACGACACACCCGTCATCATACTCGTACCATTCACAACCGACAACCCGTCCCTCCCCTTCAACCGTAACGCCTCAAGACCCAACTCCCTCATCACCTCACCCGTGGCACGCCACTCACCACCATAATTCACCTCCCCCTCGCCAATAAGAGCCAACGCAAGATGCGCCAACTGTACCAAATCCCCACTCGCACCAACACTGCCATGCTCAGGTACATACGGATACACCCCACGGTTTATGAACTCTGACAACAACCTCACCACCTCCACACTAATACCCGACCTGCACTGCATGAACGTCATCAACCTCGACACCATAGCCCCACGAACCGCAATCAACGGCATAGCGTCCCCGGCACCACACGAATGACTCCTCACAATATTATACTGCAACTCTATCAAATCCTCATCACCAACCCTATACTGCGCCATAGGACCAAAACCCGTGTTAATCCCATATATCACCTTGTCACGCTTGAACCCCTCCAAAAACCTGTGACACGCCGCCACACGCTCCATATCACACCCCTCCAACGTCACTCGACCGCCGGAATACAGTACCCTATAAACATCCTTAAGAGTCAAATACATCACTATCCATTTACAACAACCCGCAAAAGTACTCTTTTTTCATCACTAACCCGACCATACCCAACACTCCACAACGTTAAAACCAACACCCCCACACCTAACCCACCCTAACCCCCAAGCCCAACGAGCAACTTAGGAGCAACTTAGGAGCAACTTAGAAGCAAGAAGAAACCCTCTTGAAACCCCCTCCATTACCCCCCAAAAATACACCCCAACCTATTAAACCACGTCAAAAACCTTAATCTCACTCACCCGACCATACCCTACCCGGACCACTCACACTAACTATACTATCCACCACAAACTCACTCATCCCACGCCACAACAACGCCCCCTTATACTCCCTATAATGCAACTCCACCGTCCTCCCCGAACACCGCATCAACGAATCCGCTATATCCTTACGCTCCACCGAAAAATCAAACTCATTCGACAACAACGTACCCTGACCACCTCGAAAACCCGACTGAATCAACCTCCCCTCATACGTCTTAAACACATAACCCTTATACGTCATGAAATTCAACTCACCAGCCTTAACCCCCTCGCCAAACACCCAGAAATACCGAAAACCCACAAACATCCCCCCCACCAGCAACAACACCAACGCCGCTATGCAACCAATCTTTTTCATCTATTTTCCTTATATTTGCACATCCTATCAAGCACCATCTCAGGCGCTTTCCAAAGCGAAGATAATCAACATTTCCTCACATCCAACATCCAATGACCAAACTAAGCGTCAACATCAACAAAATAGCCACACTCCGCAACGCCCGAGGCGGCAACACCCCAAACGTCCTAAAAACCGCGCTCGACATCCAATCCTTCGGAGCCGACGGCATAACCGTACACCCACGACCCGACCAACGACACATCCGATACACCGACGTCCACAACCTCAAACAACAACTCTCCACCGAACTCAACATCGAAGGCAACCCAACACAACCCTTCATCGACCTCGTCCTCAACACCCGCCCCGCGCAAGTCACACTCGTACCCGACGCCCCCGACGCGCTAACCTCCTCCGCCGGATGGGACACCAAAACCTACCAATCACAACTAACCCCCATAATCGCCAACTTCAAACAAGCCGGCATAAGAACCTCCATATTCGTCAACCCCGACCCGCAAATGGTAGCCTACGCCGCCAAAACAGGTGCCGACCGAATCGAACTATACACCGAACCCTACGCCACACTCTTCCCAACAAACCCACAACAAGCCATCGCACCCTTCATAGCCGCCGCCAAAGAAGCACTAAACAACGGACTCGACATAAACGCCGGACACGACCTCAGCCTCCTCAACCTCGACTTCTTCCTCGACAACATCCCCTACACCAAAGAAGTATCAATCGGACACCAACTAATCTGCGACGCCCTATACCTCGGACTACACGACACCGTCAACAAATACCTCGCCATATCCCACAAAACACGATAACCACAACAACACCAATGCCACGACTACTCCTCGCACTCCCACTCATACTCCTCCAGACCCTCAACTCCCTGGCCGACAACACCATACCCACCTCACCACTCGCCTCCGGACAATGGCGCAAAATATCCGTCACACAAAGCGGCATCTACCGACTGACATCCGACAACCTCCGACAAATGGGATTCACCGACCCCGCCTCAGTACGAATCTACGGAGCCGCCGGACACCAACTCGCCTACGCCGCCAACGCCGACAACCGCGACGACATCACACTAATCCCCGCCTACCACGACAACCTCGGCCTAATATTCTACGCCGAAGGACCAGACATCCTCTCACAACAATCCGACGGCTCCTACATCCCCTCACTCAACCCCTACTCCCGCAAAGCCTACTACTTCCTCACCAACTCCTCAACACCCGACACCCCCCCAACATCCAACACCACAACACCAACCCCCGACACACAAACCATATCCGCCTACGACAACACATTCCTCTACGCGCCACAATCCACCAACATATCCTCCTCCGGACGAGAATGGGTCGGACAACGACTCAACAACTCCAAACAAACCTTCTCCATACCCCTCTCCCTAACCGTCATCCCCGACACCAAAGCCCTCATACGCTACCGACTCGCCTCAAACGTCATCGCCGACAACACCCTGACACTCTCCATCGACAACCTCCAAGTCCTCTCCCGCAACCTATCACCAACAACACTCCCCAACGCCAACTGGACCTCCATAGCCTCCAACACCTCCTTCACCACAACATCACACACACTCTCCACCGCCACATTCCACGCACCACTCACATCCGCCGACGACCGCCTCTGGATCTCCTACCTCGCCCTCACAGTCCAATCACCACTCGACCTCTCCTCAGGCTCACTCATCTTCCGCGCCAACGCCCAACGCAAAGCCACCGCCCCAATCCAATTCTCCCTCGCCAACGCACCCTCCGACCTCCAAATATGGGACGTCTCCGACCCGCAAAAACCCACCCTCCAAACCATATCACTCAACCCCCCAACAGCCTCATTCATAGCACCGGCCCGAACCACGCGCACCTACGCCGCCTTCTCCCCCTCAGCCCCCCTCCCGCACCCATCCGACGAAGGACAAATAGACAACCAAAACCTACACTCACACCAATCCGTCAACTACCTCGTCATAACACCCCCACTCCTCCGCGACATAGCGCAAAAATTCTGCGACCTCCACGCGCAAGCCAGCAACCTCTCCTCGCGTGCCGTACTCACAACCGACATCTACAACGAATTCTCCGCCGCACGACCCGAACCAACAGCCATACGCAACTACATCAAAATGATCTACGAACGCGGCGCCAACACCACCGACCAACTCCAATCCGTCCTACTCCTCGGCTCCGGCTCCTACGACAACTTCGACACCTCCAACCCCGACAACCTCATCCCGACATACCAAACCGAAAACTCCCACAACGCCATATACAGCTACCCCATCGAAGACTTCTTCGGATGGCTCGAAAACGGCGAAGGCGCATCCGAAAACCGAGCCACAATCGACGTCGGCATCGGACGAATCCCCGCACGGACCATCGACGAAGCCGAAAACTACCTCGCCAAAGCCACCGCCTACACCCTCAACCCACAACAAGGCGAATGGCGAGCCAAAGCCCTCTTCGTAGGCCTACACGGCGACAAAAACGAACACCAGAACTTCGCCAACAACCAAGCAACACAATTCGAAGAACTATACCCCGACATGGAAACCATCCGAATATTCTCCGAATCATACCCAGCCGTAAAAGAATCATCAGGCACAACATACCCCCAAGCCATAACAACAGCGCACAACCACATCAACTCCGGAATCTCGCTCTTCCACTACACCGGACACAGCAACCCAAACCAACTCCACGGACCCTACCTCACCTCCGAATACGTCTCCAACCTATCCAACGCCTCCTCACCCTTCGTATTCGTCTCCGCCTCATGCAACGTCTCACCCTTCGACTCACAACCCAAAAACCTCGCCACCATAGGCCTCTTCAACCCCGACGGAGGTTACATCGCCACCTTCGCCGCAACCCGCGACGTCTATGGCAGCGGCAACTACAACGTGACACGCCAATTCGTCAAATACCTCTACGCCACAAACGACGACGGCACACGCCTCACCTTCGGACAAGCACTATGCCAAGCCAAACGAACCGCAACAAAAGGAGCCGGCTCACTCAAATACATCCTCCTCGGCGACCCAGCCCTCCGCATATCCACACCCTCCCGACTCTACGCCACACTCGACTCCATAAACTCCATCCCCGCAAACCAACAAACCGAACCCATCAAAGCACTCGCACTCTCCTCCCTCCAAGGCTCCATACGACTCGACAACGGCTCCATCGACACCGCCTTCAACGGCTCCATACGACTCACACTCTACGACAAAAAACAAAACCGCTCCACCTCCGGCATATCAAGCGGCTCGCCACTACCCTACCAAGAATACGCCACAAAACTATTCTCCGGACGAGTCAACGTCACCCGCGGCCTATTCTCCGCCAACTTCATACTCTCCAAAGAATTCGACCTCTCCATAGGCTACGGACGACTCCACATGTACGCCTCAGCCTCCGACGGACGAGACGCCATGGGCTCCAACGAAGCCCTCCTAATAGGCGACATCGAAAACGCCAACCTCAACGACACCATCGGCCCCTCCATATCAGCTTGGGTCGACTACCCTCGCGACACACAAGGCACACCCTCCTCCTCCACCCCCTACCTCTACATATCACTCGCCGACCCCCAAGGCATCAACATCTCAGGGCAAGGCATCGGACACGACATATCACTCATCATCGACTCACTCCGCTCCAACGCACTATCACTCAACGACTACTTCGCCTTCCAAGAAGGCGACACCCCTGGCGGACTCGTCTCATTCCCCCTGACCGACATCCCCCTAACCACACACACCTTCACCATAAAAGCCTGGGACAACCTCAACAACTCCTCCAACGCCACATTCCTAATCAACATCAACCCCTCTGACCCCAAAATCAACATCTCACAAGAACAACTCTCCATATCCGACAACCTCCACCTCTCCATAACCTCCGACATCTTCGGCTCCTCCATATCCGTCCACTCACGCGTCTACACCACCTCCGGAATCCTCGTCGCCAACCAAAACCTACAACTCCAACCCTCCAACGGCCTCCTGCAAACCACCATCCCCATCAACGCCAAACTCACCTCCCCGGGCGTCTACATCCTCCGAGTCGACGTCTCAGGCAACAACCGCAAGGCGCGTATCACAAAAAAAATTATCTTTGGCAGGCAATAAAAACGCCACCCACGCGTATACCAGTTACTCATAACAACATAAATCTCTTCTCGCACATACACACACACACTACCCAATGAAAAAATGTAAACTCCTCCTCCTCCTCCTCTCCCTCTCACTCCCCTCATCAGCTTGGGCCGACAACGACGACGAACCCACAACAATCGCCGCCGAATACAACCCCATACCCTCAAGCGTCCAAATGCTCAACATCGCCCCAGAAGCCCGAGGCACATCACTCGGCGACGCCGGCGTAGCCACAACCCCCGACGTCAACTCACAATACTGGAACCCAGCCAAATATGTCCGCATGGAAAGCAAAGCCGGAGCCGAACTATCCGTCACACCCTGGCTCCGCAATATAATCTCCGACATCAACCTCTTCGCCCTGATGGGCTACTACAAAATAAACCAACGCAACGCCGTAAGCGCAAGCATCCGATACTTCTCCCTCGGACAACTCGAATTCTTCGACGACCAGGGCAACCAGCAAGGCGACTACAAACCAAACGAATTCTGCATCGACGCCGCCTACTCCCTCGCACTCTCGCAAACATTATCCGGCGCAATCGCGCTACGCTACATCCACTCCGACCTCGGATTCCAAGTCGACGACGACGGATACTCCAAAGGAAACGCCTTCGCGGCCGACATCGCCTTCTACTTCAAAAAACCACTCAAAATATCCACCTCCAACGCCAACATCATGGCCGGAGTCAACCTCTCCAACATCGGCACCAAAATAACCTACGACAACGGCGTGACCAACCAATACCTCCCCGCCAACATGCGCCTCGGAATCGGATTCTGGTACGACATCGACCACTACAACACCATCGGCTTCACCATCGACGCCAACAAACTACTCGTCCCAACCCCCAACTACCGCAACACCACCGAAAACTCCGAATCCATGTACGAAAAACGACAAAAATACTACGACAAATCCGTCGTATCCGCCATATTCTCCAGCTTCACCGACGCCCCGAGGGGTGGCAAAGAAGAACTCGAGGAAATCGACCTCTGCGCCGGCATCGAGTACACCTACAACAAAATATTCTCCGCACGACTCGGATTCCACAACAACCCCGAAAACAAAGGCAACCTCAAATACGGCACCGCCGGCCTCGGCGTCAAATACCAAATGATCAACGTCGCCGCAAGCTACGTATTCGCCGTAGGCAACGCCGCGACAAACTCCGCCCTCGCCAACACCGTCCGCATATCCCTCGGCTTCGATATCGGCAAAATCATGAACAAACGATAACCCACAATGACACACATCAGAGTAGGTTTCGGCTACGACGTCCACCGCCTCCAAGACGCCCTACCAATGGTCATCGGAGGCATCCCCATACCCTACAACCGTGGATGGGTCGCCCACTCCGACGGCGACGTCCTGATACACGCCCTCTGCGACGCACTACTCGGCGCCGCCAATATGCGCGACATAGGATTCCACTTCCCCGACAACGACGACAACCTCAAAAACGCCGATAGCAAACGACTCCTCGCAACGGTCATCGACATAATCGCCTCAAAAGGCTACCACGTCGAAAATGTCGACTGCACCATCGCACTCCAGAAACCTAAACTCATGCCACTCATCCCCCTCATGTCACAAACCCTCGCCCAGGTCATGGCCGTCGACCCCGACCGCGTCTCCATCAAAGCCACCACCACCGAACACCTCGGCTTCGAAGGACGCCAAGAAGGCGCCGCAGCCTACGCCGTCGCGCTAATCCAAAAAGATTAACCCAAAAAGGCAACACAAACAAGGTTTCTGCCGTACAAATTCGCAGGTGATTTAATATCTTTGCACTTCGGCAGTACCACTCTGCCCCTTAACCTACGAAAATTGAGGAACTCAACTATGATACACAACGTCAAAGGAATGGCTGTCGCGGCAGCCATAACGCTGACTGCCGTCACACTCCTCCCCGCCTGCAGCATCTTCAGCAGCAAATCCGGAGGTGGACATAGCGGCGAAAGATCGTCCGCCACAGGATGGGCCTACAACGACCCAGAATACGGCGGCTTCGAATACACCTCCGGCTACGAGCAAGAAACAGGCCCGGGTCTCGTATTCATCGAGGGCGGCACATTCATCATGGGACGGGTCGACCAAGACGTCATGGGCTTTAACAACGCCACCCCCCGACGTGCCACTGTCACATCCTTCTACATGGACGAATGCGAAGTCTCCAACGCCAACTACCGTGAGTGGCTCTACTGGATCAACCTCGTATTCAAAGAAAACCACGACGTCTACCGCGACGCACTCCCCGACACCCTCGTATGGCGACGACCACTCGCCTACAACGAACCCTACGTCGAGAACTATCTCCGACACCCCGCCTATGCCGACTACCCAGTCGTCGGCGTCAGCTGGGAACAAGCCCAGAAATATTGCCAATGGCGAACCGACCGAGTCAACGAAAACATCCTCTACGAACGCGGCATAATCAAACTCAATGTCGGTGAGCAAGCCGAAGAAAACAACTTCAACACCGAGGCTTACCTCTACGGCCAATACGCCGTCACCGACGGCGATGACCCAGATAAACTAATAAAAGACCTCGCAACCGACGGAACTCGACGCGTGCGACAAGACGACGGCATACTCCTCCCCAACTACGAACTCCCAACCGAAGCACAATGGGAATTCGCCGCACTCGGACTCATCGGCAACACCGACGACGAACGAATGTCCGACCGACGCATCTACCCATGGAACACTCACGTCGTACGTAACCCCGCCGACGCCGACCGTGGCAAAATGATGGCCAACTTCGTCCGTGGCAACGGCGACTACATGGGAACCGCCGGCAACCTCAACGATAAAGGCGACATAACCGTGCCAGTCAAATCCTACTGGGTCAACGACTACGGCCTCTACTGCATGGCCGGCAACGTCAACGAATGGGTCCGCGACGTCTACCGACCACTCACTTTCGGCGACGCCGACGAACTAAACCCCTTCCGTGGCAACGTCTTCACTCAACTCCGACTCGACGAATCCGGAAACGTCGCCGAAAAAGACTCCCTCGGACGACTACACCACGACCCCGAAACCGCCGAGCAAATCGGTGACCGATGGAACTACCGCGCCGCCGACGTCATCAACTACCTCGATGGCGACAACAACTCCAACCTCAGCGAAAACACCGAAGACTGGGGCGCTGGCAAAAACACCGAAACCATGTACGGCTCCTTCACCGTCGAAAACGACAAATACTCCGAAGTAGGCAAAGAACTCGGCAACCTCATATCCGATAAAATGCGAGTCTACAAAGGTGGAGGATGGCGCGACCGCGCATACTGGCTCAGCCCAGGCACCCGACGTGCTCTCGACCAACGCGAATCACGCGACGACATCGGATTCCGCTGCGCCATGGTCCACGTCGGCAACCCAGAACAAAACGCCGACGCCAAACGATAACCCCCCTCCCCTAAAACATATACCGTCCCGCCCGTCTCCCCGACAGGCGGGACTCTTTCACATCCCCACCACCCACCCCCTCTCCCC
>CAVFBA010000009.1:0-107921 GCA_963620665.1 bacterium
GGATATATTGGGGGTAGAGGGGGATTGGGGGGGTGGAGGTGTGGGGTGGTTTGTTGAAACGACAAAAAGGCATAATCCACGTATAGCTTACGGATTGTAAGTTATAGGGGGATTGAGGGGTGGAAATATGAGGGATTGAGGGGTTATGCGAGTGGGGCAGGTTACGGATTGGAAGTGGGGAGGTTATAGATCTTGTGGGGCATCACTGCCGACGGAGAAATAGTGGGAGAAGGGGTGTGAGAAGTAGAAACCGCAGACTGACGAGGCGGGTTCCATGATAAGGGAGTCGTTGAGGATCATGGGGATACGGTTGGAGACGTCGAGGAGGTCGAACAGTTGTCGCTTGTGGGAGTGGTCGGGGGATATGGGGTAGCCGATTGCTGGTCGGATGCCTTGGTATCGGCCGTGGATGATGTCGGCCGGGTTGAAGGGTTCATTTGGGGAGAAGGCCCATAGGCGGGTTCGCACTTGATAGTGCAGCCATTCGGAGAGGGCTTCGACGAGGCGGTCGGCGAGGAGCTGGCACATGAGCGCGGAGTAGTCGTTGCCTGCGGCGCGGAGGGCGTCGGTGTGGGTTTTAAGGCCGTCGGCGGATGTGGCGGCGAAGAGGCCGATGTGGTCGGGGAACGGTGCGGGCGCGATAAAGTCGGCGAGGGAGAGGGTGTGGCCGTCGGGAGAGGGTGTGAGCTGTCGCATGAAGTGGAAGCGGGCGCGCTCGGAGGAGCGGTCGGGGGAGGAGAATATAGCCACGTCGTCGGAGGTCAGGCTGTTGGCTGGGAGGATGGCCACCACGGCGTGTGCGTGTGTGAGGTGTTGGGAGGATAGCTGAGTGAGGGTGCGTTGTGCGTCGGCGAGCAGTCGCAGGGCTTCGTGGGCTTTGTCGAGGTCGTTGTGTGGGAGGGAGTTGAGGTAGGCTTGGATGTCGTCGGGGTTGTTGAGGTATGCGGCGTGTGCGAATTTGGGGTCGAGTTTCCAAGCTGAGAGGAACATACGCCAGTTGATGAGGGGAGTGAGCAGGGAGATGTCGATGTCGCGTAGGGTTGTTATGCCTGGTTGTGGTGGTGTTGGGTAGGGTAGTGCGTGCCAGTCGCGAGTTGGGGCGAGGAGTCGAGCTTGGTTGAGGGAGAGGGAGTGTGTGTTGTTGTTGTCGTTTTGGTCGCGTAGGCGTTGTTGTTCGGCGTATAGGTTGTTGATGAATTGTTGGTCGTGTGAGAGTATGGCGTTTAGGACGTAGGCGTTTTGTGAGGCGTCTTTGACGTATATCACGGGTCCGCTGTAGCATGGCGCGATTTTCACGGCTGTATGGATTGCCGATGTTGTGGCGCCTCCGATCATGACTGGTATTTTCAGGCCTTTGGCCTCGAGTGCTTTCACTACGGCGATCATTTCGTCGAGCGAGGGTGTTATGAGTCCGCTCAGTCCTATGGCGTCGGCATGTTGGTCTATGGCGGCGTTGACTATGGCATCGGTGTCGACCATCACGCCGAGGTCGATTATCTCAAAGTTGTTGCAGGCGAGCACTACGCAGACGATGTTTTTGCCGATGTCGTGGACGTCGCCTTTGACTGTGGCCATAATGACACGTCCTGCTGAGGAGCCTGACTGGCCAGCGGCACGCTTCTCGTCCTCGATTAGAGGTTGGAGGATTTCGACGGCACGTTTCATCACGCGTGCGGTCTTGACCACTTGCGGGAGGAACATTTTGCCCTCGCCGAAGAGTTGTCCGACGCGGTTCATGCCGTCCATGAGCGGTTTCTCGATGATGTCGAGGGCACGGGGGTATAGAGGTCGGGCCTCGTTGAGGTCGGTCTCGAGGTATTCGGTGATGCCTTTTTGGAGGGCGTAGGCGAGCCGTTCTTGCACGGAGTCGTTACGCCACTGGGAGTTAGCGGGCGTGGAGGGGGTTTTTGTGGCGGACTTGAACTGCTCGGCGGCGGACAGCATGATGTCGGTGGCGTCGGGTCGGCGGTTAAGGACGAGGTCTTCTATCTTATCGCGCAGTTGGGGTTCGATATCGTCGTAGGGGATCATGGCGGCAGGGTTGACGATGCCCATGTCCATGCCTTTGGCTACGGCGTAGTGCAGGAATACGGAGTGGATAGACTCTCGCACGTGAGTATTGCCGCGGAAGGAGAAGGAGAGGTTGGATACGCCGCCGCTGATTTTAGCGTGTGGGAGGTTGGCCTTGATCCACTCGACGGTACGGATGAAGTCGACGGCGTAGTTGTCGTGTTCGGGCAGTCCGGTGGCTATGGCGAGGACGTTGGGGTCGAATATTATGTCGGCAGGCTCGAAGTTGAGACGTTGCGTGAGGAGGTTGTAGGCTCGGGAGCATATTTGGATGCGTCGGTCGAAGGTGGTGGCTTGGCCTTGCTCGTCGAACGCCATGACGACGACTGCGGCGCCATAACGTTGTATGGTGGCGGCTTCGTGGAGGAATTCCTCTTCTCCCTTCTTTAGGCTAATGGAGTTCACGATAGCTTTGCCTTGGAGGCACTTTAGGCCGGCTTCTATGACGTCCCATTTTGAGGAGTCGATCATGACGGGTAGGCGTGCGACGTCGGGTTCTGCCGCCATGAGGTTGAGGAAGGTGGTCATCTCGGACTTGGCGTCGAGCATGCCATCGTCCATATTGACGTCGATGATGTCGGCACCAGCTTGCGCTTCGGCACGTGCTATGTCGAGAGCCTCGTCGTACTTTTTTTCTTGGATCAGTCGTAGGAATTTGCGTGAGCCTGCGACATTGGTACGTTCGCCGACCTTGTAGAAGGGCTTGATGTCTTTGGAGACCACCTCGGCATCTATGCCAGACAGGCACATAGTGTGTGTGGGTGGTGCGGGGTGGTGGAGGTTATAGTCGTTGAGACGAGCAGCCATGGCGGCTATGTGTGCGGGTGTTGTGCCGCAGCATCCGCCGAGGATGTTGACCAGTCCTTGGTCGAGGAAGTCTTGTATTTTGGATGCCATCACTTCGGGGGATTCGTCGTATTGGCCGAACTGGTTGGGTAGTCCCGCGTTGGGGTATGCGCTTACGAAGAAGGGGCTTTTGCGTCCGATGTCGGTCAGGTAGGGCATCATGTCGTGTGCGCCGAAGGAGCAGTTTAGGCCGAAGGAGAGGAGGTCGACGTGTGAGACGGAGTAGAGGAAGGCGTCGAGGGTTTGTCCGGATAGGATGCGTCCGCTTTTGTCGGCCACTGTGGCGGAGATCATCACGGGGAAGTCGGATATGTTGCGGGCTTTGAGTTCGTTCTCGATGGCATATAGGGCGGCTTTGGCGTTAAGTCCGTCGAATACTGTCTCGATGAGGAAGGCATCTACGCCGCCGTCGAGCAGTCCTCGGGCTTGTTCGGCGTAGGCTGAGGCGAGTTGGTCGAATGTTATGGCTCGGTATCCTGGGTTGTTGACGTCGGGGGACATGGAGGCGGTCTTGTTGGTGGGGCCTATAGATCCTGCGGCGAATCGGGGGTGGTTGGGGGTGGAGTATTGGAGGGCCATTTCCTTGGCGCATCGTGCGGCGGCAAGGTTGATGTCGTATACGTGGGGCTGCATCTGGTAGTCGGCTTGGGATATGGAGGTGGCGTTGAAGGAGTTGGTCTCGATGATGTCGGAGCCGGCTTCGAGGTATTGTTGGTGGATGTCGCGTATTACGTCGGGTCGGGTTAGGGCGAGTATGTCGTTATCGCCCTTGAGGGGGCATGGGTGATTGGGGAACAGGTTGCCTCGGAAGTCGTCTTCGGAAAGGCCTACCTGTTGTATTAGAGAGCCCATAGCTCCATCGAGGAGGAGGATGCGTTGGGAGAGTAGGGGGCGTAGAAGTTTGTAGTGTTGGTCCATGAGTGAATCGAGTTGGGATGGGCAAAGGTAGCAACTTATCTACACGCAAACACCGCCAGGCAAGAGAGAAGCCTGACGGTGTTCAGAAAAAACACAAGATAGAAAGATAGCGCTTAGAGCGTGCCGCCACCCACAGCCTGGTAGAGTGTGATGATGGCGGACAGCTCGGCGTAGGTATTAGCTGTTTGTGAGAGTTGCGCAGAGAGGAGAGTCTGCTTGGCGGTAAGGACTTCGAGGTAGGTGGTGCTACCGTGCTTCATCATAAGGTCGGTGGCTTCGTAGGCTCGAGTGAGGGCTTGCACTTGGTTTTGGAAGAGGTCGTGCTTCTCTTTGGCAGTTTGGTAGGAGACGAGGGCCTCGTTGACCTCATTGCCGGCGGATAGGACGGCCTTAGTCCATGCGAGTTCGGCTTGCTTCTGTTGGGCTTCAGCCACCTTGACGCGTGCACGGATCTGACCATTTTGGAAGATAGGTTGTACGAGGCTTGCGGCAGCTTGCCAGAAGAATTTGCCAGGGTTCATGACGGCTGAGCCTATAATGTTGGTCCATCCGGCTTGTCCGCTGAGTGTTATGGCGGGGAAGTAGGCGGAACGTGAGGCGTTGGCGGAGTAGAAGCAGGTCTCAAGCTGACGCTCTTGGGCACGTATGTCGGGACGGTTGCTGATGATGTCGAGTGGCAGTCCTGTTGAGAGGTTGACATCAATGTGTTGGTCGTCGAGACGTCCACGGGGGATAGACTGTGAGGGTTTGGCCATGAGCAGGCATAGGGAGTTTTGGAGTGTCACGATATTATCCTTCAAGTCGGCCACTTGCGTGAGTATGGAGTAGTAGGTGCCTTCCATCTGTGCTACTGAGGCTTCGTTGGTCATGCCTGCGTCCATCATTGCACGCATGGTCTTGACGGTCTCGCTCCAGGACTGTGCCGTGGAGTCGGCTATCTCGAGTTGGCGGTCAAGCATGAGGAGCGAGAAGTAGAGCGAGGCCGTGTTGGCGACGAGAGCTGTTTGTGTTGCCTGGAGTGCGTCTTCGGTGGCGTGAAGAGAGGCTTGTGAGGCACGTTTCTGGTTACGTAATGAGCCGAATGCGTCGATTTGCCATTGGAGGTTCACGGGGATAGTGTAAGTCTTAGAGACTTCGGCTCCGTCGATGTTGTACTTGCACAGCGCACCGTTTGGGGAGAAGGAGAGAGAGGGTGCGTAGGCAAGGCGAGAGGCTTTGAACTGCGCCTGCGCCTGCTCGATGTTGAGTTGCGCTGCCTGGAGGTCGATATTGTTTTGGAGGACCTCGTCGATTATGGCTTGCAGTTGGGGGTCAGTGAAGAGTTGTCGCCAGGGGATTTTGGCGAGTTGGGTGGTGTCGGTGGACTGGGTGACTTGAGGGGTGTCACCGAAGAGTCCGTCGGGTGTTTGGGTCTTGGCCTCGTAGGTGGAGTATATGCCGCAGGAAGTGAGGGTTAGTGCGGTTGCTATGAGGGCAAGGATATGGAGATTTATCGTGTGTTTCATTTGCTTAGGTAATTGTTACTTGCCATCCTGCTCTTTCTGTTTCTTCTCGGCGAGATATTGCTCACGCTCTATCTTGGCTTGCTCTGTCTCGTCTTGCACTTGCCAATCTTCGGAACGTTGTGGTTGTACGGGAGTAAGCCGTTCTTGGAACCATTGGAATATCACAAAGAGCACGGGGACGAATACGAGTAGCGCAATTGTGCCAACAAGGAGGCCGCCTACAACACCCGTGCCAAGAGAACGGTTGCCATTAGCTCCTACGCCATGCGCCACGACGAGAGGCAGAAGACCAAACACCATAGCGAGGACAGTCATGAGAATTGGTCGCAGACGATCCTTTGCGGCACTCATGGCGGCAGATATGAGACTCATACCGGCACGTCGACGCTCAACAGCATATTCCGTGATAAGAATCGCAGTCTTGGAGAGAAGACCAATGAGCATGATAAGACCCGTCTGCAAATAGATGTTATTCTCAAGACCAGCGATATTTGCGAAGAAGAATGATCCCATAAGACCAGCCGGCACAGCAAGGATGACCGAGAACGGGATGAGGAAGCTCTCGTAGAGGGCAGAGAGGAGAAGATAAATCATCACAATAGCGATGCCGAATATTATACCCGTCTGACCTCCCTGATTGCGCTCCTCTCGGCTCATGCCACCATAGTCGTATCCATAACCTTGCGGGAGGACTTGCTCGGACACTTGTTGTATGGCGTTGATAGCCTCACCAGAGGAATAGCCATCGGCTGGCATGACACTGACGGCTATGGAGTTGTACATGTTGAAGCGTGTAAGTACCTCAGCTCCATAAACCCGCCTGAGAGATATATACTGGCTAAGTGGCGCCATCTCACCGTTGTTCATGCGGACATACATAGCATCGAGCGATGCCTCGTCACGACGTGAGGACGGCTCTGCCTGTATCATGACCTTGTAAATCTTAGAGAAACGGTTAAAGTCGGAGACATAAGAACCGCCATAGTAACTGCCGAGAGCACTAAGCACCGTGACAGGCGACACACCAGCACGTTTGCACTTGGCCGCATCAACATCGACCTCCCATTGCGGATAGGCGAGAGAGAACGTGGAGTATGCCATAGCAACCTCAGGACGTTGGTTGAGGACTCCTATGAACTGCTGCGACAACTGATAGAAATCCGTCATATCACCACCCGCACGGTCTTGCAAGTGAAGCTCGATATTATTGCCAGTACCATAGCCAGGTATCATACCAGGGGACATAGCGAAGATTGAAGCCCCCTTGATATCTGCCGTACGTGCGTATATCTGGTTAATGATGGCGGTAGCACTTAGCGAGGCATCCCTACGCTGCTCCCAGTTATATAACCTGACGATACACATGCCAGCCGAAGATGATGCGCCAGAGATCAGACCATAGCCCGCCGTCTGGTTGACCGTCTCCACGCCAGGTATCTGACGTATACGCTCACCTATCTGATCCATGACCTCATTAGTATGGTGCAACGAGCTACCAGGCTGAGTAGTAACATTCACCATCACCATGCCCTGATCCTCGTTAGGCACAAGACCAGTCTTGGTATTGTTCATGAGATACAGCAGTCCACCAAACGTGCAGAGTATGATAAGTACTGTTACCTTCTTACGCTGTATGAAGAACTGCACCGCCTTGGCATACTTACCTTGCAAAGCATTAAACGCCGCATTGAACACCTTACCGAAACGCACCCAGAAGCCTCTCTTCTCCTCACCTGACATATTAGGCTTAAGCATCATGGCACATAGGGCAGGAGTCATGGTAAGCGCCTGAATAGCCGATATGCCCACCGCAGCAGCCATAGTAAGACCAAACTGACGATAGAACGTGCCAGACGTGCCTCCCATAAACGACACCGGGATGAACACCGACATGAACACAAGCGACGACGTGATGACCGCGCCCGAGATTCCCTTTATGGCGTCATTGGCGGCATGATGACTGGAGTTATATCCTATATCAAACTTAGCCTGCACCGCCTCAACAACGATAATGGCATCATCGACAACCGTACCAATCACAAGCACCAATGCAAACAAAGTGATAAGGTTCAGCGAGAAACCCGCCACATACATGAACGCAAACGTGCCCACAAGCGATACGATAATGCCCACAAGCGGGATGAACGCTGCCCTGAAACTCTGAAGGAAGACGAGTATGACGACTATAACCAGCACTATCGCCTCAAGGAGAGTCTTGACTACCTCATGTATCGAGGCGTAGAGAAAGTCATTCGTGTTGTTTATCTTGTCTATCTGCAACCCCTTAGGAAGCGCCCTAGCCGCCTCGTCAAGGAAGGCGTCAATCTGATTGTTGACCTCCGTGGCATTAGAACCTGCCGTCTGGAATACGAGCACTGCGCATCCCGGGTGACCATTCACCTTGCCCTCGTATGAGTACGAATCCTGACCAAGCTCCACTCGTGCCACATCCTTCAACCTCAGCACATTGCCATCGGCAGTAGAGCTGATTACCATATTGGCAAACTCCTCCTCGGTGACCTTACGCCCCTTATAGCGCATGGTATACTGATACGTCTCCGGCGAATTCTCTCCTATAGACCCCGTAGGAGCCTCAATATTCTGCTCGGCAAGAAGGGAAGTCACATCCGACGGCACAAGATTATGCTGAGCCATCTTCGCCGGATCCATCCATACTCGCATCGAGTACGTACCTCCCAGCACCACAAGATCACCCACGCCCGCAATACGCGACACCTCTGGCTTAATGTTGATGTTAAGGTAATTGGAGATGAAATTCTCGTCATACTCATCCGTAGGGCTCGACAAGGCGAACACTTGTAGCATCGACGTCTGCCGCTTGATCGTCTGGACCCCCACCTGAGTTACCGCCGACGGCAACTGCGATGTGGCCTTAGAGACCTTATTCTGCACATTGACCGCCGCCATGTCAGGATCCGTGCCCTGTTTGAAGTACACCGTGATAGTGACCGAACCGTTATTCGACGACTGGCTGGTCATATACGTCATGTTCTCCACTCCATTAATCGACTCCTCAAGTGGAGCTATGACGCTCTTCTGTATCGTCTCCGCATTCGCGCCATAATACGATGTCGACACCATGACAGTAGGCGGGGCAATATTCGGGAACTGCTCAATTGGTAACGAGAACAGCCCTATGACGCCCACTATGACGATGACTATCGATATCACCGACGACAATATCGGGCGCTCTGTGAATGTCCTTAGGTTCATTTCCTTGTATAGTAAGGGTTTATGGGAGCGTATTACGCCCTCATCATCTCTTTTCTCTAATTATCGCTCTCTACTTATCTGACCGATGCCGTGCTCCCTGCCGACACTCCTGCACCCTGCCCCTTGGCAACAATAGGAGTCCCCTCTCGAAGCAAACCCGCTCCCTCGGCAACTATGACATCCCCCTCCTTGAGCCCAGACGTGACCACATAACGCGCCCCATCATCCAACCGACTCACACTCACAAGCTTGGCCGACGCCTTACCATCCACTATCCCATACACGTAGCTCTTATTCTGAACCTCAAACGTGGCCTCCTGAGGTATCACGATGACATGCTTCAACCGACGCTCCATGATAACATTACCCGACGTGCCACTCAGCAACAAACCCTCAGGATTAGGAAACGCCGCCCTAAACTGTGCCGAGCCCGTCGTCCGATCCACCACCCCCGAGATCGACTCCACACGCCCCGTATGAGCATACAGACTGTCGTCCGACAACCGCAACGCCACATCCGGCATATCCTTGATAGCCGCCGCACTACTGCCATACTGACGAGTGAGTGCCATCACCTGCTTCTCATTCATCGAGAAATACACATACATCTGATTATTGTCCGACACCGTAGTAAGAGGCGTCTGCATCGACGGGCTCACAAGCGCCCCCACACGATACGGCAACGTGCCTACCACACCATCCGCCGGACTCTTAACCTCCGTATACGACAAACTATTCTGAGCATTGACAAGCTGCGCCTTAGCCTGCGCCAACGACGCCTTGGCCGTCAACAGCGTGTTATTCGCCGTCATCAAATCATACTCCGACACCACCTTCTTCTCATGCAACGTCTTCTTACTGTCATACGACAACTGAGCCTGAGACAACTGAGCCTCTGCCACCTCAACATTCGCCTTGGCCGTCTCCAACGCCGCCCTATATGGAACCTGGTCTATCACAAACAGCACCTGGCCCCTGCGCACCTTGTCCCCCTCACTCACCCGCATATCCGTCAACGTGCCAGACACCTGAGGCATCACACTAACATCCTGCCTACCCCTGATAGTCGCCGGATACACGTCACTCACCGTCTCATCCGAATACCCCGCCGCAAGCACAGGATACTCTCGCACTTGCTGCTGCTGGGCCGCCTCCTGGCAACCTGTCACAACCATCGCGGCAACCATCACGCCGCTCATCACTAAGTCTTTCATATCACTAATCTGTGTTGTTATCTCCTTTTGTCTTCGCAAAGTTCACCACTTTTCCCCACTGCTATATTCGCAAAATGTTCATACATTTGTGCATTATAGGAATACTACCCTATAAAAAATGTCAATAAACACCCCCTTTTAGGGCAAAATACGAATATTTCTAAATCCCCATGATCCCAAGCCTACAATCTCACGACGGTGCAAAATTCTCCGCTCACGACAACATCCACCTCCCCCCCTCCTCACAACCTCAACGCTCACACGACATGATCTTCCTCCTCTGCACCTCCGGCTCCGCCACAATCGAGGTCGACACGCGCACCTACGACATCCTGCCACGAACCCAAGTCATCCTCACCTTCGACTCCATATCACGCATCATCTCCTCCTCACACGACTTCCGATGCTCCACAATCTCTATGACCCCCGACTTCATGGAAAATATGGGCACACGCCTCGACCTCGACCTGATCAAATTCCTCGAGTTCAACCCCGTCAGCCACCACACCGACGAATACGACTCCATAATATCACACGTCTTCCAACTCGCCTGCGCCATAGCACAACGACCAAACGACCAACGACAAGCACAAAAAATGCACGCGCTCCTCCACCTCTACCTCGCCGACATCGCCGACAACTCCTCTGCCCATTGGGCCGACACACCAAGCAACCGCTCCTCTCGACAAACCGATCTCTTCACCCTCTTCCTCAAACTCGTTCGCGAGAACATCACCTCACACCGCGACGTCAACTTCTACGCCGCCAAACTCTCAATAACTCCACGCTACCTCAGCCAAATATGCCGACAACGACAACTCACCCCCAAAAAAGTCATCGACGAAAGCCTTTGCTTCACCGCCAAAGAACTACTCTACGCCACAAACCTCTCCGTCCAAGACATAGCCACACAACTCAACTTCGACGACCAATCCCTATTCACCCGATTCTTCCACCGAGTCACCTCACTCACCCCGTCACAATGGCGAGCCAAACACAAAAACTGAAAAAACTCCCCGCAACTCCTCCAAAACTCCCACCAAACTCCTACAACGATTATTCAACGAAGCATAAACGAAGCATACCCAAAGCATCACGACCCACTCCCATTTCCTCGTGAAACTCCAAAAAAATCCCACAACCCCGATTTTCCCACAAATCAACACCTCCCCTCCAAATCCACCACACTCCACAACCTCCCAAATCCCCCATCTTTCAACCGTAAGTGTGACGAACACCCCCACCCCGAAATCCCTTTAACAAAAAACAAAAACACACCCTCTGCCACAACCCCCTCCACAACCCGCGCCACTTTCCACACTCAAACTATAACCACCACACACCTTTTTCCGTATAAGCGCACATAAGGACCCCCTTATTAAATATTTTTCGTACCTTTACACTTATTTAGGAGACATACGATGACAAAAATAGGAGCCAACCAAGACTTCTTGGAATTCGCCTACCAACTCTACCACACCATGCAGACCAACGAAATAAACCTGGTCTACGAAGGCGTCGTAACCCAAGAGATAACAAAAACATTCACTGCGCTAACCGAAAAAAACATGGCTAAGAACGAAGAAACAAGCCAGGTCCAGCGCAAGGTCTTCAACGTCATGGTCGAATGCCTGCAAAACATCAGCAAGCACGCCGACACCATGACCGACGACGAAGACGAAGAACGACGCGGCATAGTCCTCGTCTCGCACGGCGAGAAATGCTACAACGTCATCACAGGCAACGTCATCAAAGCCTCAAAACGCAAAAGCCTCGAAGAATCCCTCAACAAAGTCAACTCCCTCGACAAAGAAGGCCTCTCCGCCCTCTACAAACAACAAATACTCGGAGGCAAAATCTCCGAAAAAGGCGGAGCCGGACTCGGATTCATCGACATAGCTAAAAAAAGCGGAAACAAAATCGACTTCCAGTTCAAAGAACTCAACGACGACTTCTGCTTCTTCATCATAATCACCACAATCACTCGTGGATAACAACAGACTCTAACCCAAACACCTCAACAAAATGAACGTCTTAGAAATCAAAGGCACAGACGACACCCCAACCGTCAAAATGAACAAGGACGCCAACATCATAGAATTCTCCGGCAGATCACTCCCAGAAAACGTCGCCGAATTCTACAAACCCGTCGTAGACTGGATCGACGAATACGTCAACGACCCTAACGACCACATCGACGTCTGCTTCAAACTCGAATACTTCAACACCGCCTCCTCCAAAATGCTCCTCGACATCCTCCTCAAATTCGAAGCCATAGCCGACAACGTAACCGTCAAATGGTTCTCACACGAAGACGAAGACGACATCGAAGAAGCAGGCAAAGAATACGAAGACATAGTCGAAGTCCCCTTCGAATTCATCAAATACTAACAACAACACCCACACTCCACACCCCACACAACCCCCAAACCAACACAACACCACCTCCAGACACATGAGTGAAGAGATCCTTGAACACCTAATGAACCTGTTCGGCATCCTCGCCAAACAGGGCGGCGGAGCCAGCGACGTCGAAATATCCTTCGTCCGCAAGTTCCTCGGAGAGCAAATAGCCTCCGCCAAGGTGGAAGAGTATCTCGCCAAATTCAAAGAAAAAGCAAGCGAAAGAGCCCAATTCGACGAAACCGCCGCTCGCATAGTGGTCGACATGAAAGACTCCATGAAGACCCTCAAAATATGCCGCGCCGCCAACAAAGCTCTCTCCAAAGAACAAAAAGTAGTCGTCCTCGTGCGACTCTTCGAAATGGAGAAAGTCTACGACACAGCCTACGCCGGCCGCACCGTCAACGTGAAAGCATGGAAAGGCAAAAGCCGTAAAGAAGCCGAAGAACTCGACGTCCAAGAAAACGCCGATACCATAATAAAACTCCGAGAAGAAGTCGTAAAAACCGCCGGCGAAACCTTCACCCTCGCCAAAGACGAAATAGACAGCATCAAACTGTTCTGCAACGCCAAAGCCACAACCAACGCACAGTCCGCACTCGACCGCCCAGACTTCCTCATCGCCGACGCACAACCCGACAACGCCTACAACAACGCCTGCCACATCCTCGACAACACCCTCGACGGATACCTCGCCATACTCCGCATCGGCAGTGCCAACCTCTTCTTCCTCAAATACGACGGCCCCCGAGACGTGTCCATAAACGGCCTCACCGTCAACCCCGAAACAGTCTACCCCCTCCCAAGCGGCTCCTTCATCAAAACCCCACGAGGACTACTCTACTACACCGACATAGCCGCACGCCTATCCAAAGAAACCGACGTCCAGAAGATCTCCTTCGAGGTCAACCACGTGTGGTTCCGATTCAAAACCGGAGGCATAGGACTCCGCGACATCAACATGTTCGAAGAGCAAGGCAAACTCGTCGGCATAATGGGCGCCTCGGGCGCAGGCAAAACAACTCTCCTCAACGTCCTCTGCGGCAACGAACCTCCATCCGAAGGCGAAGTCCTCATAAACGGACTTAACCTCCACTCCCAAAAAGAAGAACTCGAAGGAGTAATAGGACTTATACCACAAGACGACCTCCTCATCGAGGAACTCACCGTCTACCAAAACCTCTACTACAGCGCCAAACTCTGCTTCAAAGGCCTCTCCGAAGAAGAAACCAACGCCAAGGTCGACAAAACACTCAAAGACCTCGGCCTATACGAGCGCAAAGACCTCCAAGTAGGCTCCCCGCTTAATAAAATGATCTCCGGAGGCCAGCGCAAACGACTCAACATCGCCCTCGAACTCATCCGAGAACCTGGCATCCTCTTCGTCGACGAACCCACATCCGGCCTCTCCAGCCGCGACTCCGAGAACGTAATGAACCTCCTGCGAGAACTCGCCCTCAAAGGCAAACTCGTGTTCGTCGTCATCCACCAACCCTCGTCCGACATCTACAAGATGTTCGACAAAATGTTCATCCTCGACACCGGCGGATACCCCGTCTACTACGGCAACCCCACCGAGAGCATCATACACTTCAAAACCGAGGACAACCAAACCAACGCCGACGTCGGACAATGCCCCACCTGCGGCAACGTCAACCCCGAACTCGTCTTCAACATCCTCGACGCCAGCGAGAAAGACGAATATGGCAACACCACCAACCGACGCAAGAAAAGCGCCGAAGACTGGAACAAAATCTACCAAGAAAAAGTACTCCCAAAAGTACCACGCGTCAAGACCGTAACAGAACGCCCTCCTAAAAGCCTCGACATCCCCGGTTGGCTCAAACAGTTCTGGATCTACACCAAACGCGACTTCTGGGCCAAAATAGCCAACACTCAATACATCGCCCTCAATATCATCGAGGCCCCGGTGCTCGGCTTCGTCCTCGCCTACCTCATCCGCTACATCGTCGACCCAGACTCCGACGTCTACGTCTTCCGCGAGAACGCTAATATCCCCATCTACATATTCATGGGGACCGTCGTAGCCATATTCTTCGGACTCATAGTCAGCGCCGAAGAAATATTCAAAGACGCTAAAATCCTAAAGCGGGAGAAATTCCTCAACCTCTCACGCTCCGCCTACCTAATGTCCAAAATATGCATCCTCATGGGCCTCTCAGCCATCCAGATGCTGCTCTTCGTATTAGTCGGCAACTGGGAGATATCCTTCCAAGGCATGAACTTCGAGTTCTGGCTGATGCTATTCTCCGTAGCCGTCTCCAGCAACGTGCTCGGCCTCATAATCTCCTCCACATTCAACTCCATCGTCACCATCTACATCATGATACCCCTCATCATGATTCCACAAATGGTGCTCGGAGGCGCAATGTTCACCTTCGATAAACTCAACAAAGACATCTCGTCCGTCGACAAAGTACCACTCATAGCCGAGATTATCCCCGCCCGCTACGCCTACGAAGGACTCATTGTCTATCAATACAAGAACAACAAGTTCGAACGCACCTTCTTCGACGACGAGTTCGCCGAGCGGCAAGCCGACTTCAAGACCGTCTACTACCTCCCCAAAATTAAGGACATTCTTGATGCCGCACAGCAAGCGCGTAAATTCCAAAACACTGCCGACGAGCAATATATCACCGACCTCGCCCTCGTCCACAACGAACTCGGCAAGGAGGCGCGCCGCCAGCCACAACTCAACTTCTCCTGCCTCGACAAACTCACCCCCGAAGGCTTTAACGACGAGGTATACGCACAGGCCAACGAGTTCATCAACGAGCTTAACGCACTCTACCAAGCCCAGTTCATGAAGGCTAACAGCACACGCGAACGAAAAATTAGCTACTACCTCGAAAACCAGCGCGACGTCTACAACGCACTAAAGAACGACTACTACAACGAAGCCGTGAGCGATGTCGTCACCAAGACTTTCGACAAGAACAAAATCCTACGCGATGGCGACCGCCTTATCCAGATCAAAGACCCCATCTACCAAATGCCCGAGCCAGAAGGACTCCTCCCCTTCCGCAGCCAATTCTTCGCCCCAAAGAAATACTTCTTCGGCATATACATCGAGACCCTCTGGTTCAACATCCTCGCCGTATGGCTCATAACTGCCGTCCTCTACGCCATCCTCTACTACGACCTCGCACGACGCACGTTCGAGACCATCTCCGATATCGACTTCAAGAAGAAACTCGCCCCCATCAAAACCCTCGCCTCCAAACTCAAACCCTCCCCTAAGTCTAATACAACACAACAAAAGTCGAAATAAAAAACACACTAATATGAACATTCAACTTCTAAAGGTCTCAATAACAGCGGCCTCCATAGCCTTGGTCACCGCGCTCGCCACCTCATGCTCAGGCAACGGCAGCAACAGCAACACCAACTTCGACGATATCCCCGATAGCCTTCAGAGTGCACCCCTGCAACTCTCGGAGAACGTTGTCAACGACATGATCCAAAACATCTCCTCGCCTGTCGAGATGGCAAACCAAATCAAGAAGAGCGGGGCCGGCTTCGACCAAAGCGTCCTCAACGACGCCGAAAAGATGAAGGACTACAGCACCTCCTTCAAACGCGCCCTCAACCTCGGTGCATACAGCGCCGACCTCGGCTACATCAACACTTTCAACAAAAACAGTGTAGTCGTCTCCTACCTCCTTGCCGTCAAGGATCTCGCCGACGGGCTCAACGTAGGACAGTTCCTCGACTTCAACACCCTCTCCCGTCTCGCCAAGAACAACACTAACCTCGACTCGCTGAAGCTCCTCTCCGTCTCCAGCTTCAACCGCATAGACCAGTACCTCCGCGAGCAGAAACGCTCCAACGTCTCCACGGCTATTGTGGCTGGCGCATGGATTGAGGGCATATACATCACTTGCCGCGTCATCGAGCAAACCAACGACCCCGAACTCATCAACCGACTTGGCGAGCAGAAAGACATCGCCTCCATCCTCCTCATCATCCTCAACAACTACTCTAAGGGCGACACCAACTTCCAGGCTCTTGTGGCCAAACTCGACGACCTCAAGAAGATATACGACGAGGTGCGCATCACAACAGAGTTCGGCGCCCCTGAGACCAAGGAGGTCGACGGCATGCTCATTATCGAGCAGAACGAGATAACCCACGTCGAGATTACTCCCGAGCAGGTTAAGCAAATCATCGAGAAGGTCAAAGTGGCGCGCCAATTCATCATCGAATAACCCTCCCCCTCTCATACAACCTTTTTCCTAACGACCTAAACGCATTACGACAATGAAACACATAATCTTGTCACTCCTGGCCTTCGTTGCCATGATGACCTTCAGCTCCAACTCTTCCGCACAGTGCGGCGACGAACTCATGAAGAAAGCCCTTGGCGCCATGGGTAATTACCAATACATCAAGGACTTCGACATCAAGCTCCCAGCAGCGACGAGCAAGACCGGCACGAAGTTCTCTGTCGTGCTCAACAGCCGCACGCACTACCAGATTAACATCGCCAACGGCGAGACTAACGCCGAGAAAGTCATCGTCCAGATATTCGACGGCGACAAGCTCCTTGGCACCAACTTTGCCAACGGCAAGACATTCGAGGCCTTCCAGTTCATTTGCAGCAAGACGGGCGCATACAAGCTCCACGTGTCATGCTCCGGCGGGTCGGATGCCTGCGCCCGTGCCGTGCTCTCGCTCGTGAAGCAGTACTCTGAGGCCGAGATGCCCAAATAACCATCACTCGTTAAACCACTTAGCACTCATAAGATAGAAACTGAACTATGAAGAATATACTGTTCTCTCTCGCAGCCTTCGCCTCCGTGGCATGGCTCAACAGCTGCACTTGCTCACAACAATCTGGCGAACTCGGCGAGTTCAACGACCAGGACGACACCACCCTCATTGTCAGCGCCGAGGTGGTAGGCGACATGATTCAGAACATCTCCTCGCCAGTCGAGATGGCCAACGAGATTATGAACTCCGGTGTGCAATTCCAGCAGAGCACGCTCAACGCCGCAGGTCGTGAGAGCGACTACGAGACCTCATTCAAGCGCGCCGTCAACCTCGGCGTATATGCCGCCGACCTGGGCTACATCAACACCTTTGGCAAGAACCTCGTCGTGGTCGACTACCTCTCGTCCATCAAGCGACTTGCCGACGGCATAGGAGTAGGCCAGTTCCTCGACTTCACCCTCCTCAGCCGTATGGCCAAGGACAACACTAACCTCGACTCGCTGAAGCAGCTCTCAGTGTCCAGCTTCAACGAGATCGACCGCTACCTCCGTGATCAGAAGCGTTCTAACGTCTCGACGGCTATTGTTGTCGGCACATGGGTTGAGGGCATCTACATCACATCGTCCGTCATCGAGCAGACCAAGGATAAGGGCCTCACCGATCGTCTTGGCGAGCAGAAGAACATTGTGGAGATTCTCCAGATTATCGTCCACACCTACGCCCGCTCCGACAACGACTTCAAGGCTCTCGCCGAGGAGATTGACGCCCTCAAGGCCATATACGACAAAGTGCGCATAACCACAGAGATGGGCGCGCCTGAGACCAAGGAGGTCAACGGCATGCTTATCATTGAGCAGAATGAGATCACACACGTCGAGATTACCGACGAGCTCGTGGCCCAAATCATTGCCAAGGTTAAAGAAATTCGCAACAACATCGTAAAATAGCATTTCAGCCTCGTCCTATCATGGCAAAGCTAATACTCCCGATACTTATGCTCCTTGCGGCATTCTCGAACGCCACGGCTCAATGTGGCGACGAGCTCATGAAGACCGCTCTTGGGGCTATGGGCAACTACCAATACATCAAGGACTTCGACATCAAGCTGGCAGCCAATGCGGGCTCTGAGGGTGTGCGTTTCTCGGTCGTGCTCAACAGCCGCACGCACTATCAGGTGAATATTGCCAATGGCGCGTCCAACTCGGAAAATGTGGTGGTGGAGATTTTCGACGGCGACAAACTCATCGGCGTGAACCAAGCCAACGACAAGACGTTCCCCGCCTTCCAGTTCATTTGTAGCAAGACTGGCGCATACAAGCTCCACGTCTACACGCCATCCGGCTCTGAGGCATGCGCACGCGCCGTGCTATCGCTCGTGAAGCAATACACGGAGGCGGAGATGCCGAAGTAGCACCCCGAAACAAGTCATTATAAGCCCCGCCAGGCACAACGCTTGGCGGGGCTTGTTTTTGCCTTCTCGCCTACCCTGTCGACGGGTTTGCATGAAGGGAGGGGGAATAGGGGGATGAAGGAGGGTGTATTTGGGTCAGATTGGGGTCAGTATTGTTTCAGTATATTGGGGTGTCGGGTTCAGTATATTATCAGTATACTGTCAGTATGTTGGAGCATCTGGGGAGCATGGAGGGCGCATGTACGTAGGGCTGAGCGAGGATTGGGGGTGAGATGGGGGTTAGTTGCCCCAAGTCTCACGGTCGAGCGACCGGTATTGTATCGCCTCTGAGATGTGGACGGCCTCGACATTGTCTGAGCCGGCGAGGTCGGCTATGGTTCGTGCGACTTTCAGTATCCTGTCGTAGGCGCGAGCTGAGAGTCCGAGTCTATCCATGGCCATCTTGAGTATCATCTGGCCCTGCTCGTCGGGTTTGGCGTATGTGTTGAGCATTCTTGAGGTCATTTGGGCGTTGCAGTGCACACTTTTGGAGGCGGCGAAGCGTTTGCTTTGTATTTCTCGTGCCGCCACTACCCTCTTGCGTATCTCCGCGCTCGACTCTCCCGTGGGGGCGTCGTTTAGCTTGCCTATTGGCACCGGGACTACCTCAATGTGCAGGTCTATCCTATCGAGGAGGGGGCCGGATATGCGCCCGAGGTATTTCCTGACCTGCCCCTCGCCACATGTGCAGCTGCGCGTCGGATGGTTGTAATAGCCGCACGGGCATGGGTTCATAGATGCCACGAGCATAAACGACGCAGGGTACTCTACGCTGAATTTAGACCTTGATATGACTATCTTGCGATCCTCGAGGGGCTGGCGCATGACCTCCAGTACTGAGCGTTTGAATTCTGGCAACTCGTCGAGGAACAGCACGCCGTTGTGCGCCAGGCTTATCTCGCCAGGCTGGGGGTAGGAGCCGCCACCGACAAGAGCCACGTCGGATATGGTGTGATGAGGGCTGCGGAATGGCCTTGTGGTCATAAGCCCTTTGTCGCCGCCTATATTGCCTGCCACGGAATGGATCTTGGTCGATTCGAGAGCCTCTGACATCGTCAGCGGGGGCAATATGCCAGGCAGTCGTTTAGCCATCATACTCTTGCCTGACCCCGGGGAGCCTATCAGGAGTATGTTGTGGCCGCCTGCGGCAGCTATCTCGAGGGCTCTCTTGACGTTTTCCTGGCCTTTCACGTCGGCGAAGTCTAAGGTTTGGTCTATTTCGGCCTTACTGAACTCCGCCTCGATGTCGACCACGGTAGGTTCTATCTCTATCGCCCCGTTGAGGAAGTCTACAACTTGGCGTATGTTGTGGGCAGCTATCACCTTTAATCCGCCCACCACGGCTGCCTCTTTGGCGTTGTCGACGGGCAATATGAAGCCCTCGAAGCCCTCCTCTTTAGCCTTCAACGCCATTGGCAGGACACCTTTCACGGGACGCAGTCCGCCGTCGAGCTGGAGTTCGCCCATAATCATGAACTTATCCAGTCTATCGGTGTTGCACTGCCCTGAGCCTGCCAATACGCCTACGGCAAGGGGCAAGTCGTATGCCGACCCCTCTTTGCGTATATCCGCCGGGGCCATGTTGATGACGATACGTTGACCTGGGTAGCGCCATCCGTTCTCGCGGACGGCACTTTCTATACGATGCTCACTCTCTTTGACCGCGCTGTCGGGCAGTCCTACGATAAAGAATTTAATACCAGGGGTGACGTTCACCTCCATCGTCACGGTGAAGGCGTCTATGCCACTGACTGCGGCGCCAAAGGTCTTTACAAGCATTCGCTAATCGATTGGGTAGGTGTCGAGTTTCTTGTTCCTTTCGGGATAGTCGAGGGTATAGTGCAGGCCGCGGCTCTCGTGGCGTTTTTGAGCCATCTTGATGATGAGGTAGCCGATGTTAATTTTATTCCTTAGCTCACATAGCTTCCTCGAGATATGGCTGCTCTGGTAGAGTTCCTCGGTCTCACGGTATATGATCTCAAGTCGGTCGTGGGCTCTCTTGAGACGTGTGTTGCTGCGCACGATACCGACGTAGTTACGCATGATGGTCTCTACCTCCTGGTTGGCCTGTGTGATGAGCACCATCTCTTCGTTATGGACAGCGCCATCGTTGTTCCACTCGGGTATGTCGTTGCGCCATTCGGTGTGCTTCATGACCTCCACGGAGTCTTTAGCTGCCACGTCGGCATAGACGAGGGCCTCCAATAGGGAGTTGGACGCAAGGCGGTTCGCACCGTGCAACCCAGTGCAGCTACATTCGCCAGCAGCCCATAGGTGGTTGATGCTTGTGCGACCCGTCATGTCGACTTTTATGCCGCCACAGAGGTAGTGCGCTGCGGGGGTCACAGGTATGTATTCCTTGGTGATGTCGATGCCTATTGAGAGGCATTTCTCGTATATCATCGGGAAGTGGTGCTTGGTCTGTTCGGGGTCTTTGTGTGTCACATCGAGGTAGACGTACTCGTCGCCCGATATTTTCATCTCGTTGTCTATCGCCCTTGCCACTATGTCGCGTGGCGCCAGGCTGCCCCTCTCGTCATATTTCTCCATGAAGGTGCTACCATCACGCCTCCTCAGTTGTCCACCGTAGCCACGCATGGCCTCGGTGATGAGGAAGCTGGGGCGTTCACCTGGGTTGTAGAGACTTGTGGGGTGAAATTGCACGAATTCCATGTTCTGTATCACGCCCTTGGCACGGAACACCATGGCTATGCCGTCGCCCGTCGAGATAGTAGGGTTTGTCGTGACTTGATAGACGTTGCCGATGCCACCGGTAGCCATCATGGTCACCTTGGACAAGAAGGTCATGACCTCGCCTGTCTCTTCACAGAGTACGTATGCGCCGTAGCAGTCTATATCTTTCATCCACGGCTCGTTGTTACGTCCGAGATGATGCTGGGTCAATATATTGACGGCAAAATGGTTCTCGTAGACGTCGATATTGGGGTGGCTCTTAATCTGCGAGATTAGGGCACGCTGTATCTCGGCACCTGTGCTGTCCTCGTGGTGGAGAATGCGGAACTCTGAGTGGCCGCCTTCACGGTGGAGGTCAAACTCGCCATCGCTCTTCTTGTCGAAGTCTGTGCCCCACTTGAGCAGTTGTTCAATCTGTGCTGGTGCATGTGTCACAACCATCCGCACTACTTCGGGGTCACATATCCCCGCGCCTGCGATATGCGTATCACGGATGTGCTTCTCAAAGTCATCGACGGAGCTGGTGACGGCCGCAATACCGCCCTGGGCCTTACTGGTATTAGTGATATCAAGGGGAGCTTTGGAGATGAGGGCAACCTTGCCGTATTCTGCCACTTTGAGAGCGTAGGTCAAGCCCGCAGCACCCGAGCCTATGACCAAAAAGTCGTATCGTTTGACCATTGTATGATGTTCTGTCTGTACTCTACCCAAAGTTACTCAGTTTTGACGAATAGCGTAGCGGTATGGCTCATATTCGCTTATTCGTCAAGGGGAGTATGTCCGTAAGGAGCACTCCCCTACCCTACCCCATCAGCATCGACACCTCAGTCTCCAAGTTAAGACTGTCTATGCCATCATCACCCTTCCATTGCCCACGATCCATGAGGTGACGCTTCAGGATAAGGAAGTATGTCAACGGGAACTCCGCCGTCTGCCACTGTTGTTGATAATTCAAGAGTCCCACGTGCTTGATAAAGCGGTCGAGTTCCGTCACTATGCACTCCACAAAGTCCGTCACTGAGCACTGCGCCTCGACAAGTTCAACCGGGTCGTCGCCAAAGAAGTCACACGTCTGCGACACCCTGACCGTGAGCATCTCGTCATGGTCGACAGTCAGCTCCCAGTTATAGCTCTCCTCCTCGGCATACCACACGAAAGCCGCAGTATTGCTGCCATCCCACAGTTGCGAAGGGCTCGTCAGCAGTTGAGCCACGGCAGCAAGCATATCGCCCAACGGGTTGCAGACATTAGTCAGTCCGAAGTCTGACTCTATGCCGTCTACCGTATACTGGGCTGTTGCCGTGCCAGGCTCGCCAAGGGCAAAATGGAACGTTTGTCTCTTCACGCCCCTAATTTATTAAAAAGCACTAACCTACAACAATATGACAAGCAGAAAAATCACTTCCCTTCTTGCTTGTCTCCCCCACATTCTCGCTCACGCAACTCACTGATGCGCTGTGTGAGGCTGCGCAAATACTCAATGTCGGAGTCTAATTCGCTACGCCTGATAGGTCCTCGTGACTTCTCGTTAGCACGTTGAAGACCATCTACAATGATGCCCACAATGAAGTTCATGATGATATACGCCGCAATCAGAATGTAGCTGATGAAATAGACCCAGCACTGTGGATGCAGCACAAGTACCTCCTCCATGATGCCATTCCACCCCTCTAACGTGGTCAACGTGAAGAGGGTCAGAAGCGCCACATGGAGACTCTCAAATCGTGGTGAGTCACCAAACATCTCCACCCCAAGCATACCATAGAAGAGCATCAACACACCCAGGAACATGGCCATCCACGTTATCTGAGGCAACGACAACCATACCGCCTGACACAACGCCCTCAACTGACTGAACCCCGACACCATCCTCAGCAACCTGACGTTACGTAACAACCTCAGCGACCTGACGCCCCTAATCCCCACAACGCCATACACTGACACCAGCAACGACAAGAATGCCAACAGAGTCACCACAAAGTCGAATCTGCGCCAAAAGCAACCATCTCCCACAAAGAACTGACGTGGCTCAGAGAAATAAAGTTCACGACCCGAACGCGAGTAGAACAACCTACGAAGCCACTTCAACGCCCTACCGTTAGTATTGAGCCACCTGTCGCTCTTGACTGTCGTGGGACGGAAGAATATGCGATGTGCTATCTCAAGAGCCAACACCACAGCCGAGACATCAAAGAAGATATTAAGAGCACGAGCAAGGGGCGAAACACTGTCCAAGTAAAGATAAGCCGCCGCAGTCACAGCATTGACTATGAGAAGCATGTCGATAAACGCATTACGGACACCTCCGAGTCTGTCGACATCAATTTCCCGCTTGCGATTATCACCTGTCGTCTGGTCAAGCTGACCATTATCGAGCACCTCGAACATATAGCGGTCGAAGTCCTTGAGGTCGTTATCACAAGAGACTATACCCTCACGTTCCACATTGTCATCGTCCGCTCTCATTGTCACACGGAAGTAGCAACGGCGTGAGAGATGGTCGTAGAGGCTATACTCCACGCTTTTGACCTTCGTATAGTCTATCGTGGGGCGGCTGTCAGACAACCTGCCATGCGAATCTATGGAGAGGAGACGGTCGCCACTGCGCACTATGAAAAAGTTGGCGGTCTGGGCTATTATAGCAGACTTGTCATATTCCTCTTTCGTGGTGAGGCCCGCCATTATAGGAGACTCAAAGAGAGGGTCACCTTTGCGCCCGTACGCCATGAAACCGTCTGGGGTCTTGTCTACTATCGCTATTGCTGGCATGATATTCTCTGTTGCGGTGTGAATGGCATTAAGCTATTGGTCGGGCGTAATCGTTGACGTCTTTTAGTGTTATCTCGGCCTCAGGCGCAAGTATTGTGAGACGCTCCATGACGTTGCGGAACTCACGTATATTGCCCGTCCAATTGATGTTCTTCAGTGCCTCCACGGCCTCGGGCGTGATGCCCTTCTGTGGCACATTGAGTTCTTCTGCCACAGTAGACAGGAAGTAGTCGGCAAGTTGTGGTATATCGTCAGCACGCTCGTTGAGTGATGGCACGTTGATGATGATAACCGACAAGCGATGATAGAGATCCTCACGGAAACGGCCCGCCTTAATCTCCTCAGCCAGGTTCTTGTTCGTCGCCGCAAGCACACGCACATCCACCTTTATCTCCTTCTCGCCACCCACACGTGTGATTGTGCTCTCTTGCAAAGCACGCAACACCTTAGCCTGGGCGGGAAGGCTCATGTCGCCTATTTCATCAAGGAACAGTGTACCACCATCAGCCTGCTCAAAGCGTCCTATACGCTGCTTCACAGCCGACGTGAACGATCCTTTCTCATGACCAAACAGCTCACTCTCGATAAGTTCAGATGGTATCGCCGCACAGTTAACCTCAATGAATGGGGCTTGCGCCCTTCGGCTTCCCTCATGAAGAGCACGAGCCACAAGCTCCTTGCCAGTGCCATTAGCGCCAAGTATCAGCACTCGGGCATCCGTCTGCGCCACCTTATCTATCATCTGCCGCACACGCATCATAGGTTCAGAGTCACCTATCATGTCGTATGTGTGAGCCACTTTTTTCTTGAGTGTCTTAGTCTCAGTGACGAGAGCTCCCTTTTCAAGAGCGTTCTTGATGGTTATGAGCAGACGGTTAAGGTCGAGCGGTTTCTGTATGAAGTCGTATGCTCCCTTCTTGATGCTCTCAACTGCCGTGTCTATATCACCATGCCCCGATATCATTATCACCGGGCAGTCCACTCGTTTCGCTACTATCTTGTCGAGCACCTCCATGCCATCCATGCCAGGCATCTTGATGTCAGTCAGGACAAGGTCGGGAGTCTCAGCAGCGAAGGCCTCGACTCCTTTAGACCCATCTTCGGCAAGGACGACCGTGTGACCCTCCATCTCGAGGATGTCTTGGAGAGTAGAGCGTATGGCACGCTGGTCATCTATAACTAATATTTTGGCCATGGATGAAGAGTTGTTTAGGCGTTAAAGCTCACCATTGATAATCTGGCACACCGCCCCCTGTTTGAGGGCAAACCCGCACTGGTAGAGACGCTCAATATGAGCCTCGGTTATAACGAAGTCAATGAATATGGCACCCGGCACAATGAGATCCACACGGGCAGGGTCAAGATGTTTCATCTGCCGACGTTGCTCGACCGTTGAGGATAGAATCTTGCGATACGTCTCCTCAAAGCACGGAAGTGGAATCTCGTAACTCGTGGATAGCTTGACATTGAGTAGGGGATGGTTGCGTGCCGCCACAAGTGCCGCCATAGCGTCAAACGACCCAGAGGTGCCCACGAGGGTAGATGTGGGAAACTCACGAAGTGCGTCGTAGAGCCCTTGTGTGCCCGAGCGGAAATAAGCCTCGATATCACGTACCTCCTTCGTCGTGATAGGGTCTGAGGGAGAGAATTTGTCAAGCACACGACTCATACCGACCTCAAAGCTATGGCTCCATGCCACACCTTCCTTATTGGCAATGATAAATTCACAACTACCACCGCCTATGTCAAGTATCAGCACACGACTCATGCCAAGTGGCATCACCTGCTTGACTCCGTCGAATACCATCTTAGCTTCCTCCTGACCAGAGATGACCTTTATGCCAAACCCATACTTAGCTTCTACCGCCTGGGCAAACTCTCCTGCATTCTCAGCAGCGCGCATGGCCGACGTCCCTATTGCCACGATACGCTCCACTCCACCTATGGCGTTAATCGTCTGGACGTGAATTCCTATGGCATCCATGCCACGTTGCATGGCGTCTGGCATCAGGCGACCTTCGTTTATGCCACCACGCCCAAGACGTGCCGTCTCCTTAGTACTGCAGACTATGTTGTACGTGCCGTCAGCTCTGGTGTCAACCACCAGCAGATTGATAGTGTTCGTGCCAATGTCAATAATGGCTACTCTCATCGTATTGTTGTCTTTATTGTTTTAGTGGCTTATTGGGTGAGGATGTCACGCTGCTGGTCACGCCCCTTGAGTGCCTCTGCCTCCACCTCCTCAGGCGTGGCTGGCAAACGACGCTCTCCCATGAATCGGCAACCATCAGATGTGATAAGCAAGTCATCCTCAATGCGTATGCCACCGAAATCCTTGTACGACTCAAGCCGCTGGAAGTTGACAAAGTCAGCACATATACCCTGTGCTCGCCAACGGTCAATGAGTTCTGGTATGAAATATATGCCAGGCTCGTCAGTGACAATATTACCCGCCTGAAGCCGCTTAGCCATACGGAGAGACCCAAGTCCAAGCTGCGTGCTGCGAGGACCCGTCTCGTCGTCATAACCCACCAGGTCCTCACCATAACTCTCCATATCATGCACGTCAAGACCCATATTATGACCTATACCATGGGGCATGAAGAGTCCCGCCGCACCCGCACGAAGAGCCTCCTCTGTGTCACCCTTCATTATGCCAAGCGCCTTAAGCCCGTCAATGATGGTGCGAGAGGCAAGCAAATGCATATCACGATAGAACACTCCCGGTTTAGAGTTAGCTGCCACCGCATTATTAGCCGCAAGCACTATCTCATATATCTCACGCTGACGATTGGTAAACCGCCCCCCCACAGGCGTAGTACGAGTGTTGTCTGTAGCATAGTGGTTAGGACTTTCACACCCCGCGTCAACAAGCAGCAGACGACCACTCTCAAGCGGATGTATATACCCATGATTATGAAGCGTCTCACCATGTATAGTGCAGATGGTAGGGAACGACACTGCCCCACCACCAAGCAGCGCCTCATAGTCAAGACGAGACATGATCTCATTCTCCGTAACCCCCTCATACGCCAAACGCATCGCGGCAGTATGCATATTATACCCAAACGCCATCTGACGGTCGATATCATCTATCTCACACTGCTCTTTAACCAGGCGCATCGACACGAGAGCACGTATAAGCTCCTCCGACGCCCCCTCCTTGACCTGACACGGCGTCTGCGACAAAAGCTCCGCTATACGTAGTGTCGTATCCCCACGATACGTCGGCACATAGTGAACACGACGACCCACGCTGACCGCACGACGTATCGCCTCCGACAGCTGAGCCACCGGCTGAGCACGCTCCATGCCCGCCTCCGACGCCCTTTCCTGAGCCGTGGGCATAGGACCCGTCCACACTATGTCGTCCATGCTGACATCATCAGCAAAGAGCGTCGACACGCCCGTGGCAGTATCTATCGTGGCGGCAAGCCCCGGCATGTCCAACCCAAAAAGGTAAAGAAAGGTGCTGTCCTGCCGGAAACGATACTCGTTGCCAGCATAGTTGAACGGGGCGTTATCGTTGCCAACAAACAAGAGAAGACTGTCAGGCACGAGCGACGCAAGACGACGCCTGCGGTCGATGTAGGTTTTCTTAGCGAACATATTCTCAACGATATTGTTTTCTACTCAATGTTATCTCTCCCCCTCCGACACATGGATGTCCTTTATCATGAGCTGCGTAGACTGCCGACCACGATAATCCGTACGCTCCATGGTATAGCAAATATCAAACTCCGACCCACTCGTAACCTCCCCAAACATCGACCCAAGCCCAAATCCTATACCACTCCTCACGTCACGACTCGTCTGATCTATGACGTCAAGCTTCAAATGCTGACGACCACTCCCAAACGTGTTAGACGTCGAATAGTCATACACCCCGCGCGTGACAAACACCGGACGAGTATTACACGTCCCAAACGGCTCCATACGCTCCAACTGACACATAAGATCATCCGTCATCTCCGATAGCGACACCAACGTGTCTACGTCAATATGGGCAAGACGCTCGTCCGACGGCACATGCGAATTAGCATACGCCACCACCCGACGACTAAACTCCTCTACCTTATCAACCCTCAACGTCAACCCCGCGGCATACGTATGACCTCCAAAATCCTCCAATATGTCCGCACACGACTCTATCGCGCTATACAAGTCAAAACCCTCCACCGACCTCGCGCTACCCGCCGCAAACGCCGGATTAGCCTTCGACCGAGTCAAGATTATCGTAGGACGAAGATACGCCTCACTAAGCCGCGACGCCACAATCCCTATCACCCCCTTACTCCACTCCGGCTCATACAGCACAATAGCATTACCCTCAAGTATCCCCGGATCCCCTTTGATCCGCCGCATAGCCTCTCGTGTAATCTCACGGTCAAGATCCTTACGCTCCTCATTGCTCCCGTCAATCTCCCGACTAAGCCGCTCCGCCTCCGCACGATCTCCCGCCAAAAGCAAACGCACCGCGTCATTACCGCTCTTCACCCTCCCCGCCGCATTAAGACGCGGACCTATCTTGAATATTATATCCTCAACCGTCACACAACCAGGACTCACCCCAGCCCTCGACATGATCGCTCGCAACCCTATATTCGGAACCCTGTTCAACCTCCGCAACCCATGATACGCCAGTATCCTGTTCTCCCCAATCATCGGCACAATATCCGACGCTATGCTCACCACAAGCAAATCAAGCATGTCGATAAGCTCCGTCCGGTCACGACCAAGCTTGATATACAACGCCTCCATCAACTTATACCCAACTCCACAACCCGACAAGTTCTTATCCGGATAACCACAATCCGGCCTCTTAGCGTCAAGACAAGCCACAACATCCGGCAACTCCTCACCCGCCACATGATGGTCGCAGATTATAAAGTCAATACCCATGTCACGAGCCTCACGCATCCGCTCAACCGCCTTGATCCCACAGTCAAGAGCTATCACAAGAGTATAACCTCCATTCCGCGCATGCTCCACACCCTGACGCGATATGCCATAACCCTCGCTGAACCGATCCGGAATATAAAAACCAAGCTTCGCCGTGTGAGACGTTATACGGCTCAACGTCTTATACACCAACGCCACTGCCGTAACCCCATCAACATCATAGTCTCCATAAACCAATATCCGCTCCCCATTATCCAACGCCGACACCACACGCTCCACTGCCCGATCCATGTCCCGCATCATAAACGGGTCATGCAACAACCGCAGATTAGGATTGAAATACGCGTCTACCAACCTCGGCGTGTCTATCCCACGCTGAAGCAACAACCTCGCCACTATCGGCGACACACCAACCTCCGCAGCCAAAGCTTCCGCTTGGCCATCATCAGGCTGACGTTTTATGTTCCAGGCTTTTTGCATTGCGGGGGCACGACGCCACGTCGGGACTCTATTCCTTCTCGCGTCCACCTTTCATTGCAATATTAGCTAAAAATCACCATGTAGGCAAATCACACCCCCTCCACTACAAAGAGCCCCGCGGCAAGATCCTTGTCGCAGGGCTCTTTGTTTCACTGTAACTATCAAACTGTTGCCGCCAGACCGTTGTCCAGGCGTAGGGTCGACACCTCACGGCCGCCCCCTGTCTCTGTTGAACCTCAATTATGAAAACACTCTTGATTCGCTTTAACATCACAAAAGTATACCCACTTCTCCCCATGCGATAATTTTTTCCACAACCGCACGATTTTCGTCAACGAAAGTAACCTCCAACCAAAACCAACGCCCCCCACACCCCCCTCTCCCACACTTGCTCCACACTTGCTCCATGCTTGCTCCATGCTTGCTCCATGCTTGCTCCATGCTTGCTCCAAATATGCATGCCAGAAGCATCAACCCCAAAAACCGCACCCCAAAATATCCCACAACTCCCTATCTCTCACCACTCTCCGCAACACAATTAAACCCAAAAAAAATTCACCTCTCCCCCACCCCACCCCGCCACACCTCTCCTTTCGTTGAGCAAAAACGCATTCTCGTTGAATACTTTCCCCTCAACAACACTCCACACACTAAGTTCGCGACATCAGAATCAAGATAAGTGATAGTTTTCATAATGGAGGTTTTTAGTTGTCGCGCAGAGATGCGACGGCAGAGTGGGACAACGGTCCCGCTTGTTTGATTGTGATTTTCTCATAAGTGACCCCCGCAGGCCTTCCCCGCGGGGGTCACTTATTTACCCTCCACGCAAACACAAAAAAACCCGCGGCACGTCGCCACGGGGCACAATAGGAGGTATGTTTAATTAGTGAAGAGACACAAGAGACGAAGCCCCACCCGATTTGATGACATACACACCCGCCGGCAACGTGAACGACACCTCGTCTCCCAACCCGCAAGCCGGCAACTCAACAGCCACCGCACCACTCAATGTATACGCCACAACCGACTCCCCAGCCTTCCGACCGACAGTCACAACATTACCGCTCACACGCAACGGCAACGACTCCACCACACGCCTAAGCTTCGTCACCACACTGTTAGCATACACCCGGAACTCCCACATGCTCATGCCATACGCATTGCCAAGAGAATTCTGAGTAGAGCGCACTCGCAGATAACGAGCCTGCTTGCCCGCAAGAGAAATCGTGTTGACCTTATCCTCCGTGTTGCCCACAAGCGTATTATCAGCATTAGGAACAGACGCCAAAACCCTCCACGACTCAGACTCCGTATTCCGACCCTCTATCACATACACCTCGGCATACGCACCCTCCCAGAATATATGCGCCTCACGAAGGTTATACACAACACCAAGATCCACCATCCACCACTGGTTGCCATAGTCATCCTTACCCTCACCCGACGAACCCCAACGGTCGCCAACATAAATACCATCGTTCACCCTGTATGCGTTATCATTGTTGATAGCAGCCGTGGCTGGCATGTCAAGGGCGACATTGTCACTCGGGTCAAACATCGACGACATAACCCTGAACTCCCAAAAACTGTACCCATATTCCGTACCACGCTCAATGCCCTGGAAACGCACATACCGCCCGGCGACATCGTCAAGGACGACCTTCTGAAGGTGTCTCTCCCCGCCCTCGAAGTCTATCACCTGACCCGTAATCTTGGTCGCCGTGCTGAAGCTCTCCCCGTCATCAGAAACCAGTATCTCGAAGGTCTTCCCATACGCCTTCTCCCAAAGTATCTCCACCCCCGAGATATCCGTGTATTTCTTGCCAAGGTCTACCGTGAACGTCACATCATCAATGCCCCCGGCAGACTCCCAACGAGAATATTCATTCCCATCTGTCGCTTGCAGTGCCACCGACTGCGTCTCCGGCGATGAACACGTCGCATCCGCGCCCTTCGCCACATTGCGGGCAATCTGCCCCGTGGCCGATACTGCGGCAAACAACGCCGCCGCCAAAACTAAGTAACGTCTAAACATAATGTTAAGGTTTTCTAAGTTATTACTAATCAAATACTATCCAACTGAGCGACGACGACCCCTTGATCACGCTTATCCTCACTCGGTGAGTCCCCTTCCCTATCGACAAAGGTATCGTGTGAGTCGCCCACTTGCTCTTTGTGGAAATCTCTATGCTCATACTCTGCGAGTCATCACCATCTATCGTAATCGCAAACGTGGTAGGCACAAGTGTCGAAAGACGCAACGACAAACTGCTCACCTCAGCCTTTGCGTCAAGCCCATACTCCAACCACTTGCCCAACGAGAAACTGTTGACCTCAACCTCGCTTATCGCCTCAGGGTCTGTCGTGACACCCAAATGTGGGGCAGCCGAGAACGACTCGCCCGAAAGAACACCCTCCGACGCATTCGACGACTGCCACGACGCCGCCGCCCACTTCTGACCATTAAGAGCATACGCGCCCCTGTCTGCCGTAGACGACGCCACGAACACCTTGCCAAGATCCGACAACTGCTCATCCTCAAGCAACGCCATATACGGATATCCATTATACCTCGGTATGAACCACGCATAACGCTCCACCGCCGGACACTCCTCCAAATACGCCAACGCCTCACTCATATACGCCATCTGAACCTCCGCCGACGCCACGCCCCCATCCCATGCGCAAAACTCCGTCAGCCAGATAGGCTTGCCATACTTCGCAAACATGTCGATATACGACTTCAACGACGACGCCGAGTTCATATAGCAATGCAACGCGATAGCGTCAACATCATCAACCGAAACCCCCTCCTGCCCGAAAAACTCGTCAAGCCACGTCACAGGATTGCTATAACCCGCAAGCGTCCCATAGTTCATAGCCGGCGACACCAACTTCAACCCCTTAGCACGCGCATACTGCCGCAACTCCGGCCAATACTGCGCCGCCACCGCAGGCGTCATATTCGCCTGATCCGTCAAGTTCGGCTCATTAAAGGCAAGCAAATAACGGTCTCCAAACACATCTACCGTCGACGTTATCCGCGCCGTGTCATAGTTGTTGTTCCACGCCATCGGCACGAACGACACCCCATATTGCTTAGCATACGTCTGCACCGCCTGCGAGCAGTCCGGCGACCAATTGTAAAACCATGATATCGTGTTGCCCAGCAAGAACATATCCGTCTCCGGCAACTGAAACGAGTAGCTCACGCCTCGCTTGACGCTGCGCTGCTGCACATGTCGCACCTCCACCACCTCTCCAGTGTCTGGCGTGCCCGCCGCGCCATCGTCGTCACTGCAAGAAGCAAATGCCACCAATGGAAGAGCTACGAGTATTATGTTTTTAAGTAAAAGCATGACAGAGTGGGGTTTATATCGTGTCTCAAGAAGCAAAGGAAAAGAAAGAAAGATAGCGGCAGGCGATGTGAGACAACCGCCCGCCGCAGGTCAAACCATACTACTTGGTGGGCTTATAAATATAAAGCGCGTCATACTGCAACTGAGTGCCATTCGTGCCTCCCGAAAGAAAGGCGATAAGGTTCTGCCCAGTCGTAGGCTGCCACGTCTCAGGATAGATAAGGCCAGCATTGATGAACTTCGACATCGGCACCTCAATCTCGCCCCAACTGCCGTCACGTGGGAAGTCGCCAAGGCTCTCATACGTCGTCCCATTGTCCGTGAACGACCCGCCAACGCCAAACTTAGCCTCCGAGCTCATGCCATACAAAATGAGGCAATGCGCCGCGTTATCCTCACTCCGCATGGCAATGTGCAGATAGTAGTCATCAGGATTAGCGTATATGTCATAGAGGGGGCTGAAGTCAAACGTATGCGTGTCATCACCATAGCACAATCCCATGCCGCTCCATCCCACACTCGACACCGTCAACGACACCCAACCCTCAGCAACGCCATACACATTCCGGCCTACAGCGTTACCCGCGTTATATGTGCCATCCCAGATATACAGATACTTGCCCGCCGTCTCGTCAACACGCAAGTCCATAGTCACGTTAGACGATATCGACGAGTATGTCTGACCGTCCAGCTGGAACACGAAGAAGTTAGTACCCTTAGGCGCACTAGCGTAACCACTGTCATCAGAGTCCGCCGACTTGACCGACACCTTGCACATGTTCGCTATATTGCCCACCGATGCCGTGATATACGCGTCTCCCACCTTAACGCCCGTCACCACGCCATCTGCCACAGTAGCCACCGTGGCATCCGACGACGTCCACTCTATCGTCCCCTCAGCATTCGAAGGCACAAGTGTCGCCGTGAGGGTCAAGGTCTCGCCCACCTTTACATTGCCCGTCGTCTGGCTCAAGGTTATCGCCTCAAGAGACACAGTCTCTGTTTCTCCGCCCTCGTCAGGCTTCGGATCTTCGTCATCATCACTCGAGCACGAGGAGAGAGATAGGGTCGTGGCACTAATTGCCGCAAACGCCAAGTACTTGATGAATTTCATTGGTTATAAGATTAAAAGTTGTTATCTGTCCGTCCTTGTCACTGTGGACACGGCAAAATTGGTGCGACAAGCCGACAGAGAGGGTTAAATGTGGCTCTACTGTGACTCTCATTTAACCCCCTCACGCTTTCCTTCGATACTACATCGTGCGTGCAATTTCCTTTGTAGCACGTCGTTGCGTTTCCAAGCGATACGCAAAAGACCCTACCACGACAAGGACGAGAATATTGAAATTAAGTGGACAAAATGAGCCGTCTCAGAGGGCTTCACAATGGTTGTAGTAGCGTTGTAGTATGAATTTATGTTTATTATTGCACTCCGAGAATAACATTATATGTGACATGAAGAGGGCTTTATCACTGTTCACTGCGATATGCGCCATAGCCGAGATGGCCATGGCTGGGTGGCATACGCCTATCAAAAACTTCTCCCGAGAGTCCTACGGCGCAGGACGACAGAACTGGGCTGCCGACGAACGTCACGACGGCTGGATATATATCGCCAACGAGTACGGACTCCTCGAGTACGACGGCACCCGCTGGTCCCTCTACGGCATGCGCAACTCCGTATCTCCCCGTAGCGTCATGGTCAACGGCGACACAGTCTACTGCGGTGGCGCCAACGAGTTCGGCCGTTTCGTGAACGACAACATGGGCGGCATGCGCTACGAGTCGCTCTCCGAGAATACGGTGAAAGGTGACTTCGGCGAGGTGTGGGGCATAGAGAAGGTAGGGGAGACGCTGAATTTCATGACGAAGGACGCTGTCCTGTGGTTCGCCAAGGGCGACAGCACAGTGCGTATCGTCGAGAGCGCGTCACGACTGATAGATATGTTTGGCGCAAACGACACCCTGTTCGTAGCACGCACCGACGGACTGTTCTACCTGCGCGACGGCCGACGATGGGAAATGGTGAAGGGCTCCGACCGTATGGCCACGTTCGACATAAAGTGCATGACCGGCAGGGGCAAACGGCTGATAGTGTGCACCGCCAAGGGCGGTATGTGGGAATACTCAGGCGGCACGCTACGACGTATACCGACAGCCATAGACAAGTTCATAGAGAAGAACATGCCCTACTCCATTGCCACAAGAGGCGGCAAGATTGCCGTAGGCACCGTCACCGGTGGCGTGGGCATCGTGGACGAGGATGGCGACAATGGCGAGATCATCGGGGCGGGAGAGGGTCTCCAAAACAGCACCGTCCTGGAAGTGACGATAGATGCCGCAGGCGACCTATGGTGCGGGTTAGACTTGGGCATCAGCAAGATAGAGCTAAGCTCACCCCTGCGAATGCTCTACGGCGCGGCAAGCGGCTTCGGCAGTGGATACGCATGGATGGAAGACAACCATCAGGTCTATATCGGCACCAACAGAGGCCTGTTCGTGTCACCATACCCGTTTGAAGATGGCAACTTCGAAGGCAGCATGGTCGAGGGCAGCGTAGGGCAGGTATGGGGGCTCGGTAGGGTAGGGGAGCGTAAGGTCTGTTGCCACGACAGGGGTCTGTTCGAGATAGAAGACACAGGCTCTCTGCGCAAGGTGATAGGCGACGACGGTATATGGGATGTCCACAACCTGCCCAACGGCCGCGCTGTGGCTGGCGGATACAGCGGCATGTATATCGTGGAAGAGCAAGAGGGTAGGGTAGTGTATGTCAAGAAGATAGACGGCGCACCCAACAAAGCTAAGAACTTCGAGGTCGACACAGACGGCCGTGTATGGATAAGCACGGAGCGAGGCATAGAGAGACTGACCCTGAGCACCGACGGCGGACGCTGCGCACGAGAAATAGTGAAGGCTCGCCCAGAGTGGGGAGGCGTGTTCAGCAACGTCATGAAGATAGGGCATGACGTAGTCGTGAGCATGGGCGAGAACAGCTGGGTCGCCGACAGCGACGGCACTCTACACGAGGACGGTGTCATAGAGAGGATGGACGGAGCTAATGTCTTTTACGACTGCGCCGCAGAAGATAACGACGGACGACTATGGTGGGTGACAAGCAGCAAGCTCAGAACACGAGACGCCAACGCCAAGGAGAGCAGAACAATATGGGACATGCCCCTGCTCTATGTCTACGGCTTTACTAAGATATATGGCATTGGCGAAGGGCATGCAGTCGTGAACTGCGTCGAAGGGTTTGCACAAGCAGAGTCCGTGGTCACGGAGAAAGGAAGGGGTGGTGTCTTTGTGCGCAGGCTGTCAGTGTTAGGTCGTGGAGAGAAAGAGATAGTATGGGGTTACGGTGGAGAGGCCGACAAGGAGGCCGAGGTAGGATGGCAAGATGGCATGCTTAGGGTGGAGTTTGGAGGCGTGGGATGCAAAGAATACAGCTGCCGGTTGGCACGAGATGGCGTCGGCGAGTTCAGCGAGTGGGGAACAAGTGGAGAACGCGAATACGGCTTCTTAGATGCTGGCGAATATGAGTTCACTGTGGCAGGGCAAGATGGGAGCAAGGCAAGCGTAAAGTTCAGGGTTAAAGGCCCCTGGTGGTGGAGCTGGTGGGCAAAACTGGGATACATCATGGCAGGAGCTGGCATGGTATGCCTACTGGTATGGTACGCAAGGTTGAGAATGTCACGCCAAAAAGGAGAAGAACTCCGTGAGCGTGAACGTGAAATCCTGCTGCTACGCAACGCCCGTATGGAAGACATGCTGAAGAGTAAGAGCCAAGAGCTGTCAACAATGATGCTGGGCGCGCTGGACAAGAACGACCTTGTAGTGCGCGTCCGCCGCGAGGTAGGACTGGCAGAACGTGAGTTGAGAAACGGCGAAACAGGCATGGCAGAGAAGAGATTGGGCAGGCTGGAGGCACGCCTGTCCGAAGATAGCGAGGCGAGAGTAGACTGGAAGCGCTTTGAAGAGAACTTCGACTTTGTAAACAGCAGTTTCCTGAAGAAGCTCCAAGCTCGTTTCCCGTGGATTAGCGAGAACGAGAAACGCCTATGCGTATATGTGGTTATGGACTTGATGAATAAAGAGATAGCACCTTTAATGAACATCAGTGTGCGAGGCGTGGAGATGCTACGATACAGGATGCGTAAGAAGATGGAGCTTGAGCGGGAGGACGACCTTCAAGCCCTGCTACGGGGCATCAGGGATGGTGAGTGAGTGCGGTAGTATGGCTGATTTTTGAGCAGAGGGCGTAGAGGGAACGATAATTTGTATTAAGTTCGCGGTGTCTTAAAGACGAAATCGGGGTTTAGCGCAGTTGGTAGCGTGCCACGTTCGGGACGTGGAGGTCACGAGTTCGAGTCTCGTAACCCCGACACTGAAATACGACTGGAGCAAATGACGCTCTGGTCGTATTTTTTTGCTCATGGTGAGGATTGCCGTATATGTGATAGCTGCCGTGCTGCTGGTCTTAGGATTGGCGGCCCGTGTGAATTTGTATGGAGACGATAGGGGCTTGACCTTCGAAGGGGGCGAGGAGTTCGTGGTGGATGGTGTGGTAGAGAGGGTAGTGGGACGCGACAGCGCAAGTGTGAGGGTGTTCGTGGACAGTGACAGCCTATGGGTCGAGGGCATGCGAATAGGGGATGGAGGGGTAAAGGTGTGCGTGAAAGTAAAGGGGGAACTAAGCAGCGGCGACGCTGTCAAGATAAAGGGACGTGTGATTCTGCCCTTCGTAGACGTGTTCAGCGGCTACGACTATGGCGAGTATCTACGGACACATGGCGTGGAAGTGCTGGGGCGTGGCGAGGTGATAGAGCACAGAGGAAGGGCAGGAGGATTAAGGGGCATGGGCGGAATGGTGGCAGACTGGTACGAAGAGAGGCTACGGGCAATGGGCGTGAACGAGGAGGGCGTATGGTTCATGCGGGCTTTGGTGTTAGGCGACCGCAGTGGACTGGGCAAGGACACAAGGGCGGCATTTAGCGCATGCGGCACATCTCACGTGTTGGCGGTTAGCGGATTGCACGTGGGAGTACTGGCGTGGGTGGTAGGATGGATGCTGTCCGCATTTTGCAGTCACCGTCTGAGGAGCATCGCGACGATTGCTATCTTATGGTGCTACGTGGTGGTAGTAGGCATGGGACCCTCTGTGATGCGTGCCGCGGTGATGTTGACCTTCACTGAGATAGGAAGGATGAGAGGGCGGAGAGTGACTGTTTGGCGCTCACTGTTGTCGGCATTGCTGGTCATAGTGATGGTCGACCCCATGTCAATGTTTGACATCAGCTTATGGCTGAGTTTCTTGGCCGTAGGTGGCCTGTGCATGGGAATGGGTCCCATAGAACACTGGATGCAGAGGTGGACAAAGGTGGAGAAATGGAATAACACCAAGTGGAGAAGGACACGTAGCGGCATATTGCGGTGGCTATTGTCATCCTTGGCTGTGAGCGTGGTGGCGCAGCTGGCCACGTTGCCTGTCATAGCATATTGCTTCGGGGTGTTCCCCGTATATTTCCTTGTCAACAACTTACTCATAGTGCCAGGTATATGGCTGACGTTCAATATTGGGGTGCTAAGTATCATGGTGTCATGGATACCCTTGGTTAGTGATCTTTGCGGGTGGATCCTGAACACTCTCGTATGGCTCATGGAGGGTTATAGCGCATGGGCGGGAAGTCTACCAAACGCAACAATAGGCACCGGCCCACGTAGCGTGGTGTTGCTGGTCGGGATGTTGGCTGCCGTGTGGGGATTATTGGTGTGGATGCGTTGGCGTCGAGCATGGGTGTTAATTTGCGGGTTAGTGTGCCTCATCGTGGGGTGGGGCGTAGTAGAGATGGGTCGTGAGGCGGGCGTAGGGTTGCTGACATCAGGAGGGAAGTTAAGCGTGGTGGCGACAGATGGCCGTGAGGCCAAGGTTCTGATGTCCGATTGCACAGACAGGGGCTTAGAGAGGGCAGTAGGCGAATGGGCTAAGGTGCGTGGTGTCGGAGTAAAAGAAATCCGTGGCATGCACGGGGTAGAGAGGGTGAGGGTAGGGAAGAGGAGCGTGACTGTGGTGAATGAGTGTGGCGCAGAAACCACAGACAACGGCATCGTGGTTGTAAACTGTGATGGATGGAAAGGCCAAGGAGATTACGCCTCACCGCTGGTAGAAGAGGTAAACGAGGGTTGCGAACGACTGGAAGCACGTGGGGTGGTGTGGATAGGCGAAGAGTAAAGAGGGACACTTAAAAGAGCGAGCCTCCCGTCGCAGGTGGCTCGCTAAGCTTTGGAATTTATCAGAGAAACCGGATTGTGCCGAATTAAGGCTATGGTCTCGTATGGTTGATGAGCCTCAGTGTGGCATCATGACCTAATCTCGCAAAGAGCGACTTTTGTGCAAGAGCCGAGAGAACATCAGGAAATCTCTTGACATAGATGAGATTCAATCCCTGATCTTTTATCTCTTGCAAGCGCTTGAGGCTTGTGGTGAAACCGATAGTGAGACCTCTGTCGTTTCGCTCAAGAATATATACCCATGCTTGGTTCATAGGAACAAGTTGACTTGATGTGGGGGAGGTCACCCTCTCGTTTTCGATTGCTAAGGTAAGGAGGGTGCGCAAATGGGGTGCGGCTACTGCGGAAAAGAATGTCGCATTTTAGCAAAACAATGGTTTACAAACAGATATATAGCAGGTATGACATTACATTGCAGAGCGCCAAGACTGGAATTAGGCTAACGTAGATAGGGCAGGATTAGTAACTTTGCGAGGAAAACGTACTAACATCGAATAGAAATGAGCCATATAGAGATTGAGAATCCTGTCGCCCGATATGAGGGTCAGGCTCTCGGCGCAGGCATACATTTGACAATAAACGAAAGAGAAAACGCGGTCATAATAGGCCCTAATGGCGCAGGAAAATCCCTATTGGGTACATATATCGCCGGAGGTGTGAGCCTGAAGTCAGGACGTGTAAGTGTGCTTAGACCCGACGGAACAGAGGTACCAAGGGTTAAGATTGCGTCATTGTCGTTCAAAGACATATATAGGCTGGGCGGCGCGTCAAACGACAACTACTATCAAAAGAGATGGCAAGCCACCGAGAACGAGGAAAGCCCACTTGTGGGAGACGCCTTAGGTCGTAGTAACGTGGAGCGGGCAAGAGAGCTGCTCGTCTCTATGGGCGTAGACGGGCTGCTCAAGAAAAGGGTAATATTCCTATCAAGCGGAGAGTTGCGTAAGCTTATGATAGTCAGAAGCCTGATGCATGGACCAGAGGTACTGATTGTAGACAATCCCTATATTGGCCTTGACGCCGAGAGCCGTGTGGTAGTGAACGATGTGTTGCAGAGCGCGGCACAAAGGACGGGCGTTAAGGTCTTACTGCTCATATCACACCCTAAGGATTTGCCAACATGGGTCAACAGAGTGATTTGCATGGCCGACGGGAAAGTCGTAGGAGACGCGACTCGCGAGGCGTTCTTAGCCGACAAGTCGTTGAGAGAGAGTCTGTTCAAAGAGGAGAACTTGACGATGGACAGCCTCGGGACATTAGCAGAGGGCATGAGGGCTAAAGATGACGGAGATTACAATGTGGCGGTAGAGATGCATGGGGTGCGGGTGGCATACGGGCCTGTGACTATTTTAGACAGCGTGGACTGGGATGTGAGAAGAGGCGAGAAGTGGGCATTGCTGGGCAGAAATGGCTCCGGCAAGAGCACTCTGCTTAGCTTAATATGCGGAGACAATCCCCAGGGCTACGCTAACGATATTACGCTCTTTGGACGACGCAGGGGCACAGGTGAGAGCATCTGGGACATCAAGAGCCACATCGGCTACATATCACCAGATATGCACACTTTCTATCAAGCTGATATTCCATGCTTAGACGTGGTGGCATCAGGCTACTTTGACACTGTCGGATTATACAGAAAGCCTGACGACGAGCAACGCAAGAGGGCATTAGAGTGGATGAAGGCGTTCCGGTGTGAGAACTTAGCTGGCAGATCTTTCCTGAAAGTGTCGTACGGCGAGCAACGACTGGTGATGTTGACAAGGGTGTTCGTGAAACGCCCAAGCCTGGTGATATTAGACGAACCACTACATGGCCTCGATGCCGGAAAGAAGAACTTGGCTAAGCTGATGATAGAGAGCTACTGCAACGATAGCAGAGTGACTCTAGTCTACGTGACGCACTACGTGGAGGAGATCCCCGAAGGCGTCAACAAGAGACTGACTTTGGTAAAGAAAGGCATGTAGATAGTTATATCACAAAGCATTATGAGCATCATTACGGTTATAAACATAGTGATAGTCAATATCATTGTGTGGGTTGCACTGAGCTACTTTTGGAGTTTCTGGACACATAGGTTGTTTAAGCCATGGGAGTGGCTGGAGCTAAGGAAGCGTGGCCTGATAGCGAAGAACGTCGAAAGCAAGGAACGTCGATATAAAGACAGAGCCCGCTACTACTCTATATTCTTCGCCATGGAGCAAGTTGAGAGACAGGAGGTTGCTGGGCAGTTCGTCATGGCCGGGGTGGAAGATGCTGACTTAGTGGGACTATTAAGATGCCAATGCCCTGAGCGGGAAATGTGGGTCATAGGCCCACTATCTGCGTCAACAGTGGTAATGGAGCACGAGAATTGCCAAGGAGAGGTGTCAGAGGAACGTGTGGATATAGACTTTGCTGACGAGGGTGAGGTTAGGAAAATTATGGGTGAGGGCAAGTTAAGTCATGTAGTCAAGAGCGCCGTATCAGAGGGAGTGGAGACCATCAAGGGAAATGTAGCGTTGGCTTTGGTAGATTGCGTGGAATATGATGTGGTACTAAAGACGTTACGCACGCTATATCCGCTGATGTCGGAAGGGGGAATAATAATAGTGCACAGCTACAATCACAGTTGGGAGGGTGTCCGAAAGGCTGTGGACGAGTTTATGGCCAGCATACCAGAAGGGCTGCTACCGTTGCCCGACATGTACGGAAGTGTCGGCATAGTCAAGGGAGACTGGAGTAAATTCCACGTCAAGCAGGAGGAGTAGACTCTTTAATCTTACGGATATACTCCGACGGAATGTCACCAAACTCCGCCTTAAAGCACCGCCTGAAGTAGGCTGTGCTATTCATGCCCACCATGAATGCCACCTCACTTATCGAGTATCTACCCTCAAGCAGAAGCCGCTCGGCATAGTGCATCTTGAATCGCCGTATATATTCCACGGTAGACAGTCCTGTCATGGCCTTCATCTTGCGGTACAGGTTACTGGAACTCATGGCCATGTCGTATGCAATAGAGGTGACATCGGTCTCCCCTCCTATACTTTTCTCTATAAGACCATTGAGCCGGTCAAAGAACTCCTGGTCTATCTTGGAAAGTGACTCTTGCAGATGGTTGCGCTTAGCGTCAACCTGAGCTAAGGCAGTAAGCTCCGCTTCTCGTTTACGGCGTGCAAGGAGGTTGTCTACACGACTGTGTAGCAAGCTAACGGAGAATGGCTTGGTGATGTACGAGTCAGCACCAGCGTCATAACCCTCCTCCTTATCTTTGTCGGTGTCTTTGGCTGTTAGTAGTATCACGGGTATGTGGCTTATGGCAACATTAGAACGTATTTGCCGAGTGAAGTCAAAGCCGTTCATGCGGGGCATCATGACATCCGCTATGACTATGTCAGGAGTATTGTCGGTCATTATCTGCAAGGCCTCTACGCCATCCGACGCTTCCATCACGACAAACTCATCAGAGAAGGCCTCCGCTATGTAAGAGCGTATAGGAAGGTCATCCTCCACGATTAGGAGTATCTTAGAGTCCGCATCAGGATGTGGCGGATTGTCCTCAGCAAGCGGGGCATCATCAACGGCAGGGGTCTGTACAATTGGAGCAGGAGGATTAGAAGTCTCCTGATCCACGTGTTTGGCATCAGGATACGTGGCATCAATGTCGAGCGAGAGCGTCAAGGTAGTCCCCTCACCCGGTTGACTCTGTGCCGTCAACTGTGCGCCATGTAGGTCAGCCATACGCTTGGCAAGAGCAAGCCCTATACCCATACCCGAAGCCTGATGCGGCCCATTCTCCTGATAGTACCGCTCAAAGATATGCGGGAGAGCATCCTGCGCTATGCCACAACCCGTATCCGCTACTGATATATCGGCGATATGCTTGCCCCCCGTCTCACGAGAGTGTATACCAACCGTTATAGTCCCCTCCGTAGTATATTTCAACGCATTGCTGATAAGGTTATCAAGTATTGTCGTAAGTGCGTCAGGGTCGAAGTCGGCAAAGATGTCAGGCTCTTCAATGTCAAGTATGAACTCTATATTCTTACGAGGGGTGAGCTCCTGAAAACGCATTGCGGCAGAACGCACCGTCTCCGTAAGGTCACCATGCGATACGGTTAAACGCCGTGTACGCACCTCCGTCTTAGTAAACTCCCGTATCTGCGATATGAGATAACTCAGTCGCATAGCGCTCATACGCACCATGGCAAGTTTACGCTTCGACACAACACCTATATCGTTAGCCGTGGCAAGGGTATTAAGCGGGTCGACAATAAGCGTAAGCGGCGTACGTAGCTCATGCGTGATATTAGTGAAGAACCGCATACGCTCATTGCTCGACTTCTCCTCACGCTCACGCTCACGCTTCACCATCTGCAACTCATAACGTAGACGCGTACGCCTCCTATATGAGGCAAAGAACACCGCAAGAGCCGCAAGGGCAAGCACGCCATATATACCCATCGCCCACCACGTCCTCCACCACGGCGGAAGTACCGTTATTGCAAGCGACGCCTCTCCTACCGACCACGGCTGATTGTGCAGCTGCGACCGTATACGCAGGGCATAACTCCCTGGCGCAAGCCCTCGAAGCTCCACCTTGCCCTGATCGGTTATCTGTACCCTCTCCTGCAATCCGTCAATAGTGTATCCATACACCACAAACGGATTGACCGACGGGTCAAGTGTATTGAAGGTCAACGAAAGGGAGTTTATATCATGCGACAAAGTTATACGATCACGCCCTATAAGACATAACGACGAGTCCTCCGTCGACGTGCTGATACTCGCCTGTGTGATAATAGGCTTAGGCGTCATACGCGTACGCAGCACGTCCGAAGGCGAGAACACGCATATACCCTGTGTGCACCCGAATATGACACGCCCGTCAGGAAGCAGACACCCACTGGCATCGTTGAAGTTGCAACGTGGTATATTGTCCTTAGAGTTGTAGAACACAAGCTTATCATCTCCACCAGGCACACACGCAAGACCATTATTTGTACTTAGCCAAATGTTACCGTTGGCATCCTCCACAGCCGCACGCACATGCGTATTCTCAAGTCCGTCACCACTGCGGAATGAGTGCGAATGAGGTTTCGACCCGCCCACCGCAGGCGTGAATCGTGTCAACCCCTTACTCGTCGACACCCACACCCGACCCTTGGCATCACAGATGATATCCTTCACTATATCCCCCGCAAGGGTGGAGTCCTCTGCCGTGAACGTCCACAACTCCTCCATCTCTGGCGAGAACACACGCACCCCCTCACTATAAAAGCCCGCCCAAAGGTTACCCTGCTTGTCAAACGCTATCGCCCTGCCCAAATGATTTCCCACGACATACTTGCCCACAACCTCCAACGTCTCCTGCGACACCTTATACACCGCCCGGTTAGACGTAATCCACGCATTCCCCTTGTTATCGTCAATTATGACACGCACATCATCATCCGCATTGATACGCACCCTCCTATACGACCCGTCTGCCGACACCACATACGCCCCATTATCAAACGCCCCCACCCAAATACGCCCACGACTATCCTGCATCAACGCCTGGACATACAAACCAAACTGAGTAGGTATCCGCGACTTATGCACAAAACCTCCGCCAAGCACCTGTATCCCATCTCCATCATGCCCAAGGATTATCGACCCATCACGCATGGATAACGTGCTAAGCACGCTCTGAGCCTTCAACGTGTTTCGCACATTCTCATAACCAGGCGCAAGCAACGAGAAGGGTGGGGTAGAGCTGCACAACACGTTCACTCCACACCCATACAGCGACACCCACACATTCCCATAGTCATCCTCTATCAACGACCGCGTACTCATCCCATACAAGTTAGAGTCACTATCTCCCTCTCCAATAAACTTAACCGACGGCTCCACCCTCAACCCCTCACGACCATCAAACGATAGTATCGCCACACCATGATCCTCCGTCGCAAGCCATACACAACCATCCGACAACTGCCTGACCCTATATATCCTCCCCGTGACCGTTCCCTCCGCAATATGACTGAATGTGCCACTCGCAGGGTCGAACACATCAACCCCGTTATTAGTCCCCACCCATATCCTACCGTCATTAGAGGTCATGAACGAGTACACACTGTTACCCGCTATACTACTCGGATTATTACTGTCATGCTGATAGTTTATCGCCCTACGAGTCTCAGGGTCAAGCATCGACATACCATGACTCGTATGCCCCACCAACAACCTCCCGTCCGACATCTGATGAACACTCCACATCTTATCCGACGGCAACCCCTCCACATCCCGCATCCCATAATGCGTGATATCCAACGTGTTAGCGTCAATATGCGACACCCCGCCATTATACGTCGCCGCCCATACCCCACCATCACTACCCCCACACAAGGCGGATACCTCATCATTCGCAAGCGACTTGTCGTCCAACGGGTCATGACGCAGCACCACAACCTCACCCGTGTAATAGTTGAATATGTTCAACCCGTCCGACTTAGTACCTATCCATAGCGTCGGCTGCTTGCCAGGAGCGTCAAGTATGCAATTCAAGTCCGCACTCGACAACCCCGAGTTATCCGGAGTAAGCACCGTGAACCTCTCCCCGTCAAACTGACACAGCCCATCCTCCGTAGCAACCCATATAAGGCCATACTTGTCCCTCGCAATGTCCGTCGAGAAGTTACACGACAATCCACTGCTCATGTTCAATGGCAACACCTTGCGCTCCTGTCCATAGCTTATCGCGCATAGCGACACTAATGATACTATTATGCCAAGCCTGTTCAATTCAGATGCTGTTATGTTCGTTCACTAACATTACAAATATATAAAATTAGTCCTAAATGTTATATCTGCCGATTTGTATCCCCTCCTCGCATGATGACTGACCCTCCCATACAGACTATTAACACGACCTTTGACCAAATCATTTATCCATGAACAAGATAGCAACACTCGCCCTCGCGATAGCAATGGCATTATCCTCCCTCCTCGCCTTTGCCCAACATACCACACACTCGTTCACAGTCTCCAACAGCCAGTTCCTCCTCAACGGACAACCTTTCCAAATCCATGCCGCCGAACTCCACTATCCCCGTATCCCACACGAATACTGGCGACACCGTATACAGCTATGCAAAGCTCTGGGCATGAACACTATATGCCTCTACGTATTCTGGAACGCACACGAACCACGCATGGATCAATTCGACTTCTCAGGCAACCTCGACATCCGTGCCTTCTGCAAGATCGCCGAGAGCGAAGGTCTCTACATCATCCTCCGACCCGGCCCCTACGTATGTGCCGAGTGGGAAATGGGAGGCCTGCCATGGTGGCTCCTCAAAAAGAAGGATATCCGTCTCCGCCACCAAGACGATTTCTTCCTCCAACGTGTCAAGATATTCGAGAATGAGGTCGCAAAACAACTCTCCGACATGACCATCGACAAGGGCGGCCCCATCATCATGGTCCAAGTAGAGAACGAATACGGCTCCTACGACTGCGACAAACCCTACGTCAACTCCATCAAGAACATCCTTCGCTCCTCCGGCTTCGACAACGTCACCCTATTCCAATGCGACTGGTCCTCCAACTTCCACCTCAACGGACTCGACGACCTCCTGTGGACCATCAACTTCGGCACCTGGGCCAACCCCGACGACGAGTTCGCCCCTCTAAAAAAAATCCGTCCCAACACCCCTCTGATGTGCAGCGAATACTGGAGCGGATGGTTCGACAAATGGGGCGCGCCACACGAGACCCGACCAACCAACGATATGATCACCGGCATAAACACTATGCTACAAGCCAACATCAGCTTCTCACTCTATATGACACACGGAGGCACAAGCTTCAGCCACTGGGCTGGAGCCAACACCCCAGGATTCCAACCCGACGTCACAAGCTACGACTACGACGCACCAATAAGCGAAAGCGGACTACCAACACCCAAATACCACGCCCTACGCGACCTCATGGCACAATTCTCCCCACAACCTCTCCCCGACATCCCCAACCCCCCAATGCCCACCATCACCATCAACCCCATACCCCTCACCCAGTTCGCCCCACTCCACGCCGGATTCTCCGACCCCCTGACCGCCACCCTCCCTCCAACCTTCGAAGACGCCAACTTCGGATGGGGAGCCATGCTCTACTCCGCATCCCTCCCAGCCAACCCCGACTCCGCCACCCTCCACGCCCACGCCCACGACTACGCCCAAATATTCATCAACGACACCCTCGTCGGCACAATCAACAGGGTCAAAGGCGACACCTCGCTCCTCATCCCGCCCACCCCAACTCCCACACACATCGACATCCTCGTCGACGCCATGGGCAGAATAAACTACGGAACAAACATCAACGACCACAAAGGACTCATAAACCCAGTCCTCCTCAACTCCGACACTCTCACCAACTGGACATGCCAACCCATCCCCGACGACTACCAAACCGCAACCCACGCACTCCGCAACCCACAAAACCCCACCCATGCCCCAGGCTACTACCGTGCCACCTTCAACCTCTCACACATAGGCGACACCAACCTCGACCTCCAAGCCTTCGGCAAAGGTCACGTATTCATCAACGGACACAACCTCGGCCGATATTGGCACTTAGGCCCGCAACAAACCCTCTACCTCCCCGGATGCTGGCTCCGCAAAGGCTCTAACGAAATTATCATCATCGACTACATAGGCCCCAACAACACCCCGACAATCCAAGGACTCTCCAATCCAATCCTCAACAAACTCAACCCCTGACACCCCCACGAATATCTCCAAAACCATCCCGCATCCTCCCCACACCCTCCCCGTATGCTCCACTATACTGACTGTATACTGAAACAACTGCTCCACAGATGCATCATAATACTGAAACAAACCTGACCCGACTCATCACTCCCTGTGACGAACATGCTCCATTCTGTGACGAATTACCCCCACACCGCCCTCATAACGGCCCACCCCGCACCATGCGAAGTCACGAATTTCTCCAATACAACCCCTACTCATACATCGGCAAACACACATCCAAACTGTCCTGACAAGCCTCCCGCTCCCCTCCCACTACCCACATCCGCACAACTCGCAAACGCCACCGACTCCCCACTAACCCCATCCACCACATGACCCGACACCATCACCACATCCCCCGCACCTCCACCTACACTCTGCCCCGCGCTACTCACCACGCTCAACAACCACACACACAACCATCACTAAAACCTTACTCATCACTCTATTAGGTATTTATTAAATATCACTTTCTCTCCCCCTCTCATTCGCCACACACCACACAGCATCATCGTTTATCCCACCTTCCCCTATATTTTCAACCAACATCACACTATTATCCACCAATCCCTCTTTTTCCTCATCACACGACAACACCACAAAACGAACGCAGGAGAGAGCGGCATCGCTGCTACTCCCTCCCGCGCTGACAATAAAAAACCAGACTTGAGGCTCTTACTTCTTCCTCATTAGCCACTCATGAACCCCACGCGCCGTATCCCTTCCCCTCGCAATAGCTCGCACCACAAGGCTCGCACCCGTCGCCGCATCTCCCGCCGCAAACACTCCCTCCACACTCGTCATGCCATTGCCGTCAACCTTGATATTACCGCGCGCGTCAAACTCAACACCAAGCTCATTCACCAATCCCTCATGAACCGGCGACAAGAACCCCATGCACAACAACACAAGCTCCGCATCAACCGTATACGCCGTGTCGGGCCTCTCCTCCATAACCCACCGACCATTGCCGTCCTTCTTCCACTCCACCTCCACAAGCTCCACCTTCTTCACCTTGCCCCCCTCGCCTATAAACCTCTTCGTACTCAAACACCACCTGCGGTCACAACCCTCCTTATGGCTCGACGTGGTCTTCAGCACTGTCGGCCAATAAGGCCACGGGTTGCCTGGCATGCGTGTCTCGCTCGGCTTGGGCATAATCTCTATCTGCATAACAGAGCGCGCCTTCTGCCTGTTGCTCGTGCCTACACAGTCCGAACCAGTATCACCTCCACCTATCACCAGCACCGGCTTACCCGTCGCCACAATGCGGTCCGACTCCTTCACCACATCACCACGGTTCACGTGATTCTGCTGTTGCAAAAACTCCAACGCGAAATGCACACCCTCAAGCTCACGACCCTCAACATTCAAGTCGCGTGGCCGACCCGCTCCTATCGTCACCACTATGGAGTCAAACTCCTTACGCAGCTTCTCCAACTTATAGTTCACCCCCACCTCAGCATTAGTCTTGAAGTTCACACCCTCAGCCTGAAGTATCGCCAATCGCCTGTCTATCACCTTCTTGTTCAACTTGAAATCTGGTATGCCATAGCGCAGCAATCCTCCTATGGCATTGTTCTTCTCGAAAATAGTGACGCTATGCCCCGCCTGATTCAGCATATCTGCCGCCGCAAGACCTGCAGGGCCACCTCCTATGATTGCCACCTTCTTGCCCGTACGCTTAGCAGGTATGCGAGGCTTGACTATCCCAAGATTGAACGCATGCTCCGCCACCGAGCACTCATTCTCCCTTATCGTCACCGCCTCATTGTCTATCGCCAACACGCAACTCTTCTCGCACAACGCCGGGCATATACGGCCAGTAAACTCCGGGAAGTTGCTCGTCGAGTTCAATATCCCGTACGCCGTCTCCCAGTCACCACGCCATGCCGCGTCCTGCCACTCAGGAGTCTTGTTGCCAAGCGGACATGCCCAATGGCAAAACGGCACGCCACAGTCCATACAACGACTCGCCTGGAGCTGCCTGTCCGCATCCGGCAACGTCTGCTCCACCTCACTGTAATCGTCTATTCGCTCCGCAAGAGCACGATAGCCCCCCTCTTTACGGGCTACCTTGATGAATCCTTTAGGATCTCCCATTTTTATTCTATGTTGACAACCTGTCTCTCCAGGTCGATGGGTTTATGTTTATCGTTTCTTACTCTCTCGCTATATGCCCTAATTCGTCAAGTGTGGAGCGTCCTGTGTCTCCTTGATCTTCTTCTCCAGCTCCTTCAACTTCTGCTCCTCAAGCACCTTCTTATACTCGAACGGTATCACCTTGACAAACTTATGCACATACTTGCTCCAATTCGACAATATGCGCCGCGCCTTGGCAGAGTTAGTGTAGAGCAAATGACGACTCAGCATGTCCTGAAGCTCAAGTATGTCTCCCGCGTCCTCAAGTCGGCAAAGATCCACAAGCCCCTTGTTGCAATAGTAGTCAAAGTCTCCCTCCTCATCAAGCACGTACGCTATGCCACCGCTCATGCCCGCCGCAAAGTTCCTCCCGGTCTTGCCTATCACTACCACACGACCTCCGGTCATATACTCGCAACAGTGGTCTCCCACACCCTCCACCACTGCCGACGCTCCAGAGTTGCGCACCGCGAATCGCTCACCAGCAACACCACGCACACTCACAAAACCACTCGTGGCTCCATACAGCACCGTGTTGCCAATGATGATATTCTCCTCTGGCACAAACTTGCTCCCCACAGGCGGCACAACTATTATCTTGCCACCCGATAGTCCCTTGCCCAGATAGTCGTTGCTCTCGCCCTCAAGACGGAACGTCACCCCGCGTGTCAAGAATGCGCCAAAACTCTGCCCTGCCGAGCCGAAGAATGTACCGTTTATGGTGTCCTCGGGCAACCCCGCCTCGCCATATATCTTCGATATCTCGCCCGAAAGCATCGCGCCCACTGTGCGGTCCACATTGTTTATCTCCTTGCTTATCCACACCTTCTGACCGCTATGCAGCGCCGCCTGGCTCTGCTGTATCAGGTCGTAGTCCATCACGCCCTGAAGGTCATGCTCCTGCTCCGCCGTGTTGTATATGGCGAAACGCTTACCAGCCTCCTGGAAATACGTGATGCGGCTCATGTCTATACCCTGGGTCTTCCAGTTGCCCACGCTCTTATCCTGCTCCAGCAAGTCACTGCGCCCTATGATGTCATTGAGCGAGTGTGCTCCCATCTCCGCAAGTATCTCTCGCACCTCACGAGCAAGGAAACGGAAATAGTTCACCAGATACTCACTCTTTCCCCTGAAACGCTTCCTCAAATCCTCGTCCTGAGTGGCAATACCCGTCGGGCAAGTGTTCAAGTGGCACTTGCGCATCATGACGCACCCAAGCACCACAAGAGCAGCCGTGGCAAAACCATACTCCTCCGCACCAAGACATGCCATCTTGACCACATCCATGCCATTCTTCAACTGACCGTCAGTCTGTATCTTCACACGACCACGCAGATTGTTCATCACCAGCGTCTGCTGTGTCTCGGCAAGTCCCACCTCAACAGGCATACCGGCATACTTGATTGAGCTTGCCGGACTTGCGCCCGTGCCACCCTCAGCACCCGATATCACTATGAGGTCCGCCTTAGCCTTAACTACGCCCGCGGCTATTGTCCCGACACCACTCTCCGACACGAGCTTCACGCTTATCCTCGCCGTAGGATTGGTATTCTTCAGGTCAAAGATGAGCTGCTTGAGGTCCTCGATAGAGTAGATGTCATGATGGGGTGGGGGAGAGATAAGCGTGATGCCAGGTGTCGAGTTGCGCATCTTAGCTATGATGCTGTTCACCTTGAACCCAGGCAACTGACCACCCTCGCCAGGCTTAGCCCCCTGCGCAATCTTAATCTGCAACTCGTCAGCATTGACAAGATAGTTGTTCGTCACGCCAAACCTGCCCGACGCTATCTGCTTGATAGCACTGCGCATATCGGTCTTGAAACGAGCCGCGTCCTCACCACCCTCACCAGTGTTGCTGCGCCCTCCTATGCTGTTCATAGCTATCGCCATAGCCTCATGCGCCTCCTTGCTTATGGCACCGAAACTCATGGCTCCAGTCACGAACCTCTTCATGATGCTCTCCTCACTCTCCACCTCGTCAAGCGGCAGCGGCTGACCCTCACGCAACTTCAAGAAGCCGCGTATAAACAGAGGCGAGGCGTTGTCCTTATTGACGCGTGCGCTGAACTCCTTAAATTTCCCATAGTCATTCTGACTCGTAGCCCACTGCAACAGGGCGATAGAGTCAGGGTTCCATCCATGCCTCTCCCCATATTTGCGGTAAGCAAAACGCCCGTCAATGTCAAACACGTCACTCGCGCCAAACTCTTTCTCCCCAAATGCCCTCTGGTGGAACATCTCCGCCTCCTTGGCCAACTCGTCAAAGCCAAGTCCGCCAATCTTGCTCGCCGTGCCGACAAAACTTGCGTCGATGACCTCCTGCGACAAGCCTATCGACTCAAACTGCTGAGCACCATGATAGCTGAGCAACGTAGAGATGCCCATCTTACTCATTATCTTGAGCAATCCCTTGTCTACCGCATGGATATAGTTGTCTCGTGCCGTGACGTAGTCATAGTTGACCTTCCCCTCACGTATCAGGTGGTCGATAGCCACAAAGCACAGATAGGGGTTGATGACCGATGCCCCGTAGCCAAGCAACAGGGCGAAGTGCATAACCTCACGCGCGTCGCCAGTCTCAACAATAAGACCCACCTGCATACGCTTCTTTGCCCTGATAAGATGGTGGTGCACTGTCGCGACGGCCAATAGTGATGGTATAGGCACCATATCTTCGCTGATACCCTTGTCGCTCAATATGATGAAGTTCTTCTGCGCATCCACTGCCTCCTCCGCCTGACGGCATATCTGCGACAACGCGTTGCGCAAACCCATGCCACCAGACCCTACGGGGAACAAAGTTGGTATCACTACGTGAGTGAACTGGCTGTTCTTCCCGTCCTTAATCTTCGCAAGGTCGGTGTTAGAGACTATCGGGCTGTCAAACTTAATAGTGCGGCACTGAAGAGGCTCCTCCGCAAGCAGGTTGCCCGTGATAGAGCCTATATAGTGCGTAAGGCTCATCACAAGACCCTCTCGTATGGAGTCGATAGGTGGGTTAGTCACCTGGGCGAATGTCTGACGGAAATACTGATACAGGTTCTGTGGCTTCTCGCTGAACGCCGCCGTAGGCGTGTCGTTGCCCATCGAGCTGTTTGGCTCAACCCCCGTATTGGCCATGGGGGCTATCGTGAGGTTGAAGTCCTCCTTGTTGTAACCAAACACCTTACGGTACGTCTCAAACTTATTGTCGGGCACCACATCCTCGGGCACCTTAAGGTCGGTCTTTATGTCATCAAGACTGAAACGGTTGTTGCGCAGCCAGTTCTCGTAGGGGTGCATACGGGCTATCTGTAGCTTAGCCTCGTCGTTGGGTATGATTGTGCCAAGCTGGGTGTCTACGAGTAGCAGCTTGCCGGGGCGCAACCTGCCCTTCTCCTTAATCTCCTCTGGCTCAAATATCTGCACACCCACCTCAGAACCCATCACTATCATGTCGTTCTTGGTGATGACATATCGGCTTGGGCGCAAACCATTGCGGTCGAGTGTGCCACCAACATAACGCCCGTCGGTGAACACCAATGCCGCCGGCCCATCCCACGGCTCCATAATCGTGGAGTGATATTCGTAGTAGGCTTTCAGGCTGTCGGGTATAGGGTTCTTGCTGTTCCAACTCTCTGGCACCATCATAGTGAGGGCTTGGGGCATCGTCCTGCCCGCCTGAACGAGGAACTCAAAGACGTTGTCGAACGAAGCCGAGTCACTCATGTTGGGCTCCACGATTGGGAATACCTTCTTCAACTCATCGCCAAACAAATCGCTCTGGAGTATACCCTCACGCGCCTGCATCCACAAGCGGTTGCCGCGTATGGTGTTAATCTCTCCATTATGCGCCAACATACGGAACGGCTGTGCCAAATCCCATGTCGGGAACGTGTTGGTCGAGAATCGCGAGTGCACCACGGCTATCGCGCTCTTCACCCGCGGGTCGTGCAAGTCGAGGAAATACTCACCCAACTGCTTAGGCGTGAGCATGCCCTTGTATATGAACGTGCGGCTCGATAGCGACACCACGTAATACGACTCCTTGTCTATGATATTGCTCTGCCGCACACGTATCTCGGCCTGCTTGCGGACCATGTAGAGCTTGCGCTCAAACTTATCCGTCTCGAGCCCCTTGCCCGCTATGAACACCTGGCTGATCCGAGGCTCATTGCGCAACGCTATTTCTCCCACGCACGAGCTGTTGACGGGCACATCACGATAGGCTATAAGCTCAAGCCCCTCGCTCTCGATGAAATGAGTAAGGGTGTCGATGCACTTCTTAGCCGCCGCCTCATTCTTGGGCAGGAATATGAGCCCCGAGGCGTAATGGCCTGGCTCAGGTAGGTCGGGTATGAGTGTCTTGAAGAAGTCGTGAGGCATCTGAATCAATATGCCAGCGCCATCACCACTTTTGTTGTCCGCACCCTCTGCCCCGCGGTGCGTCATGTTGATGTTGACCTGGAGACCACGCCTCACGATGTCGTTCGTTTTTTCGCCCTTGATATTGGCCACGAATCCTACACCGCAGGCGTCGTGTTCATAAGCCGGGTCATAGAGACCCTGTGCCTCTGGAAGTCGTTTCTCTGCCATGTCGTTTCTTTATTGTCTGGTTTTATATCCTGTTGTAAGGGAGGTTACTGTTTCATAAGTTACTGAAAACTGTAATAAATCTCCCTTTGCTTATGAAACGATACAAAAGTAACTATTCAGATAATGATTTAGAAGTAATAGAGAGTTATTTAACCTACGATTGGCGCAATATTAGGTATGATACTCAAAATAATGTAAGGGAAACACGTAATAAATGCGTCAATCTGAAAGACAACGCTCCTTTATCCTATGCGAATAATGTCATTCTTTAATAGGAGACCTATTATTCGGTGTATATCACGCTGCATAACGAATATTTCGAGGAGTCTAAAGCGACCCGTCAAAGAGCGACGGGTCTCAGTTTTCACAACTAAGACCCGTCTGATGAAAATACTTATCACTACCTTAAAAAAAACCTCTTAATAACCCATCCCAAGAAGTCTCTGGAGAAGACTCTTGTCTGGAATCCTTGATAGGAACTTTTCTCAATAGCTGATAATGCAAATGTATATCAGATACAATAGGCACTCTAATAAAATCGCTGATTTTTGACGAACGGCGCTTTCTGATTGACGAGTTGCTAAAATCGTGTCGAATGAGTTGACAAAATGCACCCGGCAACCCCCTCCACAAAAAAAAAATCAGGGGGCAAGCGCATTTTTTTGTGTCAAAAGTTTGGATATTAAAAGAAAGTACTTACCTTTGTCATCGAAAGGAGTTTTTCATTAAAAGGTAGCGCCGAGATGGTAGCGCCCCCTGAACAACGGTTCAGTGAATTTTGATTGTGATTTTTCTCATAGCGGTGAGGGGCGGCAGAGTTCTTCTGCCGCCCTTCGTTTTTTTATGTTGTGCAGACACCGACTGCATCGTCTCACGCCCGCCTAATGGCGCATAAACACACACGCGTGCAATTTTCCCTTGAAAACTACGGTCGGCATAAAGTCGTTGATTGGAACGTCTTTTCTCTATCTTTCTCACGTCTTTTCTCTCATCTATTATATGCCGCTGGTGGTTCGACCTATATTCGCACTGTGTGAGACACCACGGGCGAATGTCTCAACTTACGGAGGTTGCCGTGATGGGTTAGGGGATAATGTGACGCAGAGAGTGTATTTTTGTTTATTCTTTAAGAAATGAAAGAGGGTGGTATTCGTCACACTCACGACCGAAAAATGGGCAATACGGAAGGTGAGCGTGACGGGAATATTTGTTGAAAGGGTGTGGAATTGTTTATAAATCGGGGTAGAGGGAAATTTTTGGAATCTTACGAGAAAATCGAGTCGTGATGCTTCGAGTATGCTTCTTTTATGCTTCTTTGAATAATCATTGTAGGAGTTTGGTAGGAGTTGGAGGGAGTTATACTCCTCTTATCTAACCTTTTTTCTCCACCTTGTTAGTCAAATACACGAACTCCTCGACCGACAGCTGTTCGGGGCGACGCTTGACTATCGGGTCCTCCCTAAGGTGCTCGACATCCACCCCGAGCGATTTGAGCCCATTCCATATCATCTTACGGCGTTGACCAAATGTGGCCTTCACGACCTTTCTGAATAACGCCTCGTCGCAGTCCAGGCGATCCACATTGTTTCTCGTCAACCTTATCACACCACTCTTGACCTTGGGCGGAGGGTTGAATACGTCCTCATGAACGGTGAAAAGGTACTCTATGTCGTAATACGCTTGCAAGAAGACACTCAATATGCCATAGTCGCGTGTGCCAGGCCCCGATGCCAGACGCAACGCCACCTCTCTCTGCAACATTCCCACCACTGTCGGGACACGGTCTTTATACTCCAATATGCGGAAGAATATCTGACTCGAAATGTTATAGGGGAAGTTGCCTATAACAGCGAATTGCTGGTTATCTGGGAAGAATTCTGAGGGGTCTTGACGCAAGAAGTCGGCTAATATGACCGTGTCGGCCTGCTCTGGGTATGCCGCTTTCAGGTAGTCGACACTCTCCTGGTCTACCTCTATGAGTTTCATCTGAATCTCCTTGCGCTCGAAGAGATATTGGCTTAGTACACCCATTCCAGGTCCTACCTCGATGGTTGGACCTTGCCATTGCAGAGCGTCTACTATGTCCTTGGCTATTTTTTGGCTCGTGAGGAAGTGCTGGCCGAGTTGTTTTTTGGGTTTTACGTCTTTCATAATGGTGGCAAAGGTAGTGAATTTGGGAGAGGAGAACGGTCGTGATTTGTGCAACCTTTGCCGCTGTTTTCACGTTCTAATATTTGTAAACTATTAACATCTACACAATGAACATAGATCTCTCTTCTATTTGGAAGACAGTGGTATCAGCTACACAGTCCTCCACGTCGTCCAACAAGAGCCTGAGCTCTTCTACTTTGACCTCTCTTGCCAACTCGATCATCTCCAACATCCAGACTAACACTGCCTCTAAGACAGCGTCTACTGGCAAGATAGACTTCATCGGCATCGCCACGCAGCTCATGTCGCTCTACAACCAGTATAAGAGCAGCAAGGACACCGACGAGAAGGCGGCTGCCACGAACGTGAAAGGCATATCCGACATTATCGGTGCCATGGGTGGTGACAAGTCGAGCATCATCAATACGGCGTCGTCTGTGCTTGGTAAGCTCTTCGGCAAGTAGTACTTTTGACAATAGCAATCATCGGGAGGCAGTGTTCTTCATTGCCTCCTTTTTATTTCAACCTCGGGCAATGAACATCTCACGGAAGAAGTCACGGGTGGTATTCAACATAGCAGTCACTATATTCTGCTTGGTGTGCCTTGTGCTTTTTTGTGTGCGCTTGTGGGAGGAGCGTGGGAGTGTGGCAGACTCGTTCGAACTCTTCTTTTGCTATAAGTGGCTGATATTTGCCGAGGTTGCCCTTATGGCGTTGAACATTTTCATCGAGTCTATGCGATGGAGGGTGCTAAGGGGTATATTCACATCAGGTAGTTTTGCTGACGACCTCACTGCTACGCTGAGGAGCATCAGCTTAGGTAATATGACTGTCGCCAATGTGGGAGAGCATGTGGGTCGTTTCTTGTGCTATGCCGACAATAAGAGCGCAGGTGTGGCAAGTCTTGTGGCATCGGTCGTGCAGACTGCTTCTATTGTTATTCTTGGTGGGGTGGCACTGTTGTGTCTGAGTGGAGCAAGATTTGTGTCGCACGAGGTTATAGTGGTGGCTGTGGTGGTGCTTGCTGTCTCTCTAATCATTGGGGCGGTGTTGTTGTTTCTGGCTTTCCGCTATTTCTCTTTTCCCGAGGGGTGGGGTAGGGGAGTGGTAGTCGCTCTAATGCTGAATATACTGAAGGTGGCTGTCTTCTCGTTTCAACTTTCTCTATTGCTGATACCAGGCAACATACCAAGCATGTTCGTTTTCGTGAGTGTGCTTCTCTACTACTTTTTCGTCACCATTGTGCCACGTATCAACATCATAGATATAGGGGTCAAGGGTGGTCTTGCCACGTGGATATTCTCCACCTTCGCAAGTGGAGGGGTTATATCATCGGCTGTAATATTCATTTGGGCATTGAACATAGTATTTCCTTCACTCTTCGGGTTTGCCTCATTTGTGGGTCGACGCAGAGTCTAAATGAGCCTGCCTATAATGCCATCGGCCACGAACCAACGCTCTTCGGGTATGACGTAGGCTTTACCCTGCCTCACCAAATTACTGTTCTCTATCTCCTTCTCCGCTTTGACAATAAATTCTTCCCTACATTTCTCCTCTATGTCATGAACACTCACCCCCTTTATTGTCCTTAATCCAAGCATCACACGTTCCTCATATCTATCCCTGTCAGTTAGTTTTTCCACCAGACTTTTATTCTCTCCTGCACTACGAATATACTCCCTGACATCCTGAGTATTAGTCGTTCGCACGTTATTGACGTACGATGATGCCCCTGGGCCGAAACCATAATATTCCGTCCCTACCCAATAAGATGAGTTATGTCGTGATTCTCTACCAGGCTTAGCATAGTTTGATATTTCATAATGCTCATATCCGCCCTCTCGCATCACGGTCGTAAGCAAAGCATATTGGTCAGCCACCTCGTCATCGTCAAGAGGAGTCAGTGCGCCCTGCCTTACCATCTTCATAAACCTACTCCCATCCTCATAGCTCAATGCGTACGCCGATAGGTGGCTCACGTCAAGTCTGACGAACTTATCAAAATCACTTTTCACATCATACCCCTCTATCTTAGGCAACCCAAATATGCAATCAACGCTTATATTATCTATACCCGAGCTGTGCAAATTCTCTATTGCCTCACCCACCTGAGCAGCGTTATGTCGTCTTCCCATCATTTGCAGTATGGAGTCGTCAAGGCTTTGCGCCCCCATGCTCACCCTATTTACACCACAATCAGCAAGCATTCTCGACAACTCTAAACTAACATCATCAGGGTTGCATTCAACAGTGTATTCCTCAACCTCACTCAAAACAAAGGCGTTATTAATAAAGCTAAGCAGTTTACCAATATTCTCATGCCCTATGCACGATGGTGTGCCACCGCCTATATACACAGTAGCAGGTCTTCCACCATACACACTCGACTTCTTTATCTCCTTTCGCAATGCATCAAGATAGCCACTCACGAGGCTAAGGTCAGTCACTCTGCAAAAGTCACAATAACCACACTTTGACATGCAAAAAGGCACGTGTATATAGATTCCAAACCTGTAATGTTCCACGTGAAACATCTGATTTTCAATACTTTCTACCCTTATTATTAACAAGAAACTGACATATTTACCAACAAAATTGTCAATAAATGCCGAATTTCAACGCCTTAAAGCCATTTCTTCAACCTAATTTTGCCATAACAGTCACACCTGTCAGTTACCCATCAATTTATGTCAGTTGATGTCAACAATAATGTCCGTTCAATGTTCATTTCTCTACCACCTGATGACTAATTTCCTAACCTGTCAGTTTGCCTACTCCTTATCATCCCCATTACTGACCGAATAGTTGACGTTACTGACAGCCCAAAAGCAGGTGTCAATGAGGGTCTATTAAGTTATCAACAACTGACAAGTCAGGTGTTAGTAAATTGAACCACCGCTCTTTACATTGTAAGTATCCTTAGCCACGTCTGTCCATAACTTTTATCCGCCTGTTTGCTTTCATATCAACTAAAAACGAATAGAATAGTGATACTGACATGATTGACCTGATATATTATTATTAATCCTATCTAAAGAGCTATCTATGAATTATTATATAAATAGACAGTCAGTTACTTACTATCATAAATCTTGCTTTAATCTCACAATACAATAATCAATTTGTGCTATTTTTGTAGGGTGGCTGTGTGTAAGCCATACAACAAGAACAACAACATTAAGCTGCTCCCCAGCTCCACACGCCAAGAACAATACTGACTATGGCTATTGTCAAGCAAGATTGGTTAGATAAAGGCTTCGTTGACGAGGCTGTTCCACAAGGTATCGACCTCGTCCGCGAGATTGAGAAGCTAAAGAAGGAAAAGAACGCCGTCCTCATGGCCCATTACTACCAAACAGGGAACATTCAGGACATCGCCGACATCATTGGTGACAGCCTCGCACTCGCTCAAAAAGCCGTTGGCATAAACGCCGATATCATTCTACTTGCGGGTGTCCATTTCATGGGAGAGACAGTAAAAATTCTTAATCCTCAGAAGAAAGTCCTTATTCCCGACTTCAATGCTGGATGCTCTCTCGCCGACAGTTGCCAACCAGGCAACTTTGCCAAGTTCATTGCACAACATCCCGACCATAAAGTCATATCCTACGTCAATACCTCAGCCGAGATTAAAGCTATGACCGATGTAGTCGTGACGAGTACCAATGCGCTCCAAATAGTCAACTCTTTTCCAAAGGACGAGAAGATTATCTTTGGACCTGACCGTAATCTCGGATCTTACATCAATACGCAGACAGGTCGTCAGATGCTCCTGTGGAATGGTGCGTGCCATGTGCATGAGCAATTCTCACTCGAGAAGATTATCGACATCAAGAAAAACTACCCCGATGCCGAGCTTATAGCACATCCCGAATGCAAACACCAGATTGTTGTACTCGCTGACTTTGTAGGCTCCACTGCCGCACTGCTCAAATATATCGGCACAAGCAATGCCAAGAGGTTCATTGTGGCAACCGAGAGCGGCATATTGCACCAAATGCAGAAGTCGTTCCCCAACAAGGAGCTGATCCCTGCTCCTCCTATTGACTCCACATGCGGATGCAATAATTGCAACTACATGAAGCTCAACACCATGGAGAAAATTTACCTCGCACTAAAATACGAGTGGCCCGAGGTGACAGTCAACCCCGATGTTGCAAACAAAGCACGACGCCCTATTGATGCGATGCTTGAGTTGTCAAAGAATTTTGTTAAATAATAAATCTATATAAATCACGCTACTATGAGTAAGATGTTGCTTGTTGAGGATAATCTGCTAAGTCAGAAAATGATGTTCTACACTCTTCGTCACATAGGACTCGAAGCCGATGTGGCAGGTGATGGTCAAAAGGCCGTAGATATGGCCTTAGATAACCAATATGACGTCATCCTCATGGATATCATGATGCCTGAACTCAATGGCTACGAGGCAACGCAGATTATACGTGAGCACGAGCTTAAAGAGAAGGCAAAGAAGTCGTTCATCATAGGTCTCACAAGCAACGTCTACGACTCAGAGCGCAAAAAGTGTATCGATTCAGGAATGGATGAGTTTCTCCCTAAGCCATTCGATGCGGACTCGTTCCTCGCAATGATGCGTCAATACAAAGTCATGGACGTATAGGCTTATCTTTTTGTAAACACTTAAACAAGACACACTTAGTCACATTGAGCGGCATCGACATACGTAAGGAGAATACTCCCGACACAGAGTTAGACAAGAAATTACGCCCTCTGACCTTCAACGATTTTACAGGTCAGAGTGGTGTTGTGTCTAACTTGCGCATATTCGTAGCCGCCGCTAAGATGCGTGGTGAGCCTCTCGACCATACACTACTATATGGCCCACCAGGTCTCGGCAAGACAACCTTATCTAATATCATTGCCAACCAGCTGGGTGTCAACATGAAGACGACATCCGGCCCTGTGATAGACAAGCCAGGCGACCTCGCCGGTTTGCTCACATCACTCGAGCCTAATGATGTGCTCTTCATTGATGAGATTCACCGTCTAAGCCCCGTTGTCGAAGAGTATCTCTACTCGGCAATGGAGGATTTCAAGATTGATATCATCATCGACAAGGGTCCAGCGGCAAGGACTATACAAATAGACCTCAACCCTTTCACACTTGTAGGTGCCACTACCCGTAGTGGTCTCCTAACGAGTCCACTGCGCGCAAGGTTTGGCATAAAATGCCACTTGGAGTATTACGATGCCGAACTGGTGGCCAAAATTGTACGCCGTTCAGCAGGTATACTCGGTGTGACTATCGATGAAGATTCATGTCATGCCATCGCCCTCCGAAGCCGTGGTACACCACGTATAGCAAACTCCCTACTGCGACGTGTACGCGACTTTGCCCAAGTCATAGGCGATGGCCACATCGATAACGAGATAACCACCACAAGTCTCAATGCGTTGAACATTGACAGCTTTGGTCTTGATGAAATGGACTTGAAAATATTGCTCACTATCATAGATAAGTTCGGAGGTGGCCCTGTCGGCGTATCAACCATTGCCACGGCAATAGGTGAGGATGCCGGCACTGTCGAGGATGTCTATGAACCATACCTGATTCAAAGCGGCTTCATCAAGAGAACACCACGCGGACGCATGGCTACTGCTCTCGCTTATAAACATACTGGTAGAGAAGGCTATACTCCTGAGTCTCCCAACTTATTTAACTATCAAAACCTCTCTAAAACAGACCAATAGACCCAAATAACAATGGGTAAACTTAAAATTCTTGCATCCGACACAGTTGTCTACGGAGCTTCAACTATACTAAGTCGCCTTATTGGTTGGCTAATGATGCCACTCTACGTACGAGTGGTGTCGCAGGCTGTCTATGGCACATTCTCCTACGTCTACAGCTGGATAGCAATATTTCTCGTACTCGTAACTCTTGGCTTCGAAACTGGATATTTTCGTTTTGCCACAGACTACAATAGAGACAGACTGTTGGGTTCTCTATCTAAGACTGTATTTCTTTTTGGTCTTGTTCTCTTCTTGCTCTGCCTATTTTTTTCTACAACTTGCTGTAATCTATTAGATTTTGACTTTGGCCCGCATAGTGGTCTCTACCTTGCCATTATGGCGGCAATAGTCCTGTTAGACTCCTACAACGCCACATTCTTTGCCGAACTAAGATATTTGCGTAAGTCATTAACCTACGCTCTTCTGAGATTAGCGCAAGTCGTAGTCAATGTTCTACTTACCGTATTTTTTCTCTTCTATCTGCGCCATCAGGGAGGAGTATTCAGCGAGGTTGACGACATTTCCTACATGATGTTAGCCAATTTGGCTGGGTCACTGTTTTCCACTCTGTACTTCATACCACGCATAGTCTCAGTATTCACTAAGGGTGACGCTAAACTATTGCGAACAGCACTAATTTACAGTCTACCTCTTGTGGGAATGGGCTTTCTTGGTCAGGCAAATACTAACATTGAGAAGATTCTCATCAAGCACCTCGACCCTTCTGATAACCCGCTTGCTTCACTTGGCGTATATGCCGCCTGTTATAAGATTGGTGTCTTGATGTCTATTTTCACCCAGAGTTTCAGAATGGCCTTTGAACCCTTCTTCTTCAAAGAGAATAAAGACAGGGCTAAGACTGACATTTACGGGCCAGCATTAAAGTGGTTTGTCTACTTCGGTCTCCTCATCTTTGCGGGTGTGATGCTTTTTATGCCCTTTCTTAGGTTATTCCTACCTGAGAGTTACTATGATGGCATAGCGATAATTCCGTGGATACTGATAGGTCAACTCTTCTTTGGTGTCTACTACTCACTATCTTTGTGGTATAAGCTTACCGATAGAACTTATTGGGGAATAATAATGAGTGCTATTGGCTTAGGTGTCAATACTTTACTCAATTTTTTACTTATTCCAGGCATGGGCTATATGGGTGCTGCTATATCCACCTTTGTCGGTTATGCCGTGATGATGGTGTTGACCTACGTCATTGGCCAAAGATATTTTCCAATTGTATACCCAGTTAAGCTGTTACTACAGGCAGGATTGTTCGTTGTGCTGATAGTAGTCGGGGCAGTCTATGTCACACAATTCTACGCCCCCGCCCTTTGGCCCGTCACTGCAATAGTAGTCTTAGCTATACTCCTATGCGCTGTGATAAAAGTAGAGCATATTAATTGTAATAAATTGATAAAGAAATTATTAAGAAGATGAGTAATGTCAATATAAAAATAGTCAATAACAGCTATAACCCCCTCCCAGCATACGCCACAACTGGCTCCGCTGGCATGGATATGCGTGCCAATATAGAGCAAGACATCACCATACAACCCCTTGGACGTGCTATCATACCTACGGGCATATACATACAGCTACCTGATGGTTATGAGGCTCAAATAAGGCCAAGAAGTGGTTTGGCGGCCAAGAGTGGCATTACAGTCCTCAATACCCCTGGTACTATCGATTCTGACTATCGTGGCGAGATATGCGCCATACTCGTCAATTTATCCGACAAAGCATTCACCATACACTCTGGCGACCGTATATGTCAGATGGTCATAGCACGTCATGAAAAGGCTATTTTCACTGAAGTTGACTCTCTCGACGATACAGAACGAGGTGAGGGTGGCTTTGGTCATACTGGTACAAAATAGATTGTTTTCTTATGCGAAGAATATACTTTACCATACTGTCACTAATATTCGCTATTGGAAATGTCTCTGCGCAAGAAAATTTCTCCGATTTGCAAGATGCCTATTATGAAGGTCTCTACATCAAGGCAATGCAAGACAAAATAAAAGGCGACTATCAGAGTTCTTTCAATACGCTAACATATCTCGATAAGCAGAAACCAAACCAGCCTGCCGTCCTCAACGAGATAGCCAAGCTCCTCAACGCCACTCAGGACTATATTCATGCCGCAGAGTATGCTCAAATGGCAGTTGATATCGATACAACGTGCAACTATTCTTATTGTGAGACTGCCATATCGGCCTACGTCATGTCCGACCATCAGGAAAAGGTGTTGCCCATTTACGACAAAATTCTTGCAAATAATCCCAATGATGTAGACACTCGTTTCAATAAGTTCACTTTGCTATCAACCTTAGGAAGACATGACGAGGCACTTGCCGAGGCCGATAAGATAAAGACTAAGGACGATGATGTATTATACGAGATTGACCTTCGCAAAGTGGCTATCTATGCCGACCTGAAGAAGATAAAAAGGGCCTTTAAGTTGGCTAACACCCTCTACAAGAAGAACCCTAACCAGGCACGGACACTATATGTTCTCTCTCATCTCTATAAAATGAAAGGTGAGAATGAGGAGGCTATAAGTTATTGTGAGAGAGCTACTAAGTGTTCACACGGCTCTAACTTCTTATTCTTATTGGCCAACTTATACCGTGAAAATAAGATGGATAGCCTCTATGCCTCGGCTATGTTGAGGGGCTTTGCCTCACAGGAAATAGATGAGGATGCGAAAGTTCAGCAGGTCTACCAGTTGGGACGTGATAAGGATATATTCGATAATGCGAATTGGATGTCTTTTCTTACAGGTGTCTATTATTCGCTCTTGCAACAATACCCTGCTAACCCTGAAATAGTGTCACTTTCAGAGTCTTATTATGCGCATATTGGCAATTTTAAATTAGGAAGGGAGTTACTGCGACGTTATGTATCCGATTACCCTGGTACAGAGTATATTTGGAATAGGTTATTGACCTACGAGCGAGCTGATACAACCGAAAGCAACGACGCAAAGTCGCGTAAAATATTAGAGTTGTGCAAACGAGCACGAAAAGACCTCCCAAATCTTCTTGTATATGGGGTAATTCAGGGCCAATACGAGTACGCTCTGAAGGACTATAAATCAGCATTGGCAACTTTCAATGAGACTTTTACCCAACTTGACGCATTAGATGAAAATATAAAGCCTAACGTGGTGTATTACAGACATTCCGCATTAAATGGCATTGCGAATTGCTATTATGCACTCGACAGCATTTCTAAAGCGTTCATAGTGTATGACCAAATATTGTCAGAAGATTCCGATAATGACTTGGCACTGAATAACTATGCCTACTTTCTTGCCAAAGAGGGATTGTTACTTGCCAAAGCTGAGAGAATGAGTGTGAAGTCACTCAACAAAAATCCTCTTAACGCCACTTATTTGGACACCTACGCTTATATCTTGCTAAGAGAGGGAAAATATCAAGAAGCTATGTTCGTAATGGAGCGTTGCATTGAAAGCTATGCCAATGATAATGATGATCAAAGTGCCGAAATTCATGACCATTATGGCGATATCTTGTTCAATGTTGGCAGAGTGGACGAGGCCATAGCCGAGTGGAACAAGGCTTTAGAATTAAAACCCGATAACACACTGATAAAGAAAAAGATAGATACTAAATCTTATATTATCGAATAGTCATATTCTGATCAACAATGAGTAGTCTTCGCTATATACGTCTCGTCGCTCTTGTAGTCTTGACGCTGATTATCACATCATGTCGTTCTAACCGTATACCTTCACGAAGTGAGGCAAAATTGTATGAGACTCGTAGGAGTGCCGTCTTGAACATATTGAGTGAGTCTGAGGTCAGGATGAGTGACGTGCGTACCTACGAGGTGAAAAATGCTAAGACTAAGGTTGACTTCAATGGCAATAAAGTCACATTGAAGTCAAACGTACAATTCACTCGTGGTGAGCAAACCACAGTGACCGGCAGAATGCAATTTCCGCCTGTCAATGTTGGTAAAGTTGTGGTTAATAAGGAAAAAGCGAGCATCACGAGCAAGATGGCAGGCATTGATAAGAGTGTGAAGATACCCGAATACTTGGGTGAGACCTTGCAATGTGCACTCTTAGGTATTGTGCCTCCTGTGTATGAAATGTACGGAGAAAAAAACTTCTCAAAGTTCAATATTGAGCTAACGAATGATGGTTGTTATCTGTTGTCGAGAGATAGTAAGAAAGGAAGCATGGTGATGAAAGTAAATGCCCAAGACTATACTCTCGTGAGTCTGAAAGCTGTTATCTATGGTACTGTGGCAGAAATGAAAGTGACTGAGTATAAAACATTTGATGGCAGAAGTTTACCTACCGAGATAGAAATAGTAGCACGTGAGGGAAGCAAAAAACCGGCAAGTATGACGATAAACATAAGCGATCCAAAGATTAACAAGTAGATACGAAATGCGATATATACTCCTCATAATAATTGCCTTGATACCTTGCTTTACTGCTGGTCAGGCAAAGAAGACACTTGATGATCTGAACAGAGAAAAGACACGTTTGCTTTCGCTCATTGAGCAGAACAACAAGATGATGGAGGAGTATTCAACTAGGCGTGATAATGAGATGATGCGAATCTCAGTTGTCGATGATAAGATAGCTAAAAGGCGTGCTCTTATACAAGTCTATAACAATGAGATTGAGGCATATAACGCACAAATTCTAAACTTAAATAGGCAGATAGACTCAGTAGCAGCCGAGCTTGAAAGGCAGAAAGGCGAGTATATAGAGCTATTGAGAAAGATGCAAGCACGCGGTGGCGGCTATTCCCCTTTGGCTTATATCATGGCATCCAAGTCCTTCAGTCAAAGTTATCAACGTTATCTTTTTATGCGTCAATATTCCGAGTACCGAAAGGAGACATTTAGGCAGTTAGGGGAAACTAAAGAGAAGATGGGTCAACTGAAGACTATCGTATCACAGAAACTTACGGCCATAAACTTGGCTCTGGCAAAGTTAAAAGACGAAAATGCGAATCTTGACAAAGAGTTGCAAGCCCGTAAAGCTAACGTAGAGAGCCTAAGCAAAAGTCAACAAGATTTGCAGAAAAGCATTGAGAAGGCACAGCAACAGACCAAGGAGATTGAGGAGAAAATAGTGGCAGTAGTACGAGAGGAAGCAGAAAGAGCCAAAAAAGAGGCCGAAGAGGCAAGAAAAAGGCGTGAAGGCAGTGCTACTACCAATAAGACTGACAAAACCGAAATTACGGCATCTGAGGCACTTTCTGACCATATCAAAGATAATAAAGGTAAATTGCCATGGCCCGTTAGAAGTTGGGTCGTGACAAGTCAGTTTGGTGAGCATGACCACCCATTGGTGCCACAAATAAAGATAAGCAACAATGGCATAGACATGGATATCCTGGCCAGCAACGAGATACACCCTATTCATAAGGGCAAGGTGTCAAGAATTATTGTCATTCCCGGCAGTTGCGCCACGATAATAGTGCGGCATGGTGACGTATTGACAGTCTATTCCAATTTGGCTGAGGTGTTTGTGAAGAAGGATCAGGAAGTCAATGTTGGCACTAATCTTGGCAAAGTTTATACTGGTGGTGGCGTGAACTCCAATATATTGCATTTTGAACTGTGGCTTGGCGATAAGAAGCAGAATCCAGAGCTATGGCTCATGAAACAATAGAATGAAAACAAATCATTAAATACAATATCACTATACAGAACTATTCGCGACAATAAACGTATACACGGTTAGTCGTCATATCACGGAGAAGAATAATGGATACGATCAACCTTGAAGAGACCCTAGTACTCGACAGCAACATAGACAGCGTCAACCAAATAGAAAAGTTGATAGACAGTCAGTCGCAGATGCTTGGCATAGATGATGATATCTATGGCAAGTATATGTTGTCTGTCGTAGAGTGTGTAAACAATGCCATAGTGCATGGCAACAAACTTTCAGCCGATAAAAAAGTGACGGTTCGTTATCATATTGATAATGAAAAGATTGAAGTCGATGTGCAGGACGAGGGCGATGGTTTTGACCCCGACTCACTGCCCGACCCTACGGCAATAGAGAACATAGAGAAGGATTGTGGCCGTGGCATATTCTTGATGCGCCATTTGGCAGATGAGGTAGAGTTTTCCGACAATGGGCGTCACGTGCGCCTGACATTCAACTTGAAGTGATATACTTTAATGTCGAGGACGTAGACCTCAAGCTCAAAGGTAAGCTTATCTTGCGTAAGTGGATAAGGCAAGTCGTTGAAACATACGGACTTAAACCAGGTGAACTGTCCTACATCTTCTGCAATGACGACAAAATATTGGAGGTTAACCGCCAATTCCTTCAACATGACTATTACACAGACATCATCACATTCGACTATGATGAGGACGGAGTTGTGAGTGGTGACATGTATATCTCAGTCGACACTGTTCAGACTAACGCAGAGCAATATGCGCCAAGTTTTGAACGTGAGTTGCATAGGGTTATCATACATGGAGTGTTGCACCTCTGTGGATTGAAGGATAAGTCTTCCGAGGACGAGAAGAAGATGAGGGCTGCCGAGGAGAAGGCGTTATCCATATTAGAGTCTCTTGTTGAGGACGAACACTCAATGAGAGCCAAGGTGAGTAAATGATAGTGCCTGATTGTCAGGCTAAGATATACCGACGGGCGGCTTGAGATATAGTACGCCTGTTTGTTTGTTTTTATTACATATAGTAGTATATGAATTTCACATTCGATGTGATAGTAGTGGGTGCTGGTCATGCGGGTTGTGAGGCAGCTCATGCCTCAGCTAAGATGGGCATGAAAACCTTGCTAGTCACGCTCGATATAACAAAGATGGCAATGATGAGTTGCAACCCTGCCATTGGTGGCATAGCCAAGGGGCAGATAGTGCGTGAGATTAGCGCATTGGGTGGCATGACTGGCAGAGTGACAGATTTGACATCGATACAGTTTCGTATGCTTAACATGAGCAAGGGTCCTGCCATGTGGAGCCCTCGTTCGCAATGTGACAAGGCAAGATTTTCCACTACTTGGCGCGAAATATTGGAATCTGTCGAAAATATTGGACTTTGGCAGGACGCCGTTACAAGCCTTATAATAGAAAAAGATACTGTTAAGGGGATAAGAACAAAACTGGGTGCCGAGTTCAAAGCCAAAGCTGTAATATTGACCGCTGGTACTTTCTTGAACGGGTTGCTCCATATTGGAAGGGTTAACTACTCGGGAGGTAGGATGGGCGATGAAGCGTCTTTCTTGTTGTCCGACCAAATAGCGAGTCTTGGTGTAGAGATGGGAAGGATGAAGACTGGTACACCCGTGAGAATTGATGGACGGACTATCGACTTCTCAAGGTTAGAACCTCAGTATGGAAACATCGAGGGACACCAGTTCTCGTATGGCAAGGCATTGAACAGAACACTTGAACAGAAGGCCTGCTACATCACTTACACCAATGAGGAGGTGCATCGGATATTGCGATCCGGCTTTGCCGACTCACCTTTGTACAATGGCACTATTAAGAGTATTGGTCCCCGATATTGCCCGAGCATTGAGACGAAGCTTGTGAACTTTGCTGATAAAGATAGGCATCAGTTGTTTTTAGAGCCAGAGGGTGTCACCACCATGGAATATTATCTCAACGGTTTCAGCAGTTCCTTGCCCATGGACGTGCAATTAAGGGCACTTGAGAAGATACCAGGGTTGGAAAAGGCACAGGTCATCAGACCCGGTTATGCCATAGAATATGATTTCTTCGACCCTACACAACTATATCATACTTTGGAGAGCAAAGTACTAAAGGGTCTCTTTTTGGCAGGTCAAGTTAATGGCACAACTGGATATGAGGAGGCGGCAGGTCAGGGACTCATCGCAGGCATCAATGCGGTAAGGAAAATTAGGGGAGAGGAGGAGTTTGTGCTAACGAGGGACGAGGCCTATATAGGAGTATTGATAGATGACTTGGTGACTAAGGGTGTCGATGAACCGTATAGAATGTTCACAAGCCGTGCGGAGTATAGAATATTATTGCGACAAGATAATGCCGATGAGAGGTTGACAGAGAAGGGTAGGGTACTTGGACTTGTGAGTGATGAGCAATATTCATGGTACAAGAAGAAGATGAAGATGCGGGGTCGCTTATTGGGAATATTAGAGAGAAAGCTTTTGAAGCGTGATGAACTTAATCCTATATTAGAACACTTGCGCACAAGTGAGGCATGTGAGTCACTGAGAGCGGAACAAGTATTGGCACGACCACAAGTACACGTAAAGGATTTACTCCCAGTTATGCCCGAGGTAGGCCGTCTACTTGATGAGGCTGGTGAAACAGGAGAGGAGATCAGCGAGTCGGCAGAGATTGAAATAAAGTATGGAGGTTATATAGAGAAGGAGCGTCTGCAGGCCGACAAGATACTACGTCATAACAATATTCAATTACGAGGTAGGATTGATTACAGTAGCGTGATGAGTTTGAGTTATGAGGCAAGGGAAAAGTTAAAACGAATAGACCCTGCCACTGTTGACCAAGCTATGCGCATACCAGGTGTATCGCCAGCCGATATATCAATACTCTTGGTGCTATTAGGCAGGTGATGGTTGTTTGTCAGTTTCACGTGGAACGTAGGTATGAAATTAATAACTGAAAGCAAGAAATAAGAAATTAGTTTATCTTACTAATACAAAAACAAGATATTTATTTCAGAATAAAAGATAAAGATAAGGATATGGTCTCTTAATCAAGCAAAAGCGAAAACTACATACAGTTGTAAAGTCATTGCCCATAACATATCAATTAACCTACATTGTGTGTAACACATTTAGAGATTCCCGCCTGCGGTGTATATTTAATAACGAATTAGAGACTTTGTTCATAATTTCTCTCAAAAAATAGGGTAGGGGAGAATAATGTCACAACATTCCATTCTTGCTCTGTTTCACGTGGAACAAGGGACGTAAATTATAGATTGAAAGTATTAGGCGGATAAACAGAGGAAGAGAATGAATATATAGGGCCGAATTAAGGGAAAATAATTACAGATTGTAAGAATGGGACATATTTAGGACTATTGTGGAATAAAAGAATTGGTGAGGTATCGGATTAATGATTATCTTGCTACGAATTTGAAAAGAGAATCAGTTGTAGAAAAGCATAAGATATGGAAAAGAGCATACGAGTAAATTATGTGGATGTTATTGGTAGGCGCATGTACGCTGCCGAGATGACATTCGATGAGCAAATACGGAAAATTGAGAAAATAAGCGATGGTGTGCAAAAGGACTTGATGTATTGCGTGCCAGGACTGATAGATGCTCATGTGCATATAGAGAGCAGTATGCTCGTCCCACAAATGTTCGCCCGAATGGTGTTAGAAAGGGGAACAGTGGCTGTCGTATGCGACCCTCACGAGATAGCGAATGTAATGGGTGAGGAGGGCGTGCGCTTCATGATGCGTGACGCTAAGAAGTCGGCACTGAAGTTCTTTTTCACTATACCGAGTTGTGTGCCAGCCACGCCTTTCGAGACTAACGGGGCGGAGTTCGGCCCAGAGCAGATAAGGCGTTTATTGCCCGATGGTGTGGCATTGGCCGAGATGATGAACTATCCAGGACTATTGGCGCACGACCCCAAGGTGATGGAGGAAATGGCAATAGCTCGTGAGATGGGTAAGCCCGTCGATGGACATATACCAGGAATTACAGACGAGAGATTGAGAAGGTATGTTGCCGAGGGAGTGTCGACAGACCATGAAAGTTACACGTTCGAGGAGGCTAAGGCTAAGTTGCGACAAGGCATGAAGATATTAGTGAGGGAGGGTAGTGCGGCACGTAACCTCGACGCTTTGGCTCCGTTGATGAAGTCGGATATTGATAATATCATGGCGTGCACGGATGACGCTCATCCTGACGATATCAGGGCGAGAGGCCATATTGACAAGTTTTATAGGCGAGCAAGGCGTGAGAAAATCGAGGTGTACGACATATTCAAGATGTTGACACTAAATCCCATTAAGCACTATAAGTTGGATGTGGGGCGTGTGCAGGTGGGCGATAAGGCGGACTTTGTGCTTGTCAGTGATTTGGAGAAGTTCGATGTGCGAGCCACATATATCAACGGCAACAGGGAGTATGATGAGGAGCAGGGCGTGATGTCGAGGCCTGGCAGGTCGGAAAGGTTGAATAATTTCATAGAGAGGTCTTTCACCGATGACGATTTCAAGGTCATCTCACCAGAGAATGATGTCACACTAAGGGTAATAGGATTGGTGAAAGATCAATTGGTGAGCGAGGAGTATGAGTGGAAGGTGAGTGTAGGTAAAGGTCAAGAGATAGAGAGTGACGTGGAGCGGGATATAGTGAAGATAGCTGTGATAAACAGGTATAAGGAGGCTCCAGTGGTCAACGGTTATATCAAAGGTACAGGACTGAAGCGTGGTGCCATGGCATCGAGTATAGCGCACGACTCGCACAATGTGGTAGTGATAGGGCATGACGTGGAGAGCATGCGCAAGGCGGCAGAGGTGATGTTCGGAATGAAAGGTGGTATAGTGGTAGTGGAGGAGGGTGGCAAGCCGAGCAGATTACAACTCTCTGTGGCTGGACTTATGACATCCGAGCAGTGGGAGAAGGTGGCAGATAAGTACGAGAGGCTTGTGGCAATAGCGAAGATGAGGAACGGTGTCACATTAACCTCTCCCTTCATGACGATGGCATTCATGAGCCTCCTTGTGATACCGAAGTTGAAGATTGGAGACAAGGGTCTCTTCGACGTGGATAAATTCGCATTCACGGAGCTGTTCAAGAAATAGGCCGTGGCAGAGAAGAGTGACGACGAGAGGCTGGAACGGCTCAAGGAGATGATGAGGGTGTTGCCCGAGCAGCCGGGAGTATACCAGTATTTCGACAAAGGAGGGAAGATAATATACGTAGGCAAGGCGAAGAACTTGCGCAGGAGGGTGTCGTCATACTTCATGAAGAAGCAGCAGACACCAAAGACACAGATTTTGGTGAGCAAGATATGCGACATTAAGCATATCGTGGTGAATAACGAAGAGGATGCGTTGCTGCTGGAAAACAACCTCATCAAGAAGCACAAGCCCCAGTATAACATATTGCTGAAAGACGACAAGACTTACCCTTGGGTGGCTATATTGAACGAGCCATTCCCAAGGGTTGTTTTGACAAGAAGGCACGTGAGGGACGGTAGTGTCTATTACGGGCCATATCCGAGTATGGGCAAGGTGAGGGATATTATGGATGTCATTAAAGGGCTTTATCCTTTAAGGCAATGCGCATTATGCCTAAGCAAAGAGAAAATAGAGTCGGGAAAGTATAGGGTATGCCTGAAATACCACCTGAAACTGTGCGAGGGTGCGTGCGAGGGTCTGGTGACGGATGAGAAGTATGGGGAGTATATAGAGAGCGTAAGAAACATATTGCGGGGCAGTATAGGGCCAGTATTGCGAAGCATGCGAGAGAAGATGGCCGAGGCGGCAGAGGAGCTTGAGTTTGAGAGGGCGGAGGTGTGGAAAAGACGCATAGAGAGACTTGGCGAGTATCAGAGTCGCTCGTTGGTTGCTGGTAACACGACGTTGAGTTGTGACGTGTTTGCAACTGCAAGGGACGAAGAGAAGGGGGAGAGCTACGTGAACTTCATGAGGGTGCAGGAGGGACAGGTGGTGTCGTCCTACACAATGCGATTTAAGAGGGGCATGGAGGAGACGGACGCAGAGGTGCTGTCGTATGGAATAGAGAGCATAAAGGAGCGGAGTGGAATATTACAGAAAGAGATAGTAGTGGGGGAGAGACCCGATGTTGAGTTTAGGGGAGTGATCGTCACTGTGCCTATCAGTGGGGATAAGAGGCGATTATTGGAGCTGTCGGAGAAGAATGTGAGGATGTATAAACTCGAGTTGCTGAAGGAGGAGGCTAATAGGAGCAGAGCCACGAGGGAGGAAAAGTTGCTGATACAGGTCAAGGAGATGTTAGGTCTCAATGTTATGCCACGACATATAGAGTGCTTTGACAACTCGAACATACAGGGCACAAGTGCCGTGGCGGCTTGCGTGGTGTATAGGGATGGCAGACCGAGCCGCAGCGAGTATAGGCTGTTTAACATCAAGACAGTGGAAGGACCAGACGATTATGCATCGATGTATGAGGTGGTGCATAGGCGCTATGCGAGACTGTTGGCAGAGGGCACAGAGATGCCCGATTTGGTGGTGGCAGATGGTGGCATGGGGCAAATGGAGGTGATGCGTAAAGCAATAGATGACTTGGGTATTACGTTGAATATCATAGGTTTGGCTAAAGATTCGAGACATAGGACTAACGAGGTATTGGTAGGTTTTCCGCCTAAGGTGGTGGACGTGGGGAGAAGTGGGGGCGTGTTTGGGTTCTTCACACGTATACAGGATGAGGTGCACAGGGTGGCGGTGGAGTTCCACAGGAAGAAGAGGAGCAAGGCTATGTTAGGTTCTGAGTTGGATGGAATAAAGGGCTTGGGCGAGAAGGGCAAGGAAGCCTTGATGCGAGCATTTGGCGGTATAGAGGGAATCCGTGGGGCAAGCTTAGAGTCGTTGGAGGAAGTATTAGGAAAGAGCAGGGGTGGGTTGGTATATTCAGCATTACGAGAAAAATAAAAGTATTTTGGAAAATATCACCGCAAATGGAGATAATAATAATTAAATTAGAGAATATATAGTAGCAATTTAGGGAAATTGGACGAGTCGTGAGTATTGTGGCATGATTGTTGCTCTAATTTCGGTTGGGTATGAAACCTTTTGGTGGGGGAGGCGTAATAGGGTGTGATTTGTGACTCATAAATAGTCATAAAAAATAGAACTTTTGGAGCGTAGAATGTATTTGGTATTATATTCGCGCTGATAACTACTTAATCAATAACAAAACACCAAACCAGAAAATGAAGAAGACATTTCTGAAGTATGCTGCAGCAGCTCTTTGCTGCAGCATGATGGCCACCTCTTTCACGGCTTGCACCGAGGACGAAGAGGGTGAGGATGACGCAGCTGAGATCGCTGAGCAGTTCAACCTCGACTATCTCACCGCCAAGGCAAACAATGATGGCACTATCACTATCTCTGGCACCGTCACCACCAACAAGAAACTGAAAAAGTTCGTCTTGACCGCTCAGGATGGTACTGAGTATGACCTCCTTGCTGGCAGTGAAGATGAGAAGGAGCGCACCGAGAACGGCAAGACTTGGACAACCACACTCGCTTCCTCCAACATTCCTGTAGGTATCTATACTCTTGAGGTGCGCACTCGCATGAACACGACCAAGACGACTACCGTAGGTCAGGAATACTATTTTGAGGCAGGTACTTCTGCTAACAAGACCCTTGGTTCTTATCTCTCTTTCTGCAAGAAGGAGAACTTCACCATTTCCGCTGCTCCTGACAACCTTGATGTCATTGAGGCTGTTTTGAAGGACGACAAGTGTGCAGACGTGAAAAATCCTAAGGTTGATGAGCTTTACATTGAGACCATCCAGAAGGCGAAGAGTGATAAAATCAACAACGCACCTAATAAGGCTCACGTTTATCCCAATTGCATCATCACCACGACTGAGTGCATCGCAACCTATTCTCTCGACCAGGATGAAGCAGATCCTACGCACATCACCATCAGCGGTATCATCATGGCTTCTTCTGACTCTGTCTTGAAGATTGACGTATCTGGTGAGACTTGGGACTAATAGTCTAACCTACGATAACTGAACACAAGGGGCCGTTTCCTGCAAAGGGAGCGGCTCTTTTTTTTGCGTGTATGCCAGAAGTGGTGGTTGTGCTATTTTGAACGGTGTAGGGGAAATATGTGATATTTAAGGTTACCTTTGTGAACACAACAATTAGCAAAAGGAACATGACGGACATAGAGATAGCGGCATCGGCCGAGAAGCTGCCAATACGTGAGGTGGCCGCAAAGTTAGGAGTAGGCGAGGATGTCTTGGAGCCATACGGGCGATATAAGGCGAAGCTGCCGCTTGGTCTGATAGACGAGGAAAAGATTGGTAAAGCTCGTTTAGTGCTGGTCACTGCTATCACCCCTACTCCCGCAGGAGAGGGCAAGACGACTGTATCGATAGGTTTGGCCGACGGGTTGAGTCTCGTGGGCAAGAAGACCGTGGCGGTACTCCGTGAACCGTCGTTAGGGCCAGTGTTTGGTGTCAAGGGGGGAGCTGCAGGGGGAGGATATAGCCAGGTGGTGCCTATGGAGGATATCAACCTGAATTTCACGGGCGACTTCAACGCCGTGGAAAAGGCTCATAACCTCTTGGCCGCCATGGTAGACAACGCACTGCATTTTGGTAAGCGTGCGCTGGTGGACTTAGACCCGAGGAGCGTAGTATGGAAGCGCGTCATGGACATGAACGACAGGGCGTTGCGCAAGTTAGTCATAGGTTTGGGAGGCAAGATGCAAGGTGTGCCACGTGAGACGGGTTTCGACATCACGGCGGCATCGGAGATAATGGCGATATTGTGCTTGTCGAAGGATATGCGTGATCTGAAGGAAAGGTTGGGCAACATATACGTGGGGAGGACATACTCGGGCGAGATAGTCAGGGCACGCGACCTCAAAGCCGAGGGTGCTATGGCGGCACTGCTGAAGGATGCCATCATGCCCAACTTGGTGCAGACCATAGGCCATACCCCGGCGATAGTGCACGGTGGTCCATTCGCCAATATAGCACAGGGAACGAACACTTTGATTGCCACTAAGATGGGATTGTCTTTAGCGGACTATGTCGTCACGGAGGCAGGTTTCGGTTCCGACTTGGGCGGTGAGAAATTCCTCGACATCAAGTGCCAGGCGGGTGGGCTGCGTCCGTCGGTCATCGTGGTCGTTGCCACGGCAAGGGCGTTGAAAATGCATGGCGGCGTGGCTAAGATCGACTTGGGCAAGGAGAATGTGGAGGCCGTGATAGAGGGTGCTCATAACTTGGAGAGGCACGTGAAGAACATGTTGGGATATGGTGTGAGGGTGGTTGTGGCGATAAACAAGTTCGCGGCAGATACAGCTGCGGAGCTTGACGCTATAAAGACGGCATGCAAGGGTTGGGGTGTAGAGGCTGTCGTAGCCAACGTGTGGGGTGAGGGAGGAAAGGGAGCTAAGGAGCTGGCGGAGCAGGTAGTCAGGGAGGCGGAGAGTGGACGTAGCGACTTCAAACCGCTCTATTCGTGGAGTGAGCCATTGGAGACGAAGATAGAGAAGATAGCTAAGGGAATCTATGGAGCCGAGAGCGTGGAGTATGCGCCCAAGGCATTGAAGGATCTGCAAGAGGCACGCGAGATAGGGCTTGACGATGCGGCAGTGTGCATAGCCAAGACGCAATACTCGTTTACCGACGACCCAAAGCAAGTGGGAAGACCCGGCAAGCACACGTTGCATATACGTGGCGTGGAGCTTGCGGCGGGCGCACGGTTCATCATCCCGTTGGCGGGCGACATGATGAGGATGCCCGGCTTGCCCTTGCACCCTGCGGCCGAGAATATAGACATTGACGAGAATGGCCGTATTGGCGGACTTAGTTAACCGTAGATAATCGGTATCATACATGCGCTGAGAAGTCGAAATGCGACGCTCTCAGCGCATTTTTTAGACGCATCACGAGATGAAGTTGGTTGTTATATCGTGGCCCGAGACATTTGAGGATGAGGAGGAGACACTAAATGCGTTATTCAGTGCGGGCATGGAGATATTGCATCTGCGTAAGCCTGGCATGGCGGCGGAAGCGTTGGGGAGACTTATTGAGGGGATAGATGAGCGGTATTGGGGTCGCCTCACTGTGCACTATCTGCCCGAGGTTGCGGAACGGTATGGAGTGGGTGGCTATCATCTGAGTGCGGGCAGACCTGCCACACCGACAGGGTGGAGCGGCAGGGTCAGTGCGTCATGTCATAGCGTGGAAGAGTTGCGGAGTGTGAGAGGCAGTGTGGACTATGCTTTTCTGAGCCCGATATACGACAGCATCTCTAAGCATGGATATAGGGCAGGTTTCACGGCTGAGGATTTGGAGAATGCACGCAAGGAGGGTGTGATAGGCGAGAATGTCGTGGCGTTAGGGGGTATCACGGTTGATAGGGTGGGGGAGTGCCGCAAGATGGGTTTTGGTGGTGTCGCAGTGCTTGGGGGGGTATGGAAAGGAGGAGCTGGTGTCGATGGTGTAGTGGGGAGATGGAGGGAGTATGAAGAAAAATGCGAAGAAGATGATAATTAACACTTGTTAAGCCCCCCCTATTTTATTAAGTAACTTCGCCGCTGTTCGCAACAGTGCGGACAACCTAATCCCTTCATGTTGAATAATTCACTAAAATCAGAAGAATGAGAAGATTAGCTATTGCGGTGACCATTATTGGGTTATCAGTGAGTCTCGCCTCGTGCGACGATGATGATGAGAAGACGATAGAATACACGCCTATTCCAGCCATGACTGAGAGCGGCACGGTAGGTACAGCGGTAGATCTGGGTGTGTCGGTGTTATGGGCGTCGCATAACGTAGGTGTGTCGACAGAGTCTGAGAGGGGTAATTATTTCGCATGGGGAGAGACGGCAGGCAAGACGAGTTACCTACAAAGAAACTACGCGTTTTATGACAAGAAGGAGAATGTGGTGACGAAGTACGATGGCAAGGACGGGCTTAGCACTCTCGAGGCGGCCGACGACGTGGCAACGGCAAAGTGGGGCGAGGCATGGCGCATGCCGACCAAGGCAGAGTGGCAAGAGCTTTGCGACAAATGCAATTGGGAATGGAAGGCAGCCGGGGAGTATGACTCAGAACAAGCAGGTTATGTGGTGAGCAACAAGAAGGACGCACAGAAGAATATTTTCCTCCCGGCGGCGGGCTATTGCGAATACGACAGGTTGAACTATGCGGGAGGTTATGGATATTATTGGGCGAGCGGTATTGACGCTGCGGAGGGCGATGTTTATTGCCTACGCTTTAATGACTCATATCAGACGGTGTTCAGCACAACACGTTATATGGGCGTGAGCGTGCGGCCAGTGTCTGCAAAGTAGTCTTCACGATCATCAGACAGAGAGTATCCCAGGTCTCGTGGCATATTGCGAGAGGCCTGGGATTGCTGTGTTAGTCGGGTTGTCAGTCAGGTTTATTTCCCCATCCGTCGACGCTTAGCGTTCTCCGGGGCCATCATGTTAGGCCCTTGGGATGTGCCTTTGCCGAGTATCTTAGAACATTCGGCTTTAGCAGCTGCCATGTCGGCCTGAAAGTCGGGCGAGCAGTGCATACGTGCCACGGCAGCGCTGGCTGCCACACGACCGGCATCCACATCCGACTGCCAGTGCGCACCGACGATAGTCCGGCTCTGACCATACTGGTAGCCAAGATAGAGTATACTGTCTTGCTTATCGGGGTTGACCTCGGCAAGTATGAGTGCCGCGGTCCATCCCATAGCGGTATGGCCCGATGGATATGACCCGTTGCGCGACAATCCTGGCTCATGGTCGGGGTTCATGGTATGCTGATGGAATACCATGAAAGGGCGACGCCGCATATAATGCACTTTAGGCTTATGAGCAGAGTCACCGCCCGTATGTGCGGCACGGCTAAGGAGCCGATATATGGCGGGAGTCTTCTCGGGCGATATCTCGAACCCCATCACCTGCGAATAGTAGCGGGCAATGTATTGCCAAGAATACTCCGCATCGGCCTTAGCCTGCTCACCACGCGGGGTAGGGCGGGTCTGCAGCCCACGGTTATAGACGAGCCAGTCGTTGAAGAAGGCGGCATCGGCAGTGTCGGGTGGGGCGGGAAGGAAGACCGTGGCGTCGGGCAACTGGTCGATGGTGAGGTATGGGCCATCGTTAGACTGTGCGTTGGCAAGGGAGAGTGTGGCAGCAAGGGCTACCGGTATCAGGGAGAGTCGTTCGAGGGACATAGATTAATAGATTTGATGATTATTGGCAAATGTAGGCAATATTGGCGTGGAGTGCAAGGGAGTGTGGATATGGTAGAGTGGAACGAGAGGCGAGGATGCGCGAAAAAATGTAGTGAATGGGCGTAAGGATGCGCGAAAAAGTGTGCTGATAGACGGTAGGGATGCGCGAAAAAATGTAGATTTGCATAGTAAAATATTGATAGACAATGGAAAGAGAGATACTGAAGGAATTAGACAAATGGAGAGAGAAACCAGGACGTAAGCCCCTCATCTTGAACGGGGCAAGGCAGGTGGGCAAAACCTACATCTTGCGTGAGTTCGGCCGGCTAAGATACAAGAACGTGGCCTACGTGAATTGTGACGCCAACACCATGGTTGACGCCATATTCAGCACCGACTACGACATAGACCGTATCATATTGCAACTCTCTGCCCTGACCAAGGAGCGGATAGTTAAGGGTGAGACGTTGATTATATTCGACGAGATACAAGAGAATCCCAAGGCGCTCAACTCACTGAAATACTTTAGCGAGAATGCGCCCGAATATCACGTGGCAGTGGCAGGCTCGTTGCTTGGCATATCGTTGCATAGTGGGGCGTCGTTCCCGGTGGGTAAGGTCGAGATGCTCAAGATGTACCCAATGAGCTACGAGGAATTCCTGCTTGTCATGGGCGAGGAAATGCTTGTCAGCATACTCCGAGGCGACGACACAACCGCCATGGATGCCCTCGCAGGGCGGCTGACTGACCTGTTGAGGCAGTACTACTACGTGGGAGGAATGCCCGCCGTGGTGTCGGCGTTCGTGAATAATAGGGACTTGACCGAAGTGCGCGCCATGCAAAAGCAGATTCTGTTCGACTATCGCCGTGACTTCTCGAAGCATGCCCCCGTCGCGGTCGTACCGAGGATAAACATGGTTTGGGACAGCATACCATCCCAATTGGCCAAAGAGAACAAGAAATTCATCTACGGGGCTATGCGCAAGGGCGCAAGGGCGAGCGAGTTCGAGGTGGCGATACAGTGGCTTATAGACGCGGGACTGGTCTATAAGGTTTGCCGGACGACGTCCCCAACCATGCCACTGAAGTTCTACGAGCAACAGGACGTGTTCAAATTATTCACTCTCGATGTGGGACTTATGGGTGCCATGGTCGATGTCCCAGCCGACACCATACTGCTGAAGGACACAATGATGACCGAATATAGGGGCGCATTCACCGAGCTATATGTGATGAGCCAACTGAAAATCAAGGAACTGCCCATATACTATTACAGCAGCAACGACTCACGCGTCGAGATAGACTTCATAGTGCAGTGCGCCGACAGGATTGTACCCATAGAGGTGAAATCGTCGGTCAACGTCAACTCAAAGTCCTTGCGTACATTCGTCGACAAGAACCCAACTCTCAAAGCCCTACGCTACTCACTACTGCCACATAAAGACGAGGGCTGGATGAAGAACGTGCCATTATGGGGCGTAGGAGAAAGGATGAGCTGACCCCTACTCCACAACCCAATACCCCGACTTATTACTCCCAACCCTCGATATACGCTTGGCGACCTTAAGTGCGGCAAGTGCCTTCTTGACAGTGGCCGTGGAGAGCGACGACCTCTCCGCTATCTTAGCGATCGTGAGGTATGGATCCTTCTTGAGAAGAGAGAGTACAACAAGCTGGGTATTGGACATTTTATTGTCTACCGACTGAGGGTTAAGTCGCCCACCCTGATGAAGTTTCAGTGACCGCAATATCTTCGACAACATAAAGAGGATAAATGGCTCCGACAGCCCCTCCTTGGTGCTTTGCGCTATGGCCTCATAGTAGGCCTGCTGATTGGCGAATACCATATTCTCCACCGGAAGATGGGCGAAGAGTGGATGCAGACGACTAAGTATCAGCGACTGCCATAGCCGACCCGTGCGACCGTTACCGTCAACAAACGGATGTATAAACTCATAGTGGAACACGCACGACCGGATAAGCAGATGACCCCTCGAATCCCCGAGCCACTCGAACAAATCCCCCATAAGCCCCGCCACGCGCCCCGGCGGGAGGGGCAAGGTGAACCATCCCCGTCTCTCCAAAAACTCCCACGCCACTCGCGCGATACTTGCCTGCGTCGTCAACAAGCGACTCCATCAATATGCCATGCGCACGCAGCAAATCACTCTCCTTGAACGGGTCGAGCGACGAGAACAAATCATACGCCCTTATCGCGTTACGCACCCCCCTCCTCCGACAGCGTGTTACCCTCAATGGCAAGTGAACTCTGTATCATCTTTATGCGGTTAGCCTTACGTAGCCGCAGGCCGTCCTCACGCTCAAGGCGTATGGCGTAACGCTCAATCTGGGCGGAAATATCAGCTATCAGATTGATTATATCAGCGCATATATTGAATGGCGGAACATACATAGCGTAAATACAAGGCTTTTGCGCGAACATCCCCAACTCCTACCAACATCCTACAAAACTCCTCCACAACTCCTACACAGGTGCATAAAAGAAGCATACCAGAAGCATCAACCCCAAATTTTCAACCCAAAAATATCCATCAACACACTAACCCTCACCATATTACAAAACCACACCATACCCAATTTTAACATTTTCCCCACCCCCACGCGCCCAAAAACAAAAGTAGAGACGAGGCAACACCCCGTCCCTACTCACTAACCGGCGTATCTCGACACTCGCCGCGTCAATTCATCACGTCATCCCAATCCTTCCACACCGGCTCACGACCAGCACGCCTGATAGCCGCCGCCACATCCGCCGTCTTGCGGTTATCCGACACGTGGAACTGCTCCAACGTCTGAGGATACGAATAGTAACCACCCGGCTCAGTATGGCTCTCCGCGCTCATCGTCGTCACACCAAGTGCGCACATGTGGTCGCGTATCCCCGCCGGCTCACGTGTCGAGTAGCTGATGTCAACATCATGGTCGTATATACGGAACGCAAACGTCAACTGAGCCAACTCCTTGTCGCTCATGACGACGTTAGGCTGGAATCCGCCATTCTCCGACGACCTCATCCGAGGAAAGTTCACGCTATACTTCGTCTTCCAGTAGTGCGTCTCCAAATAACGCAAATGATACGCCATCATCGTCATATCCGTCCGCCACTCCTCAAGACCCACAAGCACGCCCATGCCTATCGAGTGGACCCCCGCCTGGCCCATACGGTCAAAACCATTGACGCGCCACTCAAAGTTGCTCTTCATGCCCCTCGGGTGATACACCTTATACCGCTCGCGGTGATAAGTCTCCTGAAAGCAAATCACGCCATTCATCCCCGCATCCGCAATCTCCTTATACTCCTCAGCCTTCAGCGGCATAACCTCAATCTTGATGTTCGAGAAATATTTGCGGGCAATCTCCACCGTCCTCTTGATATAATCCACGCCAGCCTTCGCCGGGTTCTCGCCCGTCACCAGCAGGATATTCTCAAACGGCCCGAGCTTCTTTATCGCCCTGTATTCGTTCTCCACCTCCTCCATCGTCAATATCGTGCGCTTCATAGGGTTCGACACGTGAAATCCGCAATACACGCACGAGTTGGTGCACGAGTTGGTTGTATACAACGGGATGAACATCTGTATCGTCTTGCCAAAACGTTGCAACGTATACTTTTGGCTTAGCCGCGCCATCTGCTCCAAATAAGGCGCCGCCGCCGGCGAAATCATCGCCATGAAGTCCTCAATGTCGCACTTCGGCTTAGCCAAAGCACGTGCCACGTCGGCCTCCGTCTTGCTGTATATCTTATCCGTGGTCTCCTCCCACGATATCTTTAGCAATTCATCAGAAAACATAATTCTCGATTAATGATAAACTTTAGCATCCCTTGCCCATCTTCCGCATATCACGGCTGATGCGCATGGCGCAGAAATTAGGCCCGCACATCGTGCAATACTCGCCATCCTGATGTCCGCCAGCCTTGAAATACTCCAACGCGCGCTCCGGGTCAAGGCTCAAATTGAACTGGTCTTTCCACCTGAACTCAAACCGGGCAAGGCTCAAAGCGTCGTCTCGCAACGTCGCCCCGGGGTGCCCCTTGGCAAGGTCGGCGGCATGGGCGGCTATCTTATACGTCACCACGCCCGTCCGCACATCCTCCTTGCTTGGCAGCCCCAAGTGCTCCTTGGGCGTCACGTAGCACAACATCGCCGTACCAAGCCACCCTATCTGCGCCGCGCCTATCGCGCTCGTGATATGGTCATATCCCGGCGCAATGTCCGTGACAAGCGGCCCAAGGGTGTAAAACGGCGCGCCATGGCACTTCTCAATCTGACGCTCCATATTCTCGCGTATCTTGTGCATAGGCACATGCCCTGGCCCCTCAATGAATGCCTGGACATCCTTAGTCCACGCCCGCTCCACAAGCTCGCCCATCGTGTCCAGCTCGGCAAACTGCGCCGCGTCATTGGCGTCGTGCGTGCACCCGGGCCTAAGCCCGTCACCAAGCGAAATCGCTACGTCATATTGGGCGCAAATGTCGCAGATGTCATCAAAATGCTCATACAAGAAGCTCTCCTTCTGATGATACCTGCACCACGTCGATATTATCGACCCACCACGACTCACCATGCCCGTCAACCGCATGTCCGCAAGCCCGATGTTCTGCAGGCGGATACCGCAGTGGATAGTGAAATAGTCCACCCCCTGCTCGCATTGCTCAATGAGGGTGTCACGGAATAGCTCCCAAGTCAAGTCCTCCGCCTTGCCATGCACCTTCTCCATAGCCTGATACATCGGCACAGTCCCCACCGGCACGGGGCAGTTGCGTATAATCCACTCGCGCGTCTCATGGATATTGTCGCCCGTCGACAAGTCCATAAGCGTGTCGCCACCCCACTTGCAACTCCACACGGCCTTCTCCACCTCCTCGTCTATACTGCTCGTGGTGGCAGAGTTGCCGATATTGGTGTTGATCTTGACCAAGAAGCTACGCCCGATAATCATAGGCTCCGCCTCAGGATGGTTGATGTTGGCTGGCAGCACGGCACGCCCCTGGGCTATCTCCTCGCGCACAAACTCCGGCGTGATATGCGTCTCAATGCCAAGCTCCGCGCAATTCATGTTCTCGCGTATCGCCACATACTCCATTTCGGGCGTTATTACGCCTCTCTTGGCGTAATACATCTGCGATACGTGCGCACCCTCTTTGGCGCGCAAGGGGGGCGTTATATGCTCAAATCGGAGGTGGTCGAGCGACTTGTCCGCCAACCGCTCACGCCCATACTCCGACGACAGCCGCTCCAACCGCTCCACGCCACCGCGTTTCTCTATCCACGGCTCACGAAGCCGAGGCAACCCCTTCTTCAAGTCGATTTTGGCGTCCTTGTCGCCAAACGGCCCGCTCGTGTCATACACCAGCACAGGGGCGTTCTCACGGCGCCTCTCTTTGCCGTCGCCGTCAATAGTGACGGTAGGTGTCAAATTCACTCGTCGCATGCCTACGCGGATGTCCGGGAAGAGAACACCATCGACATAGACCTTCTCGCTGTTAGGAAACGAGATTTTTATATTGTCTTTCACTCTAAGTACGTGTTTCTTGGGGTGATACGATAGGGGAGCTATATAAAACGCACGCCTCGCCTCTCTTAGTTGAGGAACGACGTCAGTGGGCTGCTCGCCTCGGCCGTGTCGAGCACGGCAGGCAACCCCGCCTCGTATGCCGCGCGCCCGGCCTCCACAGCCTGCTTGAATGCGGCGGCCATCGCCACAGGGTCTGCCGCCACGGCTATGGCCGTATTGACCAGCACGGCATCCGCGCCCAGCTCCATAGCCGCTGCCGCATGACTTGGCGCGCCCAGCCCCGCGTCGACAACCACAGGCACATGGCTCTGAGCTATGATGAGCTGCAAGAACTCCAGCGTCACTAGCCCTTTGTTGGTGCCAATAGGCGCGGCAAGGGGCATCACGGTCGACGCCCCGACCTCCTCCAAACGCTTGCACAACACAGGGTCAGCCTGGCAATAGGGCAGCACCTTGAAACCCAGCTTGACGAGCTCCTCTGTGGCACGGAGCGTCTCTACGGGGTCGGGCAGCAAATGGCGAGGGTCAGGGTGTATCTCCAGCTTCAGCCATTCCGTGCCAAATGCCTCACGCGACAGCTTGGCGGCAAACACAGCCTCCTCGGCCGTCCGCACACCGCTGGTGTTGGGCAGCAGGTTGATGTTGGGAGCCTTGATATGGGCGAGCATGTCGTCCTCCGCGTTCGACATGTCTATACGCTTCATGGCCACGGTTACCATCTCCGTGCCAGAGGCGGCTATGGCGTCTCTCATGACGTCGTTGGTGGAGAACTTGCCTGTTCCAAGGAAGAGGCGCGAGCCGAACTCCTTGCCCGCTATTATAAGATTGCTCATTTATAAGAGAGTTTATGTATCATCCAATGTTCGTTAACCAATAGCGCGGCGTGACTTCCTACCCGCCACTCGCGGCTCTGATAATCATCACCTTGTCGCCCTCGGCAATAGCCTTATGCGCCCATTCCGTGCGTGCCACGATCTCCATGCCAATGGCCACGGCGACCCCGTTCTGAGGCAACCCAAGCTGCGCCACGAGATCCGCCACCGTCGAGCCGTCAAACTCGGTAGGTCTGTCGTTTACTAAGATGTTCATATTCGTGAGTAGATTAAGGGCAAAACGCTCACCAATCCACGTCTCTATGGTGGATCGTCGGGGAGACATTGAAGCTAAATGTGGGATGTGTCGAGGTGGTGCGGCCCCGTATCTAATAATTCGCCTATCGTCCCTTCGTCAGCATTACCTGAATCAGGTTGTCTGGGTATAATCTCAGCCGAGCGTCCTCAGCACCCCACATGGCTCACAATGTTTACGCGAATATATGCAAAATGAGATAAGGGTGTATAGGGCTGGGGCGGTTTCCTCTCAACTTTCACAATAACGCTATCTTTCCCTCGCCCTGCCATAGCCTCTCTCCTCTGGAGAGTCCTAACTGTTAGTAAAGACGTTCAACGTCTTTACACCTCACCATTAGTTGCCGCCGATGGTTGCTGATGGGGGCAAAAGGCAGTGGTTTTATTCAGTATACTGAACAAAATGGGCTATTTGACGAGTATCTTGCTGACAGCCGAGGTGTTGCCGTCGGATACGAGGAGGATATATGTGCCCTGGTCGACAGTGATGGTGAAGGGCGCGCCATTGAGGACGGTGTGTGTTTCTTGGGGATTGCCGTAGGTGTCGAACACTTTGACGGACAGGGTCTGACCCGCATTGGCAAGTCGTATGGTCAAGGGTGAGCAGGTGCGCACGGGGTTTGGGGTCACGGAGAGTGTGACGGGGGTTGTGGGGGAGGCGTTGATGACGAGTGGGCATGTTTGGAGTGATAGGCCGTCGGGTGTGACGACACGGCATGTGTAGGCGGCGGGGGCGAGGGGGTTGGCGTAGTAGGAGGGCTTTGTGGCGGCGGCTATGGGGGAGTTGTTGGACATCCACTGGAAGGAGGTGAAACGTGAGGGGTCGCAGATAGAGAGGGTGTTGCCGTAGGAGAAGTCGACGAAGGAGGTGCCGGGGCGTATGGTGAGGGAGAGGGGTATCTGTGTTGTGGCGACACGCGAGGAGTCGAATAGGGCGAGTAGGGCGGTTGCCAGTCCGTAGGATGATGACGAGGTTATGGGAATACGGATGATGAAGTCGTCGGGTATGGGCGAGAGAGGCACGTCGTGTATGGCGGGCGAGGATGAGGCGAGAGAGAAGGCTACGGGTTCACCAGAGGAGACGCTGAGCGACAGGGTCAGTTGCTCGCCTGGGCAGAAGGCATCGTTGGGTGCAGAGCTGTTGGAGTTGGAGATTACGAGTGATGCGGATATGGGCGTTGGCGTTGGCTTGGGCGTTGGCGTAGGAGTTGGTTCAGGCTCTGGTTCGGGTTCAGGTGTTGGCTCGGGGGTGGTTATCTCCGATGGAATGGATATAGGTGCGGGGGCGAGGTAGTTGTGAGCATCGGCACCAGAGAGGGAGTAGGAGACGATGATGGTGCGAGGGCCAGGATTGGGTGAGTCGTAGCGGGCGGTGAAGTAGAGGGTGACATCGTCGGAGGGGATGATGCCGATAGGGGTAGGGGCGGATATGACGGAGGGTGTGGCTATGGAGGAGTCGTACTCTTTGGATGTAGAGGAGAATATGGGTGCTGTGGCGTAGAGTTGGAGTGGTGATATAGTGGCGGGGCAGGAGATTTGAGTTGTGGGGAGGGTATAGTTGTCGGCATCCGCCCCCGATAGTGATATTGTGGCGGTAATGGTGTTATCTGTGGCGTCTTTTGATGCGAATGATAGCGACTGAATAGCAATACGCACTTTTTCGTTATTAATAATCCCCGATATTGATGGTAGGTTGACAATGGAATCGGGAACGATGGTTGTAGCGTCGTAGGATTTGCCCGGTGAGGACATTTCGCCGACGAGGGACAGGGGGCATGGCGTTATCGTGCCTTGTGCGGGATAGGGGTAGTTGGAGATAGTGGTGGAGTCGTTGGGGAAGAGGACGTAAGGGTCGGTAGAGACAATGTCCACAAAGATGGCGTGGTCGCCCACGTTAGAAGATGCAAGGCGTGCGGCGGAGATTTGGGCGTAGGGAGAGAGGGGAACAAGGTCGGCAAGGGGGAGGGATATTGTGCCGTCGTAGACTTTGGTGAGGGTGGATAGGGAGGAGGGAGTGAGGGTTGGGATGGGCTGATGTGCGACGGTTATGGTGAATGGGACGGAGAAGAGGGAGTCAGTGAGGGCATAGTTGGGGTTGGAGAGGTGGGCATGGAAGAGGACGGGGTATGTGCCGGGATAGGGTCTCACGGCCGAGGAGTCGATGGTGAAGGAGAGGGCGGGGATAGTGTCGGAGTGGTGAAGATCAGTGGAGATGAGAGTGGGGAGTGATGGTGTGGTGAGAGTGGTTGTGGCGTCGTAGAGGCGAGAGGGGAGTGTGGGGGTAGAGGATAGGGAGAGTGTGCGGGGCAAGATGGTGATGGATAGGGTAGTGTCGATGGGGGAATAGTCGAGTGTGTCTTGGGGGAGGAAGTGCAGGGAGAGGGAGTGTGTGCCGACAGAGAGAGGTGTTGTGGGAGAGGAGGTGAGGGTGCCGGGAATATCGGGAGTTATGGCTATTGGGAGGTCATCACCGTAGATGGCGGAAGTGGAGGTGAGGGAGAGTCGCAGTGGTTGCTTAGGGCGTGGTGTTATGGTGAATGGGACGGAGAAGAGGGAGTCGGAGAGGGCATAGTTGGGGTTGGAGAGGTGGGCATGGAAGAGGACGGGGTAAGTGCCGGGGGAGGGTTTCACAGCCGAGGAGTCGATGGTGAAGGAGATGGCGGGGATTGCATCGGAGGGTAGGAGATTAGTGGAGATGAGGGTGGGGAGTGATGGTGTGGTGAGGGTGGATGTGGCGTCGTAGAGGCGAGAGGGGAGTGTAGGGGTAGAGGATAGGGAGAGTGTGCGGGGCAAGATGGTGATGGATAGGGTAGTGTCGATGGGGGAATAGTCGAGTGTGTCTTGGGGGAGGAAGTGCAGGGAGAGGGAGTGTGTGCCGACAGAGAGAGGTGTTGTGGGAGAGGAGGTGAGGGTGCCGGGAATATCGGGAGTTATGGCTATTGGGAGGTCATCACCGTAGATGGCGGAAGTGGAGGTGAGGGAGAGTCGCAGTGGTTGCTTAGGGCGTGGTGTTATGGTGAATGGGACGGAGAAGAGGGAGTCAGTGAGGGCATAGTTGGGGTTGGAGAGGTGGGCGTGGAAGAGGACAGGGTATGTGCCGGGATAGGGTCTCACGGCCGAGGAGTCGATGGTGAAGGAGATGGCGGGGATGGAGTCGGTGGGGTGGAGGTTAGTGGGGATGAGGGTGGGGAGTGATGGTGTGGTGAGAGTGGTTGTGGCATCGTAGAGGCGAGAGGGGAGTGTAGGGGTGGAGGATAGGGATAGGGTGCGGGGCAGGACAGTGACGTTGAAGTGGGTGATGGTTTCGGAATATGAGGGTCCTTTGCCCCAGCCAGTGAGGATATGGTTGCCAGCGGGGATGGGGTTGGTGTCTTGGGTGCTGGCTATCGATAATCCAGTCTCCGAGGAGGATTTAAAAGTCATGGTAAAAATGTGACCAACGTCCTTACCCTTGTCCGCCTCGATGGAGTGGAGTGTTATCACGGTGCCGTAGGTGACGATGGAGTCGGGTTTGATATAGAAGTGCATGAAAGGTTTGACGACAGAGCCACAAGACGTGCAGTAGTTTTTACCTTCAAAGCCGAGGGTGTAGTTGGGGTTGCCGACGTATGCGTAGTAAATCATGATAGTCCTGCCGCTGCCGAGTTTCTTTGGGGTGGTGATTTTGCCCTTGGTGGCATATACGGTGAAACCTTTGGGGCTTGAGTAGACGGGGACAGAGTCGGCGTGGAGGCGGTAGAAGCCGAGGGAGAGGTCGGTGAACTTATCGGTCTCGACGACGGTGTCTTGGGTGGTGAGTGTAAATTCGCTGAAGGCTTTTTGGAAGGCTACGGCTTCGGGTTGTGATGAGGAGCGGAGGATCTGTTGGGTTATCGTGGCGGCAAAGGAGACTGTGGGGTTGGTGAGGTTATATTTGTGGGCATCGTCGCCTGTGAGCTCGAGGGAGACGATGAATTGCGTGACGGAGTTGACGTATGGCGAGGGGTTGCCGTTGGCATCGGCATAGAAGCCGGTATAATGGAGGGCGACATCATCGTCGGCGTTGATTTGGTCGTCGGGGATTGAGGGAGTCGGGGTTTGGAGTGTGATTATACGTTGGCGTTGATAGTCGCTGATGTAGGGCGACTCGTCATATTCCTTGGACTTAAAGAAGTTTTTGAAGCGGTCGGGGATAGTGGCCGTCACATCGATGGTTTGGCTTAGGAGCTGAGTAGAGGCGAGGAGAAGGATGGCCAGGATGAGCGGTAGTCTCATAGGGGTGCGGATTAAAGTGGTGAGTTGTCAGGTGGGGTGTTTATTGCGCATGAAGGTTGTTGATGGCGTCAATGACTTCTTGTGTTTTGCGTTCCATGCTGTCGGCGTGTATTATCTCGCCGCTCAGGGCTATGCCATTAGGGCCGGCGTTGAGGATGTCGGGTATGTCGGCGACTGTTATGCCACCGATAGCTACGATGGGTGTGTTTATGTCGTTGCTGCGGCATTGCCATACTGTTTGGCGGTAGCCGTCGAGGCCGAGGGTTGGGGCGAGGTTCTTCTTGGTCGTGGTGAAGCGGAAGGGGCCGCAGCCGATATAGTCGACGTAGTTGTGTATGGCGAGGATGTCCTGGAAAGTGTTGCAGGTGCCGCCTATGATGAATTTGTCGCCGAGTATCTTGCGGGCTTGCGCCAGGGGCATATCGTTCTTGCCGAGGTGTATGCCCGAGGCGTTGATGCGTTGGCAGACATTGACGTGGTCGTCGATTATGAGTGTGGCGTTGGCCTCGTCGGTCAGTTTTTTTATGGTGCGGGCGGTATCTTCGACAACATCTTCGGGTGTGTCTTTCATACGCAGCTGAACCCATAGGCATCCGGCGTTGAGGACTCTCTGGGCTTGCGATACGCACTCCTCGGGTGTGGGGGCGTTGGTGATGAATTGGAGTGGGAAGTGGTGTGGATTGAGGGGCATTGCGTTGTCGGTGTTATGATTTGTGACAAATATACTAAATCTTGCGAGAGGTGTTGAAGTTGACGAGCTGTTCGAGGGAAGTTTTAGCGTTGGAGGAGGGGAGCGTTTGTAGAGAGTCTATGGCGAGAGATGCGAAATGCTGCATTTGCTGTTGCGCATAGTCCATGCCGCCGTAGGACAGGACGAGGTGCAGGGCGAGGTCGGCTGTGTCGTCGGCTTTAGGCTGGCGTCGTATATGGCGCAGGAGAGTGTCACGTTCGGACGAGGGGGCGTTGCGCAGGGCGGCGAGGAGTGGCAGTGTTATCTTCTGCTCCTTGACATCGTTGAGGGCTGGTTTGCCGAAGGAGGTTTCTGGGGAGTAGTCGAACATATCGTCGCGTATTTGGAAGGCGAGGCCGAGGTTGTTGCCGTAGTTGGCGAGGGCGTTTATGGTTTGGCTGTCGCCCTTTGCGCTTGTGGCGCCGGCACGTGTGCATGCCTCAATCAGTGTGGCGGTCTTTTGGCGGATGATCTCGTAGTAGGCGTCCTCGGTTATGTCGAGACGTCGGGCATGCTCCATCTGGCTAAGCTCGCCTTCGCTCAGGTCGCGCACGGCTTTGCTGACGATAGAGAGGATCTCGTAGTGGCCACCCTCGAGGGCGAGGCTCATGCCCCGGCTAAGGAAGAAGTCGCCAACGAGGACAGCCACTTTGCTGCCCCATAGCCCCATGAGGCTCCACTGGTTACGTCGGGTGTAGGTGTCGTCGACCACGTCGTCGTGCACGAGAGAGGCGTTATGGAGGAGTTCGATGAGAGTCGCCGCGGCATACGTTGCCTCTTGCACGCCGCCGGCAGCCATGGCGGAGAGGAACACGAGGAGGGGGCGCATACGTTTGCCTTTGCGTCGGAAGACGTAGTTTGTAGCGAGGGCGAGGAGCGTGTTAGGGCTTTGCAGGCTCTTGCGGAAGTATGGCTCGAAGAGGTCGAGGTGTTTGGCGACGGGTCGTTGAATATCTTTGAGGTCCATCGTGAAGGGGTAGTCGACGTTGAATGTTGTTGGGGTAAAGGAAATAAGGGCTAATTTAGCTGTTGATATGAAAGAGTTTGCGCATCCTGTAATACGCGTCACCAAAGAGTTTGTCTTTGAGATGGCGCACGCATTGGACGGATATGACGGCTTGTGCCGTAACATACATGGACATTCTTACAAGTTGTCCGTGACGGTTAAGGGGAGGGCGTCGACGGACGAGGGGTCTCCCAAGTTGGGAATGGTTATAGACTTCTCCGTGTTGAAGAGGATCGTAGGGGAGGAGATAGTGGGTCGTTTGGACCATGCGCTGATGGTGCGCCGCGGGTCTCGTTTGGAGAGCATGGCGGCGGGGGTCACGGAGAGGGTAGAGGTTGTGGAGTATCAGCCGACGTGTGAGAACATGGTGGCGGACTTTGCGCGTCGTGTGGCGCGTCGTTTGCCAGAGGGGTTGGAGCTTGTTAGTGTCAGGCTTCATGAGACAGGGACGTCGTTTGCGGAGTGGGTGGCTTCGGACAACTAGTCAGAATGTTTTTTTAGGCGAGGGGAGCTGCAGCTGGCTTGCTATGGCGTCGATGACCTTGTCGCGGTCGGCCTTGTTGCCCACGAAGTCGGTATTGTCGATATCGATTAGCAGGCTGTCGCTGCGGTAGGAGTCGAACCACGACTCGTAACGGTTGTTGAGCATGGTGAGGTAGTCGCGGCTTATGGCTGACTCGTATGCCACGCCTCGTTGCTGTATGTGCGTCATGAGCATAGGCACTGAGGCGCGGAGGTATATCAGCAGGCGCGGTTGCGCAAGGAAGGACTCCATGACGTCGAAGAGGCTGCGGTAGGTGTTGTAGTCGCGTTCGGTCATGATGTGCATGGCACGGAGATTCTCGACAAACACATACACGTCCTCGTAGATTGTGCGGTCTTGCACCACGACCTCGTCGCTCCACATGGCACGTTGGGTCGACTTGAAGCGTTTTATGAGGAAGCTGACTTGCAGGTTGAGGGCCCAGCGGGGCATATCGGCATAGAAATCGGCGAGATAGGGGTTCTCCTCTCCTTTCTCGTCGAAGATGTTGAAACCGAACTCGTCGGCGAGTAGTTTGGCCATTGCGCTTTTGCCGCTGCCGATATTGCCTGCTATGCCGATATACATGGGCTTGACTGCTTAGGGAGTTAGACTAATTGTTCATCTCGAGCAGCTCAGTGATTATCTCACGGTCGTTGCGTAGGCGAGGGACTTTGTTCTGCCCGCCCATTTTGCCGTGCGCGGCGAGCCATCCTTCGAAGAGGCCGGTGTTGGCGACGGTGAGTTGCAGCGGGGCGAGGGTTATGTCCTTGTAGCGTTTCGCCTCGTAGTCGGAGTTGACGCTTTGCAGGGCGAGGTCGAGAGCGTGGGCGAAGGCGTTGACATCGTCGGGGGTCTTCTCGAACTCCACGAGCCATTGGTGGCAGCCTCGGGTGTTCTGATCCATGAACACGGGGGCGGCGGTATAGTCCTTCACCACGGCACCTGTCTCGGCGCATGCCTTAGCCATGGCAGCCTCGGCGTTGCTTATCATGAGTTCCTCGCCGAAAGCGTTGATGTAGAGCTTGGTGCGTCCGCTGATGACGATCTTCCAGGGGGCTGTTTGTGTGAAGCGTACGGTGTCGCCAATCATGTAGCGCCATAGGCCACCGTTGGTAGTTATGACGACAGCGTAGTCGACACCGGTCTTGACGCCTTCGAGGGGGACGATATTGGCGGGGTGAGCCTGACCCACCTCGTCGAGAGGCACGAACTCGAAGAACACGCCGTAGTCGAGCATAAGTTGCATGCCGGGGTCGGAAGGGTCGGGTTGCAGGGCGAAGAAGCCCTCGCTGGCGTTGTATGTCTCGAGGAAGTTTATGCCTTTTGGTGCGAGGGCTTTATATTGCTCGCGATAGGGGGAGAAGTTTATGCCGCCGTGGATGAACAGCTCGAGGTTGGGCCATACCTCTTGCAGGTTTTTAGCTCCCTTGCGGTCCATGATATATTTGATGAGCACGAGGAACCAGCTTGGGACGCCGGCGAGGGATGTGATATTCTGGTTGGCTGTGGCGTTGTATATTTTCTCGAGCTTCTCCTCCCAGTTGGCGATGAGCGCGATGGACTTCTTGGGAGCGCGGAAGAGGTCGGACCATGCCGGGGCGGAGCCGATGAGTATGGCGGAGAGGTCGCCCGTCTGGCTGCCAGTGCCTGTGTCGGTCAGTTTCTTGCTACCGCCGAGAGTGAGGCATTTGCCTCGCCATGTTTTGGAGTCGGGGTGCAGGCGCAGGTATGTGGCGATGACGTCGTGGTTGCCTCGGTTGTGGCAATGCTTGAGGGCGTCGTCGGTCACGGGGATGAACTTACTCTTGCTGCCTGATGTGCCGCTACTCTTGGCGAACCAGCGGACACGTCCGGGCCATGTGACATCGCACTCGCCTTTGAGCATCCTCTCGACGTATGGGCGGAAAGACTCGTAGTCGCCAACGGGAACCAGTCGGTTGAAGTCGGCATAGGTCATGCCCTTTGTCAGACCTAAGCCCTTAGCGAAGAGCGTATCGGAGCCACGGGCTATCAGGGCGTCGAGTTGTTCATATTGGAGAGCCGGGCCGTCTGTCGTCATGCGGTCGAACTGACGGTATCGACTGGCGTAGGCGGAGGTTATGATTTTGTTGATCAGCGACATTGCTTAGAAGAATTTTTCTGGTGCTGGGCGGCCTTGGACGGTAAGTATTTGAGTCAGGAGGGAGTTGGCGAGACGGCTTGCGCCGATGCGGAAGAGCGTATTGACGAGCCATTCGTCGCCGAGGATGGACCTGACGATCTCGTAGTATAGGCAAGCCTCGGCTGGTGTTGAGACGCCGCCGGCGGGTTTGAATCCCACTTTACGGCCTGTGCGGAGGTGGTAAGCCTTTATGGCGTTGCACATTATTACGGCGGCTTCGGGAGTCGCGCCACCGCAGTTCTTGCCTGTGCTTGTCTTGATGAAGTTGGCACCAGCCTCCATAGCTATGACGCTGGCTTTCCATATCTGCTCGAGGGATGGTATGGCGCCGGTCTCGAGGATCACTTTGAGTCGGGCATCTACGCAGGCGTCGCGTATGGCGGACAGTTCCTCGTAGACCATCTGATATTCGCCATCGAGGAACTCGCCGACGGAGATCACCACGTCGACTTCGGTAGCACCGGCTTGTACGGCACGTGACACTTCGGCCACCTTGATTTCGGTGAAGGCTTGTGATGAGGGGAAGCATGCGGCTACCACGGCACGGTGTACATCTTCGACATTGAGTGTGGCGCGCATCACTGGCGCGAAGACGGAGTATACGCAGATGCCGCCGACATTCTTGAGGTCGGGATACTCTTGCGCGAAGCGGTTGACCTTGTTGACGAATGCCGCCACGCTTTTTGAGGAGTCGGTGTGGCTGAGGGTTGTGAGGTCGATGCTGTTGAACATTGTTTGCAGGGCATCGGCGTCATTGAGGAACTTTTGTGAGTTAGCCTGGCAGGCGTTGATGGTGGCTTGCATGTTGGTCTCGAGCGTGCCGTCGAAGGGCAAGTTGTTGAGAGCCTCTACGATGTTATTCATTGTTCGTTGTGGGATAATTTCGGGTTAAGGATATGGCGTGTGGCGTCGCGGGAGGACTTCTTTTCGATATTGGCGCGGAGAGCGTCGGTGAGGTCGACGCCAGTCTGGTTGGCGAGGCAAAGCAACACCCATAGGACATCGGCCATTTCGTCGGAGAGGTTGTGGGGTTCGCCTGGTTTGAAGCTTTGGTCGCCGTAGGTGCGAGCCATGACTCGTGCGAGTTCTCCGACCTCCTCGGTTAGGCATGCCATGTTGGTCAACTCGCTGAAATAGCGTACACCGACGGTGTGGATCCAGTCGTCGACCATTTGTTGCGCTTGGCGTATGGATATGTCGTTGTTGGTCATTGCTTGTCGCGGGTGTCGATGATGATAGTCACGGGGCCATCGGCTTGCATGTCGATTTGCATATCGGCTCCAAAGACACCGGTGGGTATGGGTCGCCCGGTGATAGAGTGTAGGGACTGGACGAAAGCCTCGTAGTAGGGGATAGCCACATTGGGGCGTGCGGCATCGATGAACGAGGGGCGGTTGCCTTTCTTGGTTTTGGCGAAGAGTGTGAATTGGCTTATGACGAGGATGTCGCCATTGACATCGGCGAGGGAGAGGTTCATCTGACCGTCGTTGTCGGAGAATATGCGCATCTGCGCGATTTTCTTGGCGAGCCATTCCACTTCGGCGTGGTTGACCTCCGGCCCGTCGGCCACCTCAACTCCGAGAAGCACAAGGAGTCCTTGCCCGATAGCGCCTGTTGGAACGCCATTGGCCACGACACTGGCATGGGAGACCCTTTGTATGACAGCTTTCATTTCTGACGTTGGGGCAAAAGGGGTTCGGTATAACCTTGTGAATTTACTGCTTATCTTTGTCATATCCAAAAAAGAATATCATGGGGGACACGCTTATAAGCCGCACCTTGACGGCGGCTGAGGAGGCATACGTATTCTATCATCTGCGGCATTTTGTGAAGTGTGACGCGAGGATAGAGGAGATAGTGCGGTGGCCGAGGACATGCAGCGGCATAGTTGAGGATTTCGCGATAGAGGGTATTCCTGTGCTATGTCCTTGCGAGGGGCGAAGGGGAGAGGCATACGTGGTGGAGGATGGCGAGGTCGTGGTGTGCCATGACTTTGTGAGGAGCGCATTTATATTACTTTCTGGATGGCAGGAGTGGGTGACGGAGGAGAGGGATAAGTGGGGTAGATATGCATATGCGGGGTCGTTGCAGGATAGGCTTGGCGTGATACATAAGCCCATAGTGAACTATTATTTCGAGTGGATGGTTGGGGCGATATGCCGACAATGTGAGATAAAGGGCATAAGGTGTGAGCGTGTCGCGCCGCTTGGTGGGGCGTCGTTGCACTTGTCGCATGACGTAGACCTCGCGCATTATTACACGTGGCGCAAAACGTTGTATCGTGTGGCGCAAGTGGTAGGGGTGCGGAAGTGTGACACGAACAGGTGGCGACTGACTAAGGCGGCGTTCTGGTCGTTGCTGAACATGACGGGGTTGCGGCATGATAAGGATCCCTATTGGAGTTTTGACACCATACAGGACAATGAGGCATATATAGGCTTCAAATCGGAATGGTTCTTCTTGGATAATGATGGTGGCCCTTTCAGTCCGGACTATGACGTGGCGAGAGACCCGCAGATATGCGCAGTGATGAAGCAATTGGCGGAGCGGGGCAACCGAGTGGGAGCGCACGCCCCGATAGACTGCAAGAGAGCTGAGGGATATGAGCAGCTGATGCGCAAGATGGCGGCAGAGTGTCCGAACATCACACACAACGTGCGGCAACATTTCTTAGCCATTGAGCCGACTAAGACATACGCCGAGATGGAGAGGGCGGGGGTGGAGACTGACTATTCGTATGGCTATTCTACGCATGAGGGATTTCGCAACAGCTATTGTTTCCCGTTTCATCCATTCGACCATGACGGGCAGCGGATGATGGGGATAACGGTGGTGCCATTGGCTATGATGGACACGACAGTCTTGACGCACCGTGGGCTATCGTACGACGAGATATTCCTTGCGGCGGGGGAGATGCTTGATGAGGTGCGGCGCTTTGGGGGAGTGTTCAGCCTGCTATGGCATAACAACACATTTGACGAGACATATCACCCGGGGATTAATAAGTTCTATGAGGATTTGCATCTGCTATTCAGTCAATATCAGATGCGAGATTTCACCGTCCGAGGCAGATGTAGCGCCAACGTTTCAGCGTGTTGATGAGCCTACGGATTAGGGAGGTGTCGTAGAATCGGCGGAACTGGGCTACGAGACGATGGTCGGGGGCGATTCCCGTGGTGAAATCTTGAAGGCCCACGTTAGCCGCCAGTGGGGTGTCGTATCGTTGTGAGGTGCGCATATTCGTGCCGCTGCCATCGGCCCCGCCATTACGCACGAGTGATTTACGCGGGTAGACGGTAGGGGCGTTGGTGAGGAAACCAGCGTAGCAGAAGCGGATGCTCCAGGATTTAATCTCGCCTATCTTCCATCGCAACAACATGGGAGACAGGTCGTTGCCGCACTCGTTGAAAGCCTTGCGCCGTTTGGCGTTGCGGATGAAGGAGTCGAATGTTGGCACTTCCCAATCGACTTTCTCCCATTGCGCTCGCCACGTGGCCCATCCCCAAGAGCAGTTGCGGTGCATGATGTAGGTGGAGGCGCTGTAGTCTTTGGGTATCTCAAGGTCGGGGGAGTAGCCGGCGATGGATAGCACGCCACGACCTTCGTAGTAGTCGAGCGCGGCATTCATATAGCGCAAGAAGAAGGGTGATACGGTGAGGTCGTCCTCGAGGACTATGACACGACCATGGGAATTTACGACGTTGCCCACGCCATCGATGATGTTGGCTGCGAGACCTATGTTAGCGTCACGCTCGACGACGGTTATTGCGGCGAAGCCTTTAGCCTCGTGGCAGAGTTTACGCACTTTAGCCACATGTTCCTCGTTGGCGGTATCTTTGGGGCCGTCGCAGAAGATGAAGAGCTCGCTTGTCTTAGCCATGTCGGCTGAGGCGAGGGAGTGCAGAGCCCTTGCGGTATGCTCGGGTCTGTTGTAGGTGAAGAGGACGATAGGGGCGGGCATGGCAGGCTTGCTTTTTGTAGGACAAAATTAGGGGATTTGGGGGGATAGGCAAGAGGGTTTGTGGTGGAGAGGATGAGACGTTTCGGGTGGTGTTTTTACGGTGGCGGTGGTGGTGATATGCCTTTCGGCGTTTTTGTAGATACGCCTTCGCGTTTAGGGGGAGACGCCGCGGGCGGACGTCTCTACATTACGCGTTGGCGTTAGGGATGCGCCTTTGGCGTTTGGGATGTGGGGGGGGGTAGATACATGCGGTGCTGTTTTCTACACCCCACAAAAAAGGGCTTCAAGCTTTGCCGCCTCGTCTGCGAGTTTCTGCCAGTTCTGCTTGGCCAGTTTGGTCAGATTTATAAGTTTTCACTTTACCGAGGGATAATCTTTGAGATACGCGAACTCGTAGCCGCTCCACGCTGGCTCTCCACGCTCAAAGCTCACCATGAACTGTTTGTCTGCGTCCGTCATCAGACTGTTCACGTCCGAAATCAGCTTGACTCTCGTCTCCTCAAACTCTTCATAAGAGAATGGGATGTCGGTCATGCCGTCGAATTGGTTTGCCATGGCTTCCCTCTGGTCTATGAGTCTCGGGGCAAACGATTCGCTGATAGGTCTGTCACTTCCGAGCAGGCAGAAGATGAGGCCATCCCTGCAACCCGCCAGCGGCACATCCATATACCTCACGTCGAAAAGATCACGAGGATGTTGACGCGAAAGTGCCGCCGCGATTTTGCCGCCATATAGCTGAGAGAGGGGAACTATGTTCGCTTCGCAGTATAGGCCGAACTCTTCTTGCGCCTTGACGCTCAATGGAGTCGTTATGGCATTGCCCCCCACGAGGCCTCTCTTGTTTTGGTTGACCTCGACCTTCACTTGCTTGCCCCGATACTCGCACAGGAGTTTACACGTGGTATAGTTCGGCACGATGTGCATCCCCTTGAATGCCCTCATGGCTTTCTCGCTGATTGATTTCAAGTGCCGAGTTATGTCGTCTATGCTCTCCTGCCTGTCAGCCAAAGGGATGTATGTTAAGTCTATATCCACCGAATATCTTGGCAAGTCCTTCACGAAAAGGTTTATGGCAGTGCCGCCATGCACGGCGAACACCCCCTCCTCCATGATGATGGGCATCAGGCGCAGCAAGAGCTCCACCTTCGCTGCATATACTTTCGAGTTGGCGTTGTTTCTATTCATAGTCCGCAAGCTCCTTAGGGATAGTCATGTTATACTTCGAGACGTATTTGCCAGTGGGCGACACCATGAGTCGAGATGCACCAGTCTCAATTAAATCGGGTCTTAACGCTTTGAACCATGGATGCGCGGCCTTCTCTGCCATGTAGAGGAACAGCCGCTTCACTTTTTGCGACGTGCAGGCCTCGAGTAACTGTTGCATCAAGCGTGGGCGCAAGGTTGTCAGCCCCTCAATTATGTAGTACAAGTCCAACAAGGACGCCGCTGCATCTGGCAGGTTCAGGCATTCTAAGAAAGCTCTCTCGGGCGAGGACAGCATTAGCGCATCGTCTCCGATCACAATCTCCTCCACGCCATTCAAGTCGTCGCCCAAGAAAGACGTCGTCATATACCTCACGGTCATATCCCATTCTCTGAGCGTTATCCATGCGGGAAGTCTGTTAAACCTGTCAGTGAAAAGGTATGCTGCGGGTTTTCCAAGCGAGAGATAGTGCGAGTAGCCCCGGTATTCGAGAGCCGTATACGCCCCGACGACGCAATGTTTGTCGAGTTGATGGTTGTATGCGGCTATGGCGTTCATCAATGTCGGTGTTTTGCCCCGAAGTGCATACACCCCTTTTGATATCCTCACGAGCCATCCTCGTTTCATATATGCGTACTGCTCTTTGGCGTCCAGTCCATGCCGTGAGAGCCAATCGCCAAACAGCAATGTGATATGCGGGTCGGTTGCTATTATCTGTTGTATTTTTGTCGCCATATTCGCTTTTAATATGAATTGGGGAATAAATCATGTGCAAAGTATGGGGAAAAATATTGGAATGGCAAGGATGTGACTTTGTTTTTTGGGGTGGTGTGGATTTGGGGATTATGGGAGAGGGGGTGGGGGTGTGAAAGTGTGATCCAAGACCTATGACTTTCTTGTGAGGGGTGAGACGTTCAAGGAAAAGAATAATGTGAGACTTTTAGAGCGACGTATCTACTACTGGCTATGACCTCCTAACTGCAGGTGCGGGTGTGGGTTGAGAAATCATGTGGGTGCTATGTGGAGGCGGGGATGCCGAGTTCATCGGTTGCGCCATTAATGTCTGCGTAGTGTGAATGTAGGATTAGCATCGTATACTTTTTTTAGCTTATAAAGCTCAGAGTCAGGTGTGATTATGTCGTTGCGAAAGTTTGTATAGTACGACAGCAGCTCTCTTGCTTCTGACACAACGCTGGCTGTGAGTTTTGCGTCGATGGTCTTGTTTGAGTGAATGACGGTTAAGACATTTTCTTTGTCAGCAGCATCAAGACTCGCCATGCACTTTTTCCATTCTCTCCTCCAACTGTTAACCCCTTTGTGCCCTTGTTTGTCAAGCCACTCAAAAAAGAACCTATATATGAGCATCGTTTCTGGCATTTCGAGCAATTCCATGTATTCTTCTTCCGACTTGCCGAATGCTTTCTCGAAAAAAGACAATCCTCGCCCTACTTTGCCTTTTGTACTGTTCAATATTGCCTGAATAGCTCGGATATATTTCCTATTCCAGTGCTTGCCTATGTAATCACGATTGTGCGAGAAGTCTTCAGAGTCCCCATCATTCTTCCTCAACGGATGGTATTTCATCGGAAATGAATATATACCGACGTTTAGCTCATCGCACAGCTCAACATTGATGCGCAGCCTTTTGTATAAATCGACAGGTTCGTCGTTGAAATTGTAAAGCAGATAGTTTGAAAAGTCTTTTAATCCTGCAGCAACACATATCATCAAATAGACGTGCGTCCACCCCTTGATTGAAATCCACATACCTTTGTTTGGCAGTGGGGTGATGGTGCTTTGTGTATATTGGCAGAACAGATTCTTTCGATGGCTTAGACAAGGAGTAACGGCGCTGTCTCTTTGGCGTTTTGGGAGAGGATGGGGGCGGCGGGTTTACGGTGACCGTGGGTTAGTACGCCTTGCGGCGTTAGGGGAGACGCCGCGGGCGGACGTCTCTACATTACGCGTTCGCGTTTAGGGATACGCCTTTGGCGGTTTGAGGGAGAGGATGAGGGCGGTGGGGTGCGTTGAGGGGTTGGGGAGTTTTGGGGTTTAGCTGATGTGGTAGCGGGCGTTGCGTTTGGCTTTGCGGGCGGCAGTCATGACGGAGTAGGTTTGGAGGCCTACGGATAGCAGGATGAGTGCCAGTCCACATACGAAGGAGAGGTTGAGTTCTTTGGCTTCGTCGAAGAACAGGATGGCGAGGATGATGCTGTATACGGGTTCGAGGTTGTTGGTGAGGTTGACGGTGAATGCAGAGACGCCACGCAGTGCTTGGAGTTGCAGTAGATAGAGGAATATGGTGCTGCATACGGCGCATACGACGAGCCAGCCCATGTCGGCAGTGGAGGGTGTCAGGTTGTCGCCGCCGAAGCATAGTCCGAATATGGCGGTGAGGATGCATAGGGCGACGGTGCCGCCTGTCATTTCGTAGATTAGGAACGTGTGGGAGCCGTAGTTGATTTGGTTGTTTAGTCGTTTGTTGCTGACGGTGTATATGGCGCCGAACAGTGAGGAGGCGACGCCGAGGAGTATGCCGGTGCGGTAGCGTGTGTCGAGGTGGAATATGAGTGAGACTCCGAGCAATGCGATGCTGCTGACCAGTACCTCGCGCAAGGATATTTTGCCGTGAGTGAGCCATGGTTCGAGGAAGGCGGTGAAGAATCCTACGAGAGTGAAGCAGACGACGCCGATGGATATGTTGGAGGCCTGGATTGAGGCGTAGAATAGCGCCCAGTGGATGCCGAGGGCGCCGCCGACCATGAACATTCGCATGACATCGGTTCTGCGGACGTGTTGCAAGCGCTGCGTGAGTGCGAAGGCGACCCATAGTATGATGGCGGCGAGTGCCATGCGGTAGCATGACAGGGCGAGGCCGTTGAGGTTGATGATGCGGCCGTAGAGTCCGGTGGTGCCGGCTATCAGCACTGACAGGTGCAGTTTGATCAGAGACTCGGACGTGCCAGTCTGTTCCATGGTTTTGTTATTTTGCGGGGCGAAATTACCACCAAAAGATATAATTTACAACATGGGGGTGGGTGGAGGGGTGAAGATTTAACAGAGTTTTTTGGGGTAGGGGTGGGATGAGTGTTTAGGGGGTACGGGAAGTATGTGAGACGTTTTGGGCAACGGGTTTACATACGCCTTGCGGCGTTTAGGGGAGACGCCGCGGGCGGACGTCTCTACATTACGCGTTCGCATTTAGGGATACGGGTGCGGGAGAAAAGGGAAGCCCCTTCGGTTGGAGCCGAAGGGGCGGAGTGAGTGTTGAAAGGGGTTAGTCTTTCAGACTTTGTGACGTTGGGGAAACGTCAGTATAAGTGCTGAGGTTTTCGTGCTAACCTGTTAGTCTTTCAGTTTGGCTTTGAGGAACTCGCGGTTGAGGCGAGCGATGTTGGCGATGGATACGCCTTTGGGGCATTCGGCTTCGCAAGCGCCGGTGTTGGTGCAGTTGCCGAAACCGAGTTCGTCCATCTTGGCGACCATGGCTTTGGCGCGGCGTGCGGCCTCGACGCGTCCTTGTGGTAGGAGCGCGAGTTGGCTGACCTTGGCGGAGACGAAGAGCATGGCGGAGCCGTTCTTACAAGCGGCGGCGCAAGCGCCGCAGCCGATGCAGCTTGCGGCGTCCATGGCCTCGTCGGCAGCCTCCTTGGGGATAGGGAGTGCGTTGGCGTCTTGTGCAGCACCACAACGTATGGAGGTGTAGCCGCCGGCCTGCATGATTTTGTCGTAGGCGGAGCGGTCGACCATCAGGTCGCGCACGACGGGGAAGCCGGCGGAGCGCCAAGGCTCGATGGTGATAGTCTCGCCATCTTTGAATCGGCGCATGTGGAGCTGGCAGGTGGTGGTGTGTCCGTCTCGTCCGTGAGGGTGTCCGTTGATGTAGAGTGAGCACATGCCGCAGATGCCCTCGCGGCAGTCGTGGTCGAAGACAACGGGTTCTTCGTGCTTTGCGACGAGTTGCTCATTGAGGGTGTCGAGCATCTCGAGGAAAGACATGTTGGTCGAGATGTTCTGCAAGTTGTAGGTCTCGAAATGCCCCTTTTCCTTCGGGCCTCTCTGACGCCAGACCTTAAGCGTGACGTTTATAGTTTTATCCATTGGAATGTCTGATAATGAGTTATAACAGTTGCTCGTCCCGCGTTAGTTCTTGTAGTTGCGGGTCTTGCGCTCGGTCTCCTCGTAGATGAGGTCTTCTTTGAGCATTTCGGGGTCTTGGTCTTCGCCCAAGTAGTGCCAGCATGCGGCGTAGCTGAACTTGTCGTCGTGTCGCAGTGCTTCGCCGTCTTCTGTCTGGTGCTCCTCGCGGAAGTGTCCGCCGCAGCTTTCCTCACGGTTGAGGGCGTCGATTGCGATGAGGTAGCCGATGTCGATGAAGTCGGAGAGGCGGAGCGCTTTTTCGAGTTCGGAGTTGAGGTCGTCGGCCTTACCGGGGACGTAGACGTTGCTCCAGAATTCCTTCTTGATGCCCTTGATGAGTTCGAGTGCCTTGGTGAGTCCTTCTTTGGTGCGTCCCATGCCGACGTATTCCCACATGACGTGACCGAGTTCCTTGTGGATGGAGTCGACGGAGCGTTTGCCTTGGATAGACATGATTTTGGCGATCTTGTCCTTGACGTCCTTCTCGGCCTTGTCGAACTCGGGGGCTGTGGTCGGGATGCGAGCCACCTGGATTTGGTCGGCGAGGTAGTTTTGGATGGTGTAGGGCAGGACGAAGTAGCCGTCGGCGAGGCCTTGCATGAGGGCTGAAGCGCCGAGGCGGTTAGCGCCGTGGTCGGAGAAGTTGGCTTCGCCGATGCAGAAGAGGCCAGGGATGGATGTTTGGAGTTCGTAGTCGACCCAGATGCCGCCCATGGTGTAGTGGATGGCGGGGAAGATCTTCATAGGGGTCTTGTAGGGGTTCTCGGCCATGATCTTCTCGTACATCTCGAAGAGGTTGCCGTAGCGGTCGCGTACGCGGTCTTCGCCGAGTCGCTGTATGGCGTATTTGAAGTCGAGGAATACGGCGAGACCGGTCTCGTTCACGCCGTATCCGGCGTCGCAGCGTTCTTTAGCGGCGCGGGATGCGACGTCGCGTGGGACGAGGTTGCCGAAGGCAGGGTAGCGTCGCTCGAGGTAGAAGTCGCGGTCTTCGTCGGGGATGTCGTTGGCTGTTTTCTTGCCTTGTCGTATGGCCTCGGCGTCCTCCTTCTTTTTGGGGACCCAGATGCGTCCGTCGTTGCGGAGGGACTCGGACATGAGGGTTAGTTTGGACTGAATGTCGCCGTGGACGGGGATGCATGTGGGGTGTATCTGGCAGTAGCAGGGGTTGGCGAAGTAAGCTCCCTTGCGGTAGATTTGCATTGCGGCAGAGCCGTTGGAGCCCATGGCGTTGGTTGAGAGGAAGTAGGTGTTGCCGTAGCCGCCGGTGCCTATGACGACGGCGTGAGCGAAGTAGCGTTCGATGGCGCCGGTTATGAGGTTGCGGACGATTATGCCTCGAGCGCGTCCGTCGATGATGACCACGTCGAGCATTTCGCGGCGTGTGTACATTTTGACGGTGCCGTTTTTGATTTCCTTGGAGAGCGAGGAGTAGGCACCGAGGAGGAGTTGCTGTCCGGTCTGACCTTTGGCGTAGAAGGTGCGTGATACTTGAGCGCCGCCGAAGGAGCGGTTGGCGAGGAGTCCGCCGTACTCACGAGCGAAGGGGACACCTTGCGCTACGCACTGGTCGATGATGTTGTTGGACACCTCGGCGAGGCGGTATACGTTGGCTTCGCGTGCGCGGTAGTCGCCACCCTTGATGGTGTCGTAGAAGAGGCGGTATATGGAGTCGCCGTCGTTTTGGTAGTTTTTGGCGGCGTTGATGCCACCTTGCGCCGCGATGGAGTGAGCACGGCGCGGGCTGTCTTGGATGCAGAAGTTGAGGACGTTGAAGCCCATTTCGCCGAGTGTAGCTGCGGCAGATGCTCCGGCTAGGCCGGTGCCCACGACGATGATGTCGAGTTTGCGCTTGTTGGCTGGGTTGACGAGTTTCTGATGAGCCTTGTAGTTAGTCCATTTCTGGGCCAGAGGGCCCTGTGGGATTTTGGAATCTATAGTGTTTGCCATGATAGTCGAAATGGTTATTGTTAGTATTGTAGGTCGTTGCGGATTAGTGGCAGCAAGCGCAGAGAGGGAAGATCTTGAGTGCGAAGCCGAGGATCACGACAGCGAAGAGGAGGCACACGATAGTGGCGTACCACTTGGCGACGCATTTCCAGCGGTTGAGCCAGATGAGGTTGTTCCATCCGAGAGTTTGGAGCATGCTCCAGAAGCCGTGTGAGAGGTGGAACCAGAGGGCGATGATCCAGAGGATGTAGGCGGCGGCTACGGGCCACTGTCCGAGGTAGTAGGCGACCCATGCGGCGCCGTCGGTTGGTGCGAATTGACCTTGTATGCCGGCGAGCTCGGCGAACATCATGTTGTACCACATCTGCGAGAGGTGGAGTATGACGCCGAGGATGACGACGATGCCGAGGACGAGCATGTTTTGCGAGGCCCACTCGACGTTAGCTGGTTTGTCGACCACGGCGTAGCGGTCGTTGCCTCTTGCCTTACGGTTTTGGATGGTGAGGATGAAGGCGTAGATGATGTGGATGAGGAATCCGAGAGCGAGGACGGCGGTTCCGGCGAGAGCGTACCAGTTGGTGCCGAGGAATTCGCAGACGGCGTTGTAGGCGGACGCAGAGAACGCCGCTACAAGGTTCATGCACGCATGGAAAAGAAGGAAGAGCACCAGGAGGATACCCGAGACGCTCATAATCAACTTCTTACCAATTGATGATTGGAAGATTGAGCTCATAAATGATTATTGTAAAATTTGTTTGTATGCGACGTTAGCCGCCGTGCGTGCCACTTGGGAGGTGTCAGGCCGTGCGATTCTTGGTTTTTTTACATACAAAAGTAAGATAAGGTTATCAAAGGGATGGGCGAGAAAGGATAAAAATTGCTTATTTTAAGTTGGTCTATTGCGACGTTGAGGATAAAGTGGGGGGATAGTGTTTGTGAGGAATAAAAAAGTTACTAATTTTGCGTGTCCTAAGGAGCCCCGATGGCGGAATTGGTAGACGCGTTGGTCTCAAACACCAATGAAGCGATTCGTCCCGGTTCGAGCCCGGGTCGGGGTACGGGGAGAATGGTGAGCCCTGGTAGTGCTGTATATATGGCGCTGCCGGGGCTACCTTTTTTGGGGGGTACATTACGCGT
>CAVFBA010000010.1:0-69090 GCA_963620665.1 bacterium
GTACATGGGGGGGTGAGTAGGTTCACAAAAAAAGGCGGGCTTTTGAGAGTCCGCCGGTATGGTGTGGATAGGAGGATGAGGGCTACCAGATGACTATGCGGTTGGCTGGCGCCATATACATGGAATCATTTTCTTGCACGTTGAATGCGGGGTAGAAGAAGTCTAAGAGTGGCAGCTGGCCGTTGACGCGGAGGCGTCCTGTGGAGTGCGGGTCGGTCATTACCTGCTGATAGAGTGCCTCTTTGCGTATGCCGCCGGCCCAGATTCGGGAGTATCCGTAGATGAAACGTTGTTCTGCGGTCTGCCCGTCGATAGGTTGTGGTTCGGGCTTGCCATTGAGGGTGTTGCGGAATGCTTGGTGCGCGATGTTCAGTCCGCCGAGGTCTGCTATATTCTCGCCGAGAGTGAGCCGTCCGTTACCTTTGAGTGAGTCTATGACTGTGAGGTTAGAGAAGTGTTCGACGAGTCGGTCGGTGACTTTTTCGAATTCCTTGCGGTCTGATTCTTTCCACCAGTCGGCGAGGTTGCCGTTTTTGTCGAACTGGCTGCCTTGGTCGTCGAAGCCGTGCGTCATTTCGTGTCCGATGACGACGCCGATGGCGCCATAGTTGACGGCGTCGTCGCCTTGAGCGTAGAAGAAAGGTGGTTGTAGTATGGCGGCGGGGAATACGATTTCGTTGCCTGTTGGGTTATAGTAGGCGTTGACGGTTTGAGGTGTCATATACCATTCGTCTTTGTCGACAGGCTTGTTGATTTTAGCCATTTCTTCTTTGTTGTCGAAGATAGAGACGGCGATGAGGTTTTCGGCGTAGCTTTTGGTCGGGTCGATTGTGAGGGCGGAATAGTCGCGCCATTTGTCGGGGTATCCGACCTTGACTTTTATGGCCGCGAGTTTTTCTTTAGCTGCGAGTTTGGTGCTGTCGCTCATCCATGTGAGGTTGTCGATTCGCTGTCCGAAAGATATTCGTAGTTGCTCGATGAGGTCGACCATGCGTTTTTTTGCTGATTCGGGGAAGTATTTCTTGACGTAGAGGCTTCCGAGGGCTTCTCCCATGCATCCGTCGACGGCGCTGAGTGTGCGTTTCCAGAGGGGTCGCATTTCTTGTGTGCCGCTGAGTGTTTTGGCGTAGAAGTCGAAATAAATGGCGTATAGGTTGCTTGAGAGGCATGCGCTGAAGCCGGATATGGTTTTGGCGGTCAGATAGTCGGCGATGGTTGCGGGGTCGGTCTTGGCGACGAGGTCGAATATTGAGCTGAAGAATCGTGGTTGGGCTACGTTTATGTCTTTGACTTCGGCACCGATGGTGAAGAAGTAGGTTTCCCAGTCGAAGCCTTTTGCCATTTCTTTGAGTGTTGTGAGGTTATTGCGGTTGGAGGTGGCTTTTGGGTTGCGGTTTTCTTCTTTTTTGTTCATCAGAGCGGCCATTTCTTTTTCGAAGGTGAAGATTTTTTCTGCGCGCTCGGTTGTGTTGTCGATGCCTGCCAGTGCGAGCATCTTGGCTATCATGGATTTATAGGCTTCGATGATGTTTTTGCCACGGTCGGTTTCGTCGAAATAGTAGTCGCGGTCGGGGAGTCCTGTTCCTCCTTGCCAGAGTTCGCTGATGTTGATTGAGCTGTTGTCGAAGTCGGGTGTTCGTCCGAAGGAGAAGAATACGTTGCTGATGAATATGTGCATTGTGCCGACGGTTTTGGCGAAGGCTTCGGAGTTGGAGAATTTGGCGTTGCGGGCCATGTCGATGTATTGTCGTATTGGCTCGATGCCTTCTTTGTCTCGTCGTGCGGTGTCCATGCCGAGGCTATAGAGGTCGCCTATTTTTTGTTCGTTGGTGCCTGCGGGAGCGTTGGCGTTTTTGGCGGCGTTGACTATTTCGTGGAGGTGGTCGATGCTTTCTTCGTATAGGATGTCGAATGCGCCATATCGTGCGCGGTCGGAGGGGATAGGGTGATTGGCTATCCATCCGCCGTTTGAGGCTTGGTAGAAGTCGTCTTGGAGTCGTACGGTTGTGTCGGCGTCTGCGGGTGTGAAGTGGGCCACAGTGTTGTTGTCGTTGTTTGGGCAGCATGCCGAGATGGTTCCCGCCGCGACGCTGAGTAATAGGAATTGCTTGGTGTTCATGTTTGAGTTTGTTTGTTTTGCTTGTTTGATGTAGTTCATTGTTGCAAATATAACTGTTTTTGGGCGAGGGCTATATTATGGGTCAGTGTAATAAAGTTTAAATGTAATGTGGTGGATGTTGGTTGTGGCCTCGTCTTGTGTTGGCATAGGGGAGGCACGCGGCAGAGGTTGAACCCTGACGCGTGCGGTATGTCGTCGGGGGCTATACGCCCTATTTGTTGTTTTTGAGGTAGGCTTCGATGGCGGCTGTCATTGAGGGGGTTTCGGGTGTCGGTGCTTTGATGTCGAGCCTGTAGCCTGCCTCGACTACGGCGTTGCACGTTTGCTCGCCGAATGCGCCTATGAGGTGTTCGCCTTGCAGGTAGTCGGGGAAGTTTTCTTTGAGCGACGATATGCCTTGCGGGGTGAAGAGTACTACCAGGTCGTAGTCTTCGATATTGATGACGTCTTTGAGGTTGCGGCTCACGGTGCAATAGAAGGTTGCGATTTTGTAGTTGAGCTTTGCCTTGTCTAGCATTGTCGGGACTTCGGCTTTATGGACGTCGGACATTGGCACCAAGTATTTTTCGTCTTTGTGTTTTTTCATTACGTCGACGAGTTCTGGCATTTTGTTGATGCCATGGAATACTTTGCGTTTTCTGTATACGATATATTTTTGCAGGTAGACCGCCACGGATTCGGAGACGCAGAAGTATTTCATTGTCTCGGGTATTGCGACACGCAGTTCGGCGCAGAGTCGGAAGAAATGGTCTACGACGGTTTTGCTTGTGAAGACTATCGCGGTGTAGGACAATATGTCCACCTTCTGTTTTCGGAAGGTTTTTGCGTCGAGGCCTTCGACTTTGATGAACGGGCAGAATTCTATGGCCACGCCATGCGCCTGTGCCAGCTCAAAGTATGGCGATTTTGGATCTGCAGGGGTCGGTTGTGACACCAGGATTTTCTGTACTTTCAATGCGGTACTTTTTTCTTTATGGTTCGTAATTGGAAGATTTGTTTTCTATATACCCGACCTCACCCCCATATCATGCCGAGCGACCTCCAGAGGCAGACCAATGGGGCTATTTCGACGATGCAAAGGTACAAAATGAAGTAGACAATTGCCCCGAAGGATCTCGAATTTATTTGCAATGATTTCAGCGTTCGCCATATACTCAGCAGCATCAGCACGCCGATTCCCGAGAGGCCTATGATCTCGCTTGCCGCACTCGGCACGAACGGCATGGCCAGCGCCAAAGGGGACAAAATGATTCCTATTATGGCTCTCGAGGCGTGGCGATCGACGCCTATCTCGCGCATTACGCCTTCTACGCTGAACGCGTATCCTATGATTTTGTCTGAGATGAATCGCGCCACGTAGAACAGCGCCAAGAGGCAGAAGAGCACCAGCCATGATTCCCAGACGGAGATTTCGAAGGGTTTTGCCACTATTGCCCACTCGACCAACAACATTGTCAGGGACACCAGATAGACGCCATCGAGCATGAGAAATGCCGCGTTGACGCCGTGCTGTGAGCTTTTCGACAGTCTGCGCCAACCATTACTGTTGTTGAGGAATCCCATCAGGTCGGCCACGAATGTGCCTGTGATTTTTGATATGATTCCGAGGAGGACCAGCAGTAGTACTGAGACTGTGACTACTATGTCGGCGTATGGTCGCAATAGTGTCTCGCCACGGGGCGCGGGTTCTATGAGTTTCTCGGCCGTGGTCTCTGTCGTGAGTTTTTTTGCGGAGCTGATGGTCTTGCAGTGTGCGTTCGTCCGGGTGCCGTCTATGATTATGTGCAGATTTGTCTGCCTGGTGCACATTGCGGCGTATGTTGTGTCGTTTTCGTAGAGGAAGAGCGAGTCGGCACCTGTCAATTCTTTCTGTTCCAGGGCTTCACGTTGACGCAATGCTTTTTGGGCATTGGCCTTGGCACGGATTCTCAATGAATCTGCGTTTGTAGTAGCTGTCTGCGTTGTGAGTTGCCCTGCGTTCATGGTCACCTATTTTACGGCCGCGTCTGTCAATGTCAAGGGTTTCTCGGCGGGCCTTTTCAGTATTTCTATCACCTCTTCGGGGTTATCGGCCACGGAGAGGACGTCGAGGTGCTTGCGCGTCATGAAGTTTTCGTTGACCATTCTGCGCATTTGCTCTAACGTGGCGTTGAAAAAGCCGTTTGTGTTGAGTAATATCAACGGTTTGGCGTAGAGTCCTAATTTTTTGTTGGCCATGGCCTCGAAGAATTCATCCATGGTCCCGGTGCTGCCGGGCAATGTGATTATGGCGTCGCTGAGTTGGATGAGCATTTCTTTGCGTTCGCTCATTGTTTTGGTCTCTCGCATATCGGGGACGCTCTTGTGTGCCCACTCGACCTCGACCATAAATCGTGGTATGACGCCTGTCACCTCGCCGCCTGCCGCCAAGATAGCGTTGGCGATGGCTCCCATAAGTCCCGTGGATCCTCCGCCATAGACGAGTCCCCACTGATTCTCGGCCAAGAGTTGGCCGAGGCGCTCTGCATCCCTGACGTAGTCTTGGCCCACCTTTTGGCTTGAGGCGCAAAAGACGCACGCTTTTCTCATTTTTTTCCGAGTTTATTAAATGGAATTTGGTACTCGATGGTATAGGTGAATCCTATGGCCACTTTGTTATCGTAGGTGCCATATCCCGCGATGGCGTAGGGTTTCAAATTGTCGGAGTGCTTTGAGGCCAATAAGAAACGGCATCGGAAGGTCCAGCCCATGTAGAAGTTGCGTAGCACCTCGCAGCGCAACCCACCTACGACATCCACGGAGTGTGAGTTGACCGATGTTGTGCCGACACTTCCTTCATAGTCGCCCCAGTAGCTGTCGATTATCGTGAAACGTTCGCTCTCGTGCGTCTGCCAGGCGTAGGCGTATCTCAGTCCGACGAATATATTGTCGTTTGTCGGGAAGTCTTCGGAGTTGAATATGTCGTAATCCATACCGACCCTTATGAAGGTGCCGTTGGATTTGTAGTTGTAGGTTTCCTTGTTGTATTTGATGTGTTCGAAGCCGACCTCGCCTGCGGCGAACCATCTGTTTTTAATTCCGTAGCGTCCTATGAAGGCGAATCCGGTGCGTTCGTCCTTAATCAGTCGGGTGATGAATGGCGCGAGGTCTATGCCCAGCGACAGTCCTTGGTCCTTGACGACGATGTATTCTTGTTCCTTTTTCGGTTCTCTGTCGTCGGTTTTCGTCGCCATTTGCTGATCGACCGTATCCTGGGCCGCAGTCGTCGAGGGCCAAGAGGATAGTGTCAGGAGTGTCAGGCTAATAGATATATATTTGTATATTTTCAAGACTCTCATTGTATCGTATGACCGGTTCTACGACGGCTATCGAGTCGATAAAGGTCGTTGTGTGGCCCACAGTGTCTAATGTGAGCTCCATTGCTATGCCCGAGCTTCCTGATACTGGCACTTTTTGTTTATGGTAGGCGAAGAATAAATCGTCTTCTAATGTCTGTGTTCTGAAGACGTATTCTGTTGTGCAGCGGCTCAGATTCAAGTTCAGGAAGAGGCTGCCGAGGCTTTCGACGTCGTAGAGCAGTGAGTCTTCTCGGCCCACGCCATAGACTTGTACGGCCATCAATGTCGTGTCGTTGTGGGTATGACGCGAATAGAGCCCGACTTGCACGGTGTGCTGATATGACAGTTGCAAATCGTCCTCCGCGTTGCATCCCCATAAGCACGCTATCAATAACAGCCCGACGAGTTGCGCCACGTCCTTTTTGGCCGTAGCATAGAGGCGCCGGTTTCTCTTTTTCATGTGGATCATCACGCGAAATTAACCATATTCCGCAACATACTTCCCACGCGTCGTCAAAACCTGCGAATAGAGGGGGTAGCGATTTAGGGAGTTAAATTTGGTGTGGGATTGGAGGTATTTAATGGTAGGAGGGAGGTGTCGGGGTGGTATGTCGGGGGTGTTTTTGGGGTATTTTAGGGGTATCAATAGGGTATGGTGGGGATGGTGGGAGGATTGGAGATATTCGTAAGTGGTTGGAGTGTGGGTGTTGGTTGGGTGGAGTGGATAATGTTGGAATAATTTGGTGGTGTGTTAGGTTTTGTTTAATTTAGTGGATGGGGTGGTATGGGGTTGTTGAAAGGGTTTTATTATTCACTATGGAGTAAATAAGTTAGTTAGGATGAAAGGGAGTTCGCATATAGTATCCGTCGTGGCGGTTATGTTGCCGTTGGCGTTGGGTGGTTGTCTTGATGGGTTTGATACGGACAAGATAGACTCTGAGCTTGAGATTTCACCGAGTTTGATGTTGCCGATGTCTACATCGTCGACCTCGATAGAGTACCTGTTTGATGAGAAGAGTGGGTATATTGAGTATTATGTGGCTGCTGATGAGGATGGTACGAATCGTATTCGTTTGCGAGGGGATTGTAGCCGGAGTGTGGCTGTGCCGTTGTTGGAGGTGCTTGGGTTGGGAGGTGATAAGGGGTTCAGTTTGGGTCAGTTGTACTTGTCGTATGTGGATTTTGATGTCCTTGCGGCGGCTGGTCAGTCGAGTGTCTCGGAGAGTTTCACGGCGGATGTGCCGTTTGTGGATAGTGGGGATGCCACGATATACTCGATAGATGCGGATTTGTCGGTGTCGGCCAGTTGGAGCGGGTTCTCTCATCCGATGGCGCTTGGGGTGTCGATAGGGGGTGAGACGTTCTCGTTTGATATCTCGACATCGGAGGGTTCTAAGACATTGTCATCGTCGGCTTCGCTTGCGCCGTCGGAGGGTAAGCTTCCGGTGAGTATCGTATGTGAGGCGAGTAGTGATGGTGGTGGGTCGTGGGGAACGCTTGATCTCTCGTTCACCTTATCTAAGGTGGATAATGTGGTGTGCAATATGAAGCCTACGAAGTCGTTTGTAGGGCCTAATGTTGAGGCTACGAACCTTGGGGCGTTTAAGACTATCAGTAAATCGCTGTACTTTGAGAACCCTCGTCTTTGGCTGACGTGCGAGAATAATACTGCCCTGGACATTACTATTGAGCCGGAGGTTACATCGGCAATGGTTGGCGGCACAGTGTTGACTACTGACCCTTTCCCAGTGGGGCATAACTCGTCGGATGAGTACGAGTTGAATCGTTCTAACTCGGCTATTGCGGAGATGCTGCGCCCTGTGCCTGAGAACTTGTACTATATCAGCGACTTCACGTTGTCGATGCCTGCGGGTGTGGACCGTATCAGGGTGACACGTAGTGACACGGCGTATCTTGGTTTCCGATATGATGTGCCATTTGACTTCATCATGGAGGGTAATTTGTCGGAGAGTAATGTCACAGTATCGGATATTCCAGAGAATAGCCACATATCGGCTGCCAAGCTTATCATCACGAGCGACAATAGTATGCCATTCTCACTATCGCTCGCCGCCACGCTCATCGAAAAGGGTACGGGCGATACACTCTCGACCATCAATGCCGAGAACATCATCGACCTGCCACAGTTAACAGAGTGGGGCACGTCGACTGGCGAGATGACACATAAGGTCACGACGGTACTATTGACTGAGGAGAATATAGCCGACTTGCAGAATGCCGAGTCGATATACTTCGTGTCGAATGCCACATCGGCAGGCCTATATGTGGCTCCTAAGCTTGAAGATAAAGCCAATATCGACATAGCCCTCGCCGTACAATTCGAGTTCACTAACAAATAACCAAGAGCCTAAATGCACCAGACAATGAAATCTATGAAACTCGGCATCATGGCTCTCGGCTTATTCGCCACCATGACCGCCCTTGCGCAAGAGAACATCACGCCCATGATGCGCACGCTACCACAGCGTATAGAACTCAACCCGGCCATGACACCCACGTATGCCGACAAATTCCTCCAACTACCTGGCATATCGGGCTTTAACATCAACGTGGAGAATACGGGCTTCGCATGGGGCGACCTCTTCACATGGGGTGTTGACGACTCTATGCACTTCGACCTTGGAAACCTCCATGACGCCATGCGCAACATAAACCTCACGAGCGTCAACTTAGACATCCCACTCGTCGGATTCGGCACTAAGATACGCGACAACCATTTCGTATCCGTCACCATAGCCAACAAGACCCGTAGCGAGATAACCTTCAAACGCTCCCTGACAAACCTCCGCTACGGCAACTGGGATTTCGACAACGACAAGCCCGTAAACCAAGATATTAGCGACATCTTCATACGAGTCATGAACTATATGGAACTCGCCCTCGGATATAGCAACGACAAACTCATCGACGGACGACTCAAACTCGGTGGACGACTCAAGCTACTCGCCGGTGTAGCCGCAGCACAAAGCGACGACCTCAAAGTCAACTTCAAGACCGTACGCGAGGACGACCGTTACCGTGTCGAGATGCACTCCAGCGGCTCTATAAAGACGTCCATACCTTTCACTGTTGAACTCGACAGTGCCGGCTACGTTGACGATATCAGTTTCTCCGACGCCACATTGTCCGACTTCAGCCCATTCCGTAACAGAGGCCTCGCGTTTGACGCTGGTGCCACATTCAAGCTCAACGACCAGTGGAATTTCGGTCTATCCTTTGTCGACGTAGGTTTCATAAAGTGGCATAACGAGTGCCACCAGTTCTCCGCAGCATCAGGCACGGTGCTTTGCGGTGTCGACACCAATAGTGGCATTAAAGATGGTATCACAGGCTCACAAGAGAGGACGGAGGACTATTGGGACGCCCTCAAAGACTCACTCCTACGCTTCACCGACGTATCGCACAACAACATCAACTACCATACACGCATGAGCCCGCGTATGATAGCCTCCGCTGAGTTCAACTTCCCACAACTCGACTGGCTTAGCCTCGGCAGCGTATTCACTACCAAGTTCGTCAACCATCGCGCCTATACCCGTGGCTCCATATCGGCACATATCCATAAGAAATGGTTCAGCCTCATAGGCTCACTCGCCCTTAACCCTGGCGCACATCTCACACCAGGCATCGGACTGACCCTCCAAAGCAAAGTATTCCAGTTCTACGTCATTGCCGACCGTTTCCCACATAACCTCGAAAGCTCCTCTGGCGCGGCACTATCCTGGGGCGTCAACTTCTTCCCAGGAAACCGTAAGAAACTAAACACCGACATCCCCGACAACATCACCTCCAACGAGGTAACCACAGAATAACATCATCAAACCATGCACAAACTATTAACCTCCATCACCATCCTACTCCTCACCCTACTGTCCACAACAGCATGGGCACAGTCTCCTTCTTTCGACGACAACTTTGCCAACAAGACCCTACGTCTCGACTACATCTTCGCTGGTGACGCACACTCACAAGCCATATACCTCGACCAACTACACGTATCCCCACGATGGTTCGGCAAACGCCATAACCTCGACCAGATACCCATACAAGGCAACGGTCAAATAACCATCCGCGACGCACAGTCTCACAAGGTCATATACATCAACTCATTCTCATCCCTCTTCCAAGAGTGGCAAGACACACCCGAGGCGCTGTCCGTCAAACGCTCCTTCGAAAACGTGTTCATCACACCCATGCCCCTACGACCAGCCGACATCACCGTCACCCTACGTGACACACATCACCGCATAGTGGCCGAACTGACCCACCGCGTCGACCCCAACGACATCCTGATAGCCCACATCGGAGAATCCAACCGCATACCCTCAACCGTCATACAACAAGCCGACGACACCACCCGATGCATACACATCGCATTCGTAGCAGAGGGCTTCACACAAGACCAAATGCCACACTTCCTCGACAAGGCACGTGAAGCCACCAACGCCATTTTCTCCTACGAACCCTTCAAAAAGAACCAATCCAAATTCCACGTAGTAGCCGTCATGCCACCATCACTACAAAACGGCCCCTCCGAACCCAGCAAAGGCCTATGGAAACAAACTGCCATGGGCTCTCACTTCGATACCTTCTACTCACAACGATACCTCACCACACTCCACCAAAAACGCATCCACGACGCTCTCGCCGGCATACCCTACGAACACATCATCGTACTCGTCAACACCCCACGATACGGCGGCGGCGGCATCCTCAACGCCTACAACCTGACCATGACCGACCACCCACTATTCAGTGAGATAGTCGTACACGAGTTCGGACACAGCTTCGCAGGCCTCGCCGACGAATACGCCTACGAAACCGAAGAAAACAACATCTACCCCACCGACGTCGAACCATGGGAGAAAAACATCACCACCAAGGTCAACTTCCCTTCCAAATGGCAAAACATGGTAGGACAAAAAGGCCCTAAAGGCGAAGAAATAGGCCTCTACGAAGGCGCAGGATACAAAACACACGGCGTCTACCGACCCACACCAAGCTGCCGCATGCGCGACAACACCTACCCCGAGTTCTGCCCCGTATGCAAAGCCGCGCTACAAGAAATCATCGACTTCTACACCAAATAGCATAACAAGGGGGACGCACTCAACTACGCCCCCCTTACTATATTCCTTCTCACTCAAACCACGATCTCATCAAAATACTATCCGTATTCTTCTCCGACAACGTCCTGATAAACTCCTTCACCGCACGCTTCACATACCGACCACGTATCAAGTGGAAACACCCCTCAATCCTATTACCCGCCACATCTATCGGCAAACTGCTCAACCCATGCTGTGTCGTATCCGCCGCACGACTCAACACCGTAGCAAAACCTCCACTACGCACCAACTCCAACAGCATATTCACCTCATTAACCTCCAACCTCACATCAAACTTAAACCCCTTCCCCTCCACCAAATGCTCAAACAAGTTACGTGCCTGCATACCCTTAGCAGGCATCGCATAGCGCAACTCCTGCATCTCACTCAGTGTTATCGACTCCCTCCCTTCCCGCACCAACCGATGACCCTCCGATACAAACACGCACAGCTTATTATCAAACAACACATGACTCTCTATATTCTCATACGCCTCACGCGGCCTATACGATAACCCAAAATCTATCTCCTGACGCTGCAACAACTCCATAACCTCCTCCATTGTCCTGAAACACACCTCAAGCCTGATATTCGGATGTGCACTCGTGAAGTCCAACACCGTCTGACGCAATATCGGCCCAAACGAGTGAGTACACCCTATACTCAAACTCCCCTCCTCCAAATTCCGCACATCTGCTATCCGGTCCACACACTGCCGCGCCTGCTGCAACGTCTTCCGCGCATCTATCAAGAAATAACGCCCCTCCTCAGTCAACACCACACTATGACTGTCCCTCTTCAACAATGCGCACCCCAACTCATCCTCCAACGACTTAACCTGCTGCGACAGCGTACTCTGACTCACAAACAACTCCCGAGCCGCCTCCGAGAAGCTCAATAGCTCCCCTACCTTCACAAAGTATTTCAACTGACGTAGTTCCATCTCACTATGACTGTTATTTACAACCACCTATCCCTAAAGTTACACATTCTTTCAATGCCTCACCTCTCGCGTAACATCAAACGAATACTTCTTGAACACAAATATCGGCACCGTCACCCCCACCACCATCAACATAATTGCGCATATAGCCGTCAACCCATTATACGCCAACATATACAACCAATGCATAAACTCCACCTCATCCACCGTCCCCAAGCAATGCACCACCGCCTGCACCGTCCTATACGCATACATCCCAGGTATCATCGGCAGCAACGACGGAAATGAAAACGTCTCCGCCGGACAACGAACCAACCTCGCCAAAGGTATCGACAACAACCCTATACTCAACGCCGCAAACAAACATGCCAAACTGATACTCATCCCCAAAACACTCATCAACACATACCGTATCGAGTGACCCACCGCCGCCAATACCGCCACAACCCCATACGCCTGCCGCGGCGGATTACTGATACTCATAAACCCCACTCCCGCAACCGCCGCAAACAACCCATCAAAAACTATATCCAACACTACCATATCACAACCCTATACGCATCAACAACAACCCAACAATAAAACCCGCCGACAAGCACACCGTCAACACACTGGCGTTAATCAGACGACTCACAAAACACATGTTATGACCATATATAAGGTCACTTATCGAATTAATAAACGGTATACCTGGCACCAAATACAAAACACTCGTACCCAACGCTATCTCCGGAGTACACCCAAGCCCAAACACATAACACGAACTCCCTAACACCGTGGCGCAAAACGCCGACAACATGAACACCATACGCACGTCAACCCCCAACCGACTCAAACATATCTTTGCGCAATACCCCACCGCAGTCGCCACAAACACCACCACCATAGCCCACAAATCCCCGCCAAATAGATAGCAAAACGACAAATTTGCCAGACTCGACATCAACAACACCAACCACTCATTAGCATGACCCCCAGACACAATATCCTCAAACTTCATCCGAGCCATAACCACATCCCAACGCCTATCCACAACCTGCCAACTCAACCTGCTCAACTGAGTATTACGCAAGAAACTGATTGGCCTACGCCGTGCCTTCCCCACTATGCTGAACGTCTCCCCGCTACCACCTCCCGTCACAGTCATAATAATATGCTTACTAAAAATCGCTATCTCCGCGCCAACACCCCAACAACTCGCCATCCTCGCCACATTCTTCTCCACCCTCGCCGACGTCGCCCCCACAGCCAGCAACTCCGCCGCATAATCCGACATGAACAACGCCACATCCCGCAAACCATCGCTTACTTCCATAACCTATACCCTCCGATTGCGCTCTCCAAACCACGACAACCCAAACAAAAAAGCCACGCCCACCAACACGCCTACTATAAACAGCATGTCCAAATCATCCTGTGGCATCAACACCATAACTCTGATACTTTCCATATTCATATCATTTATCCATTTACCGACGCAAAACTACGCCCACACAACCTCCACAACAAGCAACGGCTATACTTTCTTTCTATCACCGCTATCGCTACGCAAATACATACCCATCACCCTACACCTCACCACCTTACACCCCTCACCACTCACACACCACAACCCCGACACCACCCCACTCTCCCCCGCGCCACGCACCCTGCTATCACTTTCCACAATCATACTATCGCCCACCCCAATCGCAACACACACTTTCCCCCGCCAACTCCTCCCCCAATCCTCCCCACACCCTCCCCACATTATCCAAGATACTGACGATATACTGATACTATACTGAAAGAAACACCCCATTATACTGAAAAAAAGCTGACCCAAAACTCACAACGACACTCCACACACCCTCACGTTAACATTTCCACGCCCTCGCCATGACAAATTTTCCCCCATCCCTAACAATTTTTCCCCCATACCCTCCTCACCCAATATAACATCCCATACCCCAAAAAACAACATTCCATACCCCTCTAACCACACCACACAACAAGACCTCGCAGGACGTCACCCCTACGAGGCCTCACGAGAGTTTGCTCTATTTCTTATTCCTTCCCGCCCCGCTACACTGCCTGTATCTTACCCAAACAACAGTTAACCACGCAGCAAGCAAAGGGCGGATACACCTATTTCGCCTTCTTTATATAGTCAATAAACGATTCCCTGTCGCCATCCTGCACCTCCTGTATCTTCGTCACAGGAACATACTCGTATGGCACATACTCCAGCAACAACGTCGACGCATACTGACCATTATCCGTAAACCACGTCCGCAAGCATATCGGCAACGTCGTTGTCGACTGGCTGCCCTTGTCCAGGCTGCCCCACTTGCCATTGCTGATAGCGTTCATCACGTCTCCCTTGTCGGCCGACTGGAAATAGATGTTACGCACCTCAACCTTCGACCCCGTCTTAGTGTCCGTCAGCATAGTGCAGCCAAAAGCCGCCTTCACGCCACCATACACCGCCAAGGCCAAACCGCCAAGCAACGCCACGTAAAACATCGAACCTCCATGCAACGGCTCCAAAAATGCCACGCACATAAGAGCTACTCCGGCCACAAACAAAGCAAGACTGACAACACGCTTCGTCCCGTCGGTCTTCTCCTCAAATCTCCCCTTCAGCTCTTCCGAGAGCTGATTATACTTAGTTGACATTATAATCTCCTTTTATAACCCAAAGGCCATGCCACAGCTACCCGCCACGCCACGCCCCAAGGCTGTAATTCTAATCAAATAGGCACAATTAGCGGACTCATGGGGGCGGATGCAGCCCTCCACCGATATGTCTCCGTCCGCTCACGACACACCAGCCGACGCTAACCCATCAAGCATAACACACGACACAGACGCTTGCCCGTCCCGACGCACCATACGCCCAATGCGCTCGACGCATCCTCTCGCCCCAGTCCCCTAAATCACGAGGACGGCTATAATGAACAAAAAAGAGTGATTTGAATAAATGATGTGTTTGAAATCCAGCAGACCAAATCGGCACGCCGTCACGGTTGACCCGATATGCTCCGCCAGTGTGCGCTCAAGCGAGGTCCGCTCACTCGAGTCTATGCGCCGTTGCGCTGGCACTTGTGCAGGTGTGATTACACTACTCGACGACGAAAATGCCGCCTCTGCCGTACGGCCCGACGCCATAAAAGCAGCGTCCACCTCCATACCCTCGCGCTCTACCACGCTCACAGGTACGCCCTCGTCGCCCGCCAAAACGCCAACGACAACACCCTCGCCACGCACACCGTCAACCACAGACCAAGCCCCCGCGCCACACACAAGCGACACGACAGCCATCACCATGGCCACGACTATGCTCCCGACAAGTTTCATCAACGTTACCGTTTCAACACCTCAAAAATAATAAAATTCCACTCCCACTATTCCTGCAACTCCCTAAATATTTTCTCCCTCCCACCCCACAAGACGCATCTTCTCCTCCCTGCTCATACGCTTTATCCGCCACTCCCTACCCATAGCCTCGCTCCGGCTACCCCACCGCTCCGCATACACCAACGTCACAGGACGACGAGCCCTCGTATATTTCGCCCCGCAAACCCCATGACCATTATGCGCCGCCACACGCCGAGCCAAATCCGTCGTCCAGCCCGTATACAACGTGCCGTCAGCGCACCTCACCATATATGTGTAGCAATATCCCGCCATACCAACAACAAAAACGCCGCCACCACCACATGACGACGCCCCTTATATCTCATCCCACCCTACTCCACTTTCAACGCCCGTATGCAACACGCCGGCGCGCCATGGCACCACGGCAATATCTCATACGGCTGATATGTAAACACCCACCCCTGCTCCGTCAACCACGGTGCGGCCTCAGGCAATGGCAACGCGAACGTCCCATCCCCCAACGTGCAATCATCCGCATCCAACAATATACTCGCCTTGAACACCGCCTCATCATCCTCACCCTTAATACGCCGCAACTCCTCCGTCACCATACGCCGCAAATCGTCACCAGCCTCAATATCACTCCACTCCACACGGCTCCCGTCGCTCTTCCTGAATGTCGCGCCACTCACACTATAACTGCCATGAGCCCCGCCATTATACGAATACCTGTTCTTCTCGTAACTCAAATACTCCCCATCCTCATACGTCTTCCTTAGCGAATACGACACCTCCTCACCCCACTCATTACCATCCGTATCCCCAAAAAACGTGTTCGCCGCCACCTCAAGCACCTTCTTGCTCATCACCGGGCTACCCTCCTCAGGCAACAACTGGTTCGACAACCACGCGCTCACACTGTCCACCAGATACTGCTCCGACATGTCGCCCGCCTGCTTCGGATAGTCAATCTTCACATAGAAATGCGAACGACCACCCAACGGGTCATTCTCCATCGACTCCCTCAACGCCCAGCTCCGCTCATACACCAAGCTGTCCACGTCAAACGACCCACCTCCGCACCTCACGCACGACGGCAAGCATACAACACCCAAACCCGCCAACGCGAGCAACACTACCGAGGCTATTATCCTATGGCTAATACCAAATGTCATCCCAATATGCATATTAGTGCCATAACAACTGCGAAAGTACTTATTTTTTCACCTCCTTTCAAACTACTTTGGTAGATTTTAAGCCTAACTTTGGGGGTTAATTGTCCTTTTCCCCAACTTTTTATCTCTACACAATGAATTTAACACGCATCCTGACCCTCTCCATCCTCCACCTGTTCGCCATTATCGGCTTCGCACAAACCCCGGCCAACTTCGTCTCACTACCCACCAACGAGTTCGCCTCCCTCATCTCCGACACCTCCAACGTCGTCATCCTCGACGTGCGACGCCCCGACGAGTTCGCCGCGGGTCACATACCCAACGCACTCAACATCAATGTCCTCGACCCCTCTTTCCCCTCACTCTGCCAATCCCGACTCCCCAAATCCAAAACCATCGCCGTATACTGCCGCTCCGGCCGACGAAGCAAAAACGCCGCACGGCAACTCTCACAACTCGGCTTCTCCGTCCGAGAACTCAACCACGGATTCATCTCTTGGCAAGGGGAGGTGGCACAATGAGAACGCTCATAGCCGACTGCGGCTCCACCAAATGCCACTGGCTCGCCTTCAACGACGGCCCCGACTGCGCCTTCTCCTCACAAGGCCTTAACCCTCTCATGCTCCCTCCCGACGACCTCCACACTCTCCTCTCTCAAGCCCTCGACAACCCCAACCTCGGCAACATCGACGCCATACACTTCTACGGCGCAGGATGCATAGGAGGCAACGTCAACGCACTCGTGGCTTCCACTCTCTCCGCAATACTCCACTGCCCCGCCGTCCACGTCTACTCCGACATCCTCGCCGCAGCCCGTGCCACTCTCCAGCACAACCCAGGCATAGCCTGCATCCTCGGCACAGGCTGCAACTCCTGCCAATACGATGGCGATAACATAATCAAAAACATCCCCCCGCTCGGCTATATCCTCGGCGACGAAGGCAGCGGAGCCGACATAGGCAAACACGTCGTGGCAAACGCTCTGAAAGGACTACTCTCCCAAAACCTGACTAACGACTTCTTTACCTTCGCCAACGAAGACTACCACTCCATTATCTCACACATCTACTCCCAACCACGCGCCAACGCCTACCTCGCCCACTTTGCGCACTTCGCCCTCCAGCACGCCGACGACGAACAGATAGTCGACATCCTAATCGACCGCTTCAACGCCTTTATCAACCGCAACATACTCCTCTACCCCGCCAACGCCATACTCCGAGGCGTAGGCTTCGTGGGGGGCATAGCGGCCAACTTCTCCCACCTCCTCCAAGGCGTATGCCTCGACCGCGGCATAACCGTCCGCTCCATAGTCGACGCCCCCATCAACGCCCTGCGACAATACCACTCCTCCTAACCCCTCCTTATCCTGACACGCAACGTGTCACTCAACTCCCCTATCCGCTGCTTCAATATCCACGGGTTCAACTCCCTCACTGCCCGATACGTCGTGCCATGCTCCTTAGCCCACAATGCCACGTCCTCTATCGGCGTCACCATATCCTCCTCTCTCGTCTCCCACGGCCTATACTTATCCCCCTCCTCAATGTCAAACCCATACTCCCCAGGCGCACCCATTATCGTCTTCAACGTCACAATCCTGAACACATACCTCCGAGTCTCCTCCGCCCAATGCAAGTCATAATAACTATCCTGATGCTGCTGCTCCCTGACCCTCCTCACCCGCGCCAACCCTCCATTATACGCCGCCGCCACTAACGTCCACGACCCCAACCGCTCATAATCACCCAACATCTTCCGGCACGCCGCACGGGTGCTCTTCTCCACATCCAAACGCTCATCTATCTCCTCACTCACACGCAACCCATACTCCCTCGCCGTGCCCTCCATGAACTGCCACAAACCAGCCGCGCCAGCAGGCGACTTCGCCGTCTCCACAAGGTTGCTCTCCGCCACACACAAATACTTCATGTCCTCCGGCACACCACACTCCCGCAATATAGGCTCTATCCGCGGGAATATCCGCCCCGAACGCTTCAATATCAGCAATGTGTTCGAGTGCAAAAACGTGTTCGCTATTATCTCCCGGTCCATGCACTCATATATGTCCTGCCTATCCAGCGGAACACTCTCTCCACAGAAATCAGCCTCCTCCGGCACACGTGGCACCGCCGTGTCATGTGGCCTGCGCCCCACCTCCGAGCCCCCCGCCACAGGCAATGTCGAGCACGTCAATACGCACACCGTCGCCAACACAGCCACACTCAACACCGCCACTATTATCGTCTTCATCTTTTCTCTGTTTTTTCAGCCGACAAACTTACGCATTTTTACCCCCTCAACGTCCCTTTTATCCCCCACTTTTCCTATCTTCGCCCACAAATAATACCACCATGGTTACTGCCTCCGACATCCAAGAATCCCTCCTCCTGTTCCGCGACGACAACCAGGCGCGTAACCTACAACGACATTTCCAAACCTTCCCAGGCGGCTACGGCGAGGGCGACATCTTCCTCGGCCTGCGCGCCCCGCAAATACGCAAAATCGTACACGAGGCACGCCTACAAGTACCATTCCCCGACATTCACACCCTCCTCCTCTCTCCCATCCACGAGGATCGCTCCGCCGGATTCCTACTCCTCGTCGAAGAAATGAACGCCGCGCTCCCCCGACGCGACGAACCTCCCACAGCCCACGCCGACCGACGCGACGAGATAGCCTCCTTCTACCTCGCCCACGCCACACGCGCCAACAACTGGGACCTTGTCGACACCTCCTGCCCCACCATCGTCGGACAACTACTCCTCCTCCCCGACCCCGACGGCAATCCCCATAGCCGGCAACTCCTCCACACCCTCGCCCAAAGCTCCAACCTCTGGGAACAACGCATCGCCATAGTCTCCAACCTCACACTCATACGCCACAACGACAACCACTCCTTCCTCCAAATAGCCGACGCCCTCCTCCCCCACCCGCACGACCTCATCCACAAAGCCATAGGATGGATGCTCCGCGAAGTAGGCAAAGTCAACAAACCACTCCTCACCTCCTACCTCGACTCCCACCTCCCCCTCCTCCCACGCGTCACCCTGCGCTACGCCATAGAACGACTCCCCCACGACGAACGCTCCTACTACCTCCACAAACGCTAATACCATCATCATGAACTACCTCCACATCCTCCTCCTCTACCTCCTCATCATCAACATCATAGCCTTCATAGCCTACTACCGCGACAAGTGCAAAGCCCGAGCCAAAGCCTGGCGCACACCCGAGGCCACACTCCTAATCCTCGCGGCTCTCGGCGGCAGCATAGGCGCATGGGCCGCCATGCGGATATTCCACCACAAAACCAACCATCCACAATTCTATATCGGCATACCCCTCATCTTCTTCCTCCAAATCGCCATCGCGCTCTATCTCTACCTCCACTAACCCTTTTAACCCAACATCCTACCCATGACACACGGACACGAAGTACTCGACATGATGCAAGGCAACTCCTACGCCTCCGCACAAGACCTCACCAACGCCATAATCAACAAGTTCGGCCCCGACGAACGATTCTACACCTGCTCCGCCGACAACCTCACAGCCGCGCAGCTCGTCCAATTCCTCACCGACCGCGGCAAATTCATGCCCACACCAAACGGCAACTTCACCGCCGACCCCTCCAAACGCTGCCAACACTAACCCGCACGTAAAGACGTCGCCCAAAACGTCCCACCAAAAAACAGCCGACACCCCACAAGGGATGCCGGCTGCTCCACTAATTCTCTAATCCCCTACCTACAACGTCCCATACGTGTACTCGTAGATTAGCTTATATTTCTCGCACTCCTCCGTCACCTTCTTCAACGTGCCATCCTCGTTAAACTCATACCGGTAATTGAATTGCATATCTCCCCATACCCCAGATGTCGGGAAATATTGCACTGCCGAACTCTGGTCAAAATCAATGAATGATTGTATGAGGAAAGGCTGGTGATGCTTATTCTCCACATCGCCATATTCAAACGTTATATGTAATTCATCGCTTGTTATTATCTCCACAAGCCCTTTCTCGTTCCAAGTGTAGGTCTCGGGGTATCCATCCACACTTTTTTGAACAATCTGCCCCTTGTCGTTATACTTGTACTCCTCTTCTGGCCCGTCTTCGTAGCGGTTCTCCCTGTAGGTTATGCGCCCAAACTCGTCCGATTTGAATTTGAAACTTTCCGATCTCCAGTTAGGCCCTTCGCCCTCAGCAGGCGCAAATTCGCGAATGCCATCACCCGTGGGGTAGACATACTCCTCATGTCTCACTTCCTCATTATCTTGTTTCTCCTTGATTATCATCAACCTTCCCCTTCCGTCATAATCATACTCATACACTTGTTCCAACGCGTCGTTGTTGTTGCACTTTATCACCGTCACCACCCTGTTGCCGTCAAACACACAGGGCGACGTGATCAGGTCATAATCGTCACTCTCCTCCTCTTCAGCAGGAGTGGCTTCCTCCGTCTGCTGTGCCGCACTATCATCGGCTGGAGTGGCCTCCGCTGTCTGCTGTGCGCTATCAGTGGCATTGCCGCTCTCGGTGCTTGAACTTGCTTTCTGCCCGCAGCTCACAAGGCAAGCCGCAACAGCAAACATCATCGTAAATCTAATTAGCTTCATATTGATAAAGGTTTAATAATGTGGCAAAAGTATATATAAAATCAATAACCCACGCATGTAAAGACGTTGCCTGAAACGTCTCAAGGCTCACGCCGCAGGCGCATATATAGACATTGCCCAGAACGTCTCACCAACAAAAAAGCAGCCGGCACCCAACATGAGTGCCGACTGCCGTAGGTGGTTATCAAGCTTATAGGCTACAACGTGCCGTAGGTGTAAGTGTAGGTTGTCTCATTCCAACTAACCACCGTCACCTTCTTTATCGTGCCATCCTCGTTAAACTCGTACTTATAATGGTCTTCATCACCTTCTTCTTCCCCTTCCAAAGGCTCAAGCTGTGAGATTTTGGCTGTCGGGAAGTGAGAGACGACGGAGGTGCAATCGAAGTCGAGGAAACCTGGCAAGTAGAAAGGCTGGTGATGAGTGTTCTCCGCGCCATATTGGAATGTATCCAAATCGTAATCTTCATTATGGACATCTACGGAGGATGTCTTGCTCAGCTTGCCATTTTCGTCCCAGGTGAATTTGACATCACCCCTTCCACCGCCTTCCCAGTCGTTGACGAGCTGGCCTTTGTCGTTGAAGGTGCGCTTCTTCTCCCCTCCTAACGACTCTTTCTTGTACACCACGTGTCCCCTCTCGTCCGCCTTGAAGATAAAGGTCCATAAAGTATCTCTACTTACTCCACTTACACTCAGGTTATAGCCCGTGCCTGCCGCATAGTCATACACGTCGTAGGACGTGCCAGTGTCACTCTTTTCCGCAATCTTAGTCAACCTCCCCTTCGAGTCATACTCAAACTCGTAGACATATTCATTATACTCATCTGCGCTTACTACGCTCTTCAGCACCCTGTTGCCATCGAACACCCATGGCGACAGGGCTTCGTCGCTCTTCTCTGGGGCTGTGGCTGTCTCTTCCGATTGTGACACGCTATCAGTGGCATTGCCGCTCTCGGCGCTTGCGCCCTGTTTCTGCCCGCAGCCCACAAGGCAAGCCGCAACGGCAAACATCATCGTAAATCTAATTAGCTTCATGTTGATAAAGGTTTTATAATGTGGCAAAAGTAATAAAAAAAACGATACTCAACCATATACATGGGCAGGGTCTCCCCCACCCCACACGCCCCCTCATATTTTTACTATCTTTGCGCCAACCATCCTTAAACACAACGCACTTGACCACTCTGCACAGCCATACACGTAGGGCATGCCTCGCCCTGATACTACTCGTCGGCACCATCATCAACGCACACTCGCAAATCGTGAAGCGGGAGCGGGCGGACGGCGAATGTCCCAAGATAGGGCTTGTGCTGAGTGGCGGAGGAGCCAAGGGCCTGGCGCATATCGGCGTGCTCAAAGCCATAGAGCGTGCCGGGTTGCACATCGACTATATCGCCGGCACCAGTATGGGAGCTATCGTGGCGGCCATGTATGCCAGCGGGTATAGCGCCGACCAGATAGAGAAGATTAGCCGTGAGACGCACTGGATGGAGCTGATAAACAGCCGCACACGCCTGGCCGACATAAGCATCGAGGATAAGGACGAGTTCGACAACTACACCGTGTCGCTCCCCATGAAAGGGTTCGTGCCGCAAATCAATACGGGTTTCTTCATGCCCTATCAGGTCATGCTGCGTCTGCAAGAGGTGTTCTACCCGGTGTATAAGATAACGGACTTCAGCCAGCTGGACATACCCCTGCGTTGCATAGCCACGGATATCGCCACGGGCGACGCCGTGGTGCTGGACCATGGCGACCTTGCCTTCGCCACACGCAGCAGCATGGCCATACCGGGCGTGTTCTCAGCCACCGACTATAACGGCACTAAGCTCGTGGATGGTGGCATTGTGCGCAACTTCCCCGTGCGCGACGTTATCGACATGGGCGCGGACTACGTCATAGGGGTGAACCTCTTCTCGGGCCTCACGCCTGCCGAGAGCATCAACAACATGCTCGACATAACCCTCCAGATAACCAACTTCCGCGACGCTGCCGACCTGACCGAGGAGAAGGCGGCGTGCGACATGATTATCGAGCCTGACGTGTCGCGCTACAATGCCGCGAGTTTCGCCGCGCAAGACACCATACTCGCCATTGGCGACTCCATAGGCGTGGAGTTTGAGCCGCTCTTCAGGCAACTGGCCGACACGCTCCACAAGGCCTTTAATGTGCCATACGCCCCCACGCAACGCATGAAGCCCTACTTCTCGCAAGTGCGCATCACGGGTTTCGAGATCGACGGCTTGGAGAAGACGAGCCGTAAGCTCCTGATACACGCCCTCGACCTGCACCCGGGGGCGCAATATACGCCCGAGGAGTTCACCGAAGCCATACGCCGCGCCATGTCGACGGGCTACTACAACAACCTCAACTATCAGCTTATACCCGATGGCGACGCAGGCAACGACGTCATATTCAAGTGCCACGTCACGGAGAATCCCATGTCGTTCCTCAAAGTGGCACTGTCGTACAACACGTTCACCAACGCCTCCATATTCGTGGACTATCAGCGGCGCAGCCTCCTGGGCCGTCTCTCCACGACCGACTTCAAGCTCGCCATATCGAAGGACTTCCGTTTCCGCTTCCGCAACCGCACCCTCTTCGGGGTCAAGGACAACCACTATATAGACTTCGAGTTCGACCATGCCCGCTTTGAGGTGCCGACCTACGACGACCCTACCATCACGAGCAACATATACGACTATAACCACAACGACGTCTCGGTGCTCATAGGGCACGCCTCGTCGGCCAAGAGCGACATAGCTTTCAAACTGGGGTGGGAGCATTTCCATGTGTCGCCCGACGTGGGGACTGCCGACGACCGTATCGAGGGTCATATACACAATCTCTACGCCTCCGTGACGCGCCGCTACAACTCGCTGGACCGTAAGTTTCTCAGCCAGTCGGGCGTGCAGCATAAGGCGAGTATCCTTGTGGGCGGGTTCCCGCAATATCACCTGCACAAGGGTCGTTCGCTCGACAGCCTGATGAGCCAGGGTCTCAACGACTTTAAGTTCTTTGTGCGCTTCAACGCCCGTTTTGAGTTCAACCAGCGCCTGACGGAGCATTTCTCGCTGACGGAGGTGCTTAGCGGCGCGGCCTCGTATGCCGACCGTGCTTTTGTGCATCAGACGGCTCTTGGCGGCCCGCACCGTCACCTGCCCGCCCATCAGGAGTTCTATGGGCTTATGACCGCCCATAAGTACGAGTCTACATTTCTTGCGGCTCGACTCACGGCGCAGTGCAACATATTCGCCGACCTGTATCTGCTGGCGCACCTGAACAGTGCCGTGACGTTCCGGAGCCTGGATCGCTATATCAACGACCGTCAGCATTTCGAGCCTAAGGAGTGGCTGCATGGCGGGGGCATATCGCTTGCCTATAACCTCTTCGACGCCCTGCCTATGGACTTCACGCTGATGTATTCGCCCGACGACAAGTTCAACGTACACGTCAATGTGGGCTACTTCTTCTGATTGTGGGTAACATTCCGACCGTCCACTGTTAACAAATAAGCTGTTCAAGCCACGTTGTATTGTCATATCTTTGCATTTGATGCTTGCCCTAAGCGTCAGTCATTGCAAAGCGTATGAATATCAGGAACTCTATTGCCGTCATTGCGGTTCTGCTTCCCCTGTCTGCCGTGGCGCAGACGCGTATCGCCCCCTCGGACCCCATGCTCACGTATGTGGGGCGCATTGTTAAGTCTAACCCCGAGTCGTATAGGTTCTCGTATCCTGGCACCACTATACGCGCCAATTTCGATGCCACAGGCTTGAAGCTGCATTGCAAGCCTGGCAGTGGCTATTTCGTGGTGCGTATTGACGATGGCGAGCCGTTCAAGGTGGCGTTTCGTGGCGAGCGCGACTCGTTGGTGCAGGTGGCGACGGCGTTGCCACGTGGTCGGCACAGCCTTATGGCGATGTATAGCGTCGAGGGCTATGAGTATCTGCCGGAGTTTCGCGGGCTCGTGCTCGATGGTGATGGCCGTCTGCTGGAGCCCGACGTGTTGCCAGGGCGCAAGATTGAGTTCATTGGCAACAGCATAACCTGCGGCTATGGCAGTGAGAGCATCGACCCTAATGAGCATTTCTCGTTCGAGACGGAGAATCATTATATCGGGTATGCTCAGATTTGCGCCCGCTCACTCGACGCCCAGGCGTATATAGTGGCGCGGAGCGGCATAGGCGTATACCGCAACTATGGTGGTCCTAAGGCTGGCAATCCTGCCGACAATATGCCCGCCCAATATGCCTACACGCTCTATAACGACAAGTCGGAGGCGTGGGACTTTGCTCGCTACACACCCGACGTGGTGTGCATAAACCTTGGCACTAACGACCTCTCGACCAATGGCTATGACGTCGAGTTGCTGCGGCGTGCCTATAAGGATTTCCTTGCCACGGTGCGCCGATGCAACCCCACGTCGAAGATAGTGTTCCTTGTGGGCTCGATGCTTGGTGGCAAGGAGCTGGAGATAGCGAAGGGCACGCTGGACGACGTGGTGAGCGAGGCCAACAAGGGAGGCGACAGGGAGGTGTATAGGTTCGACTTCACGCCTCAGGACGGCAAGCTGCGATATGGGGCGGACTGGCACCCGAGCCGCTGGCAGCATGAGAAGATGGCGGGCGAGCTTACGGCCTATTTGCGTGAGCTGATGAACTGGTTTTGAGATAGAGGAGAAACAATAAACATAACTATATACGATGAGAAGCACCATAGCCCTTCTTGCGCTGCTTGCGGGGATACCCGCCACGGCCCAAGTACAGACTTTTGGCAACGTGCCGAACCTGCAAAGCCAGGCCATAGACGTGAGCGCGGACTTTGCCGACCTTGCCAACACTTATTTCCTGGCCGACAGTCTTGCCACGTTTGACGCGGCCGCGGCCACAGGCACAGTCAACTGGAAGCGTTACCGCCTATCGCCCCGCCAGGCGTTCAACCTGAACGGCACATGGCCGGTGCAGATGCAGATGCTGGATTTTCCCGACGCGGCATACGACAACGACCCGGACCTGAAGTTGCAGATACGCTTTGTGAGCCCGCGCACGATACGCGTCACTATGCTCACCACCCCGGTGGAGATGGCCGAGGATGACGCCAACGACCCTATGTTCGTCTCGGCTCCCAAGTGCGACGACAAGTCGTGGAAGGTCCGGGAGAGCGGCGACGCCATAACGTATAGCAGCGAGTATGGGGAGGTCGAGGTGCAGCGCTATCCGTGGCGGCTTGTGATAAAGGATGCCAAGGGGAGGGTGCTGACGCAGACGCGCCATAGTGTGGACAACGACTCTACGCAGGTGAAGTTCCTGCCATTCAACTTCATAAAGAGGGGTCAGGACAATTCGCGTTCTATAAACCCGGTGTTCAGTCTTGCGCCGGGCGAGAAGATATTTGGCTGTGGCGAGAGTTTCACTAAGCTCGACAAGGTGGGGCAGAAGGTGCACCTGACTGTTACAGACCCTCAGGGGCCAGAGACGGACCAGATGTATAAGCCCGTGCCGTTTTTCATGAGCAACCGCGGCTATGGCATGTTCATCCACACGAGCGCGCCGGCGACGCTCGACTTTGGAGCGTCGTATATTGGCGCGGGCCGGATGTTCCTGGCCGACGAGAGGATGGATTTCTTCATTTTTCTTGGCGAGCCGAAGGATATACTGGACGAGTATACCGACATTACGGGCAAGAGCCCGATGTTGCCGTTGTGGAGTTTTGGCACATGGATGAGCCGGATATCGTATTTCACGCAAGAGGAGGGGCTGGACGTGGCTAAGAAGTTGCGCGAGAACAAGATACCCGCCGACGTGATACACTTCGACACGGGTTGGTTCAGTGTGGACTGGCAGTGCGACTATGAGTTCTCGAAGGAACGTTTTGCCGACCCTGTGTTGATGCTCAAGAGCCTGAAGGAGCAGAATTTCCACACGTGCTTGTGGCAGTTGCCCTATTTCACGCCTAAGAACCGTCTGTTTGGCGAGATTATAGCGAAGGGTTTGAATGTGCGGAACGCGAATGGGGGCATGCCCTACGAGGATGCCGTGCTGGACTTCTCGAATCCCGAGGCTGTGGAGTGGTATCAGGGTCATATAGCCCACCTGCTTCATGAGGGTGTCAGCACCATCAAGTGCGACTTTGGCGAGGCTGCCCCACTGGGCGGGGTGTATCATAGCGGGCGGACGGGCCTGTATGAGCACAATTTGTATCCGTTGCGTTATAACAAGGCGTTGTGGGAGGTTGTGGCTCGCGAGAATGGCGAGGGCATCATCTGGGCTCGTTCGGCATGGGCTGGCTCGCAGCGTTACGCACTGCACTGGGGTGGCGACGCCGCTACGACCAACACGGGCATGATAGGCGATTTGCGCGGCGGGTTGTCGTTTGGCATATCGGGTTTCTCGTTTTGGAGTCATGATATAGGTGGTTTCGTGAAGGCTACTCCCGAGGAGCTGTATCGTCGTTGGCTGCCGTTCGGGTTTTTGACGTCGCATAGCCGCGCGCATGGGGCTCCCCCGACGGAGCCGTGGCTGATAGGCAAGGAGTTTACGGACGCTTTCCGTGAGGCGGCGGAGATGAAATATAGGCTTATGCCCTACGTGTATGCCCAGGCTAAGGACTGCTCGAACAGAGGTCTGCCGATGGTTCGCGCGCTGTTCATTGAGTTCCCCGACGACGCTGGGGCGTGGAATGTTGAGGATGAGTATATGTTTGGCTCGCAGATACTTGTGGCTCCGATGATTGAGAGCGGCGATGAGCGGGTGTGCTATCTGCCGGCCGGCAAATGGATTGACTATCAGACGGGCAAGGTGTATAGCGGTGGTTATCAGACGATCAAGGCTGGGAAGATGCAGTGCGTCATCTTGGTGCGCGATGGTAGTTTGATACCGCATGTGCCGGTGGCTCAGTCGACGAGCGAGATCAGGTGGGATAAGATGGAGCTTAAGGCGTATAAGGCGTCGGCGAAGAAGTGCCGCGGGTTGGTATTCAAGCCGGGCGATGCCGATGTGCATGAGGTGGTGAAGTAGGGTAGTTGGAAGGTGTTTGGTTTTGCGCCCCTTGTTCTCCCGTGTTGGGGAAATGAGGGGCGCGGTGTGTATTGCACTAACAGTCAATATGTTATGGCAAGTATTCGTAACAGACTGAGCCTTTGGGCGGTTTATTGTTTGGGCTTTAACATAAAAATCGGGAAGTGGGGGTATTCGTCACACATACGACCGAGAAATGGGGGATGCGGGAGTGGGTGTGGAGGGTGATATTTGGAGAAAGGGTGTGTAATTGGCGAATATTCATTAAGGAAAATATACATTTGGTTTCTTACGAGGAAGTGGAATCGGAGCGCGGAGCATCTGGGATGCATCCGCGGAGCATCTTTGGAGCATGCATGGAGCATGCATGGAGCATGCATGGAGCATTAAAAGGGGATTTGTGGTTTTTGGAGGAGAAAAAGTCGTCGTTGATGGCTTACATATCGAGAATATGCATTAGATTTGCCGCTTGGCGAAATGGCAGTCTGCGCAGTGAGCGTCGGTGCCGCCTGCTTCTCCCCATATACGGAAGATAAACTGACAAAAAATGTTTTCTATGAACAAGAGATTCATGAGATTCTTATTCTCGTTGTTTGCGCTGGTTGCGTGGAACGCGACATCGGTGGCACAATTATCAGAGGGTGAAGGGTGGGCCTTGGACAGTGATGGTAGTCCTTTCGGTCTCACACTCACGATAAGCTCCGAGGAGGGCTTTAGTGGCGTATCGGACAGCAAGAGCTATGCGGAAAATAACAGCATGGATGTAAGTAGTGTAGTGATAGCGGAGGGGGTTGAATCTATACCCGAAGGGGCATTCAAGGAATTCGGGGGTTTGGCAAATTCTTGGAGTGTGACCCTTCCCGCGTCGCTGACCTTCATTGGAGACGAAGCCTTCGACGGGTGCGCAACCCTCGTGAAGGTCAACATCAACTCTAACGATGGGGAGACGCACGTCATCTACCTTGGGAAGGATGAGAATGGCGCCAAAAACACCGACCCGAAGGCCACCGGCAAGGATATCTTCCCCACGGGCGTGACACTCAGCTATAACCCCTTGAACACCTATATTGGCGATAAAGGCACCCAAGAGAACCTCCGTGGGTACTTCTCTAACTTCCCTGGCTACTACTATGATAAGACGGACGGTAGGCTTGTCATCTATGACGAGAAGGGGCTTAATGGTTTGCCGAGTAGTGCTAAAACTGTCACATTCACATCTGATTGCGGGATCAAATCTATACCAGGAGGCACCTTCTATAGCTTCAGTAATTTGACTGAGGTGAAGGGTATGCCAGCTGATCTTGAGTCGATTGGAGAATACGCATTCAGCAACTGCACTGCACTCGAGGCCATCGACCTGTCGGGGTGCACGGCACTGACTTCGATTGGACAATACGCATTCAACAACTGCACTGCACTCGAGGCCATAGACCTGTCGGGGTATACGGCACTGACTTCGATTGGAGAATACGCATTCGTGAATTGTGAGGCCTTTAAATCGGTCAAGCTTTCCGCTGCCGGGCTGACTGCGATAGGGTATGTTTTCGGCGGCTGTAGTAATCTCACTTATGCCGACCTCTCTGAGTGCACAGGGCTCAAAGAAATGAGAAAAACATTCAGTTCATGCAAAAAGCTCAAGACTGTCATACTGCCCAAAGGCCTCACTACCATAAATAATAACACATTCAGTAACTGTAATGAGCTCGACAGTGTAATCCTCTTATCCAACAGCGTCCCCAGCATAGGCAATGGTGCTTTCTACAATGTCTCTGACTTGCCTGTCCTCTACTACAACGAGGCTATAACCGACATCTCCAGTATCGCAAAGTTCTTCTCGGGCGCTGTGGCCATAGGGTGCGGCGAGGGTTACTACTACATTCCGTCGGCAGAGGGTTCCACGACGGGGACATTGACTATACTCTCGTCGGCGGCGTTTGGCAACATATCGGGGTATAAGGATAAGGCCGCTAAGGTTGTGTTTGCGCCCGGGTGCGGGGTTACGTCGATACCAGAGAAGGCCTTTTATCAGTTCTCGATGACGGAGGTGACGGGTATACCTGCGGAGCTGGGAGAGATTGGGAAGGAGGCGTTCAGTGAGTGTAAGTCGCTCAAGTCTATCGATTTGTCGGGATGTGTTGGATTGAGTACGATAGGGAAGGGAGCATTCTACAATTGTGGATCCCTATCCCTTGAATCGGCAGAAATGCCTGCTACGCTCTCCTCGATAGGAGGATCAGCTTTTGAGCTTTGCAATCTTCTCACCTCTATCGACCTCTCTAAGTGCTCTAATCTTAAGGAAATAAGCGAGTCGGCATTCAACAATTGTCAGTCACTTAAATCAGTCAAACTCCCCATATCACTGACTTCAATAGCGGACTATGCTTTCTTCTTTTGCTCATTAGGGCTCACTGATATCGACCTCTCCGAATGCACTAAACTCGAGGAAATAGGCGAATCTGCATTCACGATGTGTTATTCCCTCGAAACAGTCGAACTCCCCGCATCACTGACTTATATCGGTGACCTCGCCTTTAGTGAATGTACTAAACTCAAAAATGTCTATATCAACTCCAACAACGATGGGAAGATGCACGTCATCTACCTTGGGAAGGATGAGATTGGCGACAAAAACACCGACCCGAAGGCCACTGGCAATGGGGTCTTCTCCTCCAACGATGGCATGACGCTCCACTATAACCCCTTGAACACCTATATTGGCGATGAAGACACCCAAGAGAACCTCCGTGGGTACTTCTCTAACTTCCCTGGCTACTACTATGATGAGACGGACGGTAGGCTTGTGGTTTATGCAGACGAGGGCTTTGCCAATGCAGACAGCTATAGGTCGGCAGCCAAATCGCTTACCGTGATTGACCCTGTGACCAGGGTGCCAACTGAAGCATTCTATAACTCGTCGAACATTGAGTCCGTGACACTTCCCGCATCGCTCACGACAATAGATCCCTATGCCTTCGATAGTTGCAGCAATCTCACTGCGGTTGACTTCTCGCAGTGCGGCAGCCTCGCCGTGATTGATAATTATGCGTTCAGTAAGACAAAGCTCACATCTGTCGACCTTGGGGAAAGCAGCAAACTCGTATTCATCGGACAGGGTGTGTTCCAGAATGCAATTTATCTCGAAGACGTCACCCTCCCAGACAACCTTGAGACCCTTGATGATAGAGCATTCAACGGTTGTTTCGGCTTGTCCAAGATCAACATCCCCGCCAAAATTAAACTTATCGGTGCCTGGATGTTCTCAGAATGCGAATACACACAAAATCTCAAAGAACTTACTCTCCCCGCCACCCTTTTGAATATAGGCGACAGCGCGTTCAAGCAATTCGTTAATCTCGAGACTGTGACGATAGAATCGGACAACACGATACACTCCAGCGGGGACCCGCACATAATCATACTCGGCAACTCCACGAACGGGAAGGCCGCCACAGGCGTAGACGTATTCTCGGAGAATCTCAAAACGGATGGCGCCAAACTTTACTACAACACCGAGAACACCTATATTGGCGATGCGGAGACGGAGAACATCCGTTCCTACTTCGACAACGGGAAGATTAATTACGTTCCCACGAGTCTGCAAGTTCCCACCACGACATCAGAAGCCCAATATTACGACCTGAACGGGCGCAAGGTCAGCACACCTGTGCACCAAGGCGTAACGGTCAGGAGGCAAGATGGGAAGTCGTCGCTGATAATAGTCAAGTAGCGAGTAAGGCAGGTAAGAAAGACAAGCCCGGGACTGTCTGGTCTCGGGCTTGTTTTGTTGGTGGGGGTGGGTGTTAGTCTTTAAGGCAAGCGACGGGGACGACATAGACTCCATCCTTGCGTTGGTAGGCGTATTGTCCTACCCCGATTATTACGGCCATGAAAGATGGCGCGGGCATACGGTCGGTGTCTATCTTAGCGGCCAGGGCGGTGAGGCTGGCGGCGCCCTCCAGTCCACTGCTGTCGCGATAATGATAGAGCGCGCCATCGAGTGCGTCGGCATAGACACGCAGGTCGCGTATCACGAGGTCCTCGAAGAAGAGGCCGAAAGACTGCAGGTCGTTTATCAAGTCTTGCGGGTCAAGTCCTAAAGCCGCCGTGCCGATGCTCGGGTCGACGAAATGGCGAGTGTCGCTCGTGCGTATGGCCGCCTTGCTTCTTATGTTTGGGGTCCATTCCACGAGGTCGTCAATGACGTAGAGCCTCTTCAGTGCCTTGATGTAGTCGTTGACGGTATTCTCGTCTAAGGTGTTGTCGTCGTTGGCGAGCATATCCTTCCTGATGGTCGACACCGACACTTGCTGCGATATGTTGCGGGCGTAGGAGCGCAGCAGCAGTTTGGCACGTTCGGCACTGCGCTTGACCTTATCGACGCGCTGTATGTCGTAGTTCACCACGGAGTCGTAATAGTCGATAGCTTGGTCGAGAGCCACATCCCTCGATATGATTGTGTCCCATGGCCATCCGCCGCGGCACGTGAGGAAGGCGAGGGCCTCGATGTCAAGATTGTTGGTTTGGATATCAAAGTCCTTGGCGGAGAAGAGGTCGCGCAGGCTTACGGTGCCAGTCGATTGGCGTGGTTAGTCGGGGTGGTGATGTGGAGGGGGTGCTTGATATCTTGAGATTACAAGAGGAGGGTGACGTTGTCATGCGGAGTGCGCAAATATGGAGGGTAATTGTCATTCTGTGTTGACCATTAGGGGGTGATAATTGTAAGCAGTGGTTGCAAAGTTGGGGCTTAACATGGCGTTAAATATATCACCGTGGGGAGGTATTTAGATGGTAATGGGTTGAGTGATGGGTTGTTATAAATGTTAATAGTTATTTATGTTATTTGAACCGTCTACAAATAGGGAAGGCGGGGTTGTATGAACGGTTAACAATCGTATCTTTGAAGTAAGGAATACCCAAACAACAGTTCCGAGTGTCATGTAGTGGCACCTACAGGATGGCGCAATTGAGAGATGAGATAGAGCATAGCGGCACGGTGGTAGGTGTCGGTGCGCGGTCGTTGCAGGTCGAGATAACAGCATCGTCGGCTTGTGCGTCGTGCAACGCGGCTAAGATGTGCAACGCGGCGGAGAGCAAGCAGAAGATAGTCGAGGTGATACCTACGGCGGGCCGCACCTACAATGTGGGTGATAGGGTGGTGTTCGTTGGGTCGTCGTCGATGGAGGGCAGGGCGGTGCTGATAGCATACGTCTGTCCTTTGCTGTTGATGCTTGTGGGGATGGTGTTGGCGCACGTGGCTGGTGCGTCGGACGCGGTGAAGGCGTTGTGCGCCATAGTTCCCCTACCCTTCTATTACATTGCGTTGAAGTTGTTGCGTCCCAAGATAGACAAACAATTCATCTTCAAAACAAAACCATAACAAAAACCCAATCAGATACATGAATTTGTCGTTCATACTCATAACCGTCGCGACTCTGGCCTTGACGGGCTTGATAGCCGCGGTGATACTCTACTTTGTATCGCAGAAGTTCAAGGTGGAGGAGGATTCCCGCATAGGGGACGTTGAGGCGTTGCTGCCTGGCGCCAACTGTGGCGGGTGTGGATTTCCGGGATGCCATGGCATGGCGTGCGCTCTTGTCGAGGCGGAAGATTTGTCGACGCTGCTTTGCCCTGTGGGCGGTCAGCCTGTGATGCAGGAGATAGCCAAGGTGCTGGGCAAGGAGGTGTCGGCACAGGCGCCAAAGGTGGCAGTGGTGCGATGCAATGGCACGTGCGAGGCACGTCCGAAGACATTGAGCTATGACGGTGCGAGGAGTTGCGCTATTTTGGCTGCCAACTTTGGAGGCGAGACTAACTGCTCGTATGGCTGCCTGGGCTGTGGCGACTGCGTTGAGGCGTGCCAGTTTGGCGCGATAAAGATGAACCCGGCTACGGGCTTGCCCGAGGTTGACGAGGAGAAGTGCGTGGCTTGCGGCGCATGTGCCAAGGCGTGTCCGAAGGGCATCATAGAGTTGCGCAACAAGGGGCCGAAGGGCAGGCGTCTCTTTGTGTCGTGCGTGAACAAGGATAAGGGAGCTGTGGCGATGAAGGCGTGCAAGAATGCGTGCATAGGCTGCGGCAAGTGCGTGAAGGAGTGCCAGTTTGAGGCCATAAAGGTGGAGAACAACGTGGCGTATATCGACTACATGAAGTGCAGGTTGTGCCGCAAGTGCGCCGCCGCATGCCCGACACACGCCATACACGAGATGAACTTCCCTCCCCGTCCGGCGGCTAAGGCGGAGACGGAGACGGCGAAGGCGGACACCTCTAAGGCGGAGGCTCAGGCATAGGCAACCGATAGTAGAACATTAACAAGAAGACAAAGTGTTGAAGACATTCAAAATAGGAGGCGTTCACCCGTCCGACATGAAGCTCTCGGCGGGCAGCTCTATACGCGTACTCCCGGCGCCTGCGGAGGTCAAGATACCCGTGGCGCAGCATATAGGAGCTCCGGCTCAGCCTGTGGTGGCTGTGGGCGACATGGTGAAGGTGGGTCAGCTGATAGCGCAGGCCACGGGCTTCGTGTCGGCCAATATACACTCGTCGGTGTCGGGCAAGGTCAAGAAGATAGAGGACTTTGTGGATGCCAACGGGTATAAGAAGTTGGGCATAACGATTGCCGTGGAGGGCGATGAGTGGCTCGAGACGATAGACAGGACGGAGGCCGTGCGTCGTGAGATAACGATGGATGGTGCTGATATCATAAAGCGGATACAGGAGATGGGCATCGTGGGCATGGGCGGAGCGACATTCCCCGCTCATGTGAAGTTGTCGATACCCGCGGGCAAGAAGTGCGAAGCGTTGATAATAAACGGTGTGGAGTGCGAGCCATACTTGACCTCGGATCATAGGCTGATGCTGGAGAAGGGCGAGGAGATACTCATCGGCGTGAAGATATTGATGAAGGCGTTGAGCGTGGACAAGGCGTATATTGGCATAGAGAACAACAAGCCCGACGCTATAGACAACCTGACGCGCCTATCGGCCTCGTTTGAGGGCATAACGGTTGTGCCGCTGAAGTTGCGTTATCCTCAGGGAGGTGAGAAGCAGCTCATTGACGCCATCACGGGGAGGCAGGTGCCGAGTGGCAAGTTGCCTATCGACGTGGGGGCTGTGGTGCAGAATGTGGGCACGGTATATGCCATTTATGAGGCGGTGCAGAAGAACAAGCCGTTGATAGAGCGCGTGGTGTGCGTGACGGGTAAGCCGTTGCGTGAGCCGAGCAATTTCTTGGCTCGTATAGGCACACCGGTGATGGATCTTATTGAGGCGGCAGGCGGACTGCCGGAGGACTGCGGCAAGGTGATAGGTGGCGGGCCTATGATGGGCAGGCCATATACGCGTCTTGACGTGCCGGTGGTGAAGGGCTCGTCGGGCATCACGTTGATGAATGCTAAGGACTCCGCACGTCGTCCGGAGCATAACTGTATACGATGCGCGAAGTGCGTGGGCGTGTGCCCTATGGGTCTTGAGCCTTATTTGCTTGCCACGTTGTCGAAGCTGGGAAGGCTTGAGGAGTTGCGTGCGGCGCACGTTATGGACTGTATAGAGTGCGGATGCTGCATATACACGTGTCCGAGCAACAGGCCGTTGCTGGACTACATACGCACGGGCAAGGCGCGTGTCGGAGCCCAGCTGCGTGCTGAGGCGGCGGCCAAGAAGGCGGAGGCCGAGGCGGCAAAGGCCAAGGAGGCCGAGAAATAGGAACCAATCAACCACATCAATATAACCGAACAAATGAACAAACTGACCATAGCGCCGTCGCCGCACGTTCATGCGGACGACTCGGTGAGGCGCAACATGTTTGGCGTGGCGATAGCGCTGATACCAGCTTTTGCCGCGTCGTTGTGGGTATTCGGCTTTTCGATGCTCGCACTAATCTTGACGTCGGTCGTGGCGTGCGTAGGGGTGGAGTATCTCGTTCAGAGATTCATCTTGCGTGTGCCGACGACGATAAGTGACGGCTCGGCGATGGTGACGGGCCTTATTTTGGCGTTCAACTTGCCACCGGCGTTGCCGTTGTGGATAGTCGTGATAGGCGCGATCTTCTCGATCGGGGTGTGCAAGATGACGTTTGGCGGGTTGGGTCAGAACATAGTGAACCCGGCGATAGCTGGTCGTGTGTTCTTGCTGATGTCGTTCCCGGCTCAGATGACGTCGTGGCCTGTTCCTGGTGATGTGGACGGCCTTACGGGCGCTACGCCACTGGGGTTGCTGAAAGAGGGCATCAAGAGTGGCAAGTCGGTGAGCGAGATAGTGGACTTGCCGAGCACAGCTGATCTTTTCTTTGGCGGTATAGGCGGCTCGTTGGGCGAGGTGTCGGCGTTGGCGATACTGATAGGCTTGGCGTTCTTGCTTGTCGCTCGTATCGTCACGTGGCATATACCGACGGCTGTACTGGGCAGTATGGCGGTGTTGCAGGGGATATTCTACCTTGCGGACCCGGAGACATTCGCCTCGCCGCTGTTCACGTTGCTCACGGGCGGCGCGTTGCTTGGGGCTGTGTTTATGGCGACGGACTATGTGACATCGCCTATGACACATAAGGGTATGATAATTTATGGTGTAGGCATTGGCGTGCTGACGGTGTTGATACGCAACTTTGGGTCGTATCCGGAGGGCATGTCGTTTGCGATACTCATCATGAACCTTGTGACTCCGTTAATCAACAGATTCTGCAAACCTAAACGATTTGGGGAGGTGGCATAATGAAAAAGCTTGAATCGACACTGACGAACATGGTCGTTGTTTTGACGTCCGTGACACTGATATCGGCGGCATTGCTTGGCGTGATGCAGCAGTTGACTAAGGACCCGATAGCGGAGATAGAGCGTCGGACGCTTGAGGACGGCATCAAGAAGGTGATGTTGCAGGGCGTGGCTGGCGAGTTGACGGTGGCTTGTGTGGACACTGTGAGCGCGGATGGTCAGGATTTCATAGTATATAGCGCGGAGCAGGGCGGGAGGCCGTTGGGCAAGGCGGTCAAGACGACGGTAGCGGGTTTCTCTCCTGGGCTGACGGTGCTGGCTGGTTTTGACAATGAGGGGACGATATTGGGTTATGAGATACTCGCCACGGCTGAGACTCCGGGGTTGGGTGCTAAGGCCGGTCAGTGGTTTCAGAAGGGGGCGAAGGGCGACATCATAGGCAAGAACCCCTCTACGCCGTTGGCTGTGAAGAAGGATGGCGGGGATATTGACGCTATCACGGCGTCGACCATCACGAGCCGTGCGTTCTTGCGAGCCATAAACATGGAATATCAGGTTGTGGCAGGCGCTGGGAGAGAGGATATCAACACCGGGGCGACGTCGAAGGTGGCGCGAGCTGGAGAATAACGGTTTTCGTAATCAGAGAGATATATGAATAAGCTAAAGATAATACTCAATGGCATAACGAAGGAGAACCCTACGTTTGTGCTTTTGCTGGGCATGTGTCCGACACTTGGCACGACGACGTCGGCCATTAACGGTCTGGGCATGGGTTTGGCGACCATGGTGGTGCTGATGTGCAGCAACATGGTGATATCGCTTGTGAAGAATTTGATACCCGACATGGTGCGTATACCGTCGTTTATTGTTATTATAGCGACGTTCGTGACGGTGTTGGAGATGCTGATGAAGGCGTATGTGCCGTCGTTGTATGCGTCGTTGGGGTTGTTTATACCGCTTATTGTGGTGAACTGTATTGTTCTGGGCCGTGCTGAGTCGTTTGCGGCAAAGAACACGGCGTTGGACTCGTTGTGCGACGGTGTGGGCATAGGTTTGGGTTTCGCGTTGGCGTTGACGTTGCTTGGCGCAGTTCGAGAGTTGCTTGGCTCGGGTATGATTTTCGGGTTTCCGTTGTGGAGCGAGGAGTATGGCGTGTTGGCGTTTGTGTTGGCGCCGGGCGCGTTTTTCGTGCTGGCGTATTTGATAGTTATAGTGAACAAACTGACTAAGAAGGCATAATATTATGGAATACATACTTATAGCCATATCGGCCATCTTTGTAAACAACATAGTGCTGTCGCAGTTTTTGGGCATTTGCCCGTTTTTGGGTGTGTCGAAGAAGATGTCGACGGCGGCGGGCATGGGCGCGGCGGTGACGTTTGTGTTGACGTTGGCGACTATTGTGACGTATCTGCTTCAGAAGTATGTGCTTAACTCGTTTGGGATAGAGTATTTGCAGACTATATTGTTTATCTTGGTTATAGCGGCGTTGGTTCAGATGGTGGAGATAATTTTGAAGAAGATGTCGCCGTCGTTGTACTCGGCGTTGGGTGTGTTTTTGCCGTTGATTACGACTAATTGCTGCATTTTGGGTGTGGCAATTATCGTGGGCAATGGCGTGGCCGACGGGAGCTATGATCTTGTGAAGGGTGTGGTGTTCGCTATCTCGACGGCATTGGGCTACGCGTTGGCACTGGTGTTGTTCTCGGTGTTGCGGGAGCATTTGGAGTTGATGAACGTTCCGGAGTCGATGAAGGGCACGCCGATAGCGTTGCTTACGGCGGGGTTGATGGCGATGGCGTTTGTTGGTTTTTCGGGGATAGTTTAAGGATTTGATATTAATGATAGTGCGGGAGATGGCTTGCGGGTCGTCTCCTGCTTTTGTTTTGTGGCTGTGGAGCGGTAAAAATGGTAGCATTGGCGGTAAAACGTTTACCATGCGTGGAGGGGGTTGTTAGTATCTTCGCATGGTTGTAAACGTGTGAATATGAAATATTTAGTAGCCCTTGTGGCGTTAATGACTATTATAAGAATTGATGTTATGGCACAGGAAGAGAAGAAGCAGACGGCGGGTCGGGAGCAGCTTGGCGGCTTTGCTCCGAAGTTTGCGGAGCTTAATGATGATGTTCTTTTTGGCGAGGTTTGGAGTCGTGAGGGGCTGCTCTCGCTGCGCGACCGTAGTTTGGTGACTGTTGTCGCGCTTGTGTCTCAGGGTTTGACTGGAAGCGCGTTGAGGTATCATTTGGAGGCGGCTCGGGCGAACGGTGTCACGCGGACGGAGATTGCGGAGGCGTTGACTCATTTGGCGTTTTATGCTGGTTGGCCGAAGGTGTGGGCGGCGTTCCCGATGGCAAAGGAGGTGTGGGGCGAGGAGGAGATTGGTGATGACGCTCGGTCGAGGTTTCAGAGTGAGATGTTGTTTCCGATAGGAGAGCCGAATGATGCTTACGCGCGTTATTTTGTGGGTCGTAGTTATCTTGCGGTGTTGTCGGGGGAGCAGGTGAAGGTGTTCAATGTGACGTTTGAGCCTGGTTGCCGGAATAATTGGCATGTCCACAGGGCGAAGTCGGGCGGTGGGCAGATATTGATTGGCGTGGCTGGTCGGGGTTGGTATCAGGAGGAGGGAGGGGAGCGTGTGGCTATTTTGCCTGGGACGGTGGTGAATATTGGCGCGGGTGTGAAGCATTGGCATGGTGCGCAGTCGGATTCGTGGTTTGCGCATTTGGCTATTGAGGTGCCTGGTGAGGGGACGAGCAATGAGTGGTTGGAGGCGGTGAGTGAGAGGGATTATATGGGGATGTAGGGGTTGTTCTGTTTGACGTTTTTGTTCTATTGGACATGCGAACGCATATACCAAGATGTTTCATTGTACGGTTTTGCTGATAATTGGGGTAGCATTTGGTTCAGTATTGTTTCAGTATTGCGGAGTATAGGTGGTGCAGTTTTATCAGTATATTGTCAGTATCTTGGAGTATTCTCGTAGAATTTTTGGAGGATATCGGGATAGTGGAGTAGTGAGGGCGTAGGAGGGGTGTTGTGTGGCGGATTTAGGCGAGTTTGACCGTCGGGTGGGGCGTTTTTGGGTGTTCAATTGTTTTCGCTAAATTTGCGCATTTAAGTAACAGATAAAAACAACAACATACCCATTGAAGATGGAACTTTCAGCGAAGTACAGCCCCAATGAGATTGAGGCTCGGTGGTATCAGTATTGGCTTGACAAGGGACTATTCAAGTCGAGACCTGACGGACGGAAGTCGTATACGGTTGTGATACCGCCTCCCAATGTGACGGGAGTGCTTCACATGGGTCACATGTTGAATAACACTATCCAGGATATATTGGTACGTCGGGCCCGGATGACTGGGTATAACGCGTTGTGGGTGCCTGGCACGGATCATGCGTCTATCGCCACGGAGGCGAAGGTGGTGAACAAGCTTGCTCAGGAGGGCATCAAGAAGTCGGACTTGACTCGGGAGCAGTTTTTGGGTCATGTGTGGGAGTGGACGGATGAGCATGGTGGTATTATCTTGAAGCAGTTGCGCAAGTTGGGAGCGTCGTGCGATTGGGATCGTACGGCGTTCACGATGGATGAGACGCGTTCGGAGAGCGTCGTCAAGGTGTTCTGCGACCTGTATCGGAAGGGTTTGATATACCGTGGTGTGCGTATGGTGAACTGGGATCCTAAGGCGTTGACGGCGTTGTCGGACGAGGAGGTGGTATATAGGGAGCATCAGGGTAAGTTGTATTATCTGCGTTACAGGGTGGAGGGCGAGCCGTCGAAGTACGCGGTTGTGGCTACGACGCGTCCGGAGACTATCATGGGAGACACGGCGATGTGTATCAACCCTAATGATCCAAAGAATCAGTGGCTAAAGGGGAGGAAGGTTATCGTGCCGTTGGTGGGGCGCGTGATACCTGTAATTGAGGATGAGTATGTGGACATTGAGTTTGGCACTGGCTGTCTGAAGGTTACGCCGGCGCATGATGTCAACGACTATATGCTGGGGGAGAGGTATAACCTTGAGACTATCGACATATTCAACGATAATGGCACGATAAGCGAGGCGGCGGGTCTGTATGTGGGGATGGATCGTTTCGAGGTGCGCAAGCAGATTGAGGAGGATTTGCGCGAGGCGGATCTTTTGGAGAAGGTGGAGGACTACGTCAACAAGGTGGGCTTCTCGGAGCGCACAAACGTGCCTATCGAGCCTAAGCTGTCGATGCAGTGGTTCCTCAAGATGGAGCATTTGGCGAAGCCGGCGCTTGACGCTGTGATGAATGACGATATAAAGTTCTATCCTGCTAAGTATAAGAACACATACAGGCACTGGATGGAGAATATCAAGGACTGGTGCATCAGTCGTCAGCTTTGGTGGGGTCACCGGATACCGGCCTATTACCTGCCGAAGGGAGGTTTTGTTGTGGCAGAGAGCGTTGACGAGGCGTTGAAGTTGGCGCGCGCAAAGGTGGATTATCCTATCGAGGCGGCGGATTTGCGTCAGGATGAGGACAGCCTGGACACATGGTTCTCGTCGTGGCTATGGCCTATCTCGCTTTTTGATGGTATCAATAAGCCTGGTAATGAGGAGATTAAGTATTATTATCCTACGTCGGATCTTGTCACTGCTCCGGACATCATATTCTTCTGGGTGGCTCGCATGATTATGGCGGGTTATGAGTATGAGGGTAAGATGCCGTTCAAGAATGTGTATTTCACGGGTATCGTGCGCGACAAGCTGGGGCGTAAGATGAGTAAGCAGTTGGGCAACTCGCCTGATCCGCTGGAGCTTATCGCCCAGTATGGCGCGGATGGCGTGCGTATGGGTATGATGCTCTCGGCGCCTGCGGGTAATGATATTCTGTTTGACGACTCGTTGTGTGAGCAGGGTCGTAACTTCAACAATAAGATTTGGAACGCGTTTCGTCTCGTCAAGGGATGGCAGAAGAGTGATGAGTCTCAGCCGGAGACGGCACGTCAGGCGATAGAGTGGTTCGACGCCGTGCTACGCAGGACTCAGATTGAGGTGGCCGACCTATTCGCCAAGTTCCGTCTCAGTGAGGCGTTGATGGCTATATACAAGCTCTTCTGGGACGAGTTCTCGGCATGGTATCTCGAGATGGTCAAGCCCGAATATGGCAAGCCTATCGACTCTAAGACCTTGGAGGCTACACTCAACTTTTTTGAGCAGTTGCTGTTGCTGCTACATCCGTTCATGCCGTTCATCACTGAGGAGCTATGGCAGAACATCTTCGAGCGTAGGGATGGAGACAGCATCATGGTGGCCCAGATAACGGTGCCGACGGTCAAGGCAGAGGATGCGAAGGTCATTGAGAGGTTTGAGCATCTGAAGAGCGTGGTATCGTCGGTACGCATGGTACGTAATCAGAAGAATCTTCCTCCGAAGAAGGAACTTGACCTGGTGGTGCTTGGTAGTGACCCGATAGCGGAGCTTGAGGGAGTTACCAAGTGGCTGGCATATATCTCGGGAGTAACTGTGGCCGAAGCTAAGCCGGCGAGCGCGGTATCGTTCATGGTGGGTACGACGGAGTATGCGGTGCCTATTGGTGACCTTATCGACAAGGATGCGGAGATTGCCAAGGAGGAGGCCGCGCTTGAGCATCTTAGGGGCTTCCTTGCCTCTGTGCGCAAGAAACTATCTAACGAGCGGTTCGTGGCCAATGCGCCTCAGCAGGTGGTCGAGGTAGAGCGCAAGAAAGAGGCTGACGCGTTGCAGAAGATAGCGGCGTTGGAGGAGAGCCTTGCCAACTTACGTAAATAGTTATCGGGAAACAATATACAGCAATGAACAAGACACCCATAACGCTCCTCTGTGGCTACCTCGGCGCAGGTAAGACCACGCTCCTGAATCAAGTCCTCAACAATCAGAAGGGCTATAAGGTAGCAGTTATCGTCAATGATATAGGCGAGGTGAACATCGACGAGACGCTTATCGCCAAAGGTGCTAATATCACCGACACGTCGAGCATCGTCCCCCTTACCAATGGATGTATCTGTTGCACCCTCAAGACTCAGTTGTCGCAGGATATAGAGAAACTCATCGGCTCGGGCAAGTATGACTATATCCTCATTGAGGCGTCGGGCGTATGTGAGCCTATGCCGATAGCGCAGGAACTCGAGACCATTCAGAATGGGGTGCTCGACAATGTGGTTGGTGTGGTCGACGCAAAACGCCTTGTCGACGAGTTCGCCTCGGGTGACGCCCTGCTCAAGGAGAAGGATGAGGAGGATATTGAGAGCCTGCTCGTGCAGCAGATAGAGTTCTGCTCCACCCTCGTGATAAATAAGAAGGATCTGGTGACGGAAGAGGAGTTCAAGAAGGTACGTGCCGTCATCAATGCCATACATCCTAATGTCAAGGTCATCGAGACAGACCATGGCAAGGTTGACGTGGCTGATATGCTTGCCACATCGAGCTTTGACTTTGCCACGGTATACTCTTCGGCTGGCTGGTGTAAGGCACTTGAGGAGACTGAAGGTGACCATGACGATGATGACGACCATGATGAACATGAGCATCACGAGCATCATGACCACGATGAGCATGAGGGGCATCATCATCATGAGCATCGTCACGAAGGCGAGGAGGAGGACGAGTATGGCATTGGCACGATGATATATCACCGTCGTAAGCCCTTCGACCGTAACAAACTCGACTACTTCGTCCGTAAGTGGCCACGCAACATCATCCGTTGCAAGGGTATCATCTGGTTTGAGGATGACCGTGATATGGCTCTTCTCTTTGAGACGTCGGGTCAGCAGGTACAGTTGCAAGTGACTGGCAAGTGGATAGCCTCTGCCCCACGTAATGAGATGAAGCAGTTGCTCCATGACAACCCCAATATTGAGGCAGACTGGGATGACCTCTATGGCGACCGCATGATAAAGCTCTGCATCATAGGTCAGAACCTCGACAAGGCCAAGATAACGGCCGACCTCGACGCTTGCCTTGGCGAGTAGAGGGCTATCTGAAGGATTTAAGACGTGGCGTGACGGAGTATTTTACTGTCGTCACGCTATTTTTATTGTCCGACCTATTGCCAGAGATGTAAAAAAGCACGATATTTGCACCCGCAAACGGATAGCATAAGGCATCCTGAGCAAGGGAGGTTTCCAGAGTGGTCAAATGGGACAGACTGTAAATCTGCTGCTTCGGCTTCGTAGGTTCGAATCCTTCACCTCCCACAGCTTTTGAGTTAATGTTTCTTGGAGAGGTGGCAGAGTGGTCGATTGTACCGCACTCGAAATGCGGCATACAGGTGACTGTATCCAGGGTTCGAATCCCTGCCTCTCCGCAACAGTAGGAGGTTGGCTTTAGTGCTGACCTCTTTTTTTCGTGTATGGTTTCGCCATTTCATCCAGAAAACAAGATGACGGTCAGAAGCATATATGACTTTATAGACTTCCTACTCAAAAAAAAACCTCCCTTCCCCCTTTGACATCCGAAAACTACGCGTATCTTCGCGGTGTCAAAGAACAACAATGCGGTAATAGCTCAGTTGGTAGAGCATTGGCTTCCCAAGCCGAGGGTCGCGGGTTCGAGTCCCGTTTACCGCTCTCCCCTCAACAATACAGACACTCTTGAAACTCATCATCAAGACAATAGACGGAGTAGAGACACTGCTCAACAAGGAAATACAAGAACTCGGCGCTACAAACACCAATCAGCAGCGTAAAGTCGTAACTTGTGAAGCAGACCAGAAGACACTCTACCGCATCTGCTACCAGTCACGTCTCGCCACGCGAGTAATGATAGCACTGGCCGAAGTTCCCGCAGAACATCCTGACGATATTTATGATGCTGCACGCTCCATCAACTGGAGTGAGTATATGCACCCAGGTGCTACCTTCTGCGTCGACCACGTCTCTTTTGCTCAAGAGTTGCCCGACTCGCAATATGCGGCTCAGAAAGTTGAGGACGCTATCATCGACCAGATGATGGAGACCGTCGGCGACCAGCCCTATTACAGTGGAGATGATCCTGACTACATGGTTAATGTGCATATCACCTCGGAGCGTGTTTCCATATCTCTCGACGCTACTGGTGAACCTCTTGATATGCGTGGTTATCGTCCCGACGGTATCGATGCTGCTACAAATGAGGTACTTGCTGCCGCCCTTGTAGACCTGTCAGGTTGGACTCCAGACCAGACTCTTGTTGACCCGATGTGCGGTGCTGGCACCATTTGTATCGAGGCCGCAATGAAGGCACGCAAAATTCCCGCAGCATTTTATCGCAAATATGCTTTCTGTTTCGAGAATTTCGCTAACTTTGCATCTGAAATCTGGGAGGAAGTAAAGAAAGAGGCAGATGCCCAGCGCAACAACCTCAGGCTCTCGATAGTAGGCAGCGATGTAGACACCGATGCCACCGACATAGCCAAGACTTCCACTCTCGAGATGAAACTCACGACTGATGTCCGCATCAATAGAAAAGGACTACGCGAGCAGTCTCGAATGACTCAGGAAGGCATCGTCATAACATGCCCACCTACCGACCCAGAGCTCACAAAGAGAGGATTGCCAGACTTCTACAAGGAGGCTACGCATTATCTCTCACACAATTTCCCCGACTACGACGTGTGGATTTATTCCGACAACGCCGAAGCAATGGAGGCGATACCATTTGACGCCGAGCAGCAGCTCAAGGTCAAAGACGGTTTCTTCAACCTCTACCCTTTCTAAAACACTAAGACAAAGACATACCCTTCCGACCCCGTCCGGGCGCATCCCACCCACACCAACGCGCCCGGACATCCCGCCAGGGGGTGCACCCCACCCACACCACACCCCCTGGCAATCCCGCCCAGACGCAAATCCCACCCACACCATGCGTCTGGGCATCAGCCCGGGCGCGTCACCCCACCCACACCAACGCGCCCGGGCATTTTTGTATCCCTACGTCAACAGATTTACCCTCCCCTACCCCTCCTCGTTTTCGGCACAGAGGTCGACACCGCTCCATCTTTCACACTTCAAATTAGCCCTTTCGCCTAAAGCCACGCTCCGTAATCATTGGCTTGTGCCATTTCTTTTGTACCTTAGCACGTATTTTATCAGATTGTGATGAATAAACTTCATATAAGCCTCTCACGTATTATTGCAACGGGCGTATTATGTGCGATGTGTTGGTTCACATCGGCTGTCGATGCCTATGCACAACGGTTATCAGGTGAGGGTTTTGCCTCTCATTATGAGGGCGATGGTAGTACTATATTTCTCTACACCCAAGATGAGTCGTGCGTTCTGCGTGCCACAGGGTGCGAGGAGTCTGTCAAATGGACATATCGCGCCAACGCCGACAGTGAAGATGTCGCCCTTGCGGATGGCGAGTCAGTGAATGTAGGTGCAGAAGGCTTATATATCGCCAAATGCGGTGAGTGGACGGGCAAGGCGTGGTGCGTGAGCCCTGCTGTTGGTGGCGTGACCATGACCTTAGACTCTGCCGACTGTGATGGGCTGTATGTGCGCTCCGTAGCATGGGGCGGTAATATAGTGTGCGGTGACTTCACACTGACTCAAGAGTTCGTATATCAATGGGAGGTGGGTGATAGTGTCATCGTGACAACACGTGACACAGTGGCTATCATAGAGGGACTATATGATGAGACTCTCCTCAGCGTCAGAGCCGTGAACCAGGCATATAACGATGCCTTAGCTTGCGACACCGTTATTCCAGCTGGAGTCAAGGCTATCTTCTCCTACGAGAGTCGTAAGGAGAGTGCTGACAATGAGGCCATATCGGGTGATGAATCGTTGTCAGCCCCCGCCGATGTGGAGTTTACTAACAACTCTAAAGGGGCATACACCGTATCAGAGTGGGATATGGGTGGCACGGCAAGACTATACGACGAGAGTCCCGTCTATCAGTTCCAGCAGCCTGGCACATATCGTGTGGCATTGATTGTAACCAATGAGCAGACGGGATGCAGCAGTAGCGACTCTACGGTGACGATAACAGTTAGCGACGCGGGTCTTGACTTTCCTAACGCTTTCACTCCTAATGGTGACGGGGTGAATGACATGTTCCTCCCCGCCTTCCGTTCACTGAAGAGTTACGAACTTACGATATACAACAGGTGGGGTCGTCGCATATTCACCTCCACCGACCCTACCGAAGGATGGGATGGCCAGGAGAATGGCAAGGAAGCCGCAGCTGGCACCTACTATTTCGTAGCTAAGGCCGAGGGGTATGAGCGTGGCGTGAAGTTCTACAAGAAGGGGTCGGTCACATTGGTGCGGTAATAGAAAGGCAATAGACAATGAGCGAAGATAAGAGTTCCACGGAGCAGGATGAGGAACTGGCACGCAGCATGGTGCAGGACATCATTGTCCGCAACCCACTGTGCCATAAGAGCGAAGAGAGCGTACAGATGATACGCAAGGCGTTCGAGCTGGCCAACGATGCGCATAGGGGTATGCGTAGGCGTAGTGGTGAGCTTTACATCTTCCACCCTGTGGCCGTGGCGCGCATCGTAGCCGAGGAGATTGGCATGGGCGCCACGAGTGTCACAGCGGCACTGCTCCACGATGTCGTAGAGGATACCGAGCTGACACTCCAGGATTTGGAGCAGATTTTCAATCCCAAGGTAGCGCAGATCGTCGACGGGCTCACTAAGCTTGACGTGGTCATGGATCAGCAGGAGTCGCTCCAGGCAGAGAACTTCCGCAAGTTGCTGATGAGCATGATTGAGGATGTCAGAGTGATTCTCATCAAGTTGGCAGACAGACTCCACAATATGCGCACTCTCAACTCGATGCCAGACCATAAGAGATACCGCATCTCGGCTGAGACGCTTTATATTTATGCCCCTATTGCTTACCGCCTTGGTCTCTACGCCATCAAGACAGAACTCGAAGATCTCAGCCTCAAAAATGAGCAACCAGGCGTATACCAAGAGATCTATGATCGCCTTCAGGCCTTCAAGAAAGACTTCCAGAGTGTCATAGATAGCGTGCAAGAGCCGGTGCGCAAGGCTCTCGACAGTCACGGCTACACTTACTCCATCAAGGCTCGCTCAAAATCTATATACTCTATCTGGCGCAAGATGCAGAATAAGGGTGTCCAGTTTGAGGAGATATACGACATCATCGCCATGCGTATAGTCTTCGAGCCCCGTGTCGATATGCCCGAGAAAACGCAATGTTGGGACATTTACAGCATGGTGACGGAACTTTTCCGCCCAAATCCCGACCGTCTACGCGACTGGGTCAGTACGCCTAAGAGCAATGGCTATGAAGCTCTCCACACGACAGTCATGAGCCCTGAAGGCAAATGGGTGGAGGTGCAGATTCGTTCACGACGCATGGATGAGGTGGCAGAGCGTGGTTTGGCAGCCCACTGGAAATATAAGGGCGACAAGGGTGACAGTGAGGTCGATTCATGGCTCGAGGGCATAAGGAAGATGCTCGACTCAGCCTCACAAAACTCTATGGAGTTTCTCGACGCCTTCAAGCTGAACCTCTTCTCGCAAGAACTCACCATATTCACCCCGCAAGGCGACAGGCGCGTGATGCCTGTTGGCTCTACCGCCTTAGATTTCGCCTTTGAGATACACTCGAAGATCGGCTTCCACTGCATAGGCGCAAAGGTCAACTACAAACTTGAACCTCTCAGCTACACGCTCAAGAGTGGCGACCAAATAGAGATTATCACCAGCGACAATCAGAAGCCTAAATATGAGTGGATTAACTTCTGCACCACGGCCAAAGCCCGCACATGTATAAGGGAGGCGTTCAAAGACGAAAGGCGGCAATCAATAGAGAGGGGCGGGCAGATGGTGGCAGATGAATTGGCCAAAGTCAAACTCTCCATAAATGCACGTATCCTTCAGAAGATGCTGCGGCATTATCACTTCGAGAACCGCGACGACCTCTTTTACAGCGTCGGCAATGGCACGACCGACATATCCGACCTCGAGAAGGCTCTACGGCAGAAGTCAACAAACAAGTGGATTAAAATATGGCACCTCAACTTCGGTAACGACAAGTCTGAAGAGGATGAGGACAGTGAGGCGGCAAAACTGCCCAAGGGGAAAAAGGTGGTAATCTCCGACGACGAGGAGGACAAGCAACGTTACGCCATTGCTCCTTGTTGTAAGCCTATCCCTGGCGACGATGTCGTGGCGTATATCGACGAGGCAGGGAATATGGAGATTCACTCACGAGCTTGCCCTTGTGCCATGAAACTCATGACAAGTCGTGGCGACAGGATAGTATCAGCCAAATGGGAGAGTCATAAAGTCCTATCCTACCTCGTGGAAATAGTCATAAATGGCATTGACAGGATGGGCATAGTGTCGGAGATTACTGGCTTGATTTCGCAAGAGCTCCACGTCAAGATGCGCTCTTTGAACTTCGAGGAGCATGATGGCATCTTCGTAGGCACGATTTTCCTCTACACATACAACACCGACGACTTGCAACAACTCCTCACCGCCCTACGCCAAATAAAGGGCATAAATCAGGTGACACGCAAAGAGCCGTCAGAGGAGTCTACCAACAATTAGCAATACGATGAAATTTGAACTCCAACATACCGACCCTCAGACTTCCGCACGTGCGGGCAAGATAACCACCGACCACGGCGAGATCCTCACCCCCATATTCATGCCTGTTGGCACAGTGGGTTCCGTCAAGGGTCTCCACTTTCGTGACGTGGCAGACGACGCCAAAGCGCAAATTATACTCGGCAACACATACCACCTATACTTGCGTCCAGGCTGCGATGTGCTCAAAGCGGCTGGTGGCCTCCATAAGTTCAACGGATGGACACGCCCAATTCTCACCGATAGCGGCGGATTTCAGGTATTCTCGCTCAGCCAAAACAGGAAGTTTTCAGAAGAAGGTGTGACATTTCGTTCACATATTGACGGCTCAAAACATCTCTTCACTCCTGAAAATGTGGTCGACACGCAACGTATCATAGGCTCCGACATCATGATGGCTCTCGATGAGTGTCCCCCAGGTGAAGCCGACTTTGCATACGCCAAGAAGTCACTTGACATGACGATGGCATGGTTGCGCCGAGGAGTACGCCATTTTGATGAGACAGAGCCTCTCTATGGACACAGCCAGACTTTTTTCCCCATAGTGCAAGGTGCAGCGCATAGGGAGCTCCGCACACGTGCTGCGACAGAGGTGGCTGAACTTGGACGTGAGGGCAATGCCATTGGTGGTTTGGCAGTTGGTGAACCTACCGAGAAGATGTATGAGATGGTGGAGTTGGTCAATGGCATCCTGCCTAAGGACAAGCCTCGCTACCTGATGGGAGTAGGCACACCTGTTAATATTCTCGAGAATATAGCCTTGGGTGTTGATATGTTCGACTGCGTCATGCCTACCCGCAATGGGCGTAATGGCATGATTTTCACCAGTGAGGGCATCATCAACCTCCGCAATGAGAAATGGAAAAAAGATTTCTCGCCACTTGATGCCAATGGCACATCTTTTGTTGACACCTCTTACAGCCGTGCATACGTACGCCATCTCTTCGTGGCGGGTGAGATGCTCGGTGCGCTTATCGCCTCAGAGCATAATATCGCCTTCTACCTCAACCTCGTAGGTCAGGCTCGCCAGCATATCTTAGCAGGAGATTTCCGTGAGTGGAAGGAGATAATGGTCAAGAAACTTATGGTAAGGCTTTAGGTCGCCCACTCCATCAAGTTAAAATAAAACAGCTATGCAAACATCCATACTCAGTACTCTTCGCCTTATTGTCAGTACGTTGTGTGTCAGTATATTGACCGCATGTTCGTCAGTGGGCTACAAGGCCATATCATTTGAAGTGCTACGGCCAGCCAACTACACCTTGCCCGCATGGACAGACACGGTGATAGTGGCCGATGGTGTATTGTGCCCTGTGGCGACAGACTCTACCGTGCCCGCCAACATGATGGACTCCATCACCGCAGGACGTGCCGAGAAGTTGTGTCAACAAGTTTGCCAAGCTATGATGACATCAATCAACAACAGCAAGTTCCTGAAAGCCAAGGTATGGTTTCCGCAAAATGGCAAGCGTGGCCTGACAACGAGTGACATAAACACTATGCTCAAAGGCACAAGCCGCACCATAATCCTCTCTCTCTGCGAACTCAGCTCGTCGGCAAATATCAAGGCGTATGCGGCAGATGAAAGCGAAGGCACCATGATGTGTGGCATGATTACGGCATCGACAGCTACAAGGATGGAAATTGTCACGTCGCCCACAAGCCGTTACCCCCTCGATATGCGTAATGACACCATCATCTTCACGGCTTGCGACTACACTCCAAACTTAGTGGCCGAAAAACTGCCATCTGTCGGCCGTCGCTATATAAACCAAGGTGTATACGTGGGAGAAAAGAATGCCGACGCTTTCATTCCTGTATGGCAGACAGTGTATCGTAGCATATACGTCTCATCGGAAAATGATATGCTCGCCGCAGCCTCATGGGTTGAGAAAGACAACTGGGATGAGGCCATAAACCTGTGGAATAGAGCAACCACGGATGCCAAGCACACAGCCGACAAGGTACGCGCCATGCTCAATCTTGCCCTTGCCTACGAGCGGGCAGACGACCCTACCCTTGCAGCCATCTGGTGTTCACGCGCCCTCGACACGATAGATGCCATGGGCAGCAAGGCCAAGAAACTCGATGACGAAAAAGAGAGGGCGATGGGCATGTTCGCCTATCTCATGGAACGGCAACAGCAGAAAAATGCGCTTGACGCACAAATGCAATGACACACGTTAATATTCTCTCCCCCACCCTCCTCCTGCTTGCGCTCTTGCATCCAATCTCACTCCTTGCGCAAAGCGACAAAGAGCCCTTGGGTCTCAAAGAGGGGGCATCGGTCTCTGCACTGGCCGTCAACATGAAAGACGGTAAGATATTGGCGGAATATGACTCGCAACGCAGGCTCACTCCAGCATCAGTCAGTAAAGCTTTCACAACAGGGGCGGCGCTACGCATCTTAGGACCTGACGCTCATTTCGCCACACGCTTCGACCTCTCTTCTGACAAACAGACGCTCACTGTGCATGGCACATTTGACCCTACCGTAGGATCTCAATATTTCTTAAACAACGGCATGGACAAAGTGGCCGACTCGCTATCCACGCATCTCAAAAGTATGGGAGTCAAGGGTATTGAGCAACTGACCATCGACATGTCGCTCCAACCAGTGTCAGAATATAGTGGCTGTAGGCTATGGGAGGACATGGGCAGTTTCTTTGGAGCCACTCCGAGTGTCGTGATGGACAGGGACAATGAACTGAGCCTATACTTCAATACGCCCATGGGAGTTAACAAGGAGTGTAGGCTCGATTCCGTCGTGCCAGACATCTGTGGCAAATGGCCTCGCACATCGGTCATGACCTACGCTGGCAATTCTGACCACTGCCTTGTGTATATGCTCGACACGACATATTGGCTTGCGGCAGGGCGTATTCCCCAGGGGCGCAACGCATTCAGGGTCAAAGTAGCCGCACCCACGCCAGAAATGAACTACGCCAAGCATCTCGCCACTCTACTTGGCAAAAGAGGTATCAATATCTCGCACATAAACCTCAATGTGCAGCCCACAGCCGATTCCACCATTTACACCCTTCTATCCCCTACGTTGGCGGAAATCGCCAAGCAGACCAACACCCACAGCGTCAACCACTTTGCTGACGCCATAGCTCTATATCTCAGCACTGACGGTGGCACCCGCCGCGCCTCATGGGACTATGCCGCAGATGCTGTGGCTAACTTCTGGACCAAGCAAGGCGTAGAGGTCACCCTCCGTGACGGTTCGGGACTTGCCACCCAAAATGAGGTATCAGCGTCGAATGTCGTGGCGATGCTGAAGAACATGAAGAAATCTTCAGTAGGGAGCATATACAAACAGTCCTTGCCTCGTATGGGATATGAAGGCACGTGGGCTCACATGGGGCACAAGACACCCCTCAAGGGGAAAGTTTGGGCTAAGAGTGGCACCATGACGGGAGTCGTGGCATACGCCGGATATATGAACCTACGTAATGGCGATGAAGTGGCCTTCTGCGTCATTGTAAACCACAACAAGGAGAAGTCGGCTGAAGTAAGGCAGAAGATAGTCAACTGGCTACTACATATTTATAACACGTCAGGATTATGAAACCGAGTACAGTGCGCATTGTTCGCAAGACAATCATCACGGTATTGGCCGTTGTGCTTTTCGTGATGCTCGCTGTTGTTGGCATTGTAAATCTGCTGCTCACTAATGGGCGACTGATGCCTATCATCAAAGGCTATGCCTATGAATATCTTGATGCTGACGTGCATATCGCTCATGCTGAAGGCACGTTCTTTCGTTCGTTCCCTTACGTGGGCGTGGCTCTTGACTCATGTGTCGTTGTGACCAATGCGTTCCATCGTTCCCCTGCCATGCTGAATGATAGCGTGATGACAATTCCCGACGAGGCGAGATTGCGGCGTGACACGTTGGCGATGGTGGATCGTGTGATAGTGGGTGTGGACGTTATGCGCTACTTGCTTAGCGGAGGCGACGAGATACGGCTAGGACTTGTGGCGTTGGAGCGCCCTCGGTTCTCTTTGATTACTGACTCATTGGAACGTGCGGGATGGAATATAATGCGTCCAAGGGCAGAGGAGAAAAAGGATACTGTCGGGACATCGCTAAATGTGAGCGTGGGTCACGTGGTGGTCAATGAAGCACGCATCGCCTACTTCAGTCGTCCACAGGAGATTGGTGTCTTTGCTGACAGTCTGTCGTTTAGGCTTAATGGAGACTTGGCACTTAATAAGTTTGACGCAGATATTGATTTCAACGCCCACAGCCTATCATTTGGCAGAAAGGCTAACAGAATATTACATCGCAAGCCGTTGAGAATCGCAGGCAGCGTGGCATACGACCCGGACTCAGCACGTTTTGACGTTGGCAATCTTGACCTCATATTCAAGAACGTCAAACTTAACCTTGACGGATGGGTGAAGCCCGATACTACTGGCGCAGATATGGATATACGTTACGCCATAGAATCACCAAGCGCAGATAAGATATTCGAGGCAATACCCAAGGATGTAATCAGTGCTGATGTCGTTGTGAAACAAGGTGCTGTCGACCTAAAAGGATATGCCTGTGGGCGAGCGTCGGCATCAGAGTTGCCCGTGATATGTGGTGAGGCGTACATTGATAATGTTAGGGCTCAGTATATTGGACAGCCAGAGGAGATTGAGGATCTCACAGCCGACTTCAATATGCGGATTGACAAGAGCATACCCGACTCCTCGTATGTGAGCCTTGACATATTCCACTTCAAAGGCGGGAAGAGTGAGGTGAAAGCGGTAGTACGCGTTTCGCAACTATTTGCCAAGGCTTTGCTTGAATGCCAGCTCAATGCTCACGTTGACTTAGACAATCTCCAGAAGGTCATACCCTTTGATGATACGAAGATGGGCGGACTTGTTGATGCCGACTTCACCGCCACAGTGCCATTGGAGGACGCAAGACGCAATAACTTTGGTTCTACAAAACTTAATGGCACATTGACCGTTAACAATCTGTGCATCACGAATGACTCCACTGGGTTGGACATTGACATCAACGCCAACATGTCGATGAAGACTGACCAAATTATAGCCGTAAACAGCTCACTTACGAGCCTTAAGGTCAAAACCAGCAGGATAGACCTGACAGTCAGGGACGGCAAAGCCACTGTCACCTCCGCCTTCCGCAAAAATGCAACAGATATAGCCCCTATAACAAGTAGCGTAAAAGTGTCTCATGCCTTCTTCAAGGCAGACAGCATAGTAGTCTTCGCCAAGAATATCAGAACAGAGGATCGCATAGAGCCACAGCCTGACGACCCGATGTTGCCAATGGCCAATCATGACCTCAAGATAGACACTATATTCGCAGGCGTCATAGGCAACAAGATTTTCACACGCAACCTACACCTCTCGGCCGACCAAGTTGTCGTGAACGATACCACATGGCGCACCAAAGCTCTCGCCGAATATGCCAACCTGTGGATACGGAGTCCAAATTTCAGTCTACCGATAAAGACAACGGGCCTGCGCATGACACTCGTTGATGACTCGGTAGCCCTCGTCAACTGTGATGTACGTGCGGGAGGCTCACGGTTGAGAACATCAGGTCACGTCAGCAACCTCCTCAGTTCTCTCAAACATCGCAGACCGCTTGCCGTAAGCCTCACAGCCAATGCCGACACGATAGACTGTAACGAGATACTGGCATCACTCGTGACCGATTCCGCAACCATAGCCAACAACAGCACTATAAACATTGACACCGCAACAGTGAGCGTTGCGCAAGACACCATGATTATTATGCGTCCCGACATACCGCAGACCATGGTACTCGTGCCACGCTTTATTGCCATGGATATAAAGACCAATGTCAAAACCCTTATTTGGGATCAACTGAAGCTCAGCAACATACAAGGTATAGTTAAGACACGAGACGGAGCGGCACACATGACAGGTCTGACGTTTTTTATCGACAACACAAAGGTCATAACGACATTGGCATATAAGGCATGGCCCCATGCGCGCAAGGCACGTGCCAATATATTCTCACGATGGGAGGAGGCGGACATTGCCACACTCGCTTCGGCTGTACACCTCGACTCACTTATCCCCGCAATAAAGCCTATGCGAGGTAAATTGTTGTGCGCAATGGCCGCAGAGATAGAGTTGGACAGTCTGATGGGAGTCGTGCCGCAGACGGCAAGAGCATCGATACACCTTAGTGGCCAAAAGCTCACCCTCATGGACAATGAGAGTTTCCGCAAGATAGGCAAGAAACTGATGTTCAAGAATAAAGAGCGCAACGTCATAGACACGCTAAGCCTTAACATCTTACTCGACTCGGGCAAGGTGCAAGTGCTGCCCACGGTTGTGAACATCGACCGATACCGCATGGCGATAGGCGGCACACAAGACTTGAATATGAACTTGAACTACCATGTCTCGATTCTCAAGAGTCCACTGCCATTCAAGGCGGGAGCCAATATCACCGGCACACCTGACAATTTCGATGTAGACATCACAACGGCCAAGTTGAAGAAGCAGGTTACGGCAGAGAAACTCGCCCAAAATGACACAATATCACTACGAGCAAGGATGACAGTCTTGCGCAACTCATACCTGCTGTCGGGTCTACCTGTGCCGCCAGCAGTCAGCGCATTGGTTCGTGACGACACCAACAATAACTTCGCTGTGCAAATAAGCATAGATGAGGCGACAGAAGAGGAAAAACGCGAAGCAGAGCGCGCCCGTTGGGAGCAGATGCGACAAGCAGCATCAGACACGACAGAAACGATAGCAGCCGACACCCTGGCAGCAGAAACCGACACAACAACCATAACGGCAGCCCCATGAACGTAAGAATATCGCCCGAGTGGCAGAAAATATTGCAGCCTGAATTTGATGCCCCATACTTCAAGCAACTTACCGACTTTGTGCGCTCAGAGTATCAGACGCAGCAGATATTTCCACCAGCAAAGTTGATATTCAACGCTTTCGACTCGTGCCAACCACAAGACCTCAAGGTCGTCATATTGGGGCAAGACCCCTACCATAATGACGGCCAGGCTATGGGACTTTCGTTCTCTGTGCCACAAGGCATAAGCATACCCCCATCACTTGTCAACATATACAAGGAGATAGCCCAAGAGACAGGATGCCAGGCTCCACAGGATGGAGACCTGACACGATGGGCAAGTCAAGGGGTACTACTACTGAACGCCACCCTCACTGTACGTGCCCATCAACCAGGGTCACATCAGGGGCATGGGTGGGAAATGTTCACTGACAACGTCATAGCACGAATATCGCAGAACCTCAATGGCATAGTTTTCATGTTGTGGGGCTCATACGCCATACGCAAGGTGGCACTCATCGACAAGAACCGTCACCTCGTGTTGACAGCACCTCACCCGTCGCCACTCTCAGCTTATCGAGGATTTTTCGGGTGTGGCCATTTTGCGAAAGCCAATGAGTACCTCACCTCGACAGGTCGCCAGCCCATTGAATGGTAACCTCTTAATCAAAATATGCCACAAGCCACAATAATAGGAGCTGGAGCGGCGGGCTATTTCCTTGCCATACACTTAAAAGAATTACGCCCTGACGCACATGTAGTGATACTTGAACGCACACGCCACACCTTGGCGAAAGTACGCATTTCTGGCGGCGGGCGGTGCAACTGTACTAACACATTTGAGGGGATAACAGACCTTGCCACAGTATACCCTCGCGGACATAGGCTGTTGCGTAAATTATTTCACGTGTTTAGTCCATCGGATGCTTTCGAGTGGTTCGAGAAGCATGGTGTGCGACTCACCGTAATGCCCGACAACTGTGTATTTCCCGCCTCACAGAGCTCTGAGAGCATAGTAGGGTGCCTCACGACACAGGCACGTCTTAGGGGCGTGGAAGTCATCACGGAGCAACGAGATATAGACATCAGCGCACTATTGCATCGTGGCGACCTCGTGGCAGTGTGCACTGGAGGAGCGCAGAGACGTGAGATGTATGATTGGCTCGGATTGACCAACGAAGAGATAGAGGCACCAGTGCCATCATTATTCACGCTCTCGATAAAAGATGCGGCATTAAATGCGCTTATGGGTACCGTGGCAGACTTGGCGACACTTTCGATAGCTGGCACGGCATATAAGGCAAGTGGTCCATTGCTGATAACCCATTGGGGAGTGAGTGGACCCGCCACATTACGGCTCAGCAGTTATGCGGCACGGCATCTTGCGCAATGTGGATATAAGGGGACATTGCTTGTCAACTGGGCTACTACATCGGAGGATGATGCACGGCGCATGATTGCCACACTTGCACAGCGAAACCAGCAAAAAGTCATCACCAATGCGCACCCTGAGACACTGTCATCAAGACTTTGGGAATATCTCGCAAAGAAGGCTATACAGGATGCCGATCGACGTAGATGGGTCGACATGGGCAAGAAGGACATAAACAAGTTAGTGGCAATATTGACAGCCGACACATACAATATGGACGGTCGTGCGCCATTCAAAGACGAGTTTGTCACAGCAGGCGGGGTGAAACTAACGGCTGTAGACTCTAAGACATTGGAGAGCAGAAGCCGAACGGGGCTATACTTTGCTGGTGAAGTGCTTGATATAGACGGTGTCACGGGGGGATTCAATTTTCAGTCGGCATGGACCACAGCGTGCACTGCGGCAGAAGCTATGGCACGAAGAATGGAATGATTATAAAAGTGGGAATTATTCCGTGTGTCATTGAACCTTGATATCAAGAACATCGTATTAGACTATAGATTGACAATAGAGCCAGCATAAAGTGTTAACTTTGCAACAGACGATAGGAATATCAGAGCCACATAACTATGAAAGTATCTCTCATAACAACGTGTTATAACCGAGCTGCAACAATAAAGGGCAGTATAGAGAGCGTGTTAGGGCAAGATTACCCCGACATTGAGTACATTGTGGTGGATGGGGCATCGACGGACGGAACTTTAGACATCATAGACCAATATAAGGATAAGATTGCCTTCGTCAAATCTGAGCCAGACGGCGGGATGTATGAGGCACTCAATAAAGGCATACGCATGGCCACGGGAGACATCGTTGGCCTTGTGCACTCGGATGACACACTGTACTCGCAACAAGTGGTATCGCACATAGTTGACCTGTTTGAGAAAACTGGAGCTGATTTCCTATATGGTGACGGCATATTCGTCAAACCAGATGATGAGGGATGTGTAGTCAGGGAATGGATAGGCGGCTCGTATAGGCTGTGGAAGGTCAAGAACGGGTGGTTGCCGTTGCATACCACGTGCTACATCAAGCGTGACGTCCTCATGCGCAAAGGCCTATATAATGAGACATATAAGATAGCATCCGACTCCGACTTCCTTTTGCGGTTGCTGATGCCAGGCGACCTTAATGTGGCATACCTTAAGGAATACATCATAAAGATGCGCATGGGAGGCATGAGCACAAACAAGGAGAAGCGCAGGCAGATGTGGAGGGAGGATGAGAAGATATACAGCTCGCACGGCCTAAGCCCCACACTATCCAAAATTGAGAAAGTGATGTGGAAATTGCCACAATATATCAGAGCAAAATTTTAGATAGAAACGCAATGAAGTCATTTGCACCTAAACCTTGGTTGGCTCCGCAACCTGTACTCATCATCGGCACGTACGACAAAGATGGCAAACCCAACGCAATGAATGCCGCATGGGGTGGCACGTGGGACGCCAACCAGATCGTCATCTCGCTTGGCAAACATGCCACAACCGACAATCTTGCGACCAATCCCGACTTCACCGTAGCCCTCGCTACGGCTGACACCCTTGTTGCCGCAGATTATGTCGGGATTGTCAGTGGCAAAGATCAGCCCGACAAGATAGCCCATACAGGATGGACTGTAGAGAAGGCGGAGAAAGTCAATGCACCTGTCTTCACCAACTTTCCTATGACCTTAGAGTGCCGCATTGTCAAGAAGATAGATGAGAGCGAAAGCGGATACTGCCTTATCGGGCAAATCGTCAATATACTCTGCGATGAGAAATACCTTGCCGAGGACGGTAAGCCTGATATAGAGAAGATGCGCCTCATCACATACGATGGCGTGCACCAGTCATACATTGAACTTGGCAAGAAAGTTGGTCAGGCGTTTGCGGATGGCAAGAAGTTGAAATAGCCGATCACTCCCCTACCCCATCTGAGCTGAACAGACATAAATTACAAGCCCCGCAATGCATTGCATTGCGGGGCTATTATTAAGCCTTGTAATTGTCAGAAAAGGAACTGTGTGGGTATGGGGACTACTTAGCGCCCTCTTTGGCCTTAGCTACGACAGCCTTGAAAGCCTCGGGATGGTTGCAAGCGAGGTCAGCGAGAACCTTACGGTTAATCTCGATATTCTGCTTGTTGATGAGGCCGATGAGCTGGCTGTAGGAGATACCCTCGGCACGTGCGGCAGCGTTGATACGCTGAATCCAAAGAGCACGGAAAGCGCGCTTCTTGTTCTTGCGGTCGCGGTAGGCGTAGGTTTGACCCTTCTCCCATGTGTTCTTGGCAACGGTCCAAACGTTCTTGCGACGTCCGAAGTTACCTTTGGTGAGCTTGAGAATAGCTTTGCGCCTTGCGCGTGAAGCTACGTGGTTTACTGATCTTGGCATTTCTGGTTTTGTTTAAGTAGGTCTGGCGCACGTGTAGACGTGACTTTGAGGCGCAGACATACAGCTTTGAATATGAGGCAGGTTGCGGTTCCAAAACTTACCGAATCCCTTGCCCAGGTATTGAATTAGATGTGGAGAAGGAGCCTTACCTCGCGGACGTTAGTCTGGTCGACGAGGCCGGCATGCGTAAGGTTACGCTTCTGCTTGGTCTCTTTCTTCGTGAGGATGTGCCTCTTGTAGGCATGCTTTCTCTTAATCTTGCCCGAGCCAGTGAGGGTGAACCTCTTCTTAGCGCTCGAGTTGGTCTTCATTTTAGGCATTTCGTTTCAACTCTTATGGTCAGCCGTGCTGCCTTGGGGGCTTGGCGTTGCCGCCTTACTCACCGTGCTCCAGCGTGACCGGTTTTAATATATTGACAAAAACAAGGTTTCTAATTCTTCTTGCTCTTTGGAGAGAGGAACATTGTCATCCTCTTGCCTTCGAGCACTGGCATTTGCTCGACACGTGCGACATCCTCAAGGTCGTTGGCGAAACGCAACAGCAGAATCTCACCTTGTTCCTTGAAAAGTATCGAGCGGCCGCGGAAGAAGACGTAAGCCTTAACTTTAGAACCCTCCTCGATGAATTTCTGGGCGTGCTTGAGTTTGAAGTCGTAGTCGTGGTCGTCGGTCTGCGGCCCGAAACGGATCTCTTTTACGACAGTCTTGACCTGCTTAGCCTTAATCTCCTTCTGTTTCTTCTTTTGCTGGTAGAGGAACTTCTGGTAGTCGAGGATGCGGCATACAGGGGGATCTGCGGTAGGTGATATTTCCACCAGGTCGAGTTCCATCTCGTCGGCCATCTTCATTGCCTCCTGGATAGTGAAGATGCCAGGATTCTCGATGTTCTCACCTACGAGACGGACTTTAGGCACACGAATCTTGTTATTAATTCTGTGCTCTGGCTCGGGCTGCTGAGGAGCCCTCCGTCCTTGGTAGTTTCCGCCATTACCGCCGTTGCCGGTGGGACGCCCATTGTTGTTCGTGGGGGTATTCACTATGCGTTAAGACTCTTGTTTGTTATGATAATTTCGGTGCAAAGATACGCAACGATTTGATAATCCAATGCGTATCCTCGCACGAAATTATTCTTTACTGCTAATTATTTGGAAGGTTCAAGTTTGTTGGCATTGAGCATCTCGTAGCACTCGTCGTTGATCTTCTTAGCGAAGTCGGCAATGCTCATTGTGCCTTGCTCGCCCTCGCCTTGTTTGCGGATTGAGACGGCACCATCGGCAGCCTCTTTCTCGCCAACGATAAGCATGTAGGGGATACGCTTGAGCTCGTTATCGCGTACCTTACGGCCAATCTTCTCGTTACGATTATCAACGATAGTGCGTACACCGAGACGCTTGAGTTGGTCGACGACCTTGTCGGCATACTCGTTGTACTTCTCGCTCACGGGGAGGACAACGGCTTGGTTGGGAGTGAGCCACAAGGGGAACTTGCCAGCTGTATTCTCGATGAGGACGGCCACGAAACGCTCCATAGAGCCGAAGGGGGCACGGTGAATCATGACAGGCCTGTGGGGCGCATTGTCGGCACCAATATACTCAAGCTCGAAACGCTCGGGCAAGTTGTAGTCGACCTGAATTGTGCCGAGCTGCCACTCACGACCGATAGCATCCTTGACCATAAAGTCGAGCTTAGGGCCGTAGAAAGCGGCCTCGCCAGTCTTCTCGACGAAAGGCACACCCTTCTCTTTACATGCCTCGATGATTGCCGCCTCAGCCTTCTCCCAATTCTCGTCGGAGCCGATATACTTCTCGCGATTATTAGGGTCGCGGAGAGATACCTGAGTGGTATACTGGGTGAAGTTGAAAGTCTTGAAGATGTAGAGGATGATGTCCATCACCTTCTCGAACTCAGTCTTTATCTGGTCGGGACGTACGAAGATGTGGCTGTCGTCTTGGGTAAAGCCGCGGACGCGAGTGAGACCGTGGAGCTCACCACTCTGCTCGTAGCGATAGACCGTGCCGAACTCGGCGTAACGCAAAGGGAGATCCTTGTAGGAGCGTGGCTCGGTGCGGTATATCTCGCAGTGGTGGGGACAGTTCATCGGCTTGAGGAGATACTCCTCGCCCTCGATAGGGGTATGGATAGGTTGGAAGCTATCCTTGCCGTACTTGGCGTAGTGGCCAGAGGTGACGTAGAGAGCTTTATTGCCGATATGAGGTGTTATGACGGGGATGTAGCCGTAGCTCTCCTGAACGTCGCGGAGGAACTCCTCGAGTCGGCGGCGCAGGCGTGCGCCATCGGGCAGCCACAGAGGCAGACCAGCACCTACGCGCTCGGAGAAGGCGAAGAGTTTCATCTCCTTGCCAATCTTGCGGTGGTCACGTTTCTTGGCCTCCTCAAGCATCGTCAGGTACTCGTCGAGCATCTTCTGCTTGGGGAATGTGACACCGTAGACGCGGGTGAGCTGTGGGTTACTCTCATTGCCACGCCAGTATGCACCGGCCACGGCTGTGAGCTTGATGGCCTTTATAGCACCTGTGTTGGGAATATGTGGACCGGCACAGAGGTCGGTGAAGCTGCCTTGTGTGTAGGTGCTTATCGTGCCCTCCTCGAGGTCGTCGATATGCTCAATTTTGTAGGTCTGGTTTGTGGCGGAGAAGATTTTAATAGCCTCCTCCTTAGTGACCTCTTTACGTACGAACTCATTGTTTTGGCGAGCCAACTCGAGCATCTTCTTCTCGATAGCGGGGAAGTCGCCCTCTTTGATGGCGTTGCCCTCACCTGGGTCGACATCGTAGAAGAAACCGTTCTCTGTGGCGGGGCCGAAACCGAACTTGATGCCAGGGTATAGTGTCTGGAGCGCCTCGGCGAGGAGGTGGGCTGACGAGTGCCAGAAAGCTTTCTTGGCCTGTGGGTCGTCCCACTTGTGTAGTTCGAGAGAGCAGTCCTGATTTATTGGACGCGTGAGGTCGTACAACTGACCATTAACGCTTGCGACGAGAACTTCCTTTGCGAGTTTAGGGCTTATGGACTCGGCTACTTTCATAGCTGTAATCCCTGCCTCGAACTCACGGGAGGTGCCGTCTGGGAATGTTATTTTTACCATTTCGGTTCGTATTATACTTGTGCGAAATTAATAACTATGCTTCTTATCGCAACGGATACCGCTGTTAAATGGGAGGAAATTACAGGAATTGCGACTTGCGTGCTACTTTTTGTTGAGGGCGACCATCTTAATGGCAGTTATGGCGCACTCGGTACCCTTGTTGCCGAGACGTCCGCCGCAACGGTCGAGGGCTTGCTGGATATTGTCGGTTGTGAGGAGCCCGAATATGAAGGGGATGTCGTAGCGGAGGTTGAGCTCGGCTATGCCATGTGTCGTGCCGGAGCAGACGTAGTCGAAGTGGGGTGTGTCGCCGCGAACAACAGAGCCGAGGCATATCACAGCGTCGGGGTTATGCTTGCGTACCATCATCTTGGCGCCTGCTATAAGCTCGAAGCTACCTGGGACGTGGTATATCTCGATGTTGGCGTTGCGTGCACCATGTTTGACAAGAGCGTCGACAGCGCCATCGAGGAGGTTGTCGGTGATATTGCTGTTCCACTCTGACACGACAATACCGAAGCGCATATCCTCGGCTGAGGGCACTTTCTTAGGGTCGTAGTCGGAGAGGTTTTTGAGGTTGGAAGACATGATAGTCAGTGGGTTGGGAGTGGTGTTAACATGTAGAAAACAGAATGACAAGAGTCGCCGTGGAAGACCGGCGGCTCTTGTCGTATAAGAATATGCCTGAGTGAGGTATTATTTCTTTATAGAGTTGATGAGCTTGTCGGCCAACTGAGCTTGAGAGCTTGTGGGGAAGTCCTTGAGCTTGTTGTAGGCAGCCACAGCCTCGTCGGTCTTACCTTGCTTCTCGTAGACAGCGCCGAGTTTCTCGAGGAAGATAGGGGCAGTCACTTTGTTGCCCTTATCGGCAGCCTTCTTGAATTGAGCTACTGCGGCATCGAGGTTGCCCATCTCGACTTCAACGTCGCCGATGAGACCTATAGCCATGGTGTTGAGGATGTCATCATCGGAGGAGAAGTCGGCGAGGTACTTCTTAGCGTTGGAGAAGTCACCGAGTTTGAGGTAGCATACGCCAGCGTAGTAGTTGGCGAGTTTGCCTGCCTTGGTGCTTGAGTAGTTGTCTATGATTTTGAGGAAGCCACTATTGATGCCGTCGCCATTGAGGGCGAGGTTGAAGCTGTCGGCCTCGAAGTAATATTGTGCTTGGAAAATCTCCTTTTGAGCCTCATCCTGGAGGGGGTTGAGGTATTGTGTGTTGACGAGCCATCCGAGAGCTATGACGACGATGATAGCGATGAAGCCGATACCGATAGCCTTCTGGTGATCCTCGAAGAAGAGCTCGAATTTGTTGAGACCTTGTTGAACAGTTGCGAAGCCCTCATCTGTGGCCTTCACATTCTTTTCTTCTATGTCTTTCTGCTTTGACATGACTGCCTGTATTCTGTGTTTATGTTGATTTTACAATTATCACGCAAAGATACTTCTTTTAATTGATAACTGAAAGGGATATGACTTTATGTGTGCCAAATTTAATTGGCGGGAGAGGGAATGAGAGCGGGTTGGAGAGAGAAGGGGACGCTGAAGGCGAGGGATAGGTTGTGGGGAGTGAGCACATCGGGAGCGGGTCCGAAAGCTATGGTAGTGCCGTCTTTGAGGAGGAGGGCGTTGTCGGCCCATTGGAGTGCGGCGTTGATGTCGTGGATCGTGGTGAGCGTGGCTATACCTTGGGAGCGGGTTATATCTTTTATTTTGAGGAGAATGCGTTGAGAGTTGGCGGGGTCGAGATTGGCGGTAGGTTCGTCGAGGAGCAGGAGATGTGGGCGTTGGGCTATGGCACGGGCGAGGCATACCATTTGGCGTTGTCCATCGCTTAGTTGTGCCACTGGGCGGTGGGCGAGGTGGGGTATGCCCATGAGGTTGAGTGCGTCGAGGGCTATCCGGGTGTCTGTGTTGGAGTCGTTGAGGGAAAGGATGTTGCGATGTGGGGTGCGGCCGAGGAGGGTGTAGGCGAGGGCTGTGTCGGGGTAGTCGTGCGGGATGGTGGATGCAGCGGCTACGTGTTGGGCGAGGAGGCGTGTGGAGAATGAGTCGAGAGGGCGGGAGCAGAGGGTGGCTGTGCCGTGAGTGTGGGGTAGTTGGTGGCGGAAGGCACGTAGGAGAGTGGATTTGCCTGCGCCATTGGGACCTATCACGGCAGTGAGCGTGCCTGCGGTGAGGGAGAGGGATATGGACTTGAGGACGGGGGTGTGGGGTGCATATCCGCCGCTGAAGTCGGAGAGGGCGGCAATTATGACAGGCGATGTTTCCATTTGAGAGTCATATAGACGAACATAAGGCCGCCGAGAATGGCACAGATGGCGCCTGCGGGCAATTCTCGGGGGTAGATGACGACCTTGGCGATAAAGTCGCAGGCGAGCATGAGCGTCGCACCGAGGAGACCTGAGGCAGGGAGGACGAGGCGGTTGTCGTGACCGAGGAGAGTGCGGGTGAGATGTGGAACTGCCATGCCCACGAACGCCACTATACCGGCAGAGGCCACGGCAATAGCTGCGAGGAAGGTGGCGAACGAGAAGAGCCAACCGGCAGCACGGCGCACATTGAGACCAAGGGCAAGGGCATCATCGTCGCCTAATGCCATGACATTAAGGATATTGCCGAGGAGTGGAGAGGATAGAGTGGCGAAGAGGGCGGCGAGGATAGCAAGGAGTGACATGGAGGTGTTGGCCGTGGCGAAAGAGCCGATAGTCCATGAGAGGATTTGACTCATATCCTCATGTGTGGCGAGGGAGAGCATGAGTGTTGTGGCGGCAGAGGCGATGAAACTGACCATGATGCCGCAGATGAGCATCACGCTTGTGTCGGAGCCCACGACACGGCGCACGAGAAGCACCACGACCATTGAGAGGAGACCGCCGAGGGCAGCACCCAAAGTCACAGCGGCACTGCCGAGTGTGACCACTATGCCGCACGTGAAGACGATGGCGACACCCACTACCGCACCGCCGGATATGCCCATGGTGTATGGCTCGACGAGGGGGTTGCGGAAGAGACCTTGCATTATAGCTCCGGAGATGGAGAGTAGCGTGCCGACACCCATGGCACATAGCATGCGTGGGAGGCGCAACTCGTGGACAATAAGTTCACGGGTGGCGGCATCAGCATCGGCGAGACCCTCGTGGATATAGGCTATACAGAGGGTGGCGAGGATGAGCGTCGCCAGTAGGAGGGTGACGAGTGGGCGTGTTATGGATTGAGGGCGTTGCATACCTTCTGGAGGGCGAGGCGGAAGAATAGGGGCGTGGGGCAGCTCAACTCATTCTCGTCGATGATGAGAACCGTGGCGTTGGAGAGACGTTGCCATTGTGCTTTCTCGTCGGGAGCAAGTCCGCCGAGGGTGGAGAGGATGATGATGTCTGGTTTGCGACGTATGACCTCCTCGCGTGATATGCCGCCCTCGCCATTGTGGAGGATATTGCGGAGGGAGAGACGGGATAGGAGGTCGTGGATGTAGTAGTCGGGCGTGGCGCCCCATAGGGGATTGGCACCGACCTGAACGTAGGCGGTGAGGGGTCGTGGGGAGATGGTGGCCGCTATGCTATCGATGGCATAGGATTGGGCTTGACATACGGCACGGGCTTGGGGGAGGTGGTTAGTGAGTGAGCCTATTTGGGAAGTCTGCTCACATATCTCGGTGAAGGACTTGGGAGTTGAGAGAGTCAGGAGGTTTATGTGGAGGGCTTTCAGGCGGTCGACTACGGACTGTTGGGTGAAGTTGGAGGCGATGACGACATCGGGGTGTAGGGCAACAATGGCCTCGATGTTGACCGTCATGACATCGCCTACCGTCTGAGAGGATATGCCTTTGGCGGGGGGTGGGCAATAGGCGGTGCGGCCTACGATATTGGCGTCGGCACCTATCTGTACGGCCATGTAGGTGGCGGAGGGCATGAGAGAGACGACCCTCTGGGCGAGGGCGGGAGAAATGAGGGAGAGGATGAGGAGAGAGATGAGGAGTGTGCGCATTGGGATGATTGGGGAAAGAGACCGTCCCCGAGCGTTGTGGAGGGCGCAGGGGGACGGCAGTTGTTATGATATGAGTATGAGCTGTTAAGCGTCGATATTAGCGAGCTTAGCGTTATCCTCGATGAACCTGCGTCGTGGCTCTACATCGTCGCCCATGAGGACGGAGAATACGCGGTCGGCCTCGATAGCGTCCTCGATATGAACCTTGCGGAGAGTGCGGGTGTTGGGGTCCATAGTTGTCTCGAAGAGCTGCTTAGCGTCCATCTCGCCGAGACCTTTATAGCGTTGGACGACGACCTGACCTTGGCCTGCGGAGTGTGAGCTTATGAAGGCCTTACGCTGGTCGTCATTCCAGCAGTACTCTTGGTCTTTGCCCTTTTTGCAGAGGTAGAGGGGAGGCGTGGCGATATAGACGTGCCCACCGTCGATGAGTTCGCGCATATAGCGGAAGAAGAAGGTGAGGATGAGCGTCGCTATGTGGCTTCCGTCAACATCCGCATCGGTCATGATTATGACACGGTGGTAGCGGAGGCGTGACATATTGAGAGCCTTTGGGTCGTCTTGCGTACCTACGGACACGCCGAGGGCGGTGTAGATGTTCTTGATTGTCTCACTCTCGAAAGCCTTGTGCCATAGAGCTTTCTCGACGTTAAGGATCTTACCGCGGAGAGGGAGGATAGCCTGGAATCGGCTGTTTCGTCCGGACTTGGCGGAGCCGCCTGCGGAGTCGCCCTCGACGATGAAGAGTTCACACTTCGACGGGTCGCGGCAGGAGCAGTCGGATAGTTTACCGGGGAGCTTGAGTGAGGATAGCACGCCCTTGCGCTGGACAGTCTCGCGTGCCTTGCGGGCCTCGATACGTGCCGTGGCGGCGAGGATGACCTTGTCGACTATGAGTTTGGCCTCTTTGGGGTGTTCCTCGAGGAAGTTCTCCATGGCCTCGCTCACGGCATCGGCTACGGCCTTGTCGGCCTCGCTGTTGCCGAGCTTAGTCTTGGTCTGGCCTTCGAACTGCGGTTCCATGACCTTGACGGATATGACGGCAGTAAGGCCCTCACGGAAGTCGTCGCGGTCGATATCGATTTTGGGTTTCTCGAACATCTTGTTGGCCTCGCCCCAGGCTTTGAGCGTCTTGGTGAGACCACGGCGGAAGCCATTAAGGTGTGTGCCGCCCTCGATGGTATCGATGTTATTGACGAAGCTGTATATCTTCTCGGTGTAGGAGGTGTTGTAGAGGATGGCGACATCGACGGGGATAGAGCCCTTGTTGTTGCTTATGCAGATAGGCTTGGAGATGAGGCGTTCGTTGGCGCCGTTGATGTACTCTACGAACTCCTCGAGTCCCTTCTCGGAGTAGAAGGAGTCTTTGCGTGGCTCTACGGGTTGGCTGTCGGGGCCAATGGTGCGTTTATCCTCGAGGGAGATGCGTACGCCACGGTTGAGGAAGGCGAGTTGGCGTAGGCGTTTGGCGAGGATGTCGTAGTGGTATTCTGTCGAGGTGAAGATCTCGGCGTCGGGGTGGAAGTGGACGCGTGTGCCGGTGGTGTCGGCTGAGCCAACCTCTGCTACGGGTGCGAGAGGTTTGCCTTTGGAGTACTCTTGTCGGTAGAGTTTACCGTTGCGTCGTACTTCGACATCCATGTGGTCGGAGAGTGCGTTGACGCAGGAGACTCCTACGCCGTGGAGGCCGCCGGAGACCTTGTAGGAGTTCTTGTCGAACTTGCCTCCAGCGTGGAGGACGGTCATGACGACCTCGAGGGCGGAGCGGTGCTCTTTCTCGTGCATGTCGACAGGTATGCCGCGTCCGTTATCTTGAACAGTTATTGAACCGTCTTCGTTGATAGAGACCTCGATGTGAGAGCAGAAGCCGGCCATAGCCTCGTCGATGGAGTTATCGACGACCTCGTAGACGAGGTGGTGGAGGCCACGCTCGCCGATGTCGCCGATGTACATAGATGGGCGTTTACGGACGGCTTCGAGGCCTTCGAGGACAGTTATGCTGCTTGCGTCGTAGCTACCTTGGCTGACGTTCTTTTCTTCTTCGTTCATGGTATGGGATGCCTCCTTTAGTGGGAGGGTTATGGTATTAATATTTAAGCCTACAAATATAGTGTTTTTCGGGGAAAGAGCCAAATTGGGGGAGAAAGTTGGCGGGGATGTGGGAGATAAGGCTTGTGGGTGTGTGTAGAATGGTTTTTGTGGGTGTTGAGTGCAGGTGTGATAAAAGAGATAAGCCGGATGGCGGGTTGCTATCCGGCTGTTTATGGTACCGACTCCCGGGCTTGAACCGGGGACCTTGTGATTATGAATCACACGCTCTAACCAGCTGAGCTAAGTCGGCGGAGGTGATGGATGTTGGGGATTGGTACCGACTCCCGGGCTTGAACCGGGGACCTTGTGATTATGAATCACACGCTC
>CAVFBA010000011.1:0-66367 GCA_963620665.1 bacterium
GGTTGGGGGAGTGTGTGGGGATAAAATGGTATATTTGTGAATGAAAATGAATGTTATTAAGGAGGATGAGATAAGGATAAGGGTAGGGATGATGGTGTAAAGGGATGAGGGTAGGGGTAATGATGTAAAGGGATGAGGGTGGGGAGGATGATGTAAAGGGTAATGATTTAAAAAGGATGTTATAATAAAGAATGCTATAAAAAGGATGTGTTATGAAGACGATATATGATATACTGGAAGCGATAAGGGGTAATAATTGGTCGGAGCGTGATAAGGGGTCTCGTTTTGAGAGGTTGATTCAGCGGTGGTTGCTGTCGGATGGTTTTTATTCGCGTCGGTATAGCGAGGTGTATTTGTGGGGGGAGTTTGCGGAGCGTCATGGTCTTGATAGGAGTGATTTGGGTATAGATCTTGTTGGTGTTAAGTCGGAGGGAGGGTTAGCGGCGATACAGTGCAAGTTTTATGCAGAGGGGACGGTGGTGGATAAGCCGGCGGTGGATACGTTTTTGAGTATGGCGAGCTCGGTGGTGCGGAATGACGGGGGAGAGGAGTTTGCGTTTTCGGACAAGGTTTTCGTGATGACGAATGATAATCTTGGTGTTAACGCGCGCAAGGCACTGGAGCAGCATAACGCGACGATAATAAACCTTGGGTCGTTGGCGTCGAGCGATGTGGACTGGGGCGCGATAGCGGAGGGGCGGGCTATGCCTCGTCGGGAGGTGGCGAAGCCTCGGGACTATCAGGAGGTGATAGTGTGCAAGGCGAGGGAACATTTCAGGGAGCATGAGCGTGGGACACTGGTTATGGCGTGCGGGACGGGCAAGACGTTGACGTCGTTGTTTATAGCGCAGGATATGTTGTCGGGCGGTGGAGTGGTGTTGTTTTTGGCGCCGTCGATAGCGTTGGTGTCGCAGACGTTGAGGTCGTGGTATTCGCGTTCGTCGATGGAGATGGATGTGGCGTGTGTATGTTCGGACAGGGAGGCGGCACGTTGGGATTATGATCCGTTGTTGGGCGGAGAGGATCGAGTGGAGGAGTCGTTGCTGGAGCTGCCGATACCGTCGTGTACTAATCCGGAGCGTGCGGCACAGGTGTTGTCGCGTTCTACGTCGGGGCGTTGTGGGCGGCTGACGGTGATATTCTCGACATATCAGAGTATTAAGGTGGTCAGGAGGGCTCAGGAGATATCGGGAGTAGGTTTTGACTTGGTGATATGCGACGAGGCTCACAGGACGGCGTCGACGGTGCTTAGCGCGAAGAACATCAGGAGGCGTGACGGGAAGAAGGCGGGCGAGGAGGAAGGGGATGAGGTGAGCCCGTTTGTGCGGATTCATGACAATGGATATATACGGGCGGCACACAGGCTGTATATGACGGCGACGCCAAAGATATATAGGGATTCGGAGAAGAAGCATGCGAAGAAGGGCGAGGACACGTTGTATTCGATGGATGATGAGAGTGTTTTTGGGGGGCGGTTTTATACTTTGTCGTTTGGCGAGGCGGTGGAGAGGAAGTTGCTGACGGACTATAAGGTGCTTGTGTTGACGATAGACACGCGTGGTGTTAGCGGGGAGTTGCTGGATAAGCTGAAGGAGGCACGAGAGAAGCGCAGGGCTGAGGAGGAGTTGAAGAGGGCAAAGGAGAGGGCGAAGGAGGGTGAGGAGACGGGTGACGGGGGAGGCGAAGTCGGCATGGAGGGGGAGAAGGGTGAGAAGGGTGAGAAGGGGGAGAGTGGGGAGAGGGTCGGGGGTGCTGATGTTGTGGTGCCGGAGATGACGGCGCGTCTTATTGGCGCGCTTGCGGCGATGAGCAAGGTGGTGGATGACAGTATGCCGGGCTCGGCGGACACGTTTGCGGGGGATCCACATCCGGAGCAGCCGTTGCGGTCGGCCATAGCATTTTGCGACTATGTGAAAATGCCGGCTAAGGCGAAGCCTGGGGCGTATGTGATAGACACGACGAGCGAGGAGTTGAAGGCGATAGCGGAGCAGTGTCGCAAGGAGAGGGAGAGTGGGGGATGCGGGGAGGAGATGGAGCGATATCTGGGCAGGCTTGCGCCGGTCAAGGCGAATTATGTGTCGGGGTCGATGTCGACGAACAAGCGCGAGGAGAATATGAAGATAATACGCAATCCGGCGGAGGGGTATGTGAATATTGTGTGCAATGTGAACTGCCTGTCGGAGGGAGTGGATGTGCCATCGCTTGACGCGGTGATATTTCTTGCACCGAAGTCGAGTCCGATAACGTTGGTGCAGAGTGTAGGCAGGGTTATGCGCAGGGCGGAGGGGAAGGGTTATGGGTATGTGATAATCCCGGTGATATGCGACACTGAGGGTGATGTTGGCGAGGCGTTGAAGCGTACGGAGTTTGACAGGGTGTGGGATATACTGTGCGCTATGCGTTCGCATGACGAGCGGCTGTCGGCGGAGTTGTCGTCGCACACGTATCAGCATGTGAGGGTGGTGGGGCCGAAGGGCGGGGGCGAGGGGGATCCTGTCACGTGGGAACCTGACCCGGAGACGGTTAAGGGGAGTGTTGCGGAGCAGATATACGCGATGATGGTGGATAGGTGTGGAGACAGGATGTATTGGCCACGGTGGAGTGCGAAGGCTGGGGAGGTGGCGGGTCGGTTTGTGGCTCGGATAGAGGAGTTGCTTAGGGCTGGGAGATATAGGGATGAGATGTCGTCGTTTGTCGGGGAGTTGCAGCGATGTATGAACGGGAGTGTCGGGGAGCATGAGGCGGTGGAGTTTTTGGCGCAGCATTTGGTGACGCAGCCGGTGTTTGACGCGTTGTTTGCTGATTATTGTTTTGCGCAGAATAACGCTGTGTCGCGGGCTATGGGTGGTATGATAAGGAAATTGGAGGGTCATGCGTTTGTGGACGACCGGGAGTTGCTTTCGGATTTCGAGATTAATGTGCGGATGGTGTCGAAGGGGTTGGACACGTCGGCGAAGCGTCAGGAGATGATAAAGACGCTGTATGAGAATTTTTTTTCGGTGGCGTTTCCGAAGGTGTCGGCGCAGTTGGGGATAGTGTATACTCCGGTGGAGTGTGTGGATTTCATAATAGGGAGTGTGGATTATCTGCTTAGGAGGGATTATGGGAGGCGTCTGTCGGGTCGCGGGGTGCGGGCGTTGGATCCTTTTGCGGGTACGGGTACGTTCACGGCGCGCGCGTTGGCGTATTTGGACGGGGAGGGGATAGGGGACGAGGAGTTGCGGGCGAAGTATAGGGAGGATTTGCGGTGTAACGAGATAGTGCCGTTGTCGTATTACGTGGCGGACGTGAATATTGAGACGGAGTATAACGGGTTGAGGCGTTGGGAGGGTTCGGGTCATGAGTATGAGGCGTATGACGGGATTAGCTTGGCGGACACGTTCGCGTTGGCAGAGGAGCATGAGGAGCGGCGGGGGACGTTGGATTTCATAGACACGACATTGGCTCGCAACACGGACGCGGCACTGGAGATGTTGCGGCATCCGATAGACGTGATATGGGGGAACCCGCCATATTCGGTTGGTCAGCGGAGCGCGAACGATAATGCGCAGAATGTGCACTATGCGCATCTGGAGGAGCGTATAGCTCAGACATACGCGAGGGAGTCTTCTTCGACCAACAAGAACGCTCTTTATGATAGTTATATCAAGGCGTTTCGGTGGGCGACGGATAGGCTGCGTGAGCACCCGGAGGGTGGTGGTATAGTGGCGTATATCAGCAATGGGGCGTGGATAGACGGCAACAGTCAGGCGGGGATGCGTGCCACTTTTGCGCGTGAGTTTGACCGCATATATGTTCTGAACCTGCGTGGGAACCAGCGCACGAGTGGTGAGTTGTCGCGGCGTGAGGGCGGCAAGATATTTGGCAGTGGCAGCCGCACGACTATAGCGATAACGTTGCTTGAGCGGTTCCCGCAAGCCTTGCACGGGCAGAGGGCGTGCGAGATATGGTATCACGACATAGGGGACTATCTGACGAGGGAAGAGAAGCTGAGGAGGCTTGTGGAGTTTAGGTCGGTTGAGGGTGTTGAGTGGACGAGGATAGAGCCGAACGGGAAGCATGACTGGATAAACCAGCGTGACGGGACGTTTGACGCCCTTATCCCCCTCGCCCCTGACAAGAAATACAACCTCAGCACCAAAAGCTGGTTTGTGGTGATATCTAATGGGCTAAAGACTGCTCGCGACTCCTTCCTCTACAACTTCTCAAAAGAGAAGTTGAGCGAGACTGTTAGAACTATGGTTGACTTCTACAACGAAAACCTTGATAACTACAAGGCAAACGGAGGAGGCGACCCCAAGAAGTCGGTGAAGTACAGAGCAAGCAAAATATCGTGGAACAGAGCCTTCTTGCAATATATAGGCCGTGGTGTGCGCTTCTTGTTCGATGAGAGCCTGATTACTACTGCCATGTATCGCCCGTTTGTTGAAACGAACGTTTACTATGAGAGCAAATTTGTAGACCTGTTCCCGCGTGTTCTCTTTCCCACCCCCGACACACCGAACCTTGTTATATGCGTCGATGGTTTAGGTGGCACTAAGGATTTCTCGTGCCTGATAACGGACAAGATACCCGACCTCAACATGCTATTCGCAGGCACCCAATGTTTTCCGTTGTATTATTATGTGCGGTCGTCGGGCAGTGGTTTGTTTGGGGGATCGGGAGGTATGGAGCGGCGTGAGGGGGTGTCGGATTACGCGGTGGAGGTGTTGCGGGGTCGTGGGATTGCGGGGAGCAAGGAGGATATTTTTTACGCGATTTACGGGTCGTTGCATGACCGGGAGTGGCGGGGTCGTTATGGGGATGATTTGCGGAAGTCGCTGCCGCGGTTGGATTTGGCGTGGAGCCAGGCGGAGTTTGACGAGTTGTGTTGTCGTGGTCGTCGGATGGCCGGGTTGCATTTGGCGAGTCGGATGACGGAGGAGATGGCGGCTGTGGCGCGTGGTTCGGGGATGCGGTTTCATGGTTTTGCGTTGCGAGGGGATGGGGTGATAGAGTTGGAGAGGGAGTTTAGGGTTGTCCGGATGAGTCTGGAGCGGAGGGGCAAGAGTCGGTTGGATATAGCGGAGGGGGTTTATATAGAGGGTATACCGCAGTCGGCGACGGGTTATGTGGTGAACGGGAAGTCGCCGTTGGAGTGGATAGTGGAGCGGATGCGTGATGTGGAGGATGAGAGGACGGGGATAAGGAGTGACGTTAACGCGTATGGTGGTTCGGAGTATGTGGTTGACGCGGTGTTGCGTGGGATTGTTGTTGGGATGGAGATGGTTGGGATGGGGGTGTAGGGTAGGGGGGTGGTGTGGGTTGGGGTTGGTACGCCTTCGGCGTTTAGGGGGTACGCGTTGCGGGGTTTTTTGGGGGAGGGGTGATGAAAAAAGTGTTATAAACAAGGGGTGGGGTGTTCAAAAAAGGGATTTTTTTTAGAATTTTGCACGCGGATTGAGTAGTTAGCGAGAAGAGACGCGAGTCTTGAGTCTTGTTAGCTCGACCGAAGACGAATAATAAAACAAGACAAATGAATCTGATTGTTGCAAAGGAGCATTTCTCGGAGAATGTCATTATGCTCGAGATTGAGGCTCCACGCATAGCGAAGGCGCGTAAGGCAGGTCACTTTGTGATTGTCAGGGTTGACAAGAGCGGTGAGCGAGTTCCGTTGACGATAGCCGGCTCGAATGTGGAGAAGGGGACGATAACGCTTGTGGTACAGCGGATAGGCGTGTCGACGTGGAAGTTGACGAGTAAGGGTGTGGGTGATTATGTGGAGGATGTTGTGGGGCCGCTTGGCCGCGCCACGCAGATTGAGAGGCAGGCCGGGACAGTGCTGTGCGCTGGCGGAGGGGTTGGCGTTGCGCCGTTGCTGCCTATCATTGAGGCTCATCACAGGGCTGGGAACAGGGTTGTGGCTGTTCTGGCTGGCAGGAGCAAGGATTTGATTATTCTTGAGGATCAGGTCAGGAGGTATGCGGATGATGTGGTTGTGATGACTGATGATGGTTCGTATGGGACGAAGGGGTTGGTGACGAATGGCATGGAGATGGTGATTAATCGGGAGAAGGTGTCGGAGGCTGTTGTTATTGGCCCGGCGATTATGATGAAGTTTGCGGCGTTGACGACGAAGAAGTATGATATCCCGACGTGGGTGAGCTTGAATACGGTTATGGTTGACGGCACGGGGATGTGCGGGGCGTGCAGAGTGAGCGTTGGTGGTAAGACACGTTTTGTGTGTGTTGACGGGCCTGAGTTTAATGCTCATGAGGTGGATTTTGATGAGATGCTGAAGCGCATGGGTGGTTTCAAGGCGGATGAGCAGGCTGCGTTTGCGGCTTACCGTGAGGCGTGCGGGATGAAGTAGTAATTATTAGCGAAGAAAAAAGATGAGCGATATACAAGATATTCGTAGGGCAGAGCGTGAGTCGGCGTGGCGGAAGGCTGTGCGTGACGGCATGAAGCCGAAGGAGAGGATGGCTATTGAGCGCGTGGTGATGCCAGAGGCGGATGCCGCGGAGCGTAGCCGTTCGTATATGGAGGTTAATATGGGTTTGAGCTTGGAGCAGGCTATGGAGGAGGCTAAGCGTTGCCTGGACTGCGCGAGTCCGTCGTGTGTGACGGGTTGCCCTGTTGAGATTAATATACCGGCGTTTGTTAAGAATATAGAGCGCGGTGAGATACTTGAGGCTGCGAAGGTTATCAAGGGTACGAGCACGTTGCCGGCGGTGTGTGGCCGTGTGTGTCCTCAGGAGAAGCAGTGCGAGAGCAAGTGTATATATACGAAGAGTGGCAGGAAGGCTGTCGCGATAGGCTATTTGGAGCGTTTTGCGGCTGACTTTGAGCGCACGTCGGGTGAGGCTGCGACTCCGGTTGTGGAGTCTCCTAATGGGGTGAAGGTTGCGGTTATTGGTTCTGGTCCTGCGGGATTGACGTGTTCTGGGGAGTTGGCGAAGAAGGGTTATGACGTGACGGTTTTCGAGGCGTTGCATGAGATAGGCGGCGTGTTGAAGTATGGGATACCTGAGTTCAGGTTGCCGAACGACATTGTGGATTTCGAGATAGATAATTTGCGGAAGATGGGGGTGAAGTTTGAGTCGGATTTCATTGTTGGGAAGACGGCTACGATGGATGATTTGCGGGATGAGGGATTCAAGGCGTTTTTTGTTGGTAGTGGTGCGGGTTTGCCTCGGTTTATGGGGATACCTGGTGAGAATAGTAATGGCATCATGAGTTCGAATGAGTATTTGACTCGTGTGAATTTGATGCATGCGGCGGATGAGCGTTATGACACGCCGATTATATTTGGCAAGAGTGTGGCCGTTGTGGGTGGCGGTAATACGGCGATGGACTCGGTGCGTACGGCTCGCCGGCTTGGCGCGGAGCGTGTTGTGCTGGTATATAGGCGTTCGGAGGTGGAGATGCCGGCTCGATTGGAGGAGATACATCATGCGAAGGAGGAGGGTGTTGAGTTTATGACGTTGCATAATCCGGTTGAGTATTTGTCGGATGAGAAGGGTAGGGTGTGTGGTATGCGCGTTCAGCGAATGGAGCTGGGTGAGCCTGATGAGCGTGGTAGGCGCAGGCCAGTTCCTGTTGAGGGAGCGATAGAGGAGATTGCGGTGGATTTGGTGATAGTGAGTGTTGGTGTGTCGCCTAACCCGTTGATTTCGAGCAGTCATCCGGATTTGCGGACGACGGATCGTGGGACGCTTGAGGCGAGTGAGGCGTTGCAGACGTCGGTGGAGGATGTGTTTGCTGGTGGGGATATTGTTCGCGGTGGTGCTACGGTGATATTGGCTATGGGTGATGGCCGTAGGGCTGCGTCGTCGATTGACGCGTATTTGCGGGGAAAGGTGTAGGTGATTGTATTAGGCGTTAAGTTGAATAAGGGGGCTCTCGGCGGTTGTCGGGGGCTCCTATTATTTTATCATGTTTTTTGTGGTGTTTGGAGTTTTTCGGTGGTGTTGGTGTGTAAAAGTGGGGTTTTGGGGCAGGTGGGAGGTGGGGTGTAGGAGGCTCGTAGGTAGCTCGTAGGTTGCTCCTAAGTTGCTTGATGGGGTATATTTGGAGAGTGTGGTGTTATTTGTGTGGTAGGATTTTATCGTTTGAGTGTTGTTTTGCGGTTGTGAGAAAAGGGTGTGATATTTCGCGGTGTGTAAAATAATGTTTAACTTCGCATCGAGAGTTTAGCTCTGCCGAGCCGTAGGCAATAAAAGAATTCGGATATCAGGAATAGTAATTGGTGCAGCATTGACGGGCTGTCGACCTGTTGGTGTGTGCCGTGAAACATTCAAAAAAACAATCTAAATGACAACTGCCATTATCTCGGTCTTTGTTGTAGGCTACCTGCTGATAGCGTTGGAGAGCGTGACGAAGATCAACAAGGCTGGCGTGGCCCTATTGATGGGTATAGCTTGCTGGGTATTATTGCTAATGGGCGCTGCGGAGTTTGGGCCTGACATCATTGAGAAGACGTACCAGCTTGGTTTGCTTTCGGAGGGTGCTCGGAATGACGCGTTGGCGAACATATCGCAGTTCATGAGTACGAGTTTGTTCTCGGGTTATCTTGCAGAGGTATGTAGCACGATATTGTTTCTTATGGGTGCTATGACTGTGGTAGAGACTGTTGACAGTCATGGAGGTTTCCGTTTTGTGAAGAAGGCGTTGTATACGCCGAATCCAAAGGTTTTGTTGTGGAAGGTGTGCATCATGACGTTCTTCTTGTCGGCGGTTCTTGATAACATGACGACATCGATTGTGATGGTCATGGTGCTTAAGAATCTGATAGCGGACAGGGATATGCGGATCAAGTTTGCGGGGATGGTGATTATAGCGGCTAATGCTGGTGGCGCGTTCTCTCCTATTGGAGATGTGACGACTATCATGTTGTGGATTAAGGGTTGCGTGTCGACGATAGGCATCATCAAGGGGATTTTGATACCGTCGCTTATATGTTTGGCTGTTCCGGCGTTGATAATAATGTTCTCGTTGAAGGGGGAGATTACGGCTCCTACGGAGGACAATAGTGCGGCTACGGATAGGCCGTTGTTCAAGCAGGGCATGAGGAATGTGATCTTCGTCATAGGCGTTGGTGGTCTTATCTCGGTGCCGTTCTTCCATAATCTTACAGGTCTTCCACCGTTTATGGGGGTGTTGCTGGTTCTTGCGTTGCTGTGGATAGCGACGGAGTTTATTATCGGGACGCAGCATAAGGGTCAGGAGGAGTATGAGAGGGCTCGTATTTCGAGTATCATCACGAGGATTGATATGAGCACAATATTGTTCTTCCTTGGCATTTTGGTGGCGGTGGACGCTGTTGCGGCTACTGGGTCGTTGGAGTTCTTGGGTAAGTGGCTCAATGAGAATGTGGGTAATATTTTTGTGGTGGATTCTATCATAGGCGTGTTCTCGTCGGTTGTGGATAATGTACCTTTGGTGGCGTCGGCTATGGGGATGTATCCTATTGCAGACGCGGCTACTGTGGCGGCAGATCCGGTGATGGCAAATTATGTGCAGGATGGATTGTTCTGGGAATTGTTGGCGTATTGCGCTGGTACGGGTGGCAGCATCCTGATTATCGGTTCTGCGGCAGGAGTTGTGGTGATGGGATTGGAGAAGATTAGTTTCATCTGGTATTTGAAGAAGTTCTCGTTGTTGGCGTTGTCGGGTTATTTTGCTGGTATCTTGTGGTACTGGTTTGAGAAGACGGTGCTTGTGGGAGTTTTGGGATAGTACTTAGACAGTGATAAAGGCCGCGTCTTCTCTGATGGGGGAGGCGCGGTTTTTTATTGTTGAGGGTTTCAGAAAGGAGAGTGTTGTGGAATTAAGTTGGGGTGATGGGTGTTGAAGAGGTGAGGAATGAGTATATTAGCGGAAAAGAGGCAGTTATGAATGTAAGGAATGTGATAGCGGTGGTTGTGCTGATGGTGGGGGTGTGGCTCGATGTGACGGGTCAGGCGTTCTATGAGTTGCGATATACGAGTCCGTATGACCATAAGGAGTATTTGGGGCTTATGGTTCACTATGATGATAACAATTGTGAGATGCGGATAGTGAGTCGTGAGTTGTTGTCTCGTCGGCAGTATTATGTGTCGAAATATAAGAACGTGGTGAGTGGGAAGAAGTCGGATGATGACATTGGGGTGTCGTATTACCAGCCTACGACGAAGAATATGCCGTATTTGGTATGGACGTGGAGGAAGAGGGATGTGAGCGATATAAGCGATATTCCGCACATAGCGTTTCGTATAGATGACCCGCACTCGTGGTTCAAGGCGGACTATTTCAGGCAGATAACGCCAGGTCAGTTTACGGATAAGTATGTGTGCCAGTTTTATGGGAAGAATGAGCGGGGATATAAGGTTTTGATGGGAGGGGCTAACCGCATAAAGCAGCAGGAAGATCCTCGGAGAACCCACTATGACAATACATCAACTCCTACATCGTGGACACATGTGGTCAGTGGAGCTACATTGCATTTGATAGTCATAGCGGCGACGAATGACGCTTCAATAGGTGAGGGTTGTAAGAGTGATGTGCGGATTGCTCGGAATGACTTCAAGCATATAGCTCAAGCGGTGGGATTGAAGTATAAAGAGACGGTAGCCATGGGGAGTAACTTTGGAAAGCCACAGTTGCTTAATGCGTTGAATGACTTACAGCCTGGGTCTGACGACGTGGTGGTGTTTTTCTATTTTGGTCATGGATATCGTTTTTCTAATCAGGATAGCAGTTATCCAATGCTTGACTTGCGGGAGTCGATATATGAAGATTTCAACCAGAGAAACATAGTCAACCTTGGGGACGTGTATAATGCGATTATACAGAAGGGTGGGCGGTTGCACCTTGTCATAGGAGACTGTTGCAACTCGGATGTGAATAGGACGTATGCCGCCGCTAATTGCAATACGTTGGCCTCGTGTAGCGTTGGTAATTTTGATGTAAGCAGGCTTAAGAGCCTATTCTTGTACCAGCGTGGGAGTCTCATCTCTGCGGCGGCTACGCCAGGACAGTCGGCATGGATATCCGTTAAAGGTGGGTTCTTCTTTTTGAGTTTCATGGATGGGCTTAGCAACGAGGTCAGCGTATTCAGTAAAAGCAAAACTCCGTCATGGCAGTCGGTAATAAATAGTGCGTATGATGGGGCGTTACGCAAGACGGAAATGAATCCGGGATGTCGACCACAGAATGCAATCTATTATAGCACAGTCAAGAGTACAGGTCGATAATATGCCCAGAAATATTGGCACATAACTTTGTGCCTCAAAATGTTCTTATTACTTTTGCATATAACAACATAAGCATAGGTTATATGAAAATTAGATTCCTACTGGCTACTGCCATCCTGTTGTTCGTAGCGTGCCTTAGAGGCAATGCTCAATCGTTCTACGAACTCACTTACACTGACCCTGATAACGACAAAGAGCATGTAGGTCTGCTAATCTACTACAGTGAGCGTAATTGCACAATGCGCATCGTCAATGAGGATATGATAGAGCGTGACGCAGTGGCCGACTCGAAGTACATATATCAGGTGGATGGAAAAGAGTCAAAAGATGATGTCGGTGTGATATATTACCAGCCTAAGAGCGAGGGAATGCCTTATCTCATCTGGGCATGGACGAAGGACGATGGCAGCGACATCTCAGAGCTGCCGCAGATAGCATTCGATATAGAGGACTCTGACTCATGGTTTGAGGCGACAAGCTTCACGGAGGTGATGGTCTCTGATATGGACGAGGAGTATATCGCCCAATTCTATTCGGAAGACGAGAAGGAGTACAAAATGCTGACCCAAGGCGTGAACCTTGTGCATAACCAGCATAGCAACGTCGCTAACGGCGAAGATGATGATGCGGACGAGACGTATGTGAATGACGGCTCGACAACGTTGAGGCTTATCGTGGTAGCTAATACTAACGTATCGGATATTGGCGCTGCTTGCACCGTTGACTTGAAGAATGTACGCAATGAGTTTAAGAGCATAGCGCAGGCTATCGGTGTCAAATATGCTGAGACTTTGGTGAGTGGTGACAACTATGGCAAGAAGCAGTTAGCTAAGGCCGTGAATAATATGAAACCAGGGTCGAATGACATAGTGGTGTTCATATATACGGGTCATGGTTTCCGCTATGACGATCAAAAAGATTACTACCCGATGCTTGACCTTTGCCCATCGACATACTCTGACCTTGACGAGAATTGCGTGTCTTTGTCGTCAATATATAATGCGCTCAAGGATAAGGGAGAACGGTTGTGTCTCGTGATGAGTGATTGTTGCAACTCATATTTGGGGAGCAACAGACCATCATACGTGACGTCGAATACGCTCTTCTCGCGAAGCAATGACAGCTATGATGTGAGTAAGCTAAAGGATTTGTTCCTCAATCAGAAGGGTACTCTGATAGCAACGGCGGCAAGCCCAGGTGAGTATTCATGGTGCTCAAACGATGGAGGTTTCTTCTTGCTCGGCTTTATGCAGGGTGTACGTAGTGAGGTTAGCGCATTTAACGGAAGTGACAGCCCCTCATGGAACTCGGTTATTGACAATGCTATAAAGAGTGCTGCGTCGAGGTCTAATAGGGATTCGCAGTGTCAGGCGCAGAACGGCATGAAGTATGTGCGCATGAAAGGCGTGAACAAGTAAGCTCCCTATTCTGGTGATAAATTGGAACTTTCTGTTGCCACGATACGTAGAACAAATGTGACAAATGGGAGTGACCACATCACATAACCATCAGCAAGATATACAGCTGACTAATTTACTTATTAACAAACAAACATTCAGAAACGAATGAAGAAAAGCTACATTGCGCTCATCGTGTTGGGCGTTGTCGCCATCTACGGTGTATCAACCTACAATGGCATGGTACGCCTTGATGAGGAGGTATCAACCAAATGGTCGAATGTTGAGTCTCAGTACCAGCGTCGTTCGGATCTCATTCCAAATCTCGTGGCAACAGTCAAGGGCTATGCCACACATGAGCAGGGAACACTCGACTCGGTGATTTCTGCACGCGCCGAGGCTACCCAGACGAAGATAGACATTAGCAACGCTACACCCGAGCAGCTTGCTAACTTCCAAAAGGTTCAGGGATCACTTTCGTCGGCATTGTCAAGGCTTATGGCAGTGTCCGAGTCATATCCTGAGTTGAAAGCCAACGAGAACTTCAAGGAGTTGCAGTCGCAGCTTGAAGGTACCGAGAACAGGATAAATGTTGTGCGTAAGGAGTTCAACGCTGCTGCGCAAACTTATAACACCGAGATACGTCAGTTCCCTGGGACGATAGTAGCCAATGTGTTTGGTTTCAAGACACGTGCCTATTTCGAGGCCGATGAGGGAGCAGAGAAGGCCACTGAGGTTAAATTCTAACCTGTTTGACGATGGGCTTCATTAGGAAATCCATTATATCAGCTGTTGGAGTCGTAGCAGGCATGACGCTCATGTCAGCTGGCTACGGTGACGATGCGTCTGTTGCAGACAGCATAGACGCTGCCATCGTGGCTGCTGATGCTGCCGATGCGGCTAAATATGCAGCAGAGGATGCAGGGCGAGTTGTCAAGGCGTTCAGCGTAGACAGTGTGCCAAATGTGCGCCTTGTGAGCAACGCCAACCATGTGTCAGATCCCACGGGTATACTCAGTGCTGCGACTCGCGACACCATAAACCTGATGCTTATGCAGTTGGAAGATTCCACTAAAGCACAGGTGGCGGTGGTGATGTTACCATCAATAGGTGAAACTGACGTGTTCGACTTTGCGCAAGACTTGTTCATCAAGTGGGGAATAGGACGCAAAGAGGCCAATGATGGTCTGCTGATTCTATATGTGGAAGACATCCATACGATACGTTTTCAAGTAGGCGACGGACTTGAGGGTGTCATGACTGATGCCATGAGCAAGCGCATACAAGAACGGGCTATGGTGCCACAATTCAAGAACGGGCAGACCGACAGGGGTATGATAGAGGGAGTCAGATATTCGTGCGATGTCATTAGAGGTAATGATTTGCCTTGGAGTGAGTCGTCGGGGGGAGGCTCATCTTCGACATTATTGGGTGTCGTGTTCGCCGCTATTGTGGGAATTGTAGGTGTCGGAGCTTTGAGAAAGCGGTTCAAAGAGTGTCCTGAGTGCCATAAGCGAGGCAAGATTAAGAAAGATGGTGAGGCGACGTACTTCACAAGAGATGGAAAGGAATATTGGCGTCAAGGGTTTAAGTGTGCTGCTTGTGGCTATGTGTTTTTGCGTGAGGGATTGAAAGTGGCGGAGAGCGAGAGCAGTGGTGCTCATTTCACTGGGAGAAGCAGTAGTAGTGATCATACGAGTGCGAGTGGTGGTTCATGGGGGGGAGGATCATCGTCGGGTGGTGGGTCATCATCAAGTTGGTAGTATTTTATCAGAGAAGCTTTGGAATATGGGAGCGGCTCGTGGAAGTTAATTTCTGCGAGCCGCTTGTTTTTTCCTGATTTTTTTGTCTCATTATCAGATGAGTGCCAAATTATGATTATCTTAGCGTTGAAACGAATAGAAGGATAACCATGTCACCAGAGATTTCAGTACCCATTGGCAACATAAAGCTGCTTGAGCACGATAATAAGACGGCGTTCTTGACATCGCGAGGAACGACGGAGAATAGTTTCGACGCCATACGTAAATGGCTCGATGGCTTGAGCAGTGAGACTGATTGCGTATTGATTGGTAATTTACAGCAGGTGGAGAGCTATGTTTTCCGAGGTTTGCTGAAGAGGGGCATCCCGACTGTGCTGGTGATGTGTGCCCCATATCCCAAAGTATGGCCTACGTATATTGTCGAAGCCATAGGGGACGGCAAGTTGTTGATACTGACAACTTACGGGTTCAGTGTACCATGGGAAGATGAGGGTTCAAAGGCCGAAGAACGTAACAAGTACATGATAGCTAACTCGGAGCGTGTAGTAGTGGGCATTATGCGTCCTAACGGCTCTATCGCAGAGCAAATCGTCGGAGCTAAGGAGGTCGTGGAACTCAATGAATGGCACGGCCCGCTAAATGGCCCACCAGGAACTGTTGGATAGGTAAAAGTAGTATAATCATAAGACTAAGGTCGAGTTGCCATATAGGCTACTCGACCTTAGTCTTTCTATTAGGTAAGCCAATCTACCAACTGCCTCCTCCGCCACCGCCACCAAACGAACCCCCACCGAATCCTCCGAAAGAGTCACCGTCGGAGTCCTTGCCCGATGAACTGCCAAAGACGGAAAGGACGTTGAATATGATGCTGGCAAAGAAAGCATAGATTGAGGCGATGACGAAGATAAACGTCATGGTGGTGGTTATCTTCTCACGTTGTGTCTTGGCCTTCTTATACCTGTTGATGTAAGCACGACTGGCTAAGTAGAGTAGTATCAAGAGTACAATAATACCCAAGATACCATACACGTAGACTTCGTCAACCTCCTCCTCCCGCGCCACGTGATATTCACCATTGGCAGCCTCAACCACAGCCTCCACACCCGCCATTATGCCGCCAGTATAATCATCTACCTTGAAGCAGGGGATCATCTTGTCGGTGACGATGTGTCGGCACGTGATGTCAGGCAATACGCCCTCAAGACCGTAACCCGTGGCAATGAAGGCATTGCCCTTAGACTCTTCAGTCTTAGGCTTGACGAGGATTACTATGCCGTTGTTCGTGCCTTTGCCTCCTACACCCCAACTCTCACCTAATTGCTGTGCGAAGTCAGCTATCTCAAGCCCGCCAAGGTCAGACACGGTGACCACGACAATCTGGTTACTCGTGCTGTCGTCAAATGCGACAAGCCGACGCTCAAGAGACTCACAAGTACCCGCCGTGAGGACTCCTGCAAAGTCGTTGACAAGCCGTTGTGGCTCCGGACGACTCGGCACTTGTGCCAACGCGGTAACCGTCAGCAGCAACGAGACGATTAGTGTCAATAGTCTCATATTCAATCTTGTTGGTCGAAAGAGACTTGGTTAGGCAACTCGTCCTCGTCGTCAGACTGTGGAGGAAAATACTGGCGCAGCTTGTCACCACACAGCAGTATCGACTCACAGATGCCGTCAATAGGTAGCTTACGTGCAAAAGCGTCCGATATGGTCTTGACTATGTCATCCCAAAATCCCTGACCCACAATGTCATTAATACCCTTATCACCTATCACTGCGAACCGATGATCCTTAGTGGCGAAGAAGAAGAGCACGCCATTGCGTAACTTAGTGTTCTGCATGCCAAGGGTATTGAATGCCTCCACTGCCGAGTCAAGCACGTTCGGCTTACTATGGCTGGTCACGTGCACATGTATCTCACCGCTCGTGCTAGTCTCCGCCTGCTCTATGGCCATCTCGATACGCCGGCAGGCCTGCTTGTCGAATATCTTGTCAGACATCTAAAACTCCACTTTAGGTGCCTTCTCGCTACCCTCCTCAGCCTTGAAGTATGGTTTCTTGTCAAAACTGAAGATACTGGCAATGATGTTGTTAGGAAACTTACGGATATACGTGTTATAGTCCTGCGCAACTTCATTGAACTTCTTACGCTCCACGGTTATACGGTTCTCCGTACCCTCAAGCTGACTCTGCAAGTCGAGGAAGTTCTCATTAGCCTTGAGGTCAGGATACGCCTCCTTGACTGCCATGAGCCGCGACAACGCCCCGCTAAGGTCGCTCTGCGCCTGCTGGAACTTCGCAAGAGTCTCCTCATTGAGGTTGCTGGCGTCAATGGTGACGCTTGTAGCCTTCGAGCGTGCCTCGATGACCGCTGTCAATGTCGAGCTCTCATGCGACGCATAGCCCTTGACTGTCGCCACGAGGTTAGGAATGAGGTCCGCACGACGCTGATAGACATTTTCTACTTGTGCCCACTGGGTTTCCACGGCCTCCTGCTTCTCTACCATGTCATTGTAGCCGCAGCTGGATAGTGCCATCGCCGATAGAGCGGCAACGATGAGTGTCTTGAACGCTTTCATTTGTTAGTTAGTTTATGATTAAGTTTTTATTGTGTTGATTACTGCCATCAAAGGTAACGAGTTAAGCCGATATGTGCAATTTCCAAACACCTAAAATCTTGCACCAATCCTCAAAATACTTTATCTTTATTGGCATAATGAAGAAAATAGGTCTCATATCCGACACCCACGGCTACCTCGACCCACGTCTACTCGACCTCCTAGAAGACGTCGACGAGCTATGGCACGCTGGCGACATAGGCTCCCTCGATATCCTACAACAGCTACGCGACTTCAAACCCCTACGTGCCGTATGGGGCAACGCCGACGGCAACGACATACGCTCCACCATCGACCCACGACCACGCTACGTCTACTCCTCCGACAACTACGCCACATCCAACGCACAACAAGCACGACAAGGCATAATCCGATTCTCCATCGAAGACGTCACTGTCCTCATGACACACATCGGCGGATACCCCGGACACTACTCCACAAAGATCCTAAACGAACTCCGCAACGACCCACCAACGATTATGGTCGCCGGACACTCCCACATACTACGTGTCATATACGACAACAAATACCACTGCCTGCACCTCAACCCCGGCGCATGTGGTCACTACGGCATACAAGGCGTCCGAACCGCCCTACGCTTCACCATCGACAACTCCAACATCAAAGACATGGAAATCATCGAACTATCATAACTAAACCCCAAACCACATGGACGACATCATAGAGTACTTCACCGACATTTTCCACCTCGAACGACACGCCGAACTCCCTCTCGGCATCGTCGAACGTCTCAACGCCCTCGACCGTGCCCAACGTGGTGAACTCAAAAGCCGACTCTTCACTGAGGCCAAACGTCTCGGCGTAGGTGGCGACGGCCTACGGGCTATTCGCTGGCTCGAAACAACATTCGACCAAATAGAAAAATACTCCTTCCGACTACACGATGTCCTCTTTAGCCCAGGCCAAGACATACCCGAGAACCTCGCATTCTACATGTCACAAGCCAAGAAGACCATCGACCTCTGCGTCTTCACCATATCCGACGACATCCTCTCCGGATGCCTCAAAGCACTCAACGCCAAAGGCATCAAAATACGCATCATAACCGACAACAACAAAATGCGCGACGCAGGCTCACAAATAAAAGAACTCGCTCGATGTGGCATCGACGTAAAGGTCGACAACTCCCGTTACCACATGCACAACAAATTCGGCATAATCGACAACCGTATAGCCTTCACCGGCAGCTACAACTGGACCTATACCGCCAAACTCCATAACCAGGAAAACCTCCTCCTAACCACCAACTTCACCATCGTCCACCGCTTCATCAACGAGTTCGCTCAACTCTGGGAACAGATGTTCCGACTCAACGTACGACCCGGACGAGACGGACAACTCAAGGCCAACGTCCGCCTCAACAAAGCCGCGCATACCGACCAGGATGATGCTCCCAACCCCGACAACCTCAACAACCAACCTACACGCAAGAAACGCAAACGCACACGACGGTAACTTGCATTACCACTCATATTCAATATCTTTGCAACAACATTTCTCATAAAGTCTACTACATAATGAAAGCTTACGTTTTCCCTGGCCAAGGCTCACAGTTCGTAGGTATGGGCAAAGACCTCTACGACAACAACACAATGGCTAAGGACCTATTCGACCAAGCCGACAATATCCTCGGCTTCAAGATTACTGACATCATGTTCGCTGGCACCGACGACCAACTCCGTCAGACCAAAGTAACACAGCCAGCCATATTCCTACACTCCGTAATACTCGCCAAAGTCCTCGGCGACTCCTTCAAACCCGACATGGTAGCAGGTCACTCACTCGGCGAATTCTCCGCACTCGTAGCCGCAGGAGCTATGTCCTTCGCCGACGGACTACGTCTCGTATCCCAACGCGCCATGGCTATGCAAAAGGCTTGCGAAGCCGCACCTTCCACCATGGCCGCTATCGTTGGCCTCGACGACACCACCGTCGAAGCCGCTTGCAACGACATCCCCAACGTTGTCCCTGCCAACTACAACTGCCCCGGACAGCTCGTAATATCCGGCTCTGTCGATGGCATCGACGACGCATGCGCCGCCCTAACCGCCAAAGGAGCCAAACGTGCCATAAAACTCGCCGTAAGCGGTGCCTTCCACTCCCCATTCATGGAACCCGCACGCGCCGAACTCGCTATGGCAATAGAGGCCACCTCCTTCTCCGCGCCACTATGCCCCATATACCAAAACGTCACTGCCAACCCCGAGACCAACCCAGCCCTCATCAAACAAAACCTCGTCGCGCAACTGACATCCTCCGTACGATGGACACAAACACTCCAGAACATGATAGCCGCCGGAGCGCAAGAATTCATCGAGGTAGGACCCGGCAAAGTCCTCCAAGGACTCGTCCGTAAGACCGACCGCTCCGTATCGGCATCAGGAATAGCCTCCCTCGCCGACATCCAACAGTAAACTCTACTTACCACAACTCGAGGGAGGACTGGCTCGCATCACGCCTCTTCTCCCTCTCTTTGTCTATAATCACCATGCCCATCGACCTTCTTTCAATGGTCGATATGCCACCCGACAACTGGTGCGCCAACTTCTACCTCGATGGGAAATACCTGCCCGTCGACAACCCACTATGGGGCATCCGCACCTCCATCTCCTCCGGCCTCCTATCCGCCATACACGTCCCAATGCGAGCCGGCGAACCCTACATCGCACTCTGGCCCTGGCTATGGCGTTCCCTCATAAACGCCGCATCAACCATCGGCATATCCGAACACCAACTCCCCTCCTCCGAAGCCCTACGACACGAAATATGGCTCCTATCAACACGCAACCGCTACCCCGCGCACTCCCTAATCCACATCCTCCTCTACCACGACCTGTCCCCCTACGGCACCCACCCACGACACGCACTCTTCCAATCCCGACTCCCCAAACCCATATTCGACACCGACTCCTCCGACGCACTCAACCTCCTCGCACCAACCAAACTCGCCACCATCAACCCAAACGCTGGCCCCTGGGCCGACTCCGCCGTAGAAACACTCGCACGCATCAATGCGCAACAACGACACCTCGACGGTGCCTGCCTCACCCTCCCAAACGGCCGACTCGCCCGAACAACACTCGGCAACATATTCCTCTTCCTCCCCGGCGGACACATCCTCGCCTCACAACAAGGAACAACACCCGACGCCCTGTGCGACTTCATCTCCTCCAACAACCTCTTCTCCAAATTCAACCTCCACATCGACTACCACGACGGCTTCGACAACGCCACCATAACCGCTGCCGAAGAATGCTTCGTTTGCAGCACAACCGTCGGACTACGCCCAGTACTCAGCCTCGGCTCCTCCAAACGATTCCAACGCAACGTCACACTCACCCTCGCACAAGAAGTCAAACGCGCCATGTCTCTCTAACTGTCTAATAACCACCATCATGAAACACCTCATCACACTCCTCATCTCCTCCATCCTCCTATTCTCCTGCACACCGCGCAACACCCACTCCCCCGAAGCGCAACAACTACTCGCCCTCCTCGACTCCCTCAATGGACATAAAACCCTCTCCGCCACAATGTCCAACGTCTCTTGGAACATCGCCGAAGCACAACTCGTCCACGACACCACAGGCAAATGGCCAGCCATCATCGGACTCGACTTCATCGACATATACACCGACCTCAACCCCGACACCTCCGCACCACACCCCTACGACAACTTCAACCTCCCGCTCCAATGGCACCGCGACGGCGGACTAATCACCATCTGCTGGCACTGGTTCGTACCCGTCGCACCCGACAGCGCTCGACTCACCTTCCGCCCCGACACCCGTTTCCAACTAGCCAACATGCTCACACCCGGCACCTGGGAGAACTCCATAATGTCACGCGACCTCCAGCTCGTCGCACACCGACTCTCACAATTCCGCGACGCCCGCATCCCAGTCCTCTGGCGCCCACTCCACGAAGCCGCAGGCAACACCATCATAGGCGGAGACCCCTGGTTCTGGTGGGGCAACAGCGGCCCCGACAACTACGTCGCTCTATGGCGATATATGCACGACTACTTCGACTCCCTACACCTCGACAACCTCATCTACCTCTGGACAACAGAAACCGGCTTCCACGCCGACTCACTCGCCTTCGACACCCCATGGTACCCCGGCGATGACTACGTCGACATCATCTGCCGCGACTCATATCACAAAAACACCGACCAATGCCTCGCCGAATACAACGCCATACGACAAACCTACCCCAACAAAACTCTCACCCTTAGCGAATGTGGACAAGTCCCTCCCATCTCACAGCAATGGCAACAAGGCGCACATTGGGCCTGGTTCATGCCATGGTACACCTACAACGCCACCACACTCCGCAACCACGACTGGGCAAACGCCTCATGGTGGCTCGACGCCGCCAACAACCCTAACGTCCTCTGGCGCGACAACCTCCCAAAACCATAACCGCAAATCCTCCACAAACCCCACCCCCACACTCCAACATACTGACAATATACTGACAAAACTGCTCCCTCACCACACCATCATACTGAAAACATACTGAACCCAATGCACCCACAACCCTCGGCAAATCATCCCCACCATAACAACATTTACCAAAAGTTGACACTCAAAAACACACCCACCCCTTCCACATCCCCAAAATCCCACTAACTTCGCACCATAAATCCTACTAAACTATGGCTAAATACCAACCCTCATCCCTATTCGGCTACATCCGAGGACGCGTCGGCAACATCATCGCCACACTATGGAACAACATCCCCGTCCTCCGACAACGCCCGCGCAAATCCCGACGACCACGCTCCGAAGCCCAAAAACGCACCATCCGACGCATGAACACCGTCGTCGCCACGCTCCAACCATTCCTCGACACCATCCGTGCCGGCTACGTCCGCTGCACACACCAATGGTCACGAGCCCTAAAATACAACTACCCCAACATCGTCGACCTCACCCCCACCACCCACACCCTCAACCCCCAAGACATCATCCTCTCCAACGGCACCATCCCCTTCAACATCAACGTCCAATACGCTGACAACCAACTCACTATAACCTGGGACGCCCCCTCCACCTCCGACTCCCTCCACAACGGCAACCTCTACCTCGCCATCCTCAACCCGCAAAACAACCGACTCCTACAACTCCACTTCCCCCTCTCCTCCACCCACGCCACAATCCCCCTCTCACCCCTCTACCCACAAACCCTAACCCCCACCAAACCAACAACATCCACCACCGACCCCCACACCCTCCACCTCTACACCTTCGCCGCCACCACCACACGCTCCACATCCACCACCCACACCATCCGAAACCAACCCGTGCGGCACATCCTCCACCATAACATCCTCCCTAAACCCCACCTGCACCTCACTCAACCTCAATCTCCCTCACTCCATCCTCCAACACCCTGATACGCAAAACCTTAGCGTCATCAGGCAAAATCCCCTCAGCCACACCAGGCCACTCCACAAAACAATAACACCCCGAATAAAAATACTCCTCAAACCCCATCCCAAAAGCCTCACTGACATCCCTAAGCCTATACAAATCAAAGTGATACACAGCCCCGCCGTCCCCCAGCTCATAATCATTGATAATAGCAAACGTCGGACTGTTCACCACCCCCCTGACACCCAAATACTCGCATATCGCCTTAACCAAAGTCGTCTTCCCAGCACCCATAGGCCCGTCCATAGCCACAACACGGCTACCACCAATAGCCTTCAATATCCCAGGCACCACACCCGCCATATCCTCCACACACCTTACAATAAACTTATTCATCGCTTTCCTTTATTTTACCGCCAAATTACAAAATCTCTCCCTATCCTCAACCATATACAACAGCGCGCCCACAGCAATAATGCCACAGGCGCGCCACCTAAACCCTATAACCCTACCTCCTTATCGTCAACTCATCTATCAAATTCCTCGCACCGCCAATCTTATCTATTATCATCAACACATAACGTATATCCACGCATATACAACGCTGCAACGCAGGCTCAAATATAATATCCCCGCTCATCGCCTCCCAATTCCCGTCAAACGCCAAACCTATCAACTCCCCATCCCCATTAATAACAGGACTCCCCGAATTCCCACCCGTGATGTCATTATTCGAGATGAAGCACACGTGCATCTCCCCATCCGCGTCCGCATACTCCCCATAGTCCTTCAACTCATATACCTCCTTCAACCGTCGAGCTACCACGAACTCCCAGTTGTCCGGATCCTCCTTGGCCATAAGCTCATCCATATTCGAGAAATAAGTATACGTAGTGTCCTTAGTCGTATAACCGCCTATCTGCCCATAACTTAGCCGCATCGTGAAATTAGCGTCCGAATAAAAATCCTTCTCCGGCTCCATCTCCATACGCGCCGCCATATACACCCTCTTCGCATCCGCATACCGATCCGCTATCTCCGACGACTTGTCCACAACCTCTTCCCTATACACCCTCAATATCTCCTTCGCCATCTCCATCGCCTTGTCCGATAATACCGACATCGACGCGCCATCTTTCAACGCCTCTATAAACCTCGTCGAGTCCACCAACATGCTCCTCTCAAACAACGCCTCCGTCGCCACCCCGATCCCCCCAGCCTCGGCCATCTCCTCCAAAAACCCCGGATGAAACCTCTTGTCTATATGCGTGGCATAATACTCCAGCAACGCCGCCGTCACCTTCTTGTCCGTCTCCACATTGTAATCCTTATAAAACTCCCTCGCCGCCGCTATCATCTTCTGCTCGCAGCCCTCGCCCCCAGCCAGGTTCGCCATACGCATCGCAAACCTGAATATCTCCGGCCCCCCAACCAAGCACTCCATCATATAGCTCGACGCCTTCTGATACGGCTCATACTCCTTGCTCAACTTCTTCAACTCCTTCAACACCCTCCCCTGCTCACGCGTGCCATGCTCCCGAGCCCACGACCTATACGCCGCCTCCTCCGCCTCTTTCCTCCCTATGACATTCAAACTCTCTATCCCCGCGTTCATCCCTATGCTGTTCTTATAATAATTTGAGCTGCGGGCAAATTTCGACGCGTATTTCAGGTATACCGACTGGTCCGCAAGCATATCCTCCAACCATATCCTCTGCTTAATCCCCCTCGGCTCTATCCTGCTCGCATTCTCCACATCCCTCATCTGAGCCACGCCCCACGACGACTCATACCTCTCCGTCGACCCCGGATAACCTATCGTCATCGAGAAATCACCAGGCTTCATCCCCTTCAAACTAACCGGCAGATGATATGCCGGCTTATACGGCTTGTTCTCCGCCGAATACTCCGCAGGCTCATTGTCCGCCCCAGCGTACACCCTGAATATCGATATGTCCCCCGTATGCCGCGGCCACTGCCAGTTATCCGTGTCATGACCAAATTTGCCTATGCTCTCAGGAGGAGTCCCCACCAACCGCACATCCTTATATACCTTATACTTAATCAAAAAAAACTGGTTGTTCTCAAAGAAACTCTCCACCGACACCTCATGCGCCTCGTCCTTAGCTCCCTCCTCACTCTCTATCTGCTCCCGACGACTCTCTATAAGATTGATTCGTGCCGACGGCTTCAAATCAGCACTCACCCCAGCCATCACCCGTGCCGTCACATCCTCAAACGACGACAGAAAACGAACCTCCAACCCCTCAACAGGTAGGTCTTCACCAAACGACTTCGACCAATACCCGTCCCGCAAATAGTTATGCTCCACACTCGACAACTGCTGTATCGACTCATAACCGCAATGGTGGTTCGTAAACAACAACCCATTCTCCGACACTATCTCCCCAGTGCAACCTCCCCCAAATATCACCACCGCATCCTTTATCGACCCCCGGTTTACACTATATATCTCCTCCGCCGTCAACCTGCAACCCTCCCTCTGCATCACCTCTATGTTATTCTTACTCAATAGGCTCAATATCCACATACCCTCATCCGCACTCGCCTCAACAGCAAACACGCCAAGGCACAATGCCATCATTAGGTGTTTATTCATCGTCGCTAATCGTTTTATCTGTTAATTTTCTATCGCAAATATAGACCCTATGTTGATTATTTAATCCACACGCGCATCCATATCTCTCCCCCTTTAACGTTCTTTAGCCGCAAAGGTTTTCCCCAGCCCCACACTCCCTCCCCCCACACTCCTCCCACCCACCTCCCAACTACCTCTAAACCACCTCCCTGCCACGCCCCCTCTCCCCACGCCCCTCTCCCCACGCCCCTCACCCCGCCATCACACATCTGCTAATAAAACTAAAAACCAGGAAACCGTTTTGCGTTTCCGAGTTTTCACCCTAACTTAGCGTCACGATTATACACACATGGAACTCTCCGACAAAATAATCCAAGCCTCTCTGCTCCTCTTCTTCGAGAAGGGCATTAAGGCCGTATCCATGGACGACGTATCCAAAAGCGTCGGAGTCAGCAAACGCACCCTCTACATGACCTTCGACAGCAAAGACGCGCTCCTCATGGCCTGTATCGAGAAAGTCATGTACGAACGTATGCGATTCCTCGACGAGATAATCGACCACGCCGACTCCTTCATCTCCCTCGTCGCCCGATGTGTCTACGAAGCCATGAACTTCATGCAAGGCATTTCTCCCGCTTTCTTCGACGACCTCGACCGCTACAACTACGTCAGCGTCAACGAACTTATGCACACCGAGGTCGAAAAAATGCGCACCAAGATAGCACAGCTCATCGAGGACGGCAAAACACAAGGTCTGCTCATCCCCTCCGCCGACTCGCAACTCATCTCCTACATCGTCATGATGGGCAACGAGAAAGGTGGTATACGCAACTGCGCCGACTACTGCAAGTGCCACATGACACACGCCTTCCAGCAACTCGCCACCATCTTCCTACGTGGCATGGCAACAAAAAAAGGCCTGACACTCATCGACGAGTATCTCGCCAAAGCAACATCTCATCTGCAAACACAAAGATAGACATATACTTAGATGAAAAAGTTCTCAGCCCTCATGGCCCTCGCGCTGCTATGCTCCGCCAACGCCATGGCGCAAGACCAACAGACAATGTCCGTCGACTTGCAAACCGCAATGTCCAACGCCATTCAACACAACAAACAACTACAGGCAAGCACCCTCGACCGACAAATCTACTACCAGAAAGTCCGTGAGGCTCGCTCGCAAGGACTACCTCAAGTAAACGCCTCTCTGACGGCTACCACCTACTTCAACAAAGCTCTCGACTTCGGCGGAATGCAAATGAGTATGCCAAACTCCATGACCTTCGCCGCAACAGCATCCTGGACCTTCGCCATGCAGCAAATAGCTTCAGTCAAAGTCGCCAAGATAGCTGAACGACTCACCGACACCTCCGTAAAGCAAACCGAACTCGACGTCAAAGCCAATGTGGCCGACACTTACTACGCCATACTCGTCTACGACCGCAATATCGAAATCCTCAACGACAACCTCAAGGATATGCAAGATATCGCCAACCACACCGAGCACTGCTTCGAGGTCGGTACCGTCGAGCAGACTGATGTCGACCAGATTAACGTCAACGTCACTACCCTCAAAAACTCTATACTCTCACTACAACGTAGCCTCGAGTCCACAAAAAAACTCCTCGTCCTGCAAATGGGCATCGACATCAATACCAAAATCGTAGCCGCGCAACGACTCGATGACGTCCTCGCCGCCAACGCCTCCGTCGACACAGCCAAACTCGACATCTCCAACAACCTCCAATACCAGCAACTCATGATCTCCAAAGAGGTCTACGAGAAAACTCTCAAACTCCGCAAGTACGCCTACATCCCAACCCTCACTGCCTCCTACCAATACTCAACACCAGTCGCAGGCGAAGCCTTCATGAACTTCGACCACGTCGGCAACCTCGTCCTCAGCATCCCCATCTTCTCCGGATTCCAACGCCACTCACAAGTTAAACAAGCCAAAATCGACCTCCAAAAGACCGAAACCAACCTCGCACTGCTCCAAGACAACCTCGCACAAAACGCCGAGCAATACGCATTCGACCTCCAAACAGCCCTCGACGCCTATAACCTCCAAAAGGAAAACCTCGACGTGGCACGACGCGTCCTCCAAAACTACCGACACAAGTACGACCAAGGCACCCTCTCCAGCCTCGACCTCACACAGGCCAACACCAACTACCTCCAGGCCGAATCCTCCTACGCCTCCGCCTCCCTCGACCTCCTAATGGCGCAAACCAAGCTCCTCAAACTCTACAATCTCCTCTAATTCACCTTTCCGAAAACGCATAAACAAGATAGATTCAGATGAAAAAGTATTTCATGCTCGCTTCAGTCGCCATAGCGGCAGCGCAAGTCATGACCTCCTGCGGCTCCAACGAGCAGACAACGCAAGATGCTGAGGATGACGCCGTCCTCGTCCGTATTGACACCCTCCGCACTCAAAATGTCGAGCGCACTATCGAATATACCGCCAACCTCGAGGCCAACGAGCAGGTCTTCTACGCCCCGACACTCAGCGGCACACGAATCAAACGTATCTATGTCGAGGTAGGCGACCATATCAAGAAAGGGCAGCTCCTCGTCGAAATGGACGCCAACACCCTCGTCCAGCAAGAACTTCAACTCAAGAATATCGAGACGGAATATAACCGCGCCGTGAAACTCATGGAAACAGGCTCCATATCCCAACAAAACTACGACGCCGCCGTCACACAATACGAGGTCGCCAAGACCGCCATCGCCAACCTCAAAGAGAACACACGCCTCGTTGCCCCCTTCAATGGCGTCGTGACCGGCAAGTATATGGAGGAGGGCGAGCTCTATATGGGAGGCGCCTACGGCGGTGCATCAAAACCCTCCATCATAGCCATCGAGGAGATTAACCCCATGAAAGCCACCGTCAACATCTCCGAGCAATACTACCTCGAGGTGAAGAAAGGCATGGAGGTCGCACTACGCACCGACATCTATGGCGACGACCGCGTGTTCCCCGGCCACGTCAACATCGTCTACCCCAGTATCGACTCCAAAACACGCACCTTCTCCGTCGAACTCCTCTTCAACAACGCCTCCGAAGAACTCAAACCCGGCATGTACGGCACAGTCACTTTCGCCACAGGTCGCGCCAAGACTATCCTCGTACAGTCCATCGCCGTCCTCAAAGTCCAAGGCTCTAACGACCGCTACATATTCCTCGATAGGGATGGCGTGGCAAAACGCGTCAGCGTGAAGATCATCAACCGCTACGACGATAAGGTCGAGATTCAACCCCTCGACGGCACTATATCCGACGGCGACCTCATCGTCACCACTGGCCAAGCTAAACTTGTCGACGGACGCAAGCTCAACGTAAAGGAATAACTCCATCACCCCTAACGTTTAATTTCACAGCAAAATGAGCATATTCTCCACTGCCGTAGAAAAACCGATATCTACCCTGATGGTCTTCGTCGCCATCATGGTCATCGGCATCTACAGCTACATAACGCTCCCTATCGACCAATACCCTAAGATGGACCCCCCATACATCACGGTAATGGCCACATACCCAGGCGCAAACGCCACAGATATTGAGCAAAACGTCACCAAACAGCTCGAAGACCAACTCAACTCCGTCGACGACCTCAAGGAGATGACATCCACCTCCTACGAGAACCTCGGAGTCGTAACACTCGAGTTCGAATGGGGCATAAACCTCGACAACGCCTCCAACGATGTCCGAGACGCTGTCGATAAAGCCATGAATAGCCTCCCCGACGACATAGACCGACCCACCATCATGCGTATCTCTACCTCCATGATACCTACTCTCGTCTACGCCGTCACTGCCGACCAGTCCTACTCCGGCCTCTACAAAATCCTCGACGATAAGGTGGTCATGAACCTCAACCGCGTAGATGGCGTCGCATCAGCCTACGTCTCTGGTATAGCCGAGCGTGTCGTATATGTCGACCTCGACCCCAATAAGCTCGACGCCTACAACCTCACCCTCAGCCAAATAGGCAACGCCATTCTCGCCGAGAATAAAGATGTCTCCTCAGGCAACGTGAAGGTCGGCATCGAGGACTACTCCCTACGTGTCGAAGGCGAGTTCAACGAGAGCGACGAGATTAAGAACGTCTCCCTCTCCCTCGGCAACGATAAGACTATCAAGATCTCCGATATAGCTTCCGTCCGCGACACCCTCAAGGATATCACCCTCGAGACCCAGGTCAACCGCCGCAACGGCTGCGTCCTACTCGTCACAAAACAGTCCGACGCCAACGCCGTGGCTGTCGCCTCCAACGCACGCGCCGAGATCGAGAAGGCACAAAAAACCCTCCCCTCCGACATCAAGTTCCAGATGATCTCCGACAACTCCGACTTCATCATCAAGGCTATCGATAACCTCAAAGAGACCCTCTTCTACGCCCTCCTCTTCGTCGTCATCGTCGTATTCTTCTTCCTCGGCCGTTGGCGCTCCACGTTCGTCATCGCCCTCACCATCCCTATCTCCCTCATCGTGGCATTCATCTACCTCGCCGTGACCGACGGCTCTCTCAACACCATAACCCTCATGTCGCTCTCCATAGCCATAGGTATGGTCGTCGACGATGCCATAGTCGTCCTCGAGAATGTCACCAAGCACGTCGACCGTGGCTCACGCCCTAAAGAGGCAGCCAAATACGGCACAAACGAGGTGTGGACCTCCGTCATCGTCACCACACTCGTCACCATAGCCGTCTTCTTCCCACTCACCATGATCCCCGGCATCATGGGCATCTTCTTCAAACCTCTCGGTTGGATCATCTGTATATGCGTCACAACGTCCACCCTGACCGCCATCTCCCTGACGCCTATGCTCTGCTCCAAATTCCTCAAACTACGCGCCGCCGACCAGGATGCCAACAGCCGCTTCAGCTTCTACCGCTGGAGCCAACGATGGCTCAACCGTCTCGATAGCTTCTACGAGCGTCTCATACGATGGATTCTCTACCACAAGACCATCACCATCGTATCCATGACCGCCCTGTTCATAGGCTCCATATTCCTCTCCCCTTTCCTCCATACCGAGTTCTTCCCGCAGAACGACCAAAGTAACCTCAACATCTATGCCAAGATGCAGCAAGGCCAACGTGTCGAGGTCTCTAAGCGCATAGCCATGCAAATCGACTCGGTAATCCGCACTCGCATACCCGAGGTCACCATCATCTCCACCTCCTACGGCTCCGAGGAAGAGGCCTCCTTCGCCTCCATGATGAGCACCACGGGCAACAACGTCTTCAATATGCGTCTGCGCACAGTCGACCTCAAAGACCGCGACCGCTCCGTATTCGTCATGGGTGACGAGGTCCGTCGCATCCTCTCCGAGTTCCCCGAAATCCTCGACTACGAGGTCTCCTTCGGCTCAAATGGCTCTACCGGCAACACTGTCGATATCGAGGTATTCGGCCACGACTTCTCCTCCACGAGCCAGTTCGCGCAAGAACTCAAAGCTAAGCTCAAGACTATCCCCGGTGCCGAGGATATCCTCATCTCCCGTGGCGACGACAAGACAGAGCTCCAGCTCCACCTCGACCGCGAGAAACTCGCACGCCACGGTCTCACAACATCCGGCGTAGGCGCCCTCCTCCGCTATTACGTCTACGGCTACCGCCAGTCCAAATTCAAGGAGGACGGCGATGAATACGATATCATCGTACGCCTCGAGGAGAAATACCGCTCCCGAATCGCCGACATCGAGAATATGCTCATAACCGATGCCTACGGTCAGAAGGTTCGCCTAAAAGAGCTCGGCACTCTCGACGAGGGCTATAACCCACCATCCATCGAGCGTAAGAGCAAACAGCGTATGCTCAAAGTCAGCGTCACCCCCGCCTCAGGCTACGCCATGGGCGACATCGCCGTGGCATCGCAGAAGCTCATCGACCAGATGGACGTGCCCTCCGAATTCTCAATCTACATCGGCGGCTCCTACGAAGACCAGCAAGAGTCCTTCGGCGCTCTCTTCCTCCTCATCATTCTCTCGCTCCTCCTCGTCTACCTCGTCATGGCTGCCGAGTTCGAGAGCTTCGTCGACCCTGGCATCATCATGCTCGCCATACCTTTCGCCTTCACTGGCGTCATCCTCGCACTCCTCATCTGCAACGTCAACCTCTCCGTTGTCGCCGCACTCGGTGCGATGATGCTTATCGGTATCGTGACAAAGAACGGCATCGTCCTCATCGACTACATCAACCTCATGCGCGAACGTGGTGTCGAGTTGTACGAGGCCATAGCCCTGAGCTGCCGCAGCCGTCTACGCCCTGTCCTCATGACCTCCCTCACCACAATGCTCGGCATGCTCCCTATGGCTCTCTCCACAAGCGAGGGCTCCGAGACATGGCAACCTATGGGTGTGGCAGTCATCGGCGGCATGGTCTTCTCCACGATAATAACAATGCTCATCGTCCCCGCCGTCTACGCTGCCATCAATAAGAGCGGCAACCGTAATAAGCTCGCCGACGAACGCAGGCAATACCACTTCATGTCCGACTTCGACCCCGAGAACGACCTCCCCGCAAGCACACGTGCCCGTCTCGAGAAAAACAACGACTAACACCCTAACCTCTACAACGATGAAGTCAGTTTTCATAACATACAATCAGGCTCTCACCGAGCGACTTGCCTACATCTTCGACCAGCTCAAGATCACTGGCTACACCAAGTTCCCCCTCGTCTTCGGACGTGGCACGAACGGCGGCGAGCCTCGCATGGCCTCACACGCATGGCCCGAGATGAATAGCGCGGTTCTCACAGTTGTCGAGGACGACGTTGTCCCCATCCTCCTCAAATACGTCGAGAAACTCGATGAGGTCAATAAGGCCAACGGCATCCGCGCCTTCGTCTGGAATATCGAACAGCAGTATTGATACCTCCATAAGTATTCAACCCTGCACCAAGATCAAACACCCGAGTAGTCACAACAGACAACATTAGCAAATAGTTTGGTTTTTGATTAGTGAGTGGTACACCCTCATCGCCCGCCTGTGACAGGAGGTCGGTGAGGGGTACTTTTTGCCCCCATGCCTCCACTCCGCCTCTCCACAAATTCACAACCCACACTCTTCACAACTTTCTCCCCTATTATTACTAACTTTGAGCTATGAATGTATATTTCGTCGCCTGGAACCCCGAGGCCTGCAAATACGCCGACGCCACACAATACAAAGCCATCATGAAGGCCTTCATCCGCCAAGATGAAGACTGTTGCTCCTACGCATGGGAACTCCCCGCAGGCTTCCCAGCGACTATGCACGACATCATTTTCCTCGTCCAGACCGACAAGAAAAACAAGGCCTTAGGTGTTGTCATGCTCGCCGAGTTCCTCGACAATACAAAACGTTTCGCCCAAAAATGCCAAGGCAAAGCCCTCTCCGGACTCCAGCCTATCTACATGTTCGCCCCAAAACACTACGACATCCTCTCAGCAAAACAACTCGCCGAGGCTTTCCCCTCCGTCAACTGGGACAACATGCCCCCCTACGTCACCCTCGATACCCCCGACCTCATACAGCCGGCCATAAACCTCTGGTGCGACTATGTGGTTCAACATTTCGACACCTTCTCAACCCGTGGCGAACTATCCTGCCGCAACCTCAAAGCCGTAGCCTATCACAACGACAAAACAGAGATTTCTATAACCCCATACGCCGACTGCTACATCAGCAAACACTATCCACACGTCTGCGACATCTGTGCCGTCGACTTCGACTATGTCTACCCTGTCGGCACGCCTCCCCAAATGAGATATTTCGCAGGTGTCCGCGAAAGCCTATCTAAGCAAGTACCCGACACAAGAGTCGTCTACGCCGTATGCCTCAACTGTGGGCAGTATATCACCTCAGGCATCAACATACCTGTCGCACGCCAACGTGTCAGACCAGTAATCTGCGACAACTCCTCTTTCACCATGCAAATTCGTGTCAGCCCCGACCAACTGCCAAGCTGACATCACCAACTCCCCACACATGCACACAAATGTCTAACTATCAACACTCCACACACTACATCCTCCTCGCGACTCTCCTCGCCGCGCTGCTACCTTTTATCCTCTCCAGCTGCAATGCCAACACCTCCAACGCACCCGTCGACTCCCTCCCCACGGACACCATAACCCCAGCTCCACCTCAACTCCTCTACGGCCTTCCCGTAGATTCCTTCGCCATCGAGAAGTCCACCATCCGCAGCGGGCAGATGATATCGCAAATCCTCACCTCCGCAGGACTGCCATACGCACAGGCCATCCAAGCCTACGAGAAGGCCCGCCCCATATTCGACTTCCGCCAAATGAAGGCCGGTCAGACCTGCTGCTTCTTCCACTCACCCGACACAACTTCTGACCGCCCCCTCCTCCATTTCGTCTACGAGGTATCCCCCACCAGCTACGTCCTCTGCTCCTTCTCCGACACTGTGACCGTAACACGCCACGAGATTCAAGTCACCCCCCGTCGCCGTGCCGTGGCCGCCACCATATCCTCTAACCTCTGGAACGCCCTCACCGAGCAGAACATCCAGCCCCAAGTGGCTCTCGACCTATCCGACGTTTTTGCCTGGACCGTCGACTTCTTCGGTCTCGACAAGGGCGACCGATTCGGCATAATCTACGACGAGCGCATAGCTTCCAACAAGGTAATTGGCTCCGGCCCTATAACGGCCGCCGTCTATATCTCCTCGTCGGGCAAACGTAGTTATGCGTTCCGCCACGTAGGCGACAGCATCGCCGGCTACTACGACCTCCAAGGTAATAGCCTGCGCCGTGCCTTCCTCAAAGCGCCTCTGCACTTTAGCCGTATCTCAAGCCGTTTCAGTAATGGCCGCCTCCACCCCATCCTCAAAATACGTCGCCCTCATCACGGAGTAGACTATGCCGCACCCAAAGGCACGCCCGTTGTCGCACTCGGCGATGGTAAGGTTATCGCTAAAGGCTACGACTCCAAAGGCGGTGGCAACTACATCAAGATTCGCCACAACAGCGTCTATACCACAGTCTACATGCACCTCAATAACTTCGCCAAGGGTCTCACCCTCGGCCAACAAGTTCACCAAGGTGATGTCATAGGTGCTGTCGGTTCCACAGGTCTGTCCACAGGCCCACACCTCGACTTCCGTATGTTCCGCGACGGTAAACCTATCGACCCCCTGAAAGTCGAAATGCCACCAGCCGAGCCTATCGACAACGATGCCATAATCGACTTCATGGACGAGAGCGACAAACTCAAAGCAAGCCTCGACTCACTTTTCAACTAATGCCCTAATGGATACCATAGAGTCACTCGGCGAATTCGGACTTATCGACCGCATCGCCAAGCAAACCACAACCTCACAGCCCACTACCCTCCGTGGAATAGGCGACGATTGTGCCGTTCTCTCCTCATCAAACGATACTGTCAAAGTCATAACAACCGACCTCCTCCTCGAGGGCATTCACTTCGACCTTACATACTGTCCCCTAAAGCATCTCGGCTACAAGGCCGTGGCTGTTAATCTCTCCGACATCTGCGCCATGAATGCCCACCCACAGCAAATAACGGTCTCCATAGGCGTAAGTGCCAAGTTCACCCTCAAAGCCATCGACGACCTCTACGAGGGCATCCATGCCGCATGCCAACGCTACGGTGTCGACCTCGTGGGCGGTGACACCACCTCCAGCCTGACCGGTCTCACAATATCCATAACCGCCATAGGCGAGCAAAACCCTTCACGCCTCGCCTACCGCGACGGTGCGCACCCCAACGATATCCTCTGTGTAACAGGCGATCTTGGCGCGGCGTATGCGGGTCTCCAACTCCTCGAACGAGAAAAAAGAGTCCTCAAGGGCAATAATTCGGCATCTCCTGCGTTTGATGGCTATAAGTATATTCTCGAGCGTCAGCTCAAACCCGAGCCCCGACAAGACATTGTAGACTTCCTTGCGAAGATTGATGTCGTGCCTACGGCTATGATGGATATCAGTGACGGCCTCTCAAGCGAGCTCCTCCACATCTGCACCAAGAGCAATGTCGGATGCCGTGTCTACGAGGACAAAATCCCTATCCATCAGGAGACTAAGAATCTCTGCAATGAGCTCAATATCAACCCCATCATTGCTGCACTCAATGGCGGTGAGGACTACGAGCTGCTCTTCGCCATACGCCAAGAGGACTACCAGAAGTTCCAAAGCCAACCTGGCCCCGAGATATATGCCATAGGTTACATCTGCGACTCGCAAAAAGGAAGACGTCTCATCACCACCTCTGGCGACGAGGTCGACCTTAAAGCTCAAGGATGGCGCTTCTTCAACTAACCGACACTCACTAAAATACACTCTAACAGTGATAGAGTTCCTTAGTGGCGATATTGCCGAACTGACTCCCACAACTGCCGTCATCAACTGCGCAGGCGTAGGTTACCTCGCCAACATATCCCTCAATACCTTTTCTGCCCTCCAAGGTCAGCAGAAGGCTAAACTCTTTATCCACGAGGCCATACGCGAGGATGCCTACCAACTCTTCGGCTTCGCCACGACTGCCGAGCGCGAGGTGTTCCGTCTCCTGACCTCCGTCAGCGGCGTGGGTGCCTCAACTGCGCGTGTCATAGTCTCAGCTCTATCCCCAGCCGAACTTCAGAATGTCATAACCTCTGGCGACACCCGCTCCCTCAAAGGTATCAAAGGCATAGGCCTCAAGACTGCCGAGCGTATCATTGTCGAGCTAAAAGATAAAATCTCCAAACTCGGCATATCACCCGATGGCAACACCCCTGCCGCATCAACCCTCGACTCTGGTCTACGCAACGATGCCATACTCACCCTCGAAACTCTCGGCTACAACCATGCGCAAGCAGCCAAGGCGGTCGACAAAGTCCTCTCCTCTAACCCCGACCTGTCAGTAGGCGATGTCATAAAGGCCTCCCTCGCCCTCCTCGCTTCATAACCCTGTTCCATAAAGACGCCTCCCACAGCTCAACTTCCCAATGACTAACAAGTTCCGACGCTTCCCCATATTCCTCACTTGCCTGCTGACTCTCGCAGGTATGGCAACTCCACTCCTCAGACCAGCCATCAACCGCGCCGTCTTTCAGTCCCTGTCTCCCTCCCCCGAGGCGCCATCTTCCCCCACTACCGCCAATCCTGACTCTCTAAAACTCCCATTCCCCATATCCGACGAGGGTGACGTGCCATCACAGATAGGCGCTGCTCCTCAATCCTCACCCAATGGCGTAGACCTCAAGAACCCCGACAACTCCCAATATTCCGCTATCTACGACCCAGAGTCTGGTGCTGTCACTATCTACCGCCGTATCGGTGGAATGGATGTCCGCCTTCCCTACTCCATGTCCTACGAGGACTATCAGAACGATGCCATACGACGCTCCATGATTGACTTCTGGAACGCTAAGCAACGTCAGGCAGGCAACGCCGACCGTGGCACAGATGCCAAGAAGCCCGAAGAGCGCAAAAACTCACTTCTCAACAGCAAATGGGAGATTAACTCCGACGCCTTCGCCAGCATCTTCGGTAGCAACAACATCTCCATGAAGCTCCAAGGACAGGCTATGGTCAGCATAGGTGCGCAATACAACAAGATCGACAACCCCACCCTCCAAGAGCGTATGAGGGCCACCACGAGTTTCGACTTCGACCAAAGCGTGCAAATCAACCTCAACTCTCAAATAGGCGAAAAACTTAAGCTCGGCATAAACTACAACACCCAAGCCACATTCTCCTTCGAGAACGAGGTTAAACTCGAATACAATGGCGATGAGGATGATATAATACAGGACATTGAGGCTGGTAATATCAACTGGAGTCTCCCAGGCACTCTTATCCAAGGCAGCCAAAGTCTCTTCGGCTTCAAGATGGATATGAAGTTCGGCAAACTCACCGTGTCTACCGTATTCAGTCAAAAGAAGGGTGAGAGCAACAGTATCACCGTCCAAAATGGAGCGACGGCACAAGAGTTCGAGATCGATGTCACCGACTACGAGAAGAATAAGCACTTCTTCCTCAGCCAGCGTTTCAAAGATATGTACGACCAGGCTCTACGCCACCTCCCCACAATTAACTCTGGCATATCCATAAGTAAACTCGAGGTATGGGTCACCAACAAGTCCGGCAACTACACCGACGCCCGCAATGTCGTAGCCTTTGCCGACCTCGCCGAGTCTGGCTCCGACATACAAAACACTTCTATGTGGCACGGGCAGTCCACCATGCCCGCCAACGATGCCAACAACCTCTACGACGCTATGACCTCCTCATATTCCGCCGCACGTGACCCTAACTCCACCACACAAATTCTCTCCTCCATAAACGGCATGCGCACAGGCCGAGACTACGAGAAGGTCGAAAATGCACGCCTGCTCTCCTCTTCCGAATACACCCTCAACGAGCACCTTGGCTACATCTCCCTCAATAGCCCCCTCAACAACAACGAAGTCCTCGCCGTAGCCTACCAATACACCTACCGCGGTCAGACATATACCGTCGGTGAGCTCTCCACAAGCGGTGTCAACGCCCCAAGCTGCCTATACCTCAAGATGCTCAAAGGCACAACGTTTACCCCGCAATACAAGGTGTGGGATCTCATGATGAAGAATGTCTACTCCCTCGGCGGCTACGAGATTAAGTCAGAAGATTTCGAGGTCGACATCGTCTATCTCAACGACTCCACAAGCTCCTACATTAACTACTTCAACGAGGGCCGCAAACCCATCAACGGCGGTCAGAATGGTCAGACTTATCTCCAAATTCTCAACCTCGACCGACTCAATAGCTACAACGAGGTGGGCTCTGATGGCAAGTACGACTACGTCTCAGGTGTCACCGTCAATGCCGCACGTGGCCTCATCATATTCCCCGAGCGTGAACCTTTTGGCGACTATCTTGCCGATAAGCTAAAAGACGACCCCACCCTCGCCGAGAAGTACGCCTTCCAAGCCCTCTACGACAGCACTCAGGTCTACGCCAAGCAGCAGACTAAGAAGAATAAATTCAAGATTAAAGGCCAGTTCCAAAGCCAGAACTCAAGCGACATCTCTCTCAACGCCTATAACGTAGCGCAAGGTTCAGTAGTAGTCACTGCAGGCGGACAAATTCTTACCGAGAATGTCGACTACACCGTCGACTACTCCCTCGGCCGTGTGCGTATTCTCAACCAAGGGCTCCTAAGCTCCGGCACAGCCATCAACATCTCCTACGAGAACGAGGCCGCCATATCCACGCAGACGCAAACCCTCGTAGGCGCTCACCTCAACTACGAGATTAACGACGACTTCAATGTCGGCGGTACTGTCATCCACATGAAGGAACGCCCACTCACCAACAAGGTCTCCTACGGCGAGGAAAGCGTCTCCAATACCATGCTCGGCCTCAACGTCAATTATAGCCATAAGCTCCCATTCCTCACCGAGGCTCTCGATGCCCTCCCCCTCGTCAGCACTAAGGCCGAAAGTTCCATCGACTTCGAGGGCGAGGTGGCTAAACTCATAGCAGGCCACTCCAACTCCATTAATGCCGCCTACATCGACGACTTTGAAGGCTCATCCGTCAAGTACGACATCAAAGCATGGTCTGGTTGGCATCTCGCAAGCCGCCCATCAGGTTCAGGCGCACTGACCCCCGACAATACCACCGTCAACGACCTCTCCGCAGGTTTCGACCGCGCACGCCTCGCCTGGTACTCCATCGACCCCCTCTTCCTCCGCAATATGACCAACACCCCACGTCATATCCGTAACGACCTCGACCAACAAAGCTCCCACTACGTACGCGAGGTCTACGAGGACGAGCTATACCCCAACCGTGAAGCAGCCTACGGCGAGAGCACCAATATCTCAATGCTCAACCTTGCCTACTACCCCGACGAGCGTGGCCCCTACAATTTCACCACCGACCTCGATGTCAACGGTCACCTGACCGACCCCGAGTCTAAATGGGCTGGTATACAACGCAAACTCGAAACTACCGACTTCGAGAACGCCAATATCGAGTACATAGAGTTCTGGATGATGGATCCCTTTGTCTACGACCAGAGCCCCACACGTGGCGGTGACCTCTACTTTCACATCGGCTCTATCTCCGAGGATGTCCTCCCCGACTCACGTAAGTCCTTCGAACATGGACTACCCGTGCCAGGCGAAGACTTCAACGTCGACAGCACAGCCTGGGGCTACATCCCCCGCACCAACAGCCTCGTCAAAGGTTTCAACACCGACGCCGCCTCCATGCGTGCCCAAGATGTCGGCCTCAATGGCATGAACTCCGATCGTGAACGCTACTTCTACAACAAATCCGAATACCCCTACCTCGACATGATACGTGCCATGTACCAAAATGGCAATCTTACCGAGGAAGCCTACAACGACATCATTAACGACCCCGCTGGCGATGACTACCACTACTACCGTGGCTCCGACTACGACCAGCAACAAGTCTCCATCCTCGACCGATACAAGAAGTTCAATAACCCCGAGGGTAACTCATGCCCCTCCGAATACTCCCCAGAATCCTACTCCACAGCCTCCACCAACCAACCCGATAACGAGGATCTAAACGACGACTATACCCTCAACGAGAACGAAAGCTACTACCAATACCACATCTCCCTACGCCCCGATAGCATGATGGTTGGCCACAACTACATAGCCGACCAGATGGAGACTACCACCAAACTCCGCAACGGCAACACCGAAACCATCAAGTGGTACCAGTTCAAGATCCCCGTATCCGAACCAGAACGTGTCATAGGCGACCTCAGCGACATGACCTCCATGCAGTTCATCCGCCTATTCATGACCGGATTCCAAGACACCTGCATCGTCCGACTTGCCACACTCGAACTCGTCAAAGGCGAGTGGCGTAAATACACCGAGAGCCTTGTCGAGGACGGCGGTCACGAGTCTGCCGCCACGACATTCTCCACTACAACCGTCAACATCGAGGAGAACGACCGCCGTAACCCCGTGAGCTACGTCCTGCCCCCAGGCGTAGACCGTGTGGTCGACCCATCCAACCCCCAACTACGACAACTCAACGAGCAAGCCTACTCCATCAAGGTTACCGACCTCGCCAACGGTGACGCACGTGCCGTATACAAGAAGCTCAACATGGACTTCCGCAACTACCGCCGCCTCAAGATGTACATCCACGCCGAGGCTATGGACGGCTACCCACTCGAAGATAACCAAATGAGTGCCTTCGTCCGCATAGGCTCCGACTACGAGGACAACTACTACGAGTATGAAATCCCCCTCAAACTCACCCCGCACGGCGCATACACCTCCAACAGCGAGTCCGACCGCTACGCCGTATGGCCTCTCGAGAATGAACTCGACATCCCCATATCCGTCCTCACCGAATGTAAACTCGCACGCAACGAGGAACGACGTAAAGCCAACTCCAATATCACCCTCCAGGATGTCTACACCATGGTCGACCCCGACAACAACAATAACCGTGTACGCATCAAAGGCAACCCCTCCACAGGTAATGTAGTCGTCATGATGATGGGTCTGCGTGCCCATGGCGCAGGCACTAAGAGTGCCGAGGTATGGTTCAACGAGTTGCGCCTTGCCGACTTCGACGAACGTGGAGGATGGGCCGCCCGTGGACGTGCCACACTACGCCTCGCCGACCTCGGCACACTACAGGCCTCAGGTCAATACTCCAGCGTAGGATTCGGCAGCATCGACCAAAGCGTCCTCGAACGCAGCATGAGCGAGAACCGTCAGTTCGACATATCCGCCAACTTCGAGGTAGGTAAGTTCTTCGGCCCTAACTCACGACTCAGCCTACCCGTATTCGCAGGCTACAGCCGTACCACCTCCATGCCACGCTACTCCCCCTACGATACCGACGTCCTCATGAGCACCGTCCTCGCTCAAGCCAAGACTAAAGCCGAAGAGGATAGCCTAAAGGACATCTCACAGACCAAAGAGACCATTAAGAGCCTAAACTTCACTAACGTACGTGTCAAACCAGCCAAGGGCAAACGTCTAACCGTCATCTCCCCATCCAACCTGTCCGCCTCATACAGCCTCTCCACAACCGAGAAGTCCGACCCCGAGACCGAATACGACCTTACCCGACAGCAGACAGGCTCCATAGCCTACGACTACGCCGCCGGTGCTAAGACCGTACAACCTTTCAAGAAGACCAACCTCAGCTCCAAATACCTTGCTCTAATCAAGGATATAACCCTCTACACTGCCCCCTCCCAACTCGGCTACCGTTGGGAATTCGACCGTGACTACCAGGAAGTCCAAAAGCGCAATATCACCAACCCCGACTACAAGGTGCCCATCAGCGTCACCAAGGAGTTCTTCTGGAACCGCTACTTCGACTTCCGCTACAACATCACACGTAACCTCAAGTTCGGCTTCAACGCCGTAGTCAACGCACGTATCGACGAGCCAGACGGCCCCGTAAACAAAGACCTCTACCCCGACGAATACAAGCATTGGCGCGACTCCGTATGGTCCAATATCCGTAAGTTCGGCAAGACGCACACCTACCAGCACAACGTCGATATCAACTGGACCGTCCCCATCAACAAACTACCATACCTCAACTTCCTTACCGCAAACGCCTCCTACAAAGGCGTCTACAACTGGCAACGTGGTAGCGAAACCTCCGACTACGACTGGGGCAACACCATCAGCAATAAGAACACAGAGCAAGCCAACGCCATGGCCAACTTAGGCACTCTCTACAACAAGAGCAAATACCTACGCGACCTATACGACCACTACAACCTCTCCAATAGCACCCGACAACAACGACAGTCGCAAGCCAACAAGACCAAATCCTACACCAAGCAGAACCAAAGGCTCACCGTAGGACAACCCGTCGAGATCCGACACAACCTCAACACTACCGACATATCCGCCCGCGCCTTCGACGACCGTGGACACTCCATCAAAGGCTCCATAGAGGCCAAAGACGCCAACTCCGCCATATTCACCCCTACAATGGCAAGCAAGAGCGCACGCATCGTCGTCACAGGTGTAAGCCACGACGACGAAACCCAGTCCCGCAACGTCTTCAAAGACATGGCGCTCATGATCGCCACCTCCATCAAGAACATCAGCCTCTCCTACTCCGAGAATAACTCCACCACCCTCCCCGGCTACATGATGGGCAGCCACTTCCTCGGCTCCGATAACGGACTAAACGCCCCAGGCTTCAAGTTTATCACCGGCATACAAGACCGTAACTTCGCCCTCGACGCCGTATCCCGCGGATGGTTGACCACCGACTCTACCTTCAACGAGCCATACGAGATGACACACTCCCAAAATCTCCAACTGCGCTCCTCCATCGAACTATTCAAAGCCCTCAAAATAGAACTCACAGCGCAACACAACAAGAGCCACGACCTAAGCGAATACTACCTCTTCAACGCCGGTGGATTCGCCGGAGTGTTCAATACCGTCGAGAACGGCTCCGCCTCTCTTACACTCAACGCCATCCATACCGCCTTCAAACACGCCTCAAAGACTGGTAACCTCGACTTCTCAGTCTACGACGACTTCCTACGCAACCGCTACCTGATCTCCCAACGCCTCTACGAGCAACGCGTCGCCAACGGCTACGGCACAGGTGTCGACGCCGGCGAACGAGAGGACGGCGGACGCGACGGCTACGGCCTATCTTCACAAGAAGTTATGATCCCCGCCTTTATCGCAGCCTACACAGGCACAAACACAAGCTCCGTATTCCTCGACCTCATCCCCAAAATATCTGCCATGCGACCCAATTGGCGAGTCACCTTCAGCGGCCTCAACAACATCAAAGCACTCGCCCAGAAAGTTCGCAACATCGAGATTAACCACTCCTACACATCCAAATACACCGTAGGACAATACACCACAAACCTCGACTGGGTCGACAACGGCAACGGCGTGACCTACGTCCGCGACATCGACGGCAACTACGTCCCACGCTACGACGCCTCATCCGTATCCATAGCCGAGCAATTCAGCCCCCTTATCGGCATTTCCGCCACATTCGTCAACAACATGACAGCCTCCTTCTCCTCTAATAAGAGCCGTACCATCACCCTCTCCGTAAATAACAACCAGATTACCGAAAACTACAGCAACGACTGGACAGCAAGCCTCGGCTACCGCTTCGACAACCTTAAGCTCTTCGCCGGCAAACACTCCAAAGATGGTTTCAACAACACCCTCAACCTCACCTTCTCCCTCTCCCTACGCGACCAATACACCCTCCTCCGACGCATCGATGAGTTGTCCTCCGAACTCGCCTCAGGCTCCAAAAACACCCAAGTCAAGTTCGCCGCCGACTACGCCTTCACTTCCAAATTCAACGTCCAGTTCTACTACGACCAAAGCCTCGCCAAACCCTACATCTCAAGCTCCTATCCAACCAATAATATCAACGTGGGATTCTCCTTCCTACTCCAGCTCACCGAATAACCCCCCAACCCTCCCCAATCCCTACAACCATGCGCCCTACACCCTCCCCACATTCTCCCCGATCTGACAACATACTGACGATATACTGAACCAGCTACACCATTATACTGATAACATACTGAACCCAATCTGACCCAAATTATCCCCACTCCCTCCCCTCCTTATCCACCCCTCATCACCTCTATCCCGGGATAACAAACGATACCCATAAATATAACATTCTATACCCCTCACCCCACAAAAAAGCCTCCGTCACGCATCAGAGGTGCGCAACGGAGGCCCTATCGAAAAACTATTGCCTAATCAATCTTACTCCTTCACCGCGAATCGATACACATAGAATGTCTGTGCCTCTACTCGCACCTTCACGCTCTCTCCCTCGCCCGACTTCTTCTCCACTTTCGGCGTCACCGTCTCTGGCGCGTCAAGTGTGTTGTCCGCAATAGGACTGTCAGCATGCAACGTCGTGACCGTATAATCCCCCAATGTCTGCTTCTTCAGTCCCTTAAACTGCACCTCTACATCCTGTGCCGCGTCCGATGTGTTCGCCACCTTGACGACATAAGTCCCGTCAGCGGCATCATACACAGCCGAGGCGAATAGCCCCTCCTGCCCATCATTGCCCGCCACGGCCTTGCCATCCATCGTCAGCTTCACCACGTTCGTACCCTTATTGTGCGCAAATAGCTGCTGCACATAATACGACGCCGTCTTAACCGAACGTGTGTTGTCATACCAAATCATGTCAGGTCGCCACTGCCAACCTTCCACGTGCGCGAAAAGTGGCGCGTAAGTAGCCATCCTGACTATATCCGCGTTACGCTCCAATCCCGTCATGAACGCCGCCTCAAGCAACGATGCATGGAAATGGTTCCACTTCTTGCCCGCCCCGTGGCACGCATACTCGCCCGCAAATACCTTCGGCCCCTTGCGGTCATAGCTGTCATACCGGTTGCCCTGTGCCAAAAACCACTTCTCCGGACGGTAGAAATGCTCATCCACAAGATCCGCGCCAAGCCGCTTCATCTCTGGCCACAAGTAGTCAAACTGCTTGCCCTCAGAGTCTGGCCCCGACGAACCCACTATCTTAATCTCCGGATGCGCCTTCCTTATGGCCTCCACAAAATATTTCAGCCTCTCTGGATATAGCGCGTCCCACTGCTCATTGCCCACGCCGATATACTTCAAGTCGAATGGCTCCGTATGTCCCATGTCGGCGCGCAGCTTGCCCCACTTGGTGTCCACTGCCCCATTGGCAAATTCTATCAAGTCAAGGCAATCCTGAATATATGGATCCAACGCCTCACGTGTGGCTGCCACGTGAGCATCCGCGTTCTCATTCTGAAACTGGCATGCCAATCCCACACTCACTATCGGCAGCGGCTCCGCGCCCATATCCTCCGACAGCAGGAAATACTCAAAGAACCCTAACCCGTAGCTCTGGTAATAGTCGGGATAGAACCGGTGCGGAAACGTGTAGTGCCAACGGTTCTCGTTCAACGGCCTGTTCTCCACGGGCCCTACACTGTTCTTCCACTGATAACGCGTCGCAAGGTCTGTGCCCTCTACTATACAACCGCCCGGGAATCGAAACACCCCCGGGTGTATGTCCGTCAACGCCTGGGCCAAGTCCTTTCGCAAGCCGTTCTCACGCCCCTTCCATGTCTCAGCGGGAAAGAGCGACACATGCTCCACGTCCACAGTCTCGCCATACAAAAACAGCCTCAACTTGCCTTTCTCCACCGACTCCGTGGCCTTGATGCTCGCCGTATACTTCTTCCACTCTCCCCCGCTCACGACGACGTCCACCGTGCCAACAACTTGCGTCTCCCCCATCGAGGCGGGGTCCACAAGCTCCACCGTTAACTTGCTATCCCCCTTTATAGCGCGCGCCCATACCGAGAAGCGGTAATCGCTACCCTTCTGGACCGCTACGCCAAAGAAGCCCTCATTCTGTATCCCCGTGCGCTTATGCGCATGGCCTACTGGCGACAGCCTCACATAGTGCGGGTTACGCTCAAACGGCGCACCCTCCGTCCTGACCTCAACCTTGCCAAACGACTCCCAACCTTGCAACGACTGCGGAAACTCAAACGAGCGGTTCTTAACCATCTCCGCATATAGTCCACCGTCCGCCGCAAAGTTGATATCCTCAAAAAACAGCCCATACATCGTGTTCGACACTGTCGCGCCCTTGCTCGGCTTGGCGGCGTCTACCACAAACGTCTTCTGGGCCGTGACCGTGACCGTCACAAGGGCGGCCATGGTCAGGGCTGTTATCTTATTCTTCATAAAACCCTATCTTATTTTACTGCGAATGTCACTACCGACATGGCGGGCATCGTGACCGTCACAAACCCGTCCTTGCCAACCTTTGCTCCGTCAAAACCGTTAAGCTCAATAGTGTCAGGCTTGTCAAACGTGTTATGGTCGCTAATGTTCTCCGCACTCACAATCGTGGCATCCGCGATGCTCTTAGCCTTCATGCCGCGTATGTCAACCTTCACCGTCGCCTTCTTCGTCAAGTCGATGTTGGCGAGCGATATATGCAACACCCCATTCTTATCTTTCGACGCCGATGCCGACACCTGGTCCGCCTTGAAGTCGCCGTTAACCACCTGCCCACAAGTGGTAGTCGAGGGGCACAGCGTAGCGTCCTGGTGCACCTTATACATGTCAAAGATATGATACGTAGGTGTCAATATCATCTTATCACCGTCAGTGAATATTATCGCCTGCAATACGTTGATTATCTGTGCGATATTAGCCATCCTTACACGGTCGGCGTGCTTATGGAATATGTTGAGTGTCACGGCGGCTATAAGCGCGTCGCGCATAGTGTTCTGCTGGAACAAGAATCCCGGGTTCGTGCCAGGCTCCACGTCATACCACGCGCCCCACTCGTCTACCACCAGGGCTACTTTCTTCTCCGGGTCATACTTGGTCATGATGGCGTCATGGCGCGTGATAAGCTCGTCCATATAATACGCCCTATTCATCGTCTCCACATACTGCTGGTCAGAGAACTTGGTCGCGCTGCCCTTGTTGTCCCATCCTCCCGGGTGTACGTAATAGTGCAACGACAAACCCCACATCTGGTCGAGGGGTATGTTCCGCATCTGTGTCTCCGTCCAGTTGTAGTCTGCCACGTTTGCGCCACCTGCCACCTTCATCAAACGGTTGTTGCCATAGTTGCGGGCAAAGGTCTGATAACGCCTATACAAATCAGAGTAGTACGCCGGCGTCATGTTGCCGCCACATCCCCAACTCTCATTGCCTACCCCAAAGAACGACACCTTCCACGGCTTCTCACGCCCATTCTGCTTGCGAAGGTTCGCCATAGGGCTCTCCCCGTCAAACGTCATATACTCCACCCACTCGCTCATCTCCTGCACCGACCCCGAGCCTACATTCCCACTGATATACGGCTCCGTGCCAATCTCCTCGCACATATTGAGAAACTCATTCGTGCCAAACGAGTTGTCCTCCACCACGCCTCCCCAGTGCGTGTTCACCATCTTGGCGCGATTCTCCTTCGGGCCAATACCATTCTTCCAGTGATACTCGTCCGCAAAACACCCGCCCGGCCAACGCAGGTTAGGTATCTGTATCTTCTTCAACGCGTCTATCACGTCCTTGCGCACGCCGTTCACGTTCGGTATGCTCGACTCCGGCCCCACCCACAGGCCACCATAGATGCAGTGACCAAGGTGCTCCGAGAAATGGCCATATATATGGCGGCTGATTGTGGTGTTGCCCTGGTCCGCATTAACAACGACCGTAGCGTCTTGCGCAAGGGCTGCGGCAACAGATAGCCCCATCAGGACGCTCGTGCCGAGTAGTTTGCTAATCATGTTCATATTAAAAGGTGTATTTGCTTTTGATGGTTCACACTACGAAGCGCAAATATCTGTTTCACGCCCCATTCTCTTTGCAAATATCTTTAAAAATCCTTACTCCGAGGTGGACAAAAACGTATTTATAGGTATAGTTATGTTACCTCCACCTCCTTAATGAGCCCTAAATGCGGTGCCCACAACGTCTCCCCTCATTCCTGACTAACCTCTCACCACCCTGAACCTCTCCCCCCATACCCCCATCGCCACTTCCCCCGTGCAATGCACCAAACGCCACTCCCCGACATCATACCCCGACACCACATCCGCCACCCTCTCCACCTCCTCCACGCTCCTACCCTGAAGATGCAACCCCCCGATAAACCCCGACAACCTGCGCCTGCCCATCACACCAAACACATACTCCAACAACATCGGCAACCCGTGGTGCGTGCACCCGCCAAACAACCACTCCTCATCACCATCTCCCACAAGGGCGAACAACTCGTCCGAGAACGTATCCGCCGACCTCATGTCCGCGGCAAGCAACCGCGCATTAGGCGGCGCAGCCTCCGGCAACGTGAACAACGTCAACTCCCCCGACACCGCCATCACCCCACTCACCACCCTGCAATCACACCTCCCTAACAACTCCGGCTCCGGCATCCCTATCTGCTTACGCATCCGCCCCAACGTCCCATCCGCCCCCACCTGCACCGAATACCTCCTACGTGTCACGTCCGGTCCCACATACACCGGGCATCTCACACCCCTCTCCACCAAGCACCCCAACCCTCCCGTATGGTCATAATGCCCATGACTCAGCACCACACCGTCAAGCCCCGACAAATCCACACCCTCCGCATTCCCCGCCAACGTCCCCGCATGCTGCCCCACGTCAAACAAATACCTCCCCCCACTCCCCCTCACCTCCGCCAACACCGACAACCCATGCTCCGCCCTACGGCCCGACCCGCTCAACCCATCATCCACCAGGATGTCAAACCCAATCATAGCAAGTCCCTACGACGGAAGAAGAGCGCCAACAGCACACTTAAGAACAACGACGCCCCCACCACGATAAAGAAAGCGTAATGATTATCCTCCATATAGTTGGAGACGTTCATCCCATACAAACTCGCTATGAGTGTCGGCAACATCAGGATAATGTTCACGCTCGTCAGCGTCTTCATCGTCCCGTTTATGTTGTTGCTAATCACCGACGAGTACGAGTTGCTCATGCTGTGGATAATGTTCCGGTATATGTTAGTCGTCTCCTCCGCCTGCTTCAACTCAATCTCCACATCCTCCGTCAAGTCCTCATCGCATGCGTCACGAAACGCCTTAGTATGCACCAATCGATAGAACAGCACGTCATTACCCTTCAGCGACGTCACGAAATACACCAGCGAGTTCTCTATCCTCTGCAACTTCAATATCTCGTCGTTATGCACCGTCTCCTGCAACTCCGCCTCCGAACTCATAATCTGCACGTTGATGTTCTTCAAGTACTTCAAGTACCACACCGACGCCGACAACATAAGCCGCATCGCCAGCTCGTAGTTATTAGCCACGGCAATGCGCTTCCGTATCGAGTAGACCACGAAGTCGTCTATCATGTCCGTCTTATAGTTGCATATCGTCACCAGCACATCATCGCGTATGATGATACCCAACGGCACAGTCGTGAAATCAATACGCGAGTCATTACGCCGTATCGGGATACGCACCACTATAAGCTGCCACCCGTCGTCCTCCTCGTCACGACGTGGCCGCTCGTCATTATCCTCAATATCAGATATGAACGACTCTGGCACCTCAAGTCCAGAGATAAGAAAATTACGCTCCTCGGGGGTCGGACATTCCAACGATGTCCAACAGTTGGGCTGCCACTTGTCCGTGACCTCATAGCCCTTAGTGTTGATATAGAAAGTCATCATGGCCTTACCAGTTATGGATTAGGAATTCGAGACTAAGATGGGGCGTGCGCCAGTCTCGTGGCCATGAGGTTCGTGATGCTCTGCCCTAACGGGTATGGCAGGTATGCATGGCGAATCCCGTCGTGCGTCGCGAGACGTGTGCGCAAGAGCTTTGCTCATTGTTCGCCGGAGGGTAGTCGTCCATGCTATATGTATTGGTTAGACATTTGGGGCATCGCGCCCCGTGGATTAATCGGGTGCAAAGATAGCCAAAAAGCCATAGCTTGCCACCGGAAAATGTGTATATTCGCGCCGTGTCCCCAATGCCCTGATGGTGAAATGGTAGACACGAGGGACTTAAAATCCCTTGGCCGCAAGGCCGTGCGGGTTCGAGTCCCGCTTGGGGCACAAAACAGTTCGTCCCGCCAAGCCTCCACTTGGCGGGACGAATTGATTCTTTATAGATGGCTATGATAGTGCCTTGCTAAGGAAATCCACTCCCTGTGAACGAAGATCAGCAAGGCGAGACTCGACATCAAGCGGAGTGTGGAGAAGACAATTAACAGCAGTAATGTCAGGGTTAGCGTGGTCTGTTATGAGACGATCCGACATATTGAACATTCGGAGAAGACTCTCCATGCGGGCATTACCGCGGCCTGGGTTGGTGAGGACAACAAAAGGCTTGTTGAATATGATACTGAAGACTGAGCCATGAAAAGAATCAGTGATGACAAACTTGGCATCGTGAAAGCAACGTAACCACTGAGGTATAGAGGCAAAACGGATCTCATTCTTGATGGGGCGGAAATAGTTAGTGCCACCACTTATGTAAGAATAGTTGCAGTCGTTACCTTGTGCTATCTGCTTTACAAGTGCGCTTTTTTCTTTGCTGCGGTCAAGTAGGTAGCAGAAAAGAGGCTCGCCTTGGAATGTAGTGGTGTCTGACAAGAAAAATTGTGAGTAGTCGTCTGCCGTAAGAAGCATGGTAGGGTCGACCACGTGCTGAGCTTTGACTCCAAGATGTTGCTCGCAGAGAGCCACAGCGGAGTCCTCTCGTACACTTATGGCATCGAAATGTTTAGCGGCAGCGGCACAAAGTGTCGTGTCTTCGGGCGTGTATATCCAGTCTGAAACGCCAAAGGAGGCAGCGTACGCAATGCGCTTAGTGTCTGCCCAACCGTCAGAAAAGGCAAGATAGGCATTAACAATGCCGTGGGGATTGTGCCTGCCGTTAAAATAGCACGGACGCCACACTTGGTCGCTTCCAACCACGAAACCACCAAAGCCTCCCTCTTTGATGCGGGTGAAATCCTGTGGTGTCTGGAGGTGTATGTACTTCTCAACAAATGACGATTTAGCCTTGAGTTCGAAATAGTGAGCAAGGGCGACACCTCTGCGTCGGACGACTTTGCGGACTATGGCCTTAATCAATAAGAATCCGACTTTCCATGCAGGCAACCTCTTGTATTCATAGTTGTTGATACCCACAACCTCATGTCCCAGCCTCTCCAACGCAGTCTGAAGCGCATACGACTGGAGTATGCCGCCAATGTTAGAGTGAAGGTTCAGGGATATTATACCGAGTCGCATACTAAGGCTACTTTTTTAAGATAGATTTAAGAGTGTTGATAGCCGAGTCCGGCAAAATAGACTTGGCTATGGATTTGAGTCCCATAGCGGGCTCACCTTCAACTCGTGTTATCATTTTAGTTGCCTCACGCTCGTCGGCAGTAGAGGTAAAGACCTCAAATATGATAGATTTGTCCCCCGACGGGGCAACAAATTGCGCCACAGTAGCGTCAAACTCTTCCTTGTTCTTTGCAGAAATGTATGAGAAACCCAAATCTTCAGCAAAATGCTTTACCAACTTTTCCGACTTGCATCCGAAGTGACCAGCTGCTGCGATATATTTGTCTGTCTCTTCGTGGAGGACATCCCCAACGTGCCCACTTGTATGGAACTCGACTCCACGACCGTTATTAACCAGCAAGATACGGAGGTTGTTGCCTATATGATGATTTCCTATGGAGTTCATATCGTAGAAGAAAGACAGGTCGCCAAGAATACAGAAATGTAACTTGTCCTTCTTCACGATAGCTCCACCCACTACTGTTGACATGACTCCATCAATGCCGAACCCGCCAACGTTACAACGACAAATAACGTCGTTGTTAACTTCAAATAGGTTCCAAGAGCGTAGGTGGTTGAGAATGCCAAGGTGAAGGTAACTATTCGCAGGGATTTGAGGAGCGAGAGTTTTCGCTATATAGGCGTTAGAGAATGGCAACTCTGGCATTTGTGCAACGAGCCTGTTGTGACACTCCTTAAAAGATGTGTAGAGGGTTGTAGGTTGCGCAGAACACCCATTCGCATAGCGACTGAAGAAGTCAATTTCATTGACTTCAAAGACTTTAGAAACAGAGTGGAATGTATCACGTATTTCGCCATCTTCACTAACTCGCCAAACTTCTTTGGCGTTGAAATGGCTGAAGTAATCACCTGATATTTCGCCAATGTGGATTACAAGGTCAAAATCACGGTAGTCAGATTCATCTTTGAGGTTCTTTTGGCCAAGTATCAAGGCGGAAAGAATCTTGTATTTGCCATGGTATCCACTTGTTTGGTCGCATAGTACGACAGCATTGTGTGCTTCACAGAAAGTGTCAATAGCGTTCTGCTCGTCATTCGACATGACCCTATGGCTGCCTATAAAGATTGCTATCTTCTTGGCTACCATTGCTGGAAACTCATCATGCGATGAATAGTGGTCTATCTTTTTGACGGCGGGGAGTGACTTGACAAAATAGTCTCGTGACTGACGAGTTTCGAGATTTATATGAACTGGACCGCCGCCACGTCTTGAGAGCAGAGACATTGCTGCATTTGCCTTGATCGTGCGATCCCAAAAATCTACATCATCTTTTACTAATCCTATTTGAAAACTCTTTAGAACTACATCTGAGGGGGGCGTAGTCCTGTCTGTTACTTGAGGAGTAAGGTGACCGAGTCTGCATCCCTCTTGGGAGGATGTAATGGCAAGTACTGGAAGTTTTCGGTAGTAGGCTTCAGTCAAGCCAGGCATATAGTTTCTGGATGACGTGGCACCAGTACAACTTAATGCAACTGGTTCGCCTGTTTCATCGGCAATTCCACAAGCCATATAGGCAGCAGATCGTTCATCCACACACGAATAGACCTCGAAGAATGGGTCGAATTGTACGCTGACAACAAAAGTAACATTAGTAGCGCCAGGAGAAGCAACGACACGCTTTATTCCGTACGCTTTGAGGAGAGAGACGACAACCTGTACGTTCTTCTCGGCAGTGTAATGAAACTCAGACATATTGTTAGAAATCGTAATTTAAGTCGTCAAATGTGGTCACGCCACTTCCTCCTGTCATGTATAGGACATCTCCTACTACCATTCTACCAGCATCGGAGCAGAGCATGACAGCGAAACCTGCGATTTCCTCAGGTAGTGCAAAACGACCAGATGGATTAGAGGGAAGATCTATATCATTAGAGTCGTGGGAGAGCATGGGGGTTGCGGTAGGTCCAGGTGCTATACCGTTCACTACTATGCCATACTTTATGAGAGTCTTGGCGAGACCAACCGTTAAACCGCGAATGCCCCACTTAGATAGTGTATAAGCCGAATTAGCGGGACGAAGGCTTGAAGAAGAGGCAATATTCAATATGTTGCCCTTGATTCCAGCTGTCCTCATCCGTGTTGCGACAGATTGTGAGAGAAAGAAAGAGCCTTTGAGGTTCGTGTTCATGACCTTGTCGTAGTCGGCTTCTGAACAATGACCCCACACTCCCCCTCCTGTGCCTGCATTGTTTACCAGTATATCAAAGCACTTGCACTCTAATAAATTTTCCGCTTCGTTGAGGACAGAGCCGAAAGAAGCAACATTGGCACAGTCGAGAACCACAGATTTTATTGCCTGCCCTTCTTTGCATACAGATGAGAGGGCAGATGTAGCTTTGCCAAGTTTTTCTTTTCCTCGAGCGGCGATGACGACCGATGCCCCGGCTTGCAAAAAGGCTTTTGCTATTGCCAATCCTATACCACTTGTGCCACCCGTGATGAGAGCAGTCTTACCTGTGAGCAGCCCATCATGACTCACGTTTACTATGGTCGCCTTGACAACTCTCTTTGGTCGAAGTTGCAACAAGACATGCCAAACTTTCTTTAGCATAGCTTTTATCATAGGCAATCAGAGGTGCTTTGTGAATTTATTGACGAGGTTTGCTTTGGCTCTTATTACGATGCCTCGTTCGTCTTTAGTCAACCCCATGAAATAGACAGCTCCGGCAACGGACAAGAGCGATACGGACAAAGTTAAAAGCAGGCGTAGCAGGGATGCATCTACGAATATGATAATGGCAATAGGAACCAGACCTGAAAGCAGAAGAACAGAAATGTCTCGTAGGATAACGTGCCTTAAAAAATGTGTTACGTTAAGACCTACCATTCTTCGCAGCATAAAAAGCCTAACCACTAACTGCATGACGAATATTAGAAAGTGAACAACGTAAGAAACCCACACTGGCATGCCAAACTTGTATAACACCCAAACAATAGGGAATATAAGCATGCCAAGTCCTCCGACTGTCAATTGATAATTACGAATGTCGCCAGTAGCTAACATGGCGATAATCATCGTATTTGAGACTATGGCGAGAAGAGAGAGCATTATCGTCAACCTAACAAACATCACCGCATACTCAGGCGTGTTCTTTAGCCAAATATCAAGTATCGTCTCTGTCTCGAGCAAGATAGGGAGGGCGACAAACAGCATAAGAAAAAATGAGTACTTCGAGCCAGCGCAGACGAGTTTAAGCATCTGGTCAAGTTCGCCACGAGCATAGTCTTTGGTTATCTGCGGATTAAGGGCTGTGGTAAAACTGGATACGAAACTGTTGACTGCTGCCTCAACCTGGGCTGCTATGCCTCGTGCGGCATTGAATGTAACCCCGAAGAAGATGTTGATGAGGATATTGACTCCTTGATTCATAAGCAGCCACGACCCGCTGCCAAAGAAGTTCCATCCCGCAAAGCTGAACATCTGCTTGACCAGTGGCTTGTCTATGGTTGTGGAGTAGTGGCACTCGTCAAATTGGCGAGAGCAGTACACCCCATAGAGAATACGGACAGCAAGGGCGAGAAGCGCAAGCGCCACAGCGTATGTGACAAGTTTGTCTGCCGGGGCGAATTGTAGAGAGACGACTATGATGAGCTTGACAACCGCTTCACTTATACTCACGACCGCAAAAAACGACATCCGCTCATGCGATATGACGGATGCGTTGTATGGCGAGCTGACAAGCCCAAGTATGAAAGTAAGAATGGAACATTGAAACACCCAGTTTGCAGCCGACATACGTGGCTCTGGAATGTTCATCTGAGTATTCAAGAACCACAATCCCACTGTTTCTGACAGCACAAGAATGATAGCCGATAGTATAAGTTGTATGTTGACCGACGAACAAAATACCCTATGTAATTTCTCTCCATCCCCTTTTCCCAACTCAAACGTCATAAACCTCGATATCGCTGCCGACAATGACCCGCTAAGCATCGAGAACATTGCCACGACACCACCCACAACGTTGTATATTCCGAAATCCTCAACCCCTAATGTCTCCAACACCACCCGCGACGTATACAACGATATCAGCATCGTCACGCCCATCCTCACATACAGCAGGACGGTGTTTTTCGCTATGCGCTTATTATTTTCCGATGCAGAGCTCAAGGTTGTACGCTAACACTTTTCTAAATCCCGCAAAATTACCCCTTTCCGCCCGCTTAGGCAATATCCTCCTACTTAGATTGTCTACAAAATACCCCGAGCGTCTGCGCCGCTCCTATTTTTTTTTCTTCTGCACCGAATATCCAAACTTCCCCAACATCCGCCCCATGGCGTAATATTTCCCATGACTATAACATATCGGGTGCGCCTTTTCTAAATTGAATGCGCCACTCTCAACGTCTACATACTTATCGTCGACCCGCACACCCGTGACCTCTCCCAAGAACATATCATGGCTCCCAAGCTCTATCACCTGCCTCACCTTGCACTCTATCGACACTGGGCTCTCCGCAATCCCGGGGGCACTCACGCTCTCCGACTTTGACGGGGTCAACCCCATAGCCTCCCACTTGTTCACGTCCCTGCCACTCTTAACCCCGCACCAGTCTGTAGCCCTCACCAGTTCCTCGGTGGTCAAGTTCACCACGAACTCGCCCGTCCGCATTATTATCCCATGCGAATGACGCTCCTTGCGCACCGATATGCTGATCATAGGTGGAGTGGAGCAGATAGTCCCCGTCCACGCCACGGTGATGATGTTATAATTCTCTGGCGCGTCGCCGCAACTCACCATCACCACTGGCAACGGATATAGCATGTTGCCCGGCTTAAACCTCATATCTCCCATGATTTCCTATTTTATAACCACATGCTCCTCTGTCGTGACCTTCTCGCAATAGTGGCACTTCAACGCCAATGGCAGTTTGCTCAATACCGTGAATCGTGTCTGTATCTCCTCATGGTTCGTTATGCACTTCGGGTTGAAACACCTCACGTATCCCCTTATCTCCTCGGGCAACGACACCTGGCGTTTCTCCACCACCTTGTAGTCCTTGATGATGTTCAACTTAGCCTCTGGTGCCACAAGCGCAATCTTGTTTATCTCGTCATCCTCAAAGAAACGGTCTGCCACCTTTATGATGCTCTTCCTCCCCAGTTTCTTGCTTTCCAGGTTTGTCCCGAACGTTATAGCGTTTGGTATCTGCTCCAGGCCCAATAGCGAGATGACCTTGAATAGGTTTTGCGCCGGGATGTGGTCTATCACGGTGCCGTCTTTTATGGCACTTACTTTCAGTTCTTTATTGCTGTTTTCCATTGCTTCCTTCTGTTATTCTTTCGCTCCAAGTATTGCGGCGATAATGGCCATGCGCGTATACATACCGTTCTTCGCCTGCTCAAAGAAATACGCCTTCGGGTTTTGATCCACGTCCGTTGAGATCTCCCCCACGCGTGGCAGCGGATGCAATATCCTCATGTTGTCCTTGCTCACCGCCAGCATGTCGTTGTGTAGCACGTATGTGTTCTTCACCCGTTCATACTCAATCAAGTCCGAGAACCGTTCTTTCTGCACTCGCGTCATATATAGTATGTCTGCCAGTGGCAACACGTCGGCCATGTCGTGATGCTCCTCATACTTGATGCCCTTCTCGTCGAGAAACGCCTTATACTCCTGTGGCATCCTCAACTCGTCGGGCGCGACGAAATAGAATGTCGGGTTGAAGTAGCTCATCGCCATGATTAGTGAGTGCACCGTGCGCCCATACTTTAGGTCTCCCACCATTGCTATCTTCAAATCTTGAAGTGTGCCTTGCGTCTTGCGCATCGAATACATGTCCAGCAGCGTCTGCGAAGGGTGCTGGTTGGCGCCGTCTCCGGCGTTGACTATTGGCACCGAGCTTTGCTCTGAGGCGTATCGTGCGGCTCCCTCCAATGGGTGACGCATCACAATGAGGTCGGCGTAGTTGCTCACCATCCTTATTGTGTCCTTCAGGGTCTCACCCTTTGTGGTTGATGTGGCGTTGACGTCGGAGAATCCTATCACCCTTGCCCCCAGGCGGTTCATCGCCGTCTCAAAGCTCAGTCGGGTTCGCGTCGAGGGTTCAAAAAACAGACTTGCTATAATCTTGCCGCGCAGGATAGGCTGGTCGGGGTTGGCCTCAAAATCTGCCGCAAGGTCAAGTATCCTCAGCATCTCCTCTTTGCTGAAGTCATTAATGGAGACAAGGCTTTTATTCTTAATCATGTGGGGTTGTGTTGTTATGCCATCGCGAATACAAATTTAAGGTTTTTGGTTGATGCTGGTCGGCCTGCCGCCTTTTTTCTCCGTTTGCCTGTTCATGCCGATGTTTCGCCCGTTGGTCGTCTATATCACCCTCCCATCGCCACGTTCCGATTATTTTGCTTACCTTAGTGCAATATATGTCAGTGCCTATGATGTATGATAAACTGCTCTCTCCCCTTCTTTTACTTGTCTCTCTTGTCCTGCTCTCAGGTGCCGATGCCGTGGCTCAGGTTTATGCCGACCCCGATATACCCGGTCGGCGTATCGAGCTGCCATCGCCTGTCGCCCCTTCTGCCACGTCTAAGCAGCAAGAAGCACTATTTGCCCAGCGCATTGACATTAATGTCCCTTTCGACTCATCCGAGGCCACTACACTCTCTGATGGCACCCTCTTTTGGTCTGCCACATTTGTTAGTCCTGGTGCCTTCAGCATGAGCCTCTGCCTCGAGGCTGTCTCCCTCCCATTGGGTGGTAGCCTCTCTGTGACCGACACTCTTGCCAATGAGACTAAAACCGTATGGATTGGCGGAGACAAAGCCATAACTCCCACTATTCCTGGCAGTGCCATAGTCGTACGATACACAGGCCCTGCCACTCCCATTCCCACCTTCACTATTACCGCCGCCAACTGTGGCTTTCGCGATGTACTTCATGAGCGCAAGGGGACCAACAAGGCTGTGGCTGGCAGTTACGGCTCTTCAAGCGAATGTGAGATTTCTGCCGTGTGCTACTCAGGTAGCGACAAGCAACGCCGCAGCGTATGTCGTCTCATTCTCAATGGCATCTATTTCGGCACTGGGACACTCGTCAACAACACATCCAACGACCGCGCTCCCCTCGTCCTGACAGCGGCTCACGTGGTTGGCTCGGCTGCTCTCACCTCTTGTGAGGCTCTCTTTGGCTATGAGGAATATTTCTGCCAGAACGACTATGGTGTCTATTGTGGCGGCACGGAGTGTATCTATGGAGGTACGCTTCTCGCCTTCGATGCTGGAACGGATATGGCCGTTATTCGTCTGTCCCAGTCTCCCTCTGTCTGTTCCGTCCCCTATTGGTCTGGTTGGGATCTCTCCGATGCCTCCATAGCCTACAATCTCTTTTGCATACATCATCCTTACGGTGATGCCAAGAAGGTCTCCGTTGCGCCATCTGCCACACCCCGCGCCTCCTATACGAGTGATAAGAACGCCCTTGGAGGTTCTTTCACCAACGCGTCCCACTGGCTTGTGCCAGAATGGTCTGATGGTGCAACTGAGGGAGGCTCTTCGGGCAGTGCTCTCTTCAACAGCGATGGCCGCGTAATAGGTGCGCTCTCTGGGGGTGCTTCCTCGTGCAAGAGCCCTAAGCGCGACTACTACTGGATGCTCAGTGCCGCGTGGGACGCCAGTTCTAATGGCTACAAAACACTCTCAGATGTGCTCGACCCTACTGGTAGCGGCATTACTTCCCTTGGTGGTCTTGACTTTGTTGAGTCGGATGGTGTAGTCTCCACAAGTGCCAACTACGACCTCTTAAATGCCGAAGCATACGAGGCAGATGCTCTGAGTTTCTCAATGACCCATATTGTCCAACCCCTCACTCTTGAGTCCTCGCGCACTATATGGGCCATTGGCCTCACCGCATCTGATGTCTCATGCATCTCATGCTACGAGCTGTCTGCCGAGACTGCTAAAGTCGAAGTCGGTCTCAGCACGAGTTCCATAAAAGCCCCTTCTACCACCACCTATGCGGTGCTCAGCGACTTTGATGGGGGCACTGTCTTTTTTGCCTTGCCCACACCCCTTGCTGTCACTAAAGACACTAAGGTTTACATTCATGTCATGGCATCCAATTTCTCCTCTCGAGATGCCCTCTACCTCCTTGCCGTGGATGCCGATTCTGACTATATGCTCCAAGAGTCCACATCCAATAAGTCGACTCTATCTGTCGTGACGGGTCGTAAACTTGCTGTCAACATGATCTACTCTGAAGTTGTCGACACTGCTATTGCCGATGTATCCATCCCCGATATAGAGTTCTCCGTCTCTGATGGTGTAGTCTCCATTCAGGCTGATGCACTTTCCCTCGTGGCAGTCTACGATAGGCAAGGCCGACTCATGACTCAGCTCAACGCCAATGGCGACTCGTACGCCCAACTCGACCTCTGTGCCATGCCCTCGGGGCTCTATATAGTCCGTACTTTGACACAGTCGGGTTCTCAAGCCAGCTTTAAGTTCTTAAACTATTAGATATCATCACTGATGCGCACTAAGATACACCTCTTTCTCTCGGCTTGCCTTGTGGCGATGCTCCTAAGCTGCTCTGCCAACAAAGATTGCCGTGTGGCGATACAGACCCCCTACGGCACGATGAAGGCACGCCTCTATGACGACACGCCCCTACACCGTGACAATTTCATGAAGCTCGTACGTTCTGGCGAATACGACTCTCTACTCTTCCACCGTGTCATACGCGGTTTCATGATTCAGGGTGGTGACCCCACGAGCCGTCATACCAGTCCTACGCAAAAACTTGGCGAGGCAAGCATAGGAGTCGATATTCCTGCCGAGATAGTCTACCCCGAGCATTTCCATAAGAAGGGTGCCCTATGCGCGGCACGCCAGCCTGACGCCTCCAACCCCGACAAGAAGAGCAGTGGCAGCCAGTTCTATATCGTCCAAGGGCAGGAGCAAAGCCCCATCACCCTCGGTGAGATTGAGACTATCCACAACAACAGGGCGCGTGGCCGTATCTATAAGGAAGTCATGAAGTTCTATGAGGACTCTCTCCAAATACTCCAGAACGAAGGCAATGCCGAGGAGCTAAGCGATATGCAAATCCGCATTGTCGAGAGGGTGGAGCAGCTTGGTCGTGAGCGTGGCGAGATTATCGATATGCCCGAGGAAGTGCGCGATGTGTACCAGACACTTGGCGGCACACCCCATCTTGACATGGACTATACCGTGTTTGGCGAGGTATATGAGGGTCTTGACGTTATCGACTCAATAGCCTCTGTGGCGGTCTACCCCAATATGCGCCCGGGTCGTGACGTTTGGATGGTGATACGTGAGATTAAGTAATAAGCAATGAGAATAGCTCTGATTTTAGTCCTTACCCTCTGCTCTGTCTTGTCCATGGCGCAGAGTGTCCGTTTCGAGATAAAGACCAATATGGGTACTATGCGTGGTTTCTTATATGATGAGACTCCCGGTCATAGGGATGCTTTTGTGAAACTTGTCAAAGAGAAGCATTTTGATGGCACGCTCTTCTATCGCGTGGTGAAGGACTTTGTAATTCAAGGTGGCTCGTCCGACAGTAGGAACGCTCGTCCGGGTCAGCATATCGGCTATGGTGATGAGGCCGTGAATATCGATTCTGAGTTCACCCCGAAGTGCTATCATAAGTTTGGCGCATTGTGCGCACCTCGTCAGCCAGACAAGGTGAACGTCTTTAAGACTTCTGACGTCTCGCAGTTCTATATTGTCCGTGGCCGTGTCTATGACGATGAGTTTCTCACAAAATATGAGAAGAGTATAAACGTCCCAATCAAAAACTCACTCATCAAGACTTACTATACCCCCTATAAAGCTGAGCTCGAACAGCTCAAAACGACCGACCCTGCCGCATATAAGGCTCGGATGAGGGAGATAAAGGATCAAATAGACATGGAATATAGGGTCTCGAAATATAAGAAGTTCACTGACGAACAGCGGCAAGACTATACCACCAAGGGTGGTGCGCCTCAGCTTGACAACGAGTATACTGTCTTTGGTGAGATTACCGAAGGACTTGACGTGATGGTGAAGATAAACAACATGAAGGTCGATGCCAACTCTCGCCCTCTCAAAGACGTGAAGATGACCGTCCGTATCTTGTGAGGGACTCTTGCCACGACCTGACCTAACCGACTCAAACCTCTACGATGAAAAACAAAATGGACTACCCGCGCCCTATCGTGGTGCGGGCGAACTCTGACACCTCTGTAAGTGTGGCACGAGTAGAGCCCATGAACTGGTGGGTGGGCATGAAGAGCAACCGCCTTCTCTTGACTCTCCACGGCCATAATGTGGCTCTGACAAGGCCGATAATCAACGCTAAAGGTGTAGAACTTGTATCAGTGACCACGACCGACAGCGTAAACTACCTGTTTCTCAATCTACTTATTGGCCACGATGCCCAACCGGGAGTATTCAATATTGAACTCTCCCGCAACGGCAAGAGTGAACACACCATACCCTACGAGCTAAAACGCCGTGCCGCACCTGTCGCACGTGGCTTGTCGGGCAACGACACCTTATACCTTGCCATGCCGGACAGGTTCGCGTATGATGACAGCTATGTCCCCTCAAGGTCAATGCGTGAGGGAGTCAACAAACGAAAAGATTATGGTCGTCATGGTGGTAATCTGCGTGGCACAGCGTCGCATGCCGATTATCTCCATAGCCTGCATGTCTCAGCCCTTTGGCTTACTCCCGTATTCACCACCGACCAGGACGAATGCAGCTATCATGGCTATGCCACAACCGACTACTATGAGGTAGACCCTCGTCTTGGCTCTTTGGCCGACTATTCGTCGCTCTCCTCGCGTCTTGCCCAATGGGGCATAAAGCTCGTGATGGACATTGTCCTAAACCATTGCGGCACACGTCACTACTGGTTGACCGACTGCCCCAGTTCGCAGTGGATAAACAGTTGGGAGTGGAAAGCGGAGCCTACTAATTACAGGCCGGGCGTAGTGGCTGATATTCACGCCTCACGCTATGACAAGAAACGCACCGTAGAGGGTTGGTTTGACATTACTATGGCCGACCTCAATATGCGTGACACCTTGCTGTGCGAGTATATGGCGGAGGTGGCTATATGGTGGGTCGAGACGGCACGATTGGCGGCTCTGCGTGTTGACACCTATCCATACGCTGATGCTGATGGTATGGCATGGTGGGTTGGCCGTGTGCGTGAGGAGTATCCTGACATTACGATAGTGGGAGAGACGTGGGTGGCGAGTGCCGCCATACTCTCGGCATGGGGTAGCGATGGCGTGATGCTTATGGACTTTCCTTTGCAAGAGGCCATATCGCAAGCCTTCACGGAGGGCTATGCTTATGGACGTGGTGCTCTGCGTCTCTACGATGCGATAGCTAATGACAGGGTTTATGCCGACCCGAACAACATGATGATCTTTGCCGACAATCATGACACGGGTCGTATCTTCTCTCGCCTTGGTAATGATGTCAACGCGCTGCGCCTATCCATGATATTCCTCATGACGACCCGTGGTGTGCCCCAAATCTTCTATGGCACGGAGATACCTATGGAAGGTGACTCTGACAAGGGACATGCCGATATACGTCGTGATATGCCAGTTGAGTGGATGGAGAGTGGTAGTGGCGACATGAAGGCTCTTATTGGCAGGTTAGCCGAGATTAGGCGTGACAGTCCTGCGATAGGTTGTGGCAGGCTTATCCATTTCCTACCCACGGCTAATGTATATGTCTATTTTCGTCTGCTTGCTGACGAATGTGTGATGGTTGTACTCAATATGGAGCATAAACGCATGACCCTCAATATTGAGCGATTTGCCGAACTAACGGGTGCGCGCCTCACTGGTGTGGAGCTTTTGACGGGCAAGAGGTATAAAGGTGTGGATAAATTGAGGGTTACCGCGAGGAGTGGTATGGTGATAAGGGTGGGGGAGTAACCCCTATTCTTGCGGTATGAATATACCACAACTGCGTTATTTGCGGGGTGGGGTGGGGGGTGTAACTTTGCTATCAGAGAAACGGGAATAAACCTAATCAGATATAGACATGACAAAGATTGCGGAGAAATTGACCGACCTGATCGGTAACACGCCCCTGCTGAAGCTCAACAGCTATGCGGCGAGCAAGGGTTTGGAGGCTAACCTGATAGCCAAGTTGGAGTATTTCAATCCTCTCGGCAGTGCTAAGGACCGTGTGGCATTCGCCATGATTGAGGATGCCGAGGATAGGGGGCTCCTCAAGCCAGGTGCTTTGATTATTGAGCCTACCTCGGGCAACACGGGTGTGGGGCTGGCATTTGTGGCCACGGTGAAGGGTTACAAGCTCATCTTGACGATGCCGGAGACTATGAGCATAGAGAGGCGCAACCTGCTGAAGGCGTTGGGAGCGGAGCTTGTCTTGACTCCTGGCGCGGAGGGCATGAAGGGTGCTATTGCTGAGGCTGAGAGGCTGCATGCCGCACATCCTGGCTCGTTCATACCCCAGCAATTTGAGAATCCTGCCAACCCTGCTATCCATGTCAAGACCACTGCGGAGGAGATATGGCGCGACACGGATGGCAAGGTGGACATCTTCGTGGCCGGTGTAGGCACGGGTGGCACGGTGAGTGGTGTAGGCAAGGGGTTGAAGGCGCATAACCCGGGAGTGAAGATTGTGGCCGTGGAGCCTGCCACGTCGGCTGTCTTGTCGGGCGGCAAGAGCGGGGCGCATAAGATACAGGGCATTGGCGCGGGCTTTGTGCCTAAGACGTTTGACAGGAGCGTTGTTGATGAGATTATCCCCGTGGATAATGACGACGCTATCAGGACGAGCCGTGAGCTGTCGAAGACGGAGAGCCTCTTGGTGGGCATCTCGTCTGGAGCGGCAGCGTTTGCGGGGCTTGAGTTGGCTAAGCGTCCTGAGAACAAGGGCAAGAACATAGTGGTGTTCCTGCCTGATACGGGCGAGCGATATCTCTCGACCGTGCTGTATGCGTTCAACGAGTACCCGTTGTAGGTTGGTGTAGCGCATACGAAGAGCACCCGCATCCCTTATTGGGGGTACGGGTGCTCTTCTGTTATGTGTTGTTGTGGCGTGGGAGAGGCCTTACTTCTTGCCTTTGCGGGACTTCTTCTTGTTGGCGTCGCGGCCTTTGGAGGCACGGCGTGCGAATACGCCACGTGGAGAGCCGGCGCTGTCACGTCGTCCGTGTCCATGTCCACTCTTGCCGCCATGACCGCCGAATCGGTCTTTTTTGGGTGCGGCATCGGCATGGCTGAGTGCTGCCTCGCGTTGCATCTTGGCGAGGTCGCCACCTGAGGCGAGTACCTTTTGGTTCTGCCGTTCGATGGAGGTGAGGGGAGAGCCGGCGAGAGCCATATCGACCTGTTTTTTCTCGAGATTGGCGTTGGCTATGCGCACGCGGATTTTGTCGCCGAGGCGATAGCGTTTGCCTGTGTTGCGGCCTACTATGCAATAGTTGTCCTCGTCGAAAGAGTATTGGTCGTCGTCGAAGTCCTTTATGGAGAGCATGCCTTCGCACATATTCTCGTCGATTTCGGCGTAGAGGCCCCATTCGGTGACACCTGATATATGGGCATCGAACTCTTCGCCGAGGCGGTCGAGAAGGAACTCGCACTGCTTATACTTGATTGAGTCGCGTTCGGCCTCGGCGGCCAAGACCTCGCGTTCGGAGCAGTGTTTGCAACGTTCCTCGAGAGCCTCGGTGTTGACGCTGCGCCCGCCCGACATATATGTGGCGAGGAGGCGGTGCACCATCATGTCGGGGTAGCGGCGGATAGGAGATGTGAAGTGAGTGTAGAAGTCGAAGGCGAGGCCGTAGTGGCCGATATTGTTTGTGGTGTAGATGGCTTTGGCCATGGTGCGGAGGGCGAGAACCTCGACGAGTTCCTGTTCGCCTTTGCCCTTGACCTCGGCGAGCACGCGGTTCACGGCGTTGCTGATGGACTCGCCTTTTTGTGGTGCTGCCTCGTAGCCGAAGCGTCGTATAAAGGAGGTGAACTTCTCGTATCTCTCTTCGGAAGGCTTGTCGTGCACACGGTAGACGAAGGCTTTTGGGGTGCGCTTACGTCCTGTCTCGTTGAACTCGTCCTTGCCTACGAACTCTGCCACGCGCTTATTGGCGAGCAGCATGAACTCCTCTACGAGCATATTGCTCTCTTTGGCCTCTTTGAAGAATACGGAGAGAGGTTTGCCATTCTCGTCGATAGTGAAACGCGGCTCTACACGTTCGAACTTGACTGAGCCATGTTCAAAGCGGCGTGCTCGTAGTTTCTGAGCGAGGTCGTTGAGTTTGAGGATCTCGGTTTTGAAGTCGCCCTCTCCGCCCTCGATTATGGCTTGCGCCTCTTCGTAGGTGAAACGGCGGTCGCTCTTAATTACGGCTCGTGTTATCTTGCTTGACAGCACGTCGGCGTTGTCGTTGAGCACGGCTATGACGGAGAAAGTCAGTTTCTCCTCGTTGGGGCGTAGAGAGCATAGGAAGTTGGAGAGCCTCTCGGGGAGCATAGGCACAACGCGGTCGACGAGGTAGACGGAAGTGGCACGGTCGTATCCTTCCTCGTCGATTATGGTGCCAGGAGTGACGTAGTGCGTTACGTCGGCGATGTGCACGCCCACCTCCCAGTTGCCGTCGGGCAGTTGTCGTAGGGAGAGCGCGTCGTCGAAGTCCTTGGCGTCGGCGGGGTCGATGGTGAAGGTTGTGACTTGGCGCATATCGAGGCGTCGTGCCACCTCTTCTGGGGTTATGCCGGGTTCTATTTTCTCGGCTTCGGCGGCCACGTTCTCGGGGTATGAGTATGGCAGGCCGTATTCGGCGAGAATGGCGTGCATCTCGGCTTGGTTATTGCCCATAGCTCCGAGCACGGCGGTTATTTCGCCTTCGGGGTTTTTGCCGTTCTCTGGCCACTTGGTGATGCGTGCAATAGCCTTATCGCCTTTGACGGCGCCGTTGAGGGCGTTCAGGGGGATGTATATGTCGTGTCCGCCGGTCTGCTTGGGATTGCAGATGAGGAATGCTGCGGAGGGGGTGGTGTCGAGGATGCCGACGAAGGTCTCACGTTTACGTTCGAGGATGTTGATAATCTCGCCGTCGGGTTTATGGCCTTGAGTGCGTCGGAAAATGGACACCTGCACGTGGTCGCCATTCATGGCTGTGGCGGTGCGTTTTTTGTCGACGTAGATATCGTCGGGTTCGGCGTCGCGGTCATCGGGGATGATGTAGGCGGCGCCAGAAGCGGTCATGTCGACTGTGCCGTTGATAATTCTGCCGGATTTGGTGTCGAGTGGTCGTGCGAAGCGGCCGTAGGCTACTTCGTTTAGTTGGCCTTGTTGGGCGAGGAGGTAGAGAGCGTCTTGGATTTCCTCGCGGTCTTTCTTGGATTTGCGGCCGATGCCTTCTGTTACTTGCTTGTAGTTGAGGGCTTCGCCATGGGCGTCGGCGAAGAATTTGAGTATTTTGTCGCAGAGGAAGTTGAGATGGGCGTCTGCGTTGAGTTTGCGTTTAGCCATTGTTGTCGAGGTATAAAAGTGGTACTAAGTTAGTGATAATTTTAGAATATGGTGAGGGG